>CAZSJW010000001.1:0-317779 GCA_964607285.1 uncultured Pseudomonadales bacterium
GAAGTATTGTAACTAAGCAGTATATGAAACTACAAGTTGGCGACAAAGTCCTGGTGACAGGCGGAAAAGACAAAGGAAAAACAAGTGTTGTTCGTTTGGCATTGCCAAAAGAAGATCGCGTTGTGGTAGAGGGTGTCAACATGTACTCCCGACATATCAAGCCAACCCAGGGTCGACCTGGTGAGAAAATTCGCGTAGAGCGACCACTGCCTACAGCAAAAGTAGCCATCATTAACGATAAGGGAGTTGCAGATCGCATTTCCTACAAAGTCGCTAAAGATGGTACCAAGACCAGAATATTCACCAAATCTGGAGCAGTGGTACCTAACAACAAACCAGAACCCGAGAAGAAAAAGTAACCTATGCAACGTTTGAATGATTTTTATACCAGCACCGTGTTGCCACAACTCCAAAAAGAGTTGGGTATCAAAAATGTGTATGCTATTCCACACCTACGTAAGATAGTTTTGAATATTGGTGTTACCAATCCACAAGATCCTCGCGCACGTAAAGCCATAATTGAGAACTGTGCAATCCAACTCACTACAATTGCTGGTCAAAAAGCACAGGTCACCAAAGCAAAGAAATCGATTGCTGGTTTTAAACTCAGAGCAGGTGATCCACTTGGTACAATGGTTACACTGCGCGGCAAGAGAATGTGGCAGTTTCTTGAAAAGCTTATCACCGTAGCATTGCCACGGGTCAAAGACTTCAGAGGTGTGTCACGTACCTCATTTGACTCACAGGGAAATTATAGTTTGGGATTGGAAGAACAGATTATTTTCCCAGAAATCAATTACGATACCATCGATAGTATTCGCGGTTTGCAGGCTGTGTTCGTGACAACTGCAAAAACCGATGCTCAAGCATTTCGTTTACTCGAAATACTGGGCATGCCGTTCGCGAAAGCAGAATAAAGGAACATACACATGGCTAAGAAATCGAAAATCGCTAAATCACGCAAACTACTCGCAAAGCGTCATGCTTTGATGGTATCTGGCGTAACAAAGCCAAATAGAGTGTCGACTCGAGGGGAGAATCGGTGTAAAATAACAGGCCGACCTCGCGGGTATATGCGTTACTTTGGTTTAAGTAGATTAGCATTTCGCGAGTTAGCAGTTCGTGGAGAGTTACCTGGAGTAGTTAAATACAGTAAGTAATGACGATATGACCGACCCAATAGCAGATTTAATTATCCGAATAAAAAATGCACTTCTCGCTCACAAGAGAGAAGTAGTGCTCCCGCACTCAAAAATCAAGCATAGTATTGCCCAAATTTTAGAGCAAGAAGGGTACGTGGCAGCAGTAACGGTTCGTGAAGCAAAGCCAGTTTCAGAGATCGTTATTTCTCTCAAGTATGTAGGCAAACTACCAGCGGTCAACGGAGTCAAGCGATTGTCCACACCAGGACGCCGTTTATACTCATCCGTGAGTGGTATTCCACGCACACTAAATGGATACGGAATAACGATTATATCGACCAGCAAAGGTGTCATGACTGACACTGCTGCTCGCAAGCAAAATATTGGAGGCGAGTTGCTTTGCCAGATTTGGTAAATGACGCAAAACGAACATATATGTCAAGAATTGGAAGAACACCTATTACCATCCCTGCAGGAGTTACTGTCACAGTAACACCTAAGTCTGTAGTGGTTAAGGGACCAAAAGGAGAGCTCAGCACAAAACTGTTGGCTCACCTCACTGCTACTGTTGCTGAAAGTGAGCTTACCATTGCACGAAGTGCTGAGGATAAGCAAACAAGAGCAAATCATGGATTGATTCGCAGTATGGTTGCTAACAACGTAACTGGTGTCACCGAAGGTTTTAAGAAAACACTGAAACTGATAGGAACTGGATACCGCACCCAAGCCAAAGGTGCAGGCATTAGCTTGGCTGTAGGATACTCTCATCCAATTGATATTCTACCACCAGCAGGAGTGCATTTGAAAGTTGAGGGTCAAGACACAATTCATATTGAAGGTATAGATAAACACATGGTTGGACAAGTAGCAGCAAACATTCGTAAAGTTCGACCTCCTGAGCCCTACAAAGGTAAAGGAATTCGTTATGAAAACGAAGTAGTTCGCAAGAAGCAAGGTAAAGCCGCTGCATAAACAGCCTTTCAAAAAAACAACATGCCAAAGATAAGACACACCCACACAACAACAGAAAAGCGAGCTCTCAGAGTTCGTTCTAAGCTGTCTGGTACTGCAGAACGACCACGCGTAACTGTATATCGTTCAAATCGCTTCATTTTTGCTCAAGCAATCAATGATACTGCAGCGGTCGTGGTGGCACAATCAAGCGATCTTCGTGCTACTCGAAAGAAAGGCATGACCAAAACTAACTCAGCAACAGCTGTAGCTGGTGAGCTTGCAACTAAATTGAAAAAAATGAAAATTGCTGCTGTCATATTTGACAGAGGACCGTACAAATACCACGGTCGGGTCAAGGCAATTGCTGAAGGCTTGCGTGAACAAGGTATTACCGTATAACAAGGCATTTGTATGAAATCTGAAGTCAAAGAGTTTGAAGAGAAAGTTATCCAGATCTCCCGCGTTTCTAAAAAAACCAAGGGTGGAAACAAAGTTGGGTTTTCAGTTCTCATGGTTGTTGGTGACAAAAAAGGCAATGTAGGCGTTGGCCTTGGAAAAGCACAAGATGTACTTTCAGCAATCAAAAAAGGCATTAAGAAAGCCAAAAAGAAGCTAATTGCAGTGCCGCTAGATGGTACCACCATTCCTTTCAGAGTAGATGTCAAAAAAGGTGCTGGCCGAGTACTTCTGATGCCTGCTCCAAAAGGTTCAGGTGTTATTGCGGGTGGACCTGTCAGAGCAGTCGTTGAGGCGGCTGGAGTGCGAGATATTTCGAGTAAAATTCTTGGTTCTTCCAATCAAGCATCTAGCGTGTATGCCACATTTGAAGCGCTGAAACAAATTCGCACTATTGTGGAGATGAAAGGTCTAAAACTCAAATCTATTGCCGAAATTGAGGCTGAAGAAGCCAAGGTTGTGCAAGAATTGCAAGAAAAAGCAAA
Source organism: uncultured Pseudomonadales bacterium (assembly GCA_964607285.1). Taxonomy (GTDB): domain Bacteria; phylum Patescibacteriota; class Microgenomatia; order UBA1400; family PJMF01; genus CAZBMX01. The sequence goes on from CAZSJW010000001.1 coordinate 3,038, forward strand.
AATGAAGTCTGAAGTGAAACAGGTTGAAGCAGTGAAGAGTGCAGCGGTTGCAAAACCAGCACCTAAAAAATCACTCAACAAAAAAGGAGCTGTTCCAAAAGCAGCTGCTAAGTAAGGATACAACTCATGTCAATTTTATCTAAACTATTTTCTACCACAACCAGAACTATGAAACGACGTGGTCGCGGAATTGGTTCAGGCAAAGGTGGACATACATCTGGCAGAGGTCAAAAAGGACAAAAATCCCGACAAGGTGCAAATGTGCCACTGTGGTTCGAGGGTGGACAGTTGCCATTGATCAAACGCCTCCCTATGCTTCGTGGTAAGGGATTATTGAAACCACTAAACAAAACAGTGGAAGTTACACTATCTGAGTTGAATGCACTCAATCTAGAAGAAGTTACCGTGGATAGTCTAAAACTCGCGCGGGTTATCGACAAACGTGCAAAAAACGCTAAAATCATTGCTACTGGTTCTTTGACAAGAGCAGTGAAAGTTACTGGCCTTCGTTCATCTGCTAAAGCAAAAGCAGCGATAGAACAAGCAGGTGGCTCTATACAAGACTGATAGTACAAAGCTCAAGGCACTACCTAAGGCTACAGAGTGAACAGAATTACAAACCTGTTTAAAACAGTGTTGAAGACGCGCGAACTGCGAAATAAACTGCTATTTACAGCGGCCATTTTTTTCATATTCCGATTATTTGCACATATCCCAGTCCCGTCTGTAGATGTTCTGCAACTGAGATCATTTCTCCAAGGTAGTCAGTTTTTAAGTCTACTCAATGTATTTTCAGGTGGTACGCTTCAAAACTTTTCAATTGTAGCTGTGGGGATAAACCCATACATTACCGCCACTATCGTTATGCAGCTTGCGGCGATGGTCATCCCAAGTCTCAAAGAGATGCAGAAAGATGGTGAAGCTGGCCGAGAGCGTGTCAATCAGTTCTCAAGACTTCTGTCTGTTCCACTGGCTGTTGGGCAGAGTATTTCTGTGTTAGTGTTGCTACGTTCTCAAGGTTTACTCCTAACCAGTGATCCACTATCAATTGTTGCAATGATATTTAGTTTAGTAGCGGGAGCTATGATACTCACTTGGCTTGGAGAGCTAGTTTCTCAATATGGTTTGGGAAATGGTATCTCAATGATTTTGCTAGGTGGTATTTTGAGCCAGATCCCTCAAGCATTTGCACAGATAGCACTAGTTTCCAGCAGTGATCAATTTTTAGTTCTGGCCACGTTTGCCATACTCTTTTTGCTTATCATCGCTATGGTTGTTTTTATGAACGAGGCTATTAGAAAAGTGACAATACAGTATGCACAGCGGCAGCGTGGGAGTCAGGTCTATGGTGGTCAGCAGACTCACTTGCCTATTAAGGTAAACGTAGCAGGCGTGATGCCAATAATTTTTGCTGTGTCTATTATGCTAGTACCGTCCTTTATAGCTCGGCTGTTAGTTGCGTCTGGTCAGGATTCTATGATCAAGTTTGGTCAGGAATTGACTGTAGCCTTTTCGCAAACTTCTTTGTTATACATCGCAACCTATTTTGTCATTGTTTTTGGCTTCACCTTTTTCTCAGCACTACTGTTTTTCAATGCAGAAGATATCTCTAAAGAACTCAAGAAGTCGGGTGCGTTCTTGCCAGGGATTCGCCCCGGTGGTGCAACTAAGAAATTTCTTGAATACATAGTGACACGAGTCACTGTGGCAGGTGCATTGTTTCTGGGTGTGATAGCTGTTATGCCATCACTAGCACAACGATTTACAGACATTGGTTCATTAGCCGTAAGCGGTACAAGCGTATTAATTGTTGTTTCGGTCATTCTTGAAACCGCCAAGCAGATCGAAAGTATGTTGGTCGAACAAAATTACGATAAATATCTCTAGTGGCAGTCATAGAGCGGCGAGAGTCGCTACTCAAGGAGTTATATGAAACTCGTTCTTATCGGTATTCAGGGTGCAGGCAAGTCAACTCAAGGTAGCCTGCTTTCCGAAAAATACAACATTCCCTATCTTTCATCTGGTCACATCTTTCGTGAGATGGCAAAGGAGAAAACAAAGTTAGGTCGTTGGCTCAAAGAAACACTAAATTCAGGTGCACTAGTACCTGATGACACCACGTTAGAAGTTGTGCTTACCTATTTGGAGAAGCCTGAGTACGCAGGAGGCTATATTTTGGATGGTTTTCCTAGGACTGTCCCCCAAGCAGAGGCATTTAATGGTAGCATTGAAAAAGTTGTACTTATTGATGTCTCAGACAAAGAGGCCCTTTGGCGAATAGCGGGAAGAATTAGTGATCGTGAAGACGAAACACTACAGGCTATCCGAAATAGAATTGAGCTATTTCATGAAATGACTGAGCCAGTCGTCAAGTACTACGAAAAAATTGGCAAACTTGCACGCATCAATGGTGAGCAAGAAGTAGATGGTGTGTTTGCTGATATCTGCAAATCTCTAGAAAAATAGGTCCAACAGAAGTATGACTGACTCTGACACACAAAGAATTGCAGCCATGCGTGAAGGTGGTAAGCGTCTCGGTGTGGTCAAACATAGTCTAGAAGAGTTTACCCAGATTGGCATGTCTTTTGAGGAAATCGAGGCCGAAGCGCAGCGACTCATAGCTGAGGCTGGAGCTGTTCCAAACTTTTCACTTGTCCCTGGGTACCACTGGGCGACATGTATCATGCGAAATGATGAGCTTTGCCATGGAATACCAAAGGGCAAAACTGTGCGCGATAGTGACGTAGTCACTATCGATGTTGGTCTTTTGCATGAGGGATTCAATCTTGACACAACCACCACATTTATCGTGGGAAGTGCTGACAAAACTACTGCATCATTTGTAGCTAGAGGCAGAGAGATACTGGACGCAGCAATTTTTCAGGCTGTGCTTGGGAACTCTGTCTATGATATTAGCAAGGAGATGGAGCGAGGACTGAATCGGTATGACTATGGAGTGGTATACCAACTCACAGGTCATGGCATTGGCACTCAGTTGCACATGGAGCCTAGCGTCCCTGTTTTTGCAGATTCATCTAGCAAAAAGCACAAACTTTTCCTAGGTCAGACACTAGCTATAGAGGTAATGTACACTGCAGGTTCGCCAGAGTTGGTTGAGGATTCAGACGGTTGGACATATAGAACAAAAGATGGCTCACTTAGCGGCATGTTTGAGGAGACTGTGCTGGTCACAAAGGATGGGCCAGAAGTTTTGACAAAATAGGGTATACTACCTTGCAATTCACACATGAAGAGAATATGAATATGAACACGGAACGCCTAGCTCGTTTTGAATTACCACAACCCCCAAGAGACGAGTGGGTTGCTAGACAGTATGTTAAGTACGGTCTTGGTGTTGATCCGTCACTTGAGAGAATTGAGCCAGTTGCTACTGAGCTTCTAGCAAATCTAAGTACAGTATTGATTGGTGCAGAACTTGTACTTGGCAGACGAGTGGATGGTGACGTAAAGAAAGAGCCTGAGGTGTTGCCTTTACTTTTTGCTCGTGGACTTACTGGAAGAGAACGGTTTGGTTTGCTTTTGATGCTAAGAAGTATTGAAGAAGCAATTGCAGCAAAGCCTGAGACACAAGTTGACAATGGTACTGAAGAATAAGTTGTTTTTTTTTGATCAAGCTTCATTTTCGGAATAGAACCTACGCTTCTCACTTTTTCAGTTCATTTGCTAGCAGTAGTATGCAAAATATGGTATAATATAGGGTCTATGGGTAAAGTCCAAGACCACAAGCGCTCGGCAAAAGCTAAGCGTCAAGTGGACAACACCAGCCAGAAATCAGACCGCGATGATCGCTTCGAGGTCGAAGGTGTGGTGGAGGAGTGTTTGCCCAACACCATGTTCCGAGTCAAGATCACCGACTCGACAGTCGAGCAAATGAAAGATCGTGTGCTCCTGGGTACATTAGTAGGCAAGATGCGGTTGTTTCGCATCCGAGTCATGCCTGGTGATCAAGTCAGAGGTTATGTATCTAAATATGACCTCAATAAGTGTAAAATTACCTTTAGATCAACGAAAAGTGGCTCGCAGTCAATTTAGTACTTTGCAATTTACCAGATCTGAGGTATATTTCACTTCTGTCCAAATCCCGCACGGAGCGGAAAGAAAACAATCATGAAAGTAAGATCGTCAGTCAAAAAAATGTGCATTCACTGCAAAATGATTAAACGCAGAGGTGTCTTGCGCGTTATTTGCCAAGACCCTAAGCATAAGCAACGTCAAGGATAACCTATGCCTCGTATAGTTGGTGTCGACATTCCAGAACAAAAAAAAGTGTTTTACGCACTGCAGTCTATATTTGGTGTTGGTCCAAAGATTGCAGCAGATATCATTCGTGAGACTCAGATCAATGGTGATAAGCGCGCTCGTGAGTTGACGACAGATGAAGTAAACCGTATTCAAAGAGTGATTGAGAAGTTTTTAGTTGAAGGTGATCTTCGCCGTGATATTAATGATACTATTGATCGTTTGAAACGCATTCGCTCATACCGAGGTATGCGCCATGTAGCGCACTTACCAGCTCGTGGACAGAGAACTCGTTCTAACGGACGCACTGCCCGAGGTGGTGGCCGCCGCAGAACAGTTGGAGCTATGACAAAGGAAATGGCAGCAAAGCTTGACGCAGCCAAGACTACTAAGTAAGAAACATCGTATGGCACAACAACGCAATAACACCGCACCACAGAAAAAGAATACTCGACTTGTATCTCGAGGCAGATTGTACGTTACCGCTACATTCAACAGTACACTTGCTAGTGTCACCGATGAGCAGGGAAATGTACTTTGCTGGTCAACTGCAGGTGAGTCAGGATTTTCTGGTTCTAGAAAATCTACTCCGTATGCAGCAACAATCACTGTGGAGAACGCAATCAACAAAGCAAAAGCGTATGGTATGAGTCAGATGGACGTGTTCATTAAAGGTCCAGGTCCTGGACGTGATGTTACTCTACGAGTACTTCGCGCTCAAGGCATGAGAGTGACTATGATCGCAGACATGACTCCAAACCCACACAATGGTACACGGCCACGCAAGGCAAAGCATAACAAGTAAGTAAGTGAGAATATATGGCACGTTATACAGGACCAAAAAATAGATTAGCTCGCAAAGTGGGTGAAGACTTAGGACTTAAGTCAAACGCGCTTAAAGTTACGCGTCGTCTTACTGTCGGCCCTGGTCAACATGGAGCAGCGAATCGCCGCAAGGTTTCTGACTACGGTGTGCAGCTTAAAGAAAAGCAAAAACTAAAGTACTTATATGGAATCTTGGAGAAACAGCTTCGTCGTTTGTACGACAAGGCTACAAGTAATCCTACTGCAACTGGTGCAGCTCTCTTGAGTTTGCTTGAGAGAAGACTAGATAATGTAGTGTATCGTCTTGGTTGGGCACCAACTCGTGCCTCTGCTAGACAGCTTGTCAACCACGGTCATGTGTTGGTAAATGGCAAGAAACTCGACATTTCTTCGTATCGAGTGCAGGTCAATGATGTCGTTTCACTCAAAGACTCTGGTTCAAAGATACCAGCAGTAGCAGACAGAATTAAAGATGAGTCTGCCTTACCAGGTTGGTTGGAGCGAAAGCACACGGTTGGAAAGATAAGTCGTTTACCTGAGAGAACTGACGTAACTGAAGTAATAACAGAACAATTAGTAGTAGAGTATTACAGTCGATAGACTGAATCTGGAAACGGATTTTCCCGCCACCATGGGAAGAGATGAAACAAGGAGAATATATGGCACTAAATCTAGCACAATACCCAGGAATGAACCCTTCATTCCAAATTACCAGTTCCTCTGCAACAGCCAGTAAGGCAAGCATTGCTTTAGAGCCGTTGGAGCAGGGATATGGTCATACGCTCGGCAACGCTCTTCGACGGGTGATGTTAAGTTCATTACCAGGAAGTGCTCTTACTGTAGCTAGAATTGCAGGCGCAGATCATCAATTCTCAACAATTGCGGGAATGACTGAAGACATATTGGAGCTTACCCTCAACTTAAAGCTAGTTCGCATCAAAGCAACCTCAGCAGCTGAGACGGGCACAATGCGTCTTACCGTAAAAGGACCCGCAACAGTTACAGCAGCTGACATTGAACCAACAGCTGGTTTCGAAGTAGTAAACGGTGAACAACACATAGCAACCTTGGCAAAAGGAGCTACTTTGGACATAGAGTTAGCAATTGAGTCTGGTGTCGGGTACTCAACAGCAAATGAGCGAGAGTCCGCAGGAATTGGAGAAATAGTACTAGATGCACTGTACTCACCAGTAGTAAAAGTTTCTTACCAAGTTGAAGCAACTCGTGTGGGCCGAAGAACTGACTACGATAAGCTAGTTCTTGATGTCCAGACTGACGGAAGCATTACTCCTCTTGAAGCAGTTCAGCAAGCAGCAATGATACTAGTTCGCCAGTTCGACCAAGTAGTTGAACCTGCACTAGTTGAAGAGCCAAAAATGGAAGTTGCACTCTCCCCAGAGGAAGCTGAAGTGCTTCGTCTGACTGTAGAGGAACTTGACTTACCAACTCGTATTGCAAACGCATTGCGAAAAGGTGGCTTCAAGACTGTTGGTGACTTAGTTGGTGTTCCTAGAAACACAGTCGCTAAAGTAAAAAACCTCGGTGGCAAAAGTGTAGTTGTGATTGAAGAAGCACTTGCTAAGAAAGGTGTTGAGCTAGGTAGTTAAGCTACAGCCAACCATTAGGAAAGAAAAAATTGTATGAGACACAGAGTTAAAGTAAACAAGTTTAACCGTGACACCAAGCACAGAGAGTCTCTTTTCAAGAATCTCGTACGCTCTTTGGTGGAGCATGGTTCGATTACAACCACTGAACCAAAAGCAAAAGAAGTTAAACGTTTGGCTGATCGTTTGATAGGTAAAGCCAAAACAGATTCAGTACATATGCGTAGACAACTGCACGAGATATTCGGCAAGCGTGATGTGGTAAACACACTAGTGGACAGAATTGCTCCATTGTTTACGGATAGAGTGTCTGGTTTCACTACTTTGACTGCCGCAGGCACTCGCAGAGGTGATAATACACGAATGGTAGAGATTTCGCTGGTACTCAAACCCGAAGTTGCAGGGTTGAAAAATCCTTCACCATCGGTGGCAGCAGAAGTCAAGAAAGTGACTGCGAAACCAGCAGCGAAGTCAGTCAAGAAAGCCTAAATAATGCAAAAAACATACATGCAAAAAACAGCTGATGTGACCCGAGGATGGCACTTAGTTGATGCCGAGGATAAAATCCTAGGTGTGGTGGCTACAGAGATTGCTGTCAAGCTGATGGGTAAAGACAAAAAAGAGTACACACCACATATTGAGAGTGGTGACTATGTAGTTGTGATCAATGCTGCCAAAGTAGCAGTAACAGGCAAAAAACGTGATCATAAAATGTATTACCGTCACTCTAACTACCCTGGTGGTTTGCGAGAAAAGACATTTGCTCAGCTCATAGAAACAAAGCCCGAGGACATTATCACCTTGGCAGTAAAAAATATGTTACCAAAAAACCGACTTCGTGATCCTCGTTTAGCTCGACTCAAAGTCTATGCTGACGACTCACACAAGCATCAAAGTCAACTCGGTGGTACTACCGAAGCAAGTACAAGCAAGTAAGTTACGCGAAACGAGATAGTATGGCACTCAAGCTTAGTAAGAAAAACACTAAAGTTCAAAAAGTTGTAAAAAAAGCTACACCAGTAGCGCAAAAATCAACTCGTAGTTCTGGCGCAGTTCGCTCGCAGGTCACGCTCCCAACTGGCCAATATACTGAGGGTGTAGGTCGCCGAAAGGTAGCAACTGCTCGTGTTCGTATTTACGAGGGTATGGGTGATTTTGTAGTCAATGGCCGTGTGGTGGGTGAGTACTTTGCAACTGTTCCTTCTGCTACTCTTCGATATCTCCAAGCATTTGAAGTAACTGGTACCAAAGGCAAGTTTGCAGTTAGTGCAAAAGTGTCAGGCTCAGGTCCCTCAGCTCAATTGGATGCAGTCGTACATGGCTTATCTCGTGCGTTAGTAAAGTTCAATGGTGAATACCGTGGTTTGCTTAAAACAGCAGGCCTTCTGACTCGTGATGACCGCATGAAAGAGACTCGAAAAATCGGTATGGGTGGTAAAGCTCGCCGAAAACGACAGTCACCAAAGCGATAAGCTGAATTTATTTTTACTTCGATTTTTTTCTTTGGGTCTTGCTAACTATTTTTTGTGGGGCTATTTGCATTTTTATAATAATTTGCCAGAAGCGTGAGTGTTGTTATGGTCGCTGATGAAAGTGATAAAACAATACTATCTACAGACATCTGCGCTTCCATCAGCCCAGCCGTATGTAGTAAAAAAGTGATGAGCACAATAGCTAATTCTGGAGCAGTTGCTAACAGTATATTCAGTATCTCTTTGAGTATAGGTAATGGGTCGGTTGTTTTTTCAGAGGCATCCAGCAATTCCTGAACTAGAACTCCTTTTAATAAACCAACAAGCATTGCAACAGAAATGGGAAGTTCAGTTAGGGCGGAAGTAGTTTGTTCTGAGGATTGAGTAAGTACTTCTGCAAGTAATGTAGACTGCATGTTTGTTCGTCAATGAGCTATTTTCCAGAGTATATCATCCCCCTGCCCCACTGTATTGTCTCAGAGCAAGTTTCCAAATAATCAAACTAAGACCTAGAAGTCCAATTCCCGCTAGTACGGTGCCAGCTATTGTGTATACATGGATTGAACCAAGTAGCACAGTTGTTGGAATAGTCACCATAAGTCCCACAGGCATAACAAAGTACAGTATAGACCTGAGTGGCTCTTGATACACTGTGACTGGAAACTGTCCAAGCCTGATCAAGTCTCTGTATAACCAAATAACACCATCCACATCAACAATAATGATGCCTGCTGCCATAACAAGAATATGCATTCCCAGCGCGATTAGATAGCCATTTGCCAAAAGTAACAGATACCACAAGATGCCGGAGAGTGACAGGACAATGTCTAGCTTACTTACGATCCAGAGCGAAACTCCAACAACTGGTAGTAAGAAAAGTGCATCGTTAATATCAGGATGACCCATGAGTGCTCGAAACAAAGGGCTGATGGGTTTGCTCAGGTAGCTATCAAACCGTCCATCTCGGATTAGCGGGGAAAACATGTAGACACCACGAAATAACACCGCTGTGCTCACATCTAAAAATTGATACGTGAGGAAGAATACTACAACTTGATCTGGGCTGTATCCTGCCATGCCTGCTTCTGATTTCCTCAGTACAAATAAAAACACTAGCATCATACAGAAGCGAACCGTTTTGCCAAAGAAAAATAAAGCGTTCGTCCAAGGAGATATAAATGTTTGTTGGAGTGCGTTGGAAGCAGTTGTGAACCAAATAAGCCAGTAGGTTTTTAGTCTCCGTAAAGTCATGTTATTGTCCTGCAGCCGCATACTGCTTCATACCACGTCGCCATACGGTACGGATGACTATGGTGCCTATACAGAGCCAAGCTACAAAAATCACTGTATGTTGGAGCAGTGTGCTTGTGTCTAATTTTCCTAAGAAAAGCTGAGTTTGCACGAATGACAGGTAGGGCAAAGGAGTGAGAAACAGAATTGTTTGAATAGCTTCAGGTAAAATATCTAGAGGAAATAACTTCCCTGCGGTAAAATCAAGCATAATAAAGAATAGGAATCGTGGTGCCCACGTTTCTGGACTCCAAAAGCCAATTGAGCCGAGAAGGGAAAGGATAATACCGTTTAAGTACACCGCACCTAGTGTCCAGAAACCAAACAAGAGCAGTGTACTGCCCGAAGGTAGATGCAACGATGGAGTGAACATTGACCATAATAGTACAGACTCAGCAACTAAAAATAAGAAATTTTTAAGTTTGTCTGCAACCTCTTGGATAAAAAAATACCCAAATATACTCATAGGGCGAATTAGAATAATACTTAACCCTCCAGAATAGATAAACTCTGACATACCATGCAAACTGCTACTGAGTACAACACTTTGCAGGAGAGAGATAAGAAAAATGTATGTTATGGCACTCTCTTGTGTGTATCCTGCCACAGTAGTATCATTTCCAAGCAACAATGACCACACCGTGAGTGCCATGAATGTAGCCATGAAATTGCGAAATCGCCATAAGAGAACACTGGTGCGATACACAAAACCATTTTGCCAAGTAGTTGAGAAAAGTTGCAGGTACTTTTTCATTGGCTACTTAGTTTGATTTTGGTTTTTTCGTGCTTTGTTTTTCAAACACCTCACGAATGATTGCTTCAATTGGTGGTTCCTCAATGTTCACGTCTTGCACTGGTAATTTATTGAGAATTTGCGCAGCAACTTTGGTGGCAGTTGCTCGGGGAACTAGAATGGTTGCCGTATATGCAGATCCATCTTCACTATGTTCTTTGACTTCACCAAACTGTTTGAGAGCAGAGCGAGTTACGGGTTCTGAAAAAGTAAACGACAAAATCTTATTCCGTGCAAAAGTATCGATGATTTTTTGCAGCTCACCATCAAATATTTTCTGACCACGGTCAATAATGATAGCGCGTTTGCACAGTTCTTTGACGTCTCCCATGTAGTGGCTGGTCAGGATAATTGTTGATCCAAACTCTTTGTTATACTGTTTTATAAAGTCTCGTAAGGTTTTTTGCATTACCACATCAAGTCCAATGGTTGGTTCATCCAAAAATAATACTTGTGGGTTATGGAGTAGTGCAGCTATAAGTTCACATTTCATACGTTGGCCTAAAGACAGTTTCCTCACTTGCACATCTAGAATTTCTGAAACATCTAGAAGGTCAACTAACGTACTCAGTGTTTTTTTGAACTGAGCCTCTGGTATCTCATAAATTGCTTTGTTGAGCAAAAATGTCTCCATGGCGGGCAAGTCCCACCATAGTTGATTTTTTTGACCCATCACTAGTGCAAATTGTTTTTGAAATTCTGGTTTGCGATCCCAGGGGTTGTAGCCGAGTACATTGACTGAACCTTCAGTCGGATACAGCAAGCCCGAAAGCATTTTGAGTGTTGTAGTTTTTCCCGCACCATTTTGGCCAATGAAACCAACAACTTCACCAGGTTGAATAGTGAAACTAACATCATCTACCGCTTTGACTTCGTGATACTCTCTATGCCAGAGCGACTTGAATGAACCAAGCAAGCCTGCTTCTTTATGATAAACCTTGAAATATTTTTTGAGGTTTTGGATGGAGATGATGGGCGGTGTGTCTGACATATGAGCTTCCTTGGATATATTGTACAGGATGTGCTAGTGTATTAGGAGCTTACAGATGTATACGCTCTCAGCGCATACTTCCAGGCATATCGATGTAAGACATAAAAAATACAAAGTAAGACACACTCATAGAATACTAGCTGCCATGGTCTGTGTCCTAGCAGGAACAAGGTGGGGACATAGCCTAAGAATGCTACTGGGACGATAGCAATCAGCACGAACTGGAGTGATCCAGGAAAAATGGAAATGGGATACTGTCCTGAGTCACTTGTTTTATCAAACAGTTCTAAAATCTGCTCAGCTCGAGTCATAACAAAGCCGAGTGTGGCGTACGTTGTCAATGCAAAGTAGTGTACGAGCAAGCCTAACGAGACGACACAAAGTGCCAGCAGACTATTGGTGAGGCTGAGTTGCTCATGGACTTGTGATGCTTGATGTAGAAACAGTGCAATACAGAGGCCAAGCAGAGGAAGTTGGGTAAGGTCAGGTTTGCCCCAGGCTATGAAAAAAATAGGAGAAATTGGTTTGGTAAGATACTGGTCAACAACACCATGTCTGATTCCATCCCACAAGAATGATCGTAGGGCAACTATGTAGAGAATAAAGGCTATTGTGTACATGATGAAACACACACTGAGCAGCAGGGTGGACTCAGTCCGATTCCAGCTACCAAGTTCAGGTGCACGTTGGTACGCAAGTTGTTGCACCATGAATAACACGCCCATGTAGGCGGGCCCGTGTAGGAAGTGCACAAATGTATTCAGACGAAACGCAAGCAACACTTGCAGTCTTGTGAGAAATAACAGGTAATAAATATTGAGGTATCTCATCATATCTAGATTCCAGTTCCCTCATATTCCTGTATGCCCATACGCCAAAGCCATTGATTTCCAATATGCAGTACCACACCCCAGAGTGCTAGGGTACACAGACCGATAAGACTTTCCTGTACAGTCAGTGCTCCTTGCAGGAGCCGTATTGGTGTTGAGGCTAAATGGGGGAAGGGTGTGAGAATAAGTATAGATTGTGCCCATTCAGGGAAGTAGTCAAAGGGTAGTAATAGCCCAGATAAAAAACGAAACAACACCGTCAAACCCCAGCGGACTGCAAAAATTTCAGTAAACCAAAATGCGCACACACTGATACTGCTGAGCAGTAAAAATGATACATAAAAAATAAGTGGAATATAGAGACTAAATAGTGCAAGTTGCAGTGACTCGGCATGAAATGAAAAACCAAACATATAAGCAAGGGGAACAAATGAAACAGCCTTCAACAGTGTGGCCAGCCCTGACTCGGCACCGATTTTGACCACATAAAACCAGTGTGGTGAAATTGGTTTAACTAAAAAACGAGATAAACCACCCTGCTTGATGTCTACTTCAATTTCATACGGGTGAAAGTTGCTGAGTGTGTAGAGAATTGCTGCACCAACAAAGTAGGTGATTGTTTCTGCTCTTGTGTAGCTGGCTGCAGGATTTGACTGCTCTACCGCCAACCATACCAGTGCAGTGAAGACAATCATGAGACTGTACTTTATCGTACTTAGCAGAAAATTAACCCGATACTCTAATGTATCTTGGATGGCAATTTTGGTAATCAAACCGTACACAGACATACCAGGTATTGTAAACTAACTCCCAGCACCCGCGTAGCGCAAGACGGAGTAGTGAAAAAATGTTCGTGCAGCAACAGTACTTACAATAGCAAAGGCCATAAAGTAGAGTAGCCAGTTGAGTTCCCATCTCCCAAGCAAGACTTCTGCGGGTATAGAACTCAGTAATCCAAATGGGAGTATTACAGTGAAGAGAAGTGCGCCCATTCCTTGATAGATACCACGAGGAACTTGAAACACTCTGCGTAGTCCTGGAATAATGTCGTTTATATTGTTGAGTCGCTCTACATAAAATGCCATTGTGGAAATTGCAAACCAAGTGTTGTAAATAATCAGCAGGCTGCATCCTAGTAGTGCAGTGTATGCTGCAATCGTTAGAAGACTTATAGGTACTCCAACTTTTTGTACACTCCACCACAAAATGCCCGCACCAATAATGAGTCGTGAGATCTGGGAATAGTTATTATCATGAATAGCCAGTAATAGTTGTGGATCCACAGGACGCAGTAAGAAGAGGTCAAAACTGCCATCAAATATGGATTGCGTGTACACACGCATTATTCTGTTAAAGAACGACCAGGTGAAGGAGTCTAGAATTGTGAATGTTGCTAACAGCACATATAACTCTGCGGTGTTCCACCCTGCAATAGTACCGTTGACTCGTAGCAGCAAGGCAAAAAAGAAAAAGTTGAACAGTGTCCATAGTATTGAAATAAAGGACCAAAAATAAAAATTTGCTCTGTACTCAAACAGCAGCATCAGCCTGAGAGCGCGGAACTTCCAGAACAAATACCAGTAATAACTTACTCGGTTTTGCATGGGTTATCCTCCAGATGAAGCGTACTTGCGTACCCCGCTGCGCCAAAGTGCATCCACAGCAACCCCGAGTACCACCATTGTTGCTGCCAACATGAAAAGATCGCTAGATTCAAGCACATATCTTCCTTGCAAGACACCTATGGGCACTGCATATAAAAACTTAAACGGGAGGAGGTTCGTGATTGTTCGCAGCCAATCAGGGAGAAACTCCAAAGGCATGAGGGTGCCGCTGAGTATGGTGATACCTAGGAGTTTGAAGTGTTCCAGGCCTTGCGCCCCTTCAAACCAAAACGTTAGAAACGTGATCAGAATGCCAATGGCAAGTTGCATGAGGTATGCCACAAAAACAAGTGCTAGGAAACGGGCGAGAGTAATTAGTGAGATGGGTGGCAATGTAGTTCCTACTACTTCTGCTGACCAATATATGAAAATAGAAAAAACTGGCAGAAACATACTGGCGTATAAAAGCTTACCGACTGTCTCACCCAAAACAATATCAGTCAGGTAGTAGTATGGCTTGGTGAAAAATCGATCAATTTGTCCCAAGCGAATTTCATCAGACCGCCAACCTTCAAAATGCACCTCAGTGAGGTTTGAGAGCAAGGCACTGACTAGATAGTACGTGGTGATATCCGCTAACGTGTATCCATTAATGCTATTTTGGTCAGCATACAATTCCTGCCAGATGAGAAACAGGATAGCAAATGGCAAAAAACTCATGACAATCCAAATGGCCATTTCAGTGCGAAAAACCAAGACACGAGATATTTTGAAACGGACAATATGCAGATATCGCCAGATAGAGGCTAGAAAGCTGTGCTGAAGCGTACCAATGGCATGCATGGAGTTACCATACAGCTTTGCGAAGAGGTTTACCAGCTTTGAAGTTGACTACACGATGAGCTTTGATAACTTGGCGTTTCTTTTCATCACCAAATGGGACAACTTCTTTGTCATCGACTTCACCAACATACAGAGTGCCAAAGCCTGAGAGCACTACTTTCTCTCCTTTTTTGAGGGTTCTAGTCATTTCTTCGATTAAGGCATCTATTGCCTCTTCTGCAGCTCGCTTAGTGAGATGAGCTTTTTTTGCGACGATAGCGACCAATTGTGATCTTGTCATAGGTGTCCTTTCAGATGCAGTACTAGTTTGAACTATTTGTTAGGTAGAGTACACAGTCTAATATATTAGCCTGCTAAGTCAAGTAGAAGATGTAGTGCTACTAGAGATACTTGTATCGCCACAATAAAGCGAGGCTGGCACCGAGTGTGTCGTAGCATATGTCACGGGCTGTGGCTGTCCTGCCAGGTACAAGTGATTGATGGTACTCATCTGAGACAGCGTATACCATGGTCAGTAAAAATGGAATGAGCCATGCAGCGTGTGTTGTAGCATTTGGGTTTGTGAGGCGATGTGCTCTATGCAGCAAAAGGTATAAGACAGCATACACACCTACATGAGCCATTTTCTTAAAGAAAAACTCATAATTGGATGCTTGAAATGACGGTAAGGCTTGCTGGGAGGAGAGGAAAAAAATCAATCCTGCCCAACAAACAGGAGGTGCGTAGGCGATAGCCCATTGAAATGTTTGTTGTGCTAGTTTCATGTCGGGTACTTTGGAGGCTGTGTATATAGTACAGTTGCACCACCCATCAGCAAAAATCCACTACCCAGTATAGCACCCAGAACTGCACCTTGTGGGATATTCCTTTGTCTATATTCTAGAGTTCGCATAGGTTCTGTATGTGCAGAGGTGGTACTTTCTGTGTACTGTTTGAAAAGTATGGGTAGTGCAAGTGGAGGCTTTTTTTTCTTTGCAGGGGAAAGTAAGGTTCCAGGTGTTGCGGTTGGTGAAGCTTCTATCGTATGAGTGGAAAGTGAGGGGCTGGGGGAGGGAACTGTTGGGCTTGCAGCTAGAATTGTAGTTTCTGTCTGCCATTCACCTTCGATCAGTAGCAATGGTTCTCCAATGGTGCATGACGTGTACTTCGCTGAGGCAAGCACGACGCCTGAACTAGACAGCACGAATACAGTGTCTCCAGTATTATTGAGCATATCTGCAGTCCACTTGATTGAGCTTTCGGCAAGTGGTGGAAGTGACCCTGTAGTTTGTCTTTGGTTTTGTTGTTCATCTGTGATACGTATTGTGCTGAGATCAAGTATGGTTGTTCCTGTGTTGGTGATGGTGACGTACTCATCTGTATCTGTTGCAGGGCAAGGGAAAAGCTCGGATATAGAGATTTTTGCTGGTGACGCCGTAGGTGACGGTGTGGGTAGTAGTATAGGACTTGCACTGGGACTTGATGTCGGTTGCGGTGTTGGTTCACTCAGCATACTTAGGTATGTGCCAGGACTTGGTTCGCTGATTTGCCAAGTGTTTACTGTTCTGGCCCAACTTTTGGCTTGTTCACTTGCTGAGTAGCTAAATGAATCTGTGATGTCTATTGCAGGTGTGCGCAAGGTGACCCCATCTGCTGCGTTATTCAATTTTGGGTTTTCAAAGGTGAATACTTTTGTTTCTCCAGGGTTGAGTGTTATATGCAAGGTGAGTAGCAAACTGGGCGAGCTCAGTTCATCCCAGAGTTCCCAATTGGTTAGGTCTATTGCTTCTGCATCGGGGTTATGGAGCTCGATCCATTCAGGCTCACCACTTGCTGGGTTTGGATGTAGTTCAGTAATGAGGACAGAGGAAAAAACGGGTTTCGCTCCTGCTACCAAAGCCCAAGTGTAGAACAGGCAAGTCAACATGAAAAACCGAGATACAAACATCTTCATGTTGTATCACTTGAAACCTACATAACCCGTAGCTTTTTATGAGCAGAGTGAACTAGGTTGCAGGTGAATTACTCTTAGGTGTTTTTTGTCTTTGTAGTAGCCCTGTGGCAACTAAAAAACTGCAGACTAACAGTATCCAGATACCAATAAAGAGTAGTATTTGTGCATCGTGAATAACTATAATTGTAGTTACCCCCTCAGGTATGAACCATCCCTGTGCCCAATTATTGACTGTAACTTCTGCTTTGATCTGCTGATGCTTGAGTACGCTTTGGAGAGCACTCCATACAGAAGTACCATCCCAGACATAGGCTCGCCAGCCAGGGTTCCTTGACTCATTGAGTGACATCACTCCATTTTCACCGTTCAGTTCAACCCAGTATGTACCAGTTCCCCAGCGTTTTATGGTGTTTACTGCCAGATTAGTGCTATATAGCTGAGTATTTTTTGGGATAAGGGCAACTTGTGATAACCATTCAAACGAGGCAGGCATGGGTTGTATGGAGATCGCGTTCAACTCGTTTTGTGCTAGTTCTGTTCCGTACGATCTATTTTCAAAGTGCAGACTGTATTGAGAGATAGCCTGGTTTTTCCAATCAGGCACAGTTACCCACATATCAAACTCTTTGGAAGTCATAACGTGCTCAAAATCAACGCGGTTAGTGGCTAAGTTCTCCAAGTAGGCACGAATGTTTCGACCTGCATGATTTTTACCTGTAATGCGCAGCAGTGCAGGCGTTTGATTATTTGCGTGTGGAATGATGAAGCTATCACAGCCCGTTGCGCCACCACTGTTTTCATACAGCACAGAGTTGGCAGTCATAGTTTTATTGCGAGAACCCCTATCAAACTCTGTACATGATGCAAACTTTGTTATGTGCAGTGAATCTAGTAAGTTACTGCTAGCAATGGTTGTAAGCACTAAAGTGGGTTGGTCTTGATCAAGGCGAACACTGGTGGTGGGGAGTTGTAGTTCATTCCAGATTGCAGAAGGTATAGTGGCAGTGTGTAAGTCACTGGACTCAATCAGGATATGGGTAGCAGAGGGAGTTGCGATAGCTGTATCGAAGTAGTTGATGGTGATTTCCTCACCGTAGCGCAGCCCAGTTAGCGACACCGCTTGCTCTGAGTTTGCTTTAAGTTCTATCACTTGCCCGTTTAATTCAATAGTAAGTGCCTCAGGTGAAACAGCAAGTGGAACAGCTACGGATGGGAGTGTCGGGAACTCGATACTGGTATCTCCAGCTAAGACGCGCAGTGGTGTACTGAATGCTATCTTGAGCTCGGCATCTGAGTAAGCCAGTTTTGCAGTTTGGCTAAGATATTGGCCTTGAGTCAGCGGTGGGAAAGTGAGTTCGTACTGGCCTGAAAGCGTTTCGTGTGCCACAAACGAAGGCCCATTGGATGTGTTTGTGATAGGAATACTCTCTTGCTGCAAGTTAGCAAAAGGGTAGATGGTGTGTGGGATAGTCTCATCTGCCGTAATGGTATCAGTAGTGAGGAGAGTGCTGGGATCAAATCTAGAGTACAGAGAGTTTGCAGTGGTGTACGTAGCAGATTGCACCGCACTGACGGGTGCCACGGCAACAGATTTGTTTTGGTACAGGGAAATGCTTCCCAGCGTTCCCACTTTTTCAACACCAGGTAGCATAGCCAACATGGCTTGCAGTTCTGCCACAAAGAACACCTCTTTATTCGTGTTTGGCAAATATACTGAATCGTCCAGTAGTACATGTGCAATGTTGTATTTCTGTAGCAATCTATCTAACTGATCTACATCCTGGTTGTACACCGCTCGCTGCATTTCCAATCGGTAGGTTTCATTAAAGGGACTCCAGACGTCAAACGAACGCCCGAGAATAGGCTGATGCATGCCGTACCAGAGAAACCCAGAGCCTGTGTACCCTCTGTGTTCCATCCAACTGTGCATATCCCAGCCTGTATAGGTGTAGATGGGAAACACAGCAACTCTCCCATATCTGGGCCGCTTGGCAAAGTACTCCATGACCTCTGTATACTCCTCAGGCAACTTGACTCGTGCTCCTTGATACAGGAAGTGGCCCTGCATACTTGGCCAGGATAACCAAAGTACGCAGAGTACGCACACTATGCCCGTTGTGTTGCGAGCTCGCGCTATTGTCTGTTGGGTAAGTCGCCTGGAGAAAAGTTCAAACAGCCCCGATATGCCTACCGCTGCCCAGAGTGATAGAAAAAGACTAGCAGACATAGAAAGCTTAGAGTAGGGAATTCTAAAGGCTTGATTAAGAATGGGTACAAAGCGAATGGCATCTGAAACATAGGTGAGAGGCCAAGTATCTGTGAGAAGTAGCACGAAGGTACAAACAGCCGCGATTGCCAGCCCTGTGGCGGTGGCACTTCTCTTGCTGAGTCGAACTGCTCCCCACCCAACTCCCCATAGGCTGAGCAGGGCTATACTGTACCCAATCATGCGCACTACGGGTGACTCGAGGTGCTGCTTCCATGGAGTTAAAATTAATTCAAGAGGGCTGCCACTGTCAAATCTAGCTTGGTCATATGAGTCAAATAAGAACCCTTCAAGCAGAGACACCTCGGCTAAGTTGCCAGTAGCTCTTGTGGTGTAAATAAACTCTGTGGTGGTAATTTGATTAAGCTTTGCAAACAAGTAGTGATCACCTTGGGTGGCGGTGAAATAGGCAACGGGAGCCAGCCAGTAGGCGTTAGTGGCAAGTACTATCAATACCGCTAAAAGGCTGGTACGTACGGTCTCCCATCGTTTGGGGTGTATGAAGAACGCTGTACTGGCAGCACAACCTAAAAATAGCCCGTACGTGATAAAGAGTGGCGGAATAAAGCCAATAATGGAAAGGTAAAGATTGAGTAGGAAGAACACCACGAGTTTCCTGGTGGTTCGGTTTTCCAGTAATCCTACGAAACTCCAGAGTACCCATGGGAGCACTCCGTACATGACCGCAAAGGGCTCGAGTGCCACGTAAAATGTTTGAACAGTGCCTGGATGAAGTAAGTACAGCAGCGCGCCGATTGTCGCGGCCCAGGATTTAGTGTTCTGTTTGAGATTCAGCTGTTCTAGTGTTTGCGCAGTGAGGACGTATGCTCCAAGCACTCCGACTAGCAGCATGAGGTACATAAATGCGTAGCGCAGGTACTGCAAAGGTATAAATAAACCAAGCACAGCTTGTGTTACAGCATGAAATAGTTGCGCAGAGTACCCATGCCCGCCAAGTAGTCCCAGTCCTTGGAAGCTTTGCCAGGCACCAGTTATTGAACGCTCAATGTTGAGTGCAGGGTTAAACTCACTGGCCATAGTATCCCAGCTGAGAAACCAGGTACCAAGTTCAGTATTAGTTAGGACAATTGCCAACCAGGCAACAAACACTACAACCACGCCCAAGTGTTTACTGAGCAAAGACTGGAATGAGCTTTTTAAGCCGTGCCACATACTGCCATTCTAGAGTGTTTCTGAGCGGGTTGGAAGTGTAGATGGTAGTGAGCTCTTCTTGCAGGCGCACTTCTGGTGATCGTTGCACAGCGAGGTCTTTAGCAAGGGCAGCAATTTTTCTGCGTACAGAAACTTTACCCAGTAGTCTGAGGTGCTCTACGAACGAGCGTTTGTTTCGCTTAAAGACCAACTTGTCTGTAGAGATTGCGTGTTTGGCTAGCAGCTCTTGGATATCACCACTCTGTAAATATGCACCTAAGTCTTTGGAAAGTATGAAGGGTACGCCGTAGGCAATACCTTCACCCCAGGATGCAGATGCACCAAGGATGCCACGGTATGGTAGTACTGCCATATCTGCAACAGCAAAGTAACGGCTGAGCTCTGCATCAGGAATGAAGCCAGTCAGACGAATGTTTTTAGAGTGCACTGCAGCCTGACTGAGTGAGCGGTAGAACTGCTCATAGTGGGTTTTTCCCGTTTGGGATGGGGCTTTTCCCCCTGCCAAAATAAGATGCAGTTCTGCATCCCCCAACTGATCTGCAGCAATATCTCGAACTGCAT
This sequence comes from uncultured Pseudomonadales bacterium, assembly GCA_964607285.1. Lineage (GTDB taxonomy): Bacteria > Patescibacteriota > Microgenomatia > UBA1400 > PJMF01 > CAZBMX01. The sequence goes on from CAZSJW010000001.1 coordinate 23,483, forward strand.
TCACCAGCCAATCAACACCTTTGTATCGAGTCATGAAGCCGAAACAGACTAAGACTAAATCATTTGGTTTGAAACCCATTCTGGCTCTCCAGTAGCGGCGGCCCTTTAGATTTTTTGGGTACACCCAGAGAGGTGATACAACTAATTTTTGTTGTGCTACATATGGGGAGAGACGTTGGCGCATGCTGTCATCTAGACAAATAATTTGATCAAGACACATACCGAGTACTCGGTAGTACCAAGGCAAAAGTTTGGTTAGTGCCTGCATAGTTTTGCCAGTCTGCGAACGACCCAAGTGGCGAGCTAGAAAGCCAAAATTTGTGATCACATTATGTGCAAAGTAACTGAGGAAGTATCCTGCACTTCTCAGAGCAAGATAAAAAGGAAGGGCAGCGGCCATCTGCAGCATGTTTCCACTGGTGTAAAACTCAGAGTGGATATGTAAATGTTTTGCTTTATTGAATAGTCTCAATGCTTGGGAGATCTGAAGGTACATTTTAGGAGACGCTGAAAAAACTGGCAGCACTAAGACTCTGCCTCGCTCCAGAAGCTGTGGTTTGCGGTCATATTCCTGCTGAACTAAAACCACAAATCGCTGTTTTGTGCTGCGAGCGACAGTGCCAACAGTTTGCTGGGTGTACTTTGCTACACCATGATATGAGTGGGCAATGTTCTGGTAGGGGTACTTGGAAAGCACCAAGATCGTATCTGGCGAGTTGAATCGCGAAATGATCTGTTTTGATAGTTTCATGAAGACCTATAATATAACAAAATGGGGGAAAAGTCAAGGAAATTGGCTTGAAATGACTAGCTTCAGTCGTCTAACGAATATGCTGCGAAAACATCTGTATAGACTGGTGATAGGTTGCCTTTAGGGTCGACAATCCAGAAGCCTCTACATTGATTTGCCTCTGGTTCAGGAACGGAGCATTCGTTATCGAGGAGCTGCCAGTAGAAAACAAATGCCGCATGTGCTGCAAGAGCAGCAGCTGTGGCCTCTCTAACTAACTTTTTTGCGTCCTCGGGTGTGTAAGAACCTGGTCCATGAGGGACGCCTAGTTCACTGATAAACACCTTGGAGTGAGGAAAAGTTACTTGCAAGTACTCGAATGCACGGCTGAAGGCAGTTAATCCCGCCTCAAGAATGGTGTCATAAGCAGAGTATCCGATATAGTCTGGTGTAAAGTCGAGTTGTGGAATAACTGCAGTGGCTGCTCTAACCTTCTCATACCGAGCATCTTGCACACGGTTCACCTCAACTGAATGAGTAAGTTGTAACTGGGTGTTTGGATTCTGTGACTTGGCATCAGCGATAGCACGATGAATTGTGTTGAGATACTTGATGGCATTAGCGACTGCAAGCTCTGAAGCATCAAGCTCTCTTGCTGCCCAACCACCCTGAGCCTCAAGCATGTGCCAATCAAGTTCGTTAGGCGTCTGGATAATTATTTCTTTATCTAGATGACCATAGTTTCTTAGTAAATGTGAGACGAAGTCAAAAAACTCATTGTATGTGGACTGTAATTGCTGTTCAGTCAGGGGCTGATGAGAAATATTCCAAGCTGTGGCTGATTCTGGTAGTCCTGCTTCGGTAGTCACTACTAGGTGTTTTAGTTGGGGATGTTGGAATACCCAGCCGAACTCAGAGGACTGAGCTACATCGAGAATAGTAACGCGCTCTGGGTCACTTGGACAAAAGCCAGTGAATTGATACACCCCATGTGGGTAGCGCGTCTTGTCAGGATGAGTGCCACAAATTACTCTGGGAGAAATTTCAACCTCTAGGGAAGAAAAGCCAAGCTGTGTAGCCATTTCTACCCCATCTGCGAGAAACTCTCTGCCAGTTTGTGGGTAAAGACCTGCAATGTGTGATACACCGATGCGCTCGTCTAGGTGCACAAGCTGTGGCTGAACTTCGCGAGTAAACTCGGCATCTGGTGAGTTGGTAGTTGGTGTTGCTTCGGGATCATGTGCGGTTGCAGGAGTGACTTGAGGTATGGGGGCACCTTCCTTCTTGCGCAGGCAAGCACTCAGTCCTAATAGCAGCATGCTAACGGTACAGGCAGATGTTTGTGTCAGGAAACGGCGTCTGGAGCGAGCCAGGAGCTTTTTGCGTTCTAAGATTTTTTGTTGCAGGGTAAGGCGATGTTGAATGGTGAGCAACATACTCCGTTCTACGGGTGTGTACTTTTTGGTTGCTTGGTTTGCAGAGTAAAGCTGCTCTTGAAGGTAAGATTGCAACAGTTCAAGTACCGAATAGTATTGATCTTTGTTAGCACTCGCGAGCCCGTCGGGAGTGATTGGCAAAAGTTGCTTGGCGCAGTTTATGACATCGGGAAATGAGAGCTTGCCGCTGGAAAGTTTTTGTAAGCTTTGGGGTAAGGTGTTGTTTTTAGCCGTTTCGGGGTGAGGCAGCTCTCGAGGCTGTTGGACTGATTGTTCGGTATTTGTATAAAGAACCATGGTGTGGCTGATTATACGGTAAGGTAGTGGGTGTTTGCTGGGTTAGTTTGGTGCATGGAAGAGACTGACTTGATACAAAAAGCCCCTCTTGGGGGAGGGGCTTTTCGATGATTGTTGGTTTTGGGTGGGGTTAGGAGGACGGCTCGAACCAGAAGGTGGCACCTGTGTCCCACCCTCTCGCATAGTAGTCGTTGTAAGCCAGTTGCCAGCTAGGGTGAGTGTTTAGCTCACCTCCAACATCCACAACATGGTTTCCGCTGACATTCGGACACGGATTTTCGTTCGGAATTTCTGAGTGAGGAGGCACTGGCCAAGCCACGCCACCTGTGCAGTATCCCGCGGGGGGTTGCATGGGGCCTGAAAACAGTATCGGGAGAAAAATCACATTTGTGCCTCCCTGCATAGGCTCGAACCAGAAGGTGGCACCTGTGTCCCACCCTCTCGCATAGTAGTCGTTGTAAGCCAGTTGCCAGCTAGGGTGAGTGTTTAGCTCACCTCCAACATCCACAACATGGTTTCCGCTGACATTCGGACACGGATTTTCGTTCGGAATTTCTGAGTGAGGAGGCACTGGCCAAGCCACGCCACCTGTGCAGTATCCCGCGGGGGGGGTCACTGTTCCGCCCTGCCCATGCACAACAAGGGCAGTCAGCAGTGAAAAGAAAAAAACAAGCATAGTCATTGTCAACTTGCGTTCCATTCGTATCTACCTCCACTTACACCAGCCATCCCAATCCCCGAAGTGGGGCGGGTAGGCGTGGCGATCGAGCACTTTTCCAGAGAAAAGAACCCCATCACCACGCCCGAGGCGTGCGTTTGCGGGAGGTGCAACCATAGGAACGAGCCATAGGCAGCACAACTAATTCGAGTCGCAATATACCACTTGTTAACGAACAATCATCGAGAACTGGAGCGGAATGGTTCAGCAGGCAGCAATTGCCTGGAAACAGTCACGCGCCAGGGTGCCAATCACTTGGCAGCGTGTATTATACCCCTATAGACTTATAACGTCAATATTATAGGTTCATACATGCAGTTTGACTCCAGGCTAAATATGATGTAAAATAACCAAATAAGTATTGAAATGGAGATTATATGAAAATTGAAACTATGTCCACACCACTCGCTGCTTTATTTGTAGCTGTAGCTATCGCTGCAACCGCAGGTTTAGCTTACACTGCTGCTCAACAGCAGATGCGAAACCAAGCTGTGGAGAGTTGTTTCCGCGCTGGTATGGTGGAGTCTGTCCGCGAAGGCGAAGGAGAGACTAAAGAGCTAAAAATCACTGAGCCAGTTCGTGAAATCTACACATACTGCTTGCAAGACAAGGGGTATACCTCTGTCATTCAGGGTAAGTAGGTATCCCTGGGATCTAAAGTCGGATCAGTTTTTTCTAACACCACACTGAAGGGTGATGTCCCGCTGTAGTGTTTTGCGTCCATCATGGCGTATGCTTCTAGTTCGTACCCAGTAGTTAGATCCATAATTTGCTCGTACAGGGTATTAAATTTGCCTCGGAGGTATCTTAGTGGTAAAGCTAGAACCAAACTGATTGAGATTGCCCCTAAAGCCGAGGGGTTTGTAAGTGCTTGCTCAGCGATGGCAAAACCTGAGATAAATGCAGCTCCCGTGAAAGCCGCAAAGGTTTTGAGACGAAACTCTAAAATTCTACGATGAGCCTGTTTCATTTCTTTTGTTGGCCCTTTGACCCTTTGTATTAGATGTTGCCGTTCATGTCTCCACATTGCATCGAGAAGTTGTCGGAAATATTGGGGTTTATATTCCTCTGGTAAGTTTCTAGGAAAAAATAGTCGGTGTGTATGAGGCGTCCCTTTGGTAAACAGTGAATACAGAGATAGAATGTCAAACTGCATTTTTGGTTCTGTTAGTAGCAACCGGTGATTCAATTTATCAACTTGATCTGCTGCAGACATTAGTATTGGTACGTCCAACTTTAGAATCTGGTTTGCGTGTTCAGTATCATTGGACATCACACCAGCTTTAATGCTGCGCACTAGCTCGGATTGATTTGTTTGGCTGCTAATGATCGGTACAAAGGTGTCCGAAATCCGTTCCGCTTCAGCCTCTGATAGACCTTGTCGAATTGCTTCTGCTTTGAGGTCTGCTCTCATGCGTGCAGTATCGATTCTGATAATTGCATGTGCTTCGGAAATCTGTATACCAATCTCGTATACTCGATCCTTCAGGAGCTCAGTCACTTGCTTTTCAGAGATGTGTCGTTGTGTTGAGCCCTCACTTGGATTTTTTTCTGACATACTACAATGAGTATACAGGAAACCGTGGTAGTTAGAACTTTAACTAAAGTATTTTTTGTGAGGATCCATGTTCGGATCAGCTTTTTCAAGCCGAACAGTGAATGGTGAGTTGGCTCTGTGGTGTTCTGCAGTCATCATGGCGTAGGCCTCAATTTCTTCGTTACTTAGCAAGTTTAGCGCTCTGTCACTAATCATACTCACAAGTATGCTAACTGGCATAGCTAGTCCAATTGAGACGTTTACACTTGGAGGTAGCTGAAGATTCAGCAAAGACAATCCAGTAGAAGCCCAAGAAAGAAACAAAGCACCTTTAAAGACGGAGCGCATTAGGTTAGCAATTTTACGATGTCTAATATGTGAATCTGTGATTCCCTTATCCTTCTCTGGCTTTAAGTATTGCACTAAATGCTCACGCTCGTGTCGCCACATCGCATCCAGTGCTTGCTTGATGTACTGAGTTTTCATTTCTGGAGGCAGCGTATCTTTGGGAAAAACCACACGAACAGAACTTAGTGCATGTTTGCTAAATAAGGAGTGTATGCTGATGATATCAGGACTTACTTTAGCCGAGCGTAGTTGAAATCGATGATTGAAACGAGTCTCTTTTCAAATGTTTCGAGTATCCCTTCCCAGTCAAATCCGAGCATTGAGCCAAGCTCAGCAACTTTTCTTACGAATGTCCCTTGGTCTTGCTCATTTTTTCCAGGTCTTCGTCTTTGATTAAAAAGTACAATATTGTCTCTACCAATTATTGGGAAAAAAAGTTTTGCTGCTAGTTCTGCCCTGGGCTCAGAAACCCCTTGCTGTATAGCATACTCGTAGAGATCCTGGCGCATCTTACCTGTATCTACTGAAATAGTTGCGATGTCATCATCAAAGGGTTGGATAAGCTCATACACTTGATCTTCACCCAGTTCCAGTAGTTCCTCATCTGTGATTTCCTGAGGTCTGACAGGAGCGATATCTAAAGTATTTGGATGTAAAGTATCTGTAGAATGTGTCTCATCGTAGTTCATAGTTGTTTATCCCTATTGTTTGGGAACTATCCAGATACCAGCGTAGCATACGCAACAGAGCTTGAGAAGCCAACACTGACTTGCGGAAACGGTGATAAATCAGCATACTGTGAGCAGATGCCCAAATCAGTTCCACAGTTGCTCAGGAAATCACTTAGTTCCCTATTGTTTCACTTGCCTGTGATTGTGTTGGGCATGTTTTTAGCAGCGTGGTTTACATTCCCTGCTATCACCCAACTGCGAACACACTTCATCGGTGATGGTGGAGATAACTACCAGTACGCAGGTTTTCAGTACCTAGTAGCTACTAACATCGATTCTGGCAAGTGGCCGTATGCTGCTTTGCAGAGTTGGTACTATCCAAATGGTTTTGAGTTTGCTCGTGGGTATGACAGTGTTTTGTCTACACTGGGTGGTGGGTTGTTGGTTTTGTTGACTAGGGATTTAGCCTATAGCTATAACTTAAGCATCCTCTTCTCCTTCCTTTTCAATTTTTTAGCAGCATACGCGCTGTATTGGAATCTGAGCCGCTCTCGGATGTGGGCAAGTGTGGGTGCGGTGCTGTTTGGTTTCTCGTTTTATGCACTCGCACGGGCGGGGGGGCATGCGAACTTGTTGCTGATTGGTGGGTTTCCCTTATTCCTTTTGAGTCTGCTGCAGTTGCTACGTAAACAAGAGTGGCGAGCGGTGCTTCTGTTGGGTTTGGCTAGTATTTTGCTAGTGTTTAGTTCTTTACAGTACGCGCTAATGGCAGTGGCAAGTTTATTGATCGGTATACCACTGGTTGCATTAGTGTATCCAGAAGCAATGGGGGCAGTGCTGTTCAAAAAAATACCAGCTGCGTTTTTGCAGTTAGCGGTCGTAGGATTGTTTGTGTGTGTGGTGGCTGCACCATTTGTTTGGCCATTTATCCATGCATATCAGGCACAGGATTTTTATCAGCGAGGCGAGTTCGACTTTAGTCCTCGTATGGTGGATTTATTGCTGCCAAACCCATATTTTCCTGTTCCCTTGAGTTCGCTATTACCAGTTGTTCCTGGTACGGTGGGGATTGAACAGACGATTGCGCTTGGACCTGTATTTTTTGTGTTGATTGTTTTTTTGCTGTGGAGGTTTCGCAGGCAGCATGTAGTGGGCTTAGCGGGTTTGGTGCTCACGGTATTTGGCATTTTGGCACTAGGCACGCGTAACCCTGAGACAGGCATCATCTTGCCTTACCACTTGCTGAGTTCGGTCTTCCCATTTTCGGCAATTCCTGAGGCTGGTCGGTTTGTGGTGGTTATGAATGTTGTAGGTGGGGCATTGATTGCATCATATGGCAAGAAGATTTTTCGAGGGCGGGCAGCTCGTGTGTCACTTGGGATGTTTGTCTTAGTTTTGCTCATTCTTGAACGGTCAAGTTGGGGCAAGTTCTTTCAGCTGCCAGTACCGAGTTTGGGGTTAGCGCAAGCAGTGCAGGCACAACCAGGTGCTGCAGTCTTGGAGCTGCCACTGTTTGAGCAGCGACAAAGTGTCTCACCTGTGTACTTCCACAAAGCTACCCTCACTGGAGAACCGCACTGGCTGGCGCATACTCCCCAGGCTATGGCTTTTTTGCAGGGTAATCCTGCGCTGGCGGGGTTGACGTGTTTTGATCGCACGCATTTGACAGGGACGGTGCCAGGGCAAGGTTTGAGCATTAGCACAGAGGAGCGCGCAGCCTTTTTCAAGTACCTCAAAACTGCAGGTGTTCAAACTGTGGTGATCCGCAGGGATGGAACGCTGTACTGGGATATGTGTCGTGAAACACTTGCACGGATTGATCAACTTTTCCCACAGTATCTTACTGCTGAAATCACTGCGCAGGGAGCACAGTCAGAGACGCAGATGTTTTGGAGTGGAGAGGCGTTCACTGGTGGGCTGTACTTCCCAAGTAGTGGAGCTTTAACTATTCATGGCTTTTCCTATATGCCCTATGATGAGCAACCAGAATTGAGGATTGATGGTCAACAGGTGTCTGCTGAGCAGTGGAGCTATGAAGTTTCAACGCATGAGAGCGGGGAGCGAATGGTCTTTGTTCGTACAGGCGCAGCTGGTGAGCGACACCAGGTATCTGCTGGAGCTACGCTGGAAACGACTATTGCTAAAACGCCGCAACACCGGGGGGTGCTGACACTTTGGTACACGTATGAGCCAGTGGGTGCTGAAGAGCTACAGCTACAGGATGGAGTAGTTACAAAAGTGTATGAGGAGTCGGCTGTGGAGGTGTGGCGGATTGAGTGAGTGTGGTAGTATGTGATGAGTATAGTGTTTTGTGTAAAGGAGCAGATATGAACCAGTATAAGGAAATGTATTCAGCAACAATGCAGCGGCATGCTAATATGGTACTCAATGACTGGCTGATGAACCCAGAAACTCCGTTGGAGAAAATTCAAGAAGAAGAAGGTCAAATTAAATTAGCAATAGCCCGTGTTGAAAGAGGGGAAGTGACTTCTGAGCACAAAGTTGAGGAGTTGAAGCAGCGGTATACTGCTGTTTTGGGGGTGAATTGGAGTTAGCTTTATTGTGTAGACTTGTGTGGCTTTAGCACTCATAGATCAGAAATCGTAACAAAAAACCCCCTCATCATTGCTGATGAGGGGGGCTAAACTACGGCTTCTACTGGTGTAGCGAGTGAGCCAGAACTACGAACTTCTTAAAATTATACTAAATTTCTATTGCCTGACAATTAGTGAATTCCAGGCTCTAGTCAGTTGTGGAGGCGACCCCGCCATGGCGGGGCAAGCCAGAGTTCGTAGTTCTGGCTCTACACCGGTAGCGCCCCCACAGCTGACAGGTGTAGTGTATTTTCTGATCTTTACGCAAACTGTAGCGTTCTTGTTGCAGCAAGTGCTTTTGTGGCATGCACTGGTGTTTGATCTGTTGCAAACTTTTGGGTTTTCAACTTGGTGGTGATGTTATTACGCGGTTGTAGCAGAGCAGTTTAGCTTACTGGAAATTGAAGGGTTGGTTGATAAAACAGTTTAACTAGCGTATGAGCGTTGTAGTTCATTTCAGCTATGATGGACATTTTGTGGTGTGGTGAGAATGTTGAGGATTGGGATAAGATTAATAGTGGGTGTATTGGCAAAAAGGGGATTGTGGTGGAGGAAGTAAAGAAAAAGTTGAGATTGTAGAGGTTTTTGAGCATGATGAGGCAATAAAAAGCCCGTCTTGGGGACGGGCTTTTCAGTGAGTGTTATGGGGGCTACGGTGAGGAAAACAAAGCAATCTTGGTCACGAATTCCTGAAACCAGGTAGCACAAAGTACATTTCGCGACAAAGCTTGTTCAGCGTATGTCACACAATAACTTGTGCGTTGCTCTGATGTCAGGAGTTGCTCGGCTCGCTGGAATGCCCATGCGAGGTGTTCTGGCGTGATATAGGACTGGTGCGGGTTCAATCCCGCAGTAGCCAATCCATTCACACTTTCACACTGCACAACGAGGGGGTGACCCAGGGCCACGTTCCCCTCGTCTAATTTCCAAACGCTTCCGTTGACCCATCCCGTTCGGTCGGCCATAGCATCAACTTCTGCGCGTCCGTTGGCTTGGCACGCGCTGTGTGCATTTGCTGGGTTGGTCGAGCCGCCCCAGGGGCCGATAACCAGGACAGTGGCGTTTTCCAGGCATTGCCAATTGTCCTTGGTAGATGTGGTTACACCCGCTCCAGACTCGTTTGTACCCTGGTAAACCAGGGCGTCTTGACCTGTACAAACGCGTTCGGTAAACACCCCAGGTGTTCCTGGGGCGGGGTCAGGAGACCCCGATTGCGCCTGTGCGGCTGGCGCGACCGGTCCAAGCAGGACAACGGCTAAAATGGCACCCAAAATGAGGCCAAGGACGATTTGATAGCGCTTCATCGTTTTAAACTCCTTACTAGCGCAAACGTTAAATGACCTTTTCGTAGTCATCACGCCTATGCCTCTTTGCCATTTCTGGCAAGTCTGACATAGGACCCTGCGCCCAAAGCACCTCGCTCGCTGCAACAAACTTGCAGACGGAACAAAGCCTTTAGCCACACGATCCTATGCCAAACATAGAGACAGTACGCTTTGAGGAGCACTGTATTTGGTAGCCGATGTGGTTTCCCACATCTTATTCCCACTTTTTAAAGAACAATCACTGGGCAAGGGTTGATGGTAGTCGAACGGCACACGAGGTGACGCTCGAGCAGCTATCTAGCTTGCTCTTATCAGCAGTTATGCGAACAATCATTTGGCAGCAATTGCCAATGGTTTTTCGCGGTGAACCACTGGTATCAAGAAGAAACTTCTTGACACGTGTTTCAGTCCAAACTGGGGGGAGAGAAAGAAAGGGTGGACGGAAACAACTGTCAATAAGTCTGAGAGTCATGTCGTGCGTGGCCGCAACGTAAGTGCCATCAGGGGTGAAATTGATTCGAGCGATGGCAGAGCTCGAAGCTACATAAGGCATACGTATTACTAGATAGTACTATAGCACAATTGGGCAGTGGTGTCAATGTTATGGGACTTTATCTTGTAGAGAATTTTTGTTAGAAAGAGAGTACTTTCTTCGGACACATACATGCAGTATCATAGCTTTATGACAAACTTTGAATGGGAACCTGAGTGGGAAGATGAGGTGGAGCCAACACCTCCTGTTGTAATGACAAAACGACAGTTTTTACTGGATGCAGTCAGAACTGCAGCAGCAGTGGGTCTAGGTGCTGCTTTTGGTTACCCACTTGGCAGGTATGGGACTACTTCTCAAACGGAGCATCCAGACGCATCGGTACCCCCTGTGGCTCAGGTTGATGCTCGTTTACAATCCTCATATCCTGAAACATATAGTTCGTACAAAGAGTATAGCTTTACCCCTCCAGAGAATATGCGGGCAGTGGCTGGCAATGGCAATTACGCACAGGAGGTGCAGCGCCGAGATCAGACGAACACGAGTGACAAGGGTATGTTTGACTCTGAACTGTTGAATACCCCAGATGGAGTGCCACATCAGCGCATTTTTTGCGAAGCCAAAAATAGAAAGACGGGGGAAGTAGAACGAGTACTTGTGTTGGATACTGATTGGTTCAGGGGTTTTCCTATCAGCATACAAAGAGCAAAGGTCTCACCAGACGGACGACTCATGCTGTTTTGGGGGACGCGGACCCTTGCAAGTATTGGTGGTGTGGATACAGTACTACCAATACTAGAACCTAGTTCAAGTGATGATACACAGACACAAATCTGTATTGCCATGAAAATTTCTGATGCCCCTGCGCATACTCCTAAATTTACAATACTAGGCAGTGATGCTACATATGCGTTTGACTCTCAGGGAGTGATTCATTCGCTAGAGACGACTCAATCATACACCATTGGTTTCTTTGGTGTACCAGAGCATAGAAATGAAGTAATACCAGCATTTTGTAAGCGGACAGCGCGAGATACTGTTTCTGGGTATTACGATCTTCAGTCTGAAGCGGGGACTACTTTTACATCAAAAGTTCAATTTGCTGAATCATTACTGCAGTCTACTCTGGGAGTTAGCAGTGAGTACAAGTTTGTTGGAGTGAGTACCCAGGTACCCCCAAGGCGATTTTATGATCAACGGTTTGCAGTTTCGCCTGATGGGCTCGTTCTTGCAGTGAACACGAGGTCAGTCTTTTTCTTCGACCAGCAAACAGCAAGTTCAAAGTCGTCAGTGTCTTGTATTAGAAATTTGGGGTCAACTGGGAGCAATTCTGACTTTACCGTTGTGACAGCTTTCGATTACCCTGAAATTTTTGATCTTCGGGGAGCTGTCCAAGCGCAGGATGTTGAGTTGGTTGGAGTCCTTCCTGATGGAAAGTTTGTAGTTGCGTATGCGGTACAGAGACCGCTAGATGCTATGTACATGGGCACTGAAGTTCGCGCTTTAGGTGTTGTTACGCCTGTCCCTGTATGGGAACATCCCAATGGGTATACATTATCCTTAATTGTAATAGAAGGTGAAGTAGATGCTGTGGTGCAGAAGGCTGGACATTTTGCTTTGACGCTTCGCAGTGGTGAAGTGGCACAGTTTCCAGAGAGTGCACTACAATCAGCACTAAAACCTGGATCAATGTATTCGTTACACCCAGAAAAGGGTCCTAGTGCTCTGAAAAAAATTGGATACTTAGGTCTGGTCTTGCCCAGTTCTCCCAGTGAGGAAATGGCTCCCCCTGTTCCTAGACCTGCACCCAGGCGTTACTGGGAATCAGTAACATAGCAGTTACTCTCTGGTTTCACTTGGTTTGATTAACACACTGCCACCAGCGGGCATGCCGCCTTGGGCGAGTCGGCAAAGTTTGAGAAACTCTTCTGGAGTTTTGGCATTTCGCAACTCAGATGTATGCTGTGATATGTAGGTAAGTTCTAGTGCTCGCTGATTTCGGTCAATGTTGTTGAGTGGATGAGAAGGAATTGTGAGCCCAAGTGCTTGCACGATTAATTTGAGTTCTTGAGGAGCGGTACGAAAATCGTCCGAGAGTTCCTCATATTCTTGCCATCCAGCGTTCAGCTTGTTGGACAACAGTACTGTCTGCATAGCTTCATCTGCGGTCATGTAGAGTAATTTTCCTACAATTTTAGGATTATGAGAGTGTTCCACTATCTCTAGGCGAAGAAGTGTCCCATGCGGTTGCAGGGCGTTGTTGTCATGCAACAAGCTGACCGCAAATGTGCACTGAGGTTGGGATACGTCATCGGCATCTACTTTGGGTAGTTGTACCACTAGTTCAAGATGGGGCGCATCCACAGGTGTAGCTAAGCTCTCATCCGCACTTTCTCGTACCAAAAGTTTTTGAGTGAGAAGTTCGCAAAAATGGGCAATAGCACTGAGTCGGTGATGTTCTGCCACCAGATCGTACCCCTTATGCCAAACTTCATAAATGTTTTGCTGCACTTGATCTAGATCTTTGAGCAGGTTGTGTTGCACGAGGTGGACATACAAGGCTAGAAAGTTTTGTAGAAGCTGGGGTTCGCCCAGTACAATATTGCTTAATCGGGCATTTGCCTCTTTGTTTGTAACCACAATACAGTCACTTTCCTCAATGCCTTCACCTACACGGATGGAGTATCCATAGCCACCTGGTAATGGTTCAAGGTAGGGTTGCTGGAGTTTTGCGTGTTCTAGTTTGGTTGGATCAAGCAAGTACTCTGAGGGGTCCATAAACGGTGAGTTTCTGTCCCAATCTAACTGGGCAGCCTGCATGAGCTGTGTGTTGAATCGGCGGAGCAGCTTTGCGGGCGAGTACTCGCTAGGTACGTTGCCATATTGGTTGAGTGCGTGTTTTCTGATTTTTTGCTCATCGCTTTGTGTGAGCAAGTGCGCCAAGATTGTCTGCAACTGATCGGGTTTGCCAGTTCTATACAGATCAGTTGCTGTCACAAGGTCAACATACATCGTGTAGACCCAAGGGTTTTCTGGAACGGTGACTTCAGATACGAGAGCGATGAGTGCCTGAGGCATAATGGAATCAGATAGTTGCAGCACCTCTGTGACCAAGGCTGTGTAGACCTCAGATAGTGGGTAGTTTCTCCAGCGAACGTTTGGGTACAAGATACGCAGTGGTACAGGTATGACTTGTCGTAGTTCAGTAATGAGTCTCTTGCTCTCTGCTTCGGCTATGCGGTGGAAGAGTCCTTCTGGATTGGTGGATGGGTGCATGTGTAAGATTTGTTAAAACTAAACAACCTCCAAGAATGGAGGTTGTTTCATGTTCGTATCAGTAGTACTTAACTCAGTGAGCGTTTTAGTAAAAACGCACCTGCACCAGAGCCGATGCTGAATACAGCAGCAGCTGAGGTTTGGAAATCGAGAGCTGTGTCCACAGGAGTGTGCTTTTTACCGAGGACTTGGCCTTGGCGGAAAGTAACTTTCTGTTTCTGCTCTGCTGATTGCTCACCTTTTGCTTTACATTCGGTTGTCTGACCGTATGCGCCAACCTTACATTCGAGTTCGATAGTTTGGTTTAGCTTCTGCTCTTGCTCTACAGTGTTGTTTGTAGCCTGGGCTTGGGTGGCAAATCCAGACATCACTAGTGCAGCAGTTGCGATTGCAAATGAGAGTTTTAGTATGTTCATAAACGATCCTTTTAGATCTACTTGTATCGAGTAGATGGGATTGTACCGCAAGAATGTCTTATTGTCAATAGTTATAGGGTGTTTTGTGCGGAAGCGTTACAGATGAGCGTTTATTAGTAATTGACGTGCAAGTAGAAGGTGCTGATGTCTGAGTCTTTGTGCTTTACCTTGACGTATCTGAGTTGGCCTCCTCCACAAGAAATGCTACCGCGGAATAGCTCACCGTCCTTGACTGCCTTCACCGTGTAGTCTTGAGATTTGCTGGCCATGTCAATGCCCGTATGTGGAGCACCACCATAAGCTCGGCGAACACGAGCATAGTACGTCATCCCGTACCCCTGGTTTATTTTTGCAGGATCACTGAGCGGCCACTCCCAGTCTCCGCCGAAACCGAACGCACCATCTGGGTCATTGTTCCAAGCCGCTGAAATTGGTTTTAGGTATCCTGCAGGGTTATAGTTTACGCCGCCGCGAACAACTTCAAAATGCAAATGGGTGCCATTTGAACAAGTTGATGCTCCTACAATAATAGAAGCAATTTTATCTCCTTGGGAGACATTTCCTACTTTAGACTCACTTCCTTTTCCAGCAATGATAGATTGGATAGCGTTTAACTCAGCTAAGGTTTTCTCAAGCTCTGCCTGGTACTTTGCTTCGTTGTTGCGGGTTTCGGTAAGAAGAAACTGCTGCTCTTGTTTTTGTTTCCCTAAGGCTCCGCGCTCCACTTCGAGTTTAGTTTGTTTAGTTTGTACTTCAGTTTGTTTCTTTTCTTTTAAGGCTTTTTGATCGTCATACTCTATGCGTTGGCTTTCAGCTTTACCCATGGCAAGTGCTGTTTGTTGACCCGCTTCTGTGACATACTTATACTGTGAGACTAGATGATTAAATGAACCTGAGGATGCTAATAAGACTAATGGGGTGGTTTGGGCAGTTTTGTACTGACTGCGAATGCGATCAATCAGCACAGTGCTTAGGCGGTCCAGCGAAACGTTGAGACCACTGATGCGAGTAGTGAGTTCACGAATTTCTCTCTCCAGTTGCTCAATTTCAGTTTCCAGCTGGTTGATTTCCAGTTGCTGGATAGTGATTTTACCGTTGATGATACTAATGGTATTAGTGAGGGTAACCTTTTGTGTTCCTATTTCTTGCAGTTTTGATTGCAAGCAGCTTTTTTTATCATCAATACACCGTAAGTATTCATCTTCGACCTGCAGGTTTTTATCACAAGCTATGGTGCCACAATCGTCTGCAGCGTACAGGGGGGTAGTACGAATTTGGAAAATAATACCAGCGCAAACGCCAATAGCGACTATGGCTGTAAAAAATTTGAGAAAAGTAGTGTGCATGCGACAAGCATTACAGTACCAGAAATATGCTGTTTTGTCAGTCCACAACTTGAGGAAGTGTCGCTATCTGAGATATCTGCGTACTGCTACTAAGCCTGCAATGCCACCTAGTATCATGCCCGCCCCATTGCCAATGCCGATTTGTGTAGCCAGAAACAAGGGAGGAACAGGGAGTACTGTAATTTCACCCAAAAATTCTTGTATCCATGGTGAGGCATAGAGAAGCATGGTGTACATGAGAGTCCACCCCACAAGAGAACCTAGTATGCCGTATAGCATCCCTTCCCACACGAATGGGCTTTGGACATATCCTTTGGTTGCACCAATAATTCTCATGATGGTGATGGCCCTTCGTTGATTGGCTGCTTTGATTGCAATCAATACCATGACTGTGAGAAAAGAAATAACAGCTAGCACGCCAACAATGGCGAGTCCAATCGCCCGTATAGATGAGGTCCAGCGATTGAGTGCGTCCACTATGTCTTGTTGGTACACAACATCTTCAACACCAGGTGTTTTTTCTAGGTCAGCTTTTATTTGAGGCAGATCGGCGATTTTCACGGCTGAAACTTCGATGCTGGCGGGCAAAATGTCTGCAGTTACCAGCTCAAGGAGCAGAGGATCGTCTTTATTTTCTGCTTTGTACAACTCAAGTGCTTCTTCTTGAGTTACCACTGTTGTGTCCTTCACGTAAGGCTTTTCTTGCATGGATGTGGCAAGTGTTGTGATATCAGTATCAGGTGTTTTTAGTTCAAAAAAAGCAATGATTTGTGGTCTAGCTTCAAAATACTGCAAGACTACATGTCCCCCCGTTACTACCAGCGAAAAAATATAGGCCACAAAAAAAGTCAGTGAAACCATCATGATTGAAACTAATGCCTGGTACGGCGTACGACGCATTGTGGTCAGTGCAGTAGACAGTGATTTCATGCCAGCTCCTCGTCATCTAAGCTCTCTACTTTCACTGTAACAAGAGTACTTTTTTTATCGGGATTTTTATCAGTTGTCTGTTGTTTTTTGTTACTGGATTTTTCTTTTTCTTCGCCTGACTTTGATTCTTCTTCATGCTCTGCAGACTTCGTGATTTTTTCTTTGGAGTCTGTTGATTCGGATTTTTTGCTACCAAACCAACGTGCAAAGAAGCTAGGTTTTTTTTCTTTGCTTTCGATCACTTTGCTAGTATCAATCTCTTTTTTCTCTTCAGCCTGAATTAGTTTTTTATTATTGGGAGATTTTGGGGGTTCAGATGTATGTGTATCTAGAGTAATTTTACCATCTTCCAGATTGATTCGCCGTTTGTCTGCAAACAATGAAATGATATGCGGGTCGTGTGTAGCAAAAAGAATGGTAGTACCAAGTTTATTTATGGTGTGTAATAAATGAGCGATGTTGGTGGCGGTATCTCTATCAAGATTGCCTGTTGGTTCATCGGCGCAAATAACAGTAGGTGCTATTGCCAACGCTCGGGCAATACTAATTCGCTGTGCTTCACCACCAGATAATTGGCGAGGGAACACTTCTGATTTTCCAGTGAGTTGCACCAGTTTAAGCAAATCTGTCACCCGTTCTTCTATCTCACTTTGTGGCTTACCTATGATGTAGAGGGGAAGCGCAATGTTTTCCCAAACATTGAGTTCAGGTAATAGTCGGTAGTCTTGAAAGACCACGCCAATTTTACGACGATGGTGGTGAATTTCACGCTCGCGAATATCGGAGAGTGCTTTACCCTGGAACTCGATAGCCCCACTTGTGGGTTCATACTCCCTGGTGAGCAGTCTCATGAGTGTAGTTTTGCCACTACCTGAAGGGCCAGTTATGAACACCATTTCACCTGGTTCTATAGAAAAGGAAACGTCAAAAACACCAGTAGAGTCGGGCAAAAAGGCTTTTGTGACTGAGCTAAACGTTATCATACGAGCAGGTGTTGATTTCGTTTATCGCTGAGGATAAACAGTTTACTCTTCGGTTGGTGCTGTACCAGATGGGTTGACCACTTCTACCTTGCCCACATCCATGAGCCAGCCAACTTTTTGGCCTTTGAAAGTTTCTCCCCATACTTTTACATCCATGCCGACAAGCTTATCCAAGTCTGTTACTGATGAAGTAAGGTACACCGTTTGTGAGTCTCCACCTGGGCGTAAGAGTTTGTGTGAGCCTTCTCCCGACAATCCACCCGCTTCGAGGTATCCTTCAGCACTGTCTTTAAAGACTTCAGCAGTACTGCCAAACACATCACCAGCTTTGACACTATCACCAGCTACTTTTTGCATGGGTGAAGGACCTGTATCTGTGTCTCCCCCACCTGAGCGTGAAGCCGAGAGCTTGTTAGCCCCGAAACCAGTGGCAACTCCTGCCACAATGGCTAGGACAGTGAGAACAACTAGTGGTGCTTTGGAGGGTTTTGGCATATGTGCTTCTCTAAATGCAGGGTCAGAAGATTGTTTTGTAAGGTCATTAGTATCTGACATGTGGGCAAGTGAGTCAACCTGTGAATGTGTGCCTGCTGTGGCAGTATCTACTGGTGTGTTAGTGAGGGATAGTTTGTGCATAGCTAGTCTCCGATACTCAGCATCCAGTATAGCATGATGCTGTGTGAACTGTGAGGTCGCAAAATTACACAATTATGGGATATGTTGTAGTTCAGCTTGAATAAAACCATCCAGATCTCCATCAAGTACAGCATCTGTGTCGGAGCTCTCATGTTCAGTGCGTGTGTCTTTTACCAAATGGTATGGATGGAGTACGTAGTTTCTGATTTGTGTGCCCCAGCTCGCGTTGGTGTGTTGTCCTTTTTCTTTGCTGAGCTCTGCCTGAACTCTTTGTTCTTCTAACTGGGCTAGTTTTGCTTTTAGTTTTTTTAGTGCTCGTTCTTTGTTTTGTACTTGGCTACGCTCTTCACGGCAGCGCACTGAAATACCTGTCGGAATGTGGGTGAGTTCTACGGCTGTATTAACTTTATTTACATTTTGCCCTCCAGCTCCACCTGCACGTGAGAACTGCCAAGACAGGTCACTTTCTTTTAGGTCCACATCGGGTATGTCATCTTCAACAAGAGGAAGTATTTCTACTAGTGCAAATGAAGTTTGGCGCAGACTATCTGCATTAAAAGGACTCAGTCGTACTAGCCTGTGCGTTCCCGTTTCTCTTCGCAGGTAGCCGTAGGCATACGGGACAGTAACTTCATACTCTGCGGCTTTTATGCCAGCTTCCTCGCCGCGAGACTCGGAGACAAATGTATATTTCCATCCTTTACGTTCGAAGTAGCGAACATACATACGCCTCAGCATGTCAGCCCAATCCATGGCCTCAGTACCACCTTGACCCGAGTGAATGGAGACTATGGCTCCGAAACTGTCAAACTTGCCCGATAAATATTGCTGCAGTTCTAAGCTTGCCAATCGTTTCTCTAGTCGTTTTAGTGCTATTTCAAGCTCTGTTTGCAATTCAGGTTGTTCATCACTGAGTTCTGCCTGTAGCTCAACAAATGCTTGTACATCAGCAATTAGTTTTTGTGCTTCGCGGTACTGGTTGAGCAGTTCTGTGTCTACAGACAACTTGCGCATGTGTGCTTGTGCGTCGGGATTAGACCAAAAATCAGGGAGTAGGGTAGCTTGCTCTTGAGCTGCAATTGATTCTTCCAACGGTTTGACTAACTCTGGTGTGACTAGTCTTTCAAACTGATCTGTAAGTTTGGCAATTGTGTCGCGAACATCAGGACTCATGGAAGCGATTGTAGCACGAGATGTAGGTAAAGACTGAGATTCAATTTGCTTATTTGTGTGTGTAAAGCTACAATCCACACCTGGAACAAATACATCATACTGCGAATAAATATGTCAAGTAATTTAATTGAATTAGGGAGCAACAAGACCGAACGGTTGTTTTACCGAGTTGTACATGAGACGGGTTTGGATGTACGTCTTTCAACTTCCATTCGTTCACCAATACCAGTAGAAGATAAACATGGGGAAATTAAAAAAACTGTCACCACTCCCGATTTTATTGTCGAGGATACAGTATCGCAAAAATGGATGTATGTTGAAGTCACACAGGGCAGCGGGTCGTGGAGCTCAAAAGCCGCGCAAGAAAGAGTTGTGCAAGCTGCAGGAGTAGAGAATTATATTCAATTGACAGGTAGGCAGATAGAGCAACTGGTGGCGGAAGAAAAGGCAGAGCTAAGAAAACTTCTAATTATCGCTTTTTTTAATTGGTGATTGTGATGGATGTATTGCTAGGTGAGGTTCCCGACTGTGGGGTGAAGATAACTGGATACCTGGCAAGCTCGGTATTTTCTGTGTGCACCAAAAATCTAACAGTAGTACTAGTTTGTTCAGGTACTTGGACCAACATTCCATATTCTGTGAGCTCAGTTCCCGCATAAGTGGTAACTGTACGGGTAGATTGTGGAGTGGTTGTTGTCCCATCTATCGATACGCTATCGAGTTCCCAACCTGGTAGCACAAACAGCCGTTGAAAATTGCTGTACACACTGTCTCTAACAGAACTCCCTGTTTGAAGTTGCACATCACTTGGAGTGTTATTGTTTTGGATTGTCAAATCTACTGTAATTTGTTGAGTATGTTTGGAGATGGTAATGGCTCTACTGATTTCTCTATTAGCTTTATTAATTCCAACATTCGATTCGATTAAAAATATTGGATTAGTTTGTGGCACGGTAGTAAGTTCTCCAGTCATCTGTAGCTGCTGTAATGATTCTTGCAGCTGCGAATTACTTGCAAACACTTGAATTTCACGCAGCACTACTGCAGATCGAAACACCTGTGCCAACTCTAGCAACTGTTGGTTTGATAACGAGGCAGCACGCAGTTGCACTTGGACGAGCAATTGTTCGAGCAGATGTTTTTTTTGTATGCTGCCCGCAAAGAACTCTGCTCTTTCTGAACGCAGTGCAGTTCCGATGTTGTCTGCACTTATTTCAGTGGCATAGTCTGGAAGTTTGATTGGTCCAAGTATGGACATACTGCGTTCTGCAAGTGTGAGGTTTATTGTGGCAACGGTGTGAATATTCAATCGATTTCCCAGAGCAAAAAACTGTAAAATGTGCTGTGCACTGGTTGGAAAGTCTGGATCCCAGTTGGCATCGGGTAGGCGCAATCCTCGATTGTCACTGAGGTACTCTTTGACTCCAGGTGGGGCTTCCAGGTATCCAGTAAACTGACCATCCGCATCGTAAATGTCTTCTACAACCCACTCAGACACCTGTGCATCTTTTAGCGTGATCAGTACATACGAACCCATAAAGCCACCAGTTGCTCTTAGCTCGTCAGTGTTTTGTAAGAGGAGAAGTACGTGTCCGTCTGTATCGATAAGTTGATTTATGGCAGCAAGCGTAGTGGAAACACTCTTCGCAGAGGTTGCTGCATCTGGATAAATGCGTTCAAGTGCCTGAAGTGTACGTGGGTTTTTTTCTAAATTATTGGTCAATGCTGTTGTGTGCTCTTCCAATTTTTTTAGTTGGTCTTTGACTGGTCTGAAATCTATAGTACCTGTTGTTTGTTGAGCAAATAGTGAAGGTAACTGAGTAGCAATTTGTGTTGAGTAAATGGCTATTTCTGGTATGAGTCTGAGTGGAGCAAGGACGAAGTTGTCGCCAAGAGCTTTAGGTGCAATCAATCTAGCAAATGGCAACAGATTTTGAGTAGCTGTATGGATTTTCGAAATGTTTCTCTCATCCACAGCTTGCTGTAGCTGCCAAAGTTGCAAGGTAATATACAGAAAAGCAACTAGTATGCATGCTAGTAAAACATGTGCGCCATGCTTTACAATTCGGCGCACATGTTGAGCATTATTTGAGTGTAATTGTTGTGATTGTGTCACCGACAGTAATGTTCTCTAACACGTCCATACCAGAAAGTACTTTACCAAATACCGCATGTTTGCCATCTAGCCACGGGGTTGCCTCGTACGTTATGAAAAACTGACTGCCACCAGTGTTAGCACCTGCATTTGCCATAGATAGAATACCTGGACCATTGTGGGTAAGGGTAGGGTCAAACTCATCAGCAATTGTGTATCCTGGTCCGCCACTGCCCCACATGCCTTGTTTTGTAGCATCTTTTGTCAGCGGATCGCCAACTTGGGCCATAAAATCTGGTATTACTCGGTGGAAAACAATGCCATTGTAGTATTTTTCAGATACTAAATTAACAAAGTTGGCTGTGGTGAGGGGTGCTTTATCTCGATACAGCTCTACAGTGATGCTACCTTTGCTTGTTTCGATTACTGCTTCGGTAGCTGCTATCTCTTTAAAATCTGCAAGTGTTTTCTGTGTCGGCATAGTTGGTTCCTCTTGATTTGCTACTGGATTTGTACTGATTGTATTAGATTTTTGAGTACCAAGATCCACGTCATCAGTCGTGGTTTGTGTGGGGAGACACGCACTGAGTACGAGTGAAGCTGTGATCAAGCTGATACCTACTACTAAGGAGGTTTGGGATCTACTGAGCATAGGTCACCATGCTACAATAGATCGGAGGATTTCGCAATGAGTTTGACGATCACTTTGTTACACGGTTGGGCGGTAAGTCCCGAGAATCAGTCCAAGTGGGTACAGTTTCGGGCATGTTTGAAGAGAAAAGGCTTTGATACGCGATTTTTACCAATACCTGGACTTTCTTCACCACTAGATACAGCATGGGGTTTACAAGAATATGTACTCTGGTTGCATGCGCAACTTAAACACGGTAAAAAAACCATTTTGTTAGGCCATTCTTTCGGTGGACAAATCGTATCACGCTTTGCAGCTTTGTATCCAGAAAAAGTATCCGCAGTTATTTTAATTGATAGCGCTGGAATTCGTGATAGATCTATTGCTGTGGTGATAAAGAGGAGCGTATTCAAATGTATAGCAACTCTAGGAAAGAAATTGACAAACTCGCCACAACTTCGACACATCATCTACAAATTAGCCCGAGAAAAAGATTACTTTGAAGCGTCACCAGTGTTGCGTAGGACCATGGCAGCGGTGCTTGCAGATGAAGTTACCTCAGATTTGCCAAAGATTTCGGCACCTACCTGTATCATATGGGGGGAACACGATCGAGTCACCCCTCCCAAATTGGCTTATCAATTCAACGCCCTCATCCCCAACTCGCAACTACACATCATAACAGGTGCTCGGCACTCTCCTCAGTTTTCACATCCTACAACTGTTGCTGAGTATATTGTTGCTTTCTTACAAGCTGAGTTTCTTGTGCCTGGAGGCAAATCATGAACTGGTTTGTCATATGTATCGCTACTATCTATGGTATTTCGGCTCTAGTCCGTTTGGTGCGGTGGGTGGCAATTTTACAGCAAAAGGAGTATAGATTTGATAGAGTTCGAGTTTTTTTATTGTCATCTGAAGGCAATGCAGAATTTCTACGCTTGCTTCCCTCAACTTCAGACTTTTCCAGGACAGGATTCAAGCGTCCAAAGTTGACGCAAAGAGCCATAGTCTCTGCCTTGCTCAGCTTTGGAGAGTTATTGACTCTAATTTTCACTCCAATTATTTGGTACCTCAGACTGGAGTACGTCGATTCAGTTGGTGCAATTTTGTTGCTAAGTATCTGGTTACTATTTATTTTAGTGAGTATTCCTTTGCTAGTATTATTGACTGCAGTGCCGACAAGTTTGGTTGCTCAGTATCAGACTATGGTCATGTGCCGTTCAGCTGCCAAGCTACTGGACTTTCATACACCTTTAGTGATCGGAATAACAGGGAGTTATGGCAAATCGTCGACAAAACAGCTACTAGCTCATGTGTTGAGCAAAAAGTACCGTGTTTTTGCCACACCTCGCTCATTTAATACTCGCTACTCTGTAGCACAAAGTATTGTCATAGGCTATAGGGGTGAGGAAATTGTCATTCTAGAGTATGGAGCGTATGGTCCAGGTGAAATTCGCAAACTGGTATCTGACTTACCAGCAAACTGGGCAGTTATTACTGGCTTTGCACCACAACATTTGGGACTGTTTGGATCAGAGGATGCAATCCTGAGGGCGAAAGCCGAACTACTTGAAGCGTTACCGCCCGATGGTAAGGCATTTGTAAATGGTGATGATAGTGGTGTGCAGAGAATTGTTTCTGTAGCTACTATTGAGCCATCTGTGCCTGTTTTGGAGTTTTCGGTTTATTCTGTTCCTGCTCTCAAGAAGACAAAGCTTTCAAGTAATGGTTCACTGGAGATTCCATATACAGGAAAGCTTATTACAACGAACTTAGTAGGTAAGCATTATGTACAAACTATTGCAGGTGTTTGGGCTATTGCTGCTGAGCTAGGTATGAGTGAAAAAAGCATACTTTCTCAACTCAAAAGTTTTGTTCCCACCGATACATTTATGCAAAGGTATGTGACAAGAAATGCAGTAACAATTCTCGATGATGGTGGTACTAGTAATCCTAGAGGGTTTGCTGCAGCACTAGAAGTTCTGGAGCAACTGGAGTTCGCTCAAAAAATTCTCATAACTCCAGGCATTGTGGATTTAGGGAATCAGTCCAATTCCATTCATCTAGAACTTGCTAAGCAGGCATGGAGTGTGGGGGTGAGTGAGGTCTTGTATGTTGGTGAGAATGGCAAAGGCGAGTTTAGTACTGTTTTTAGTCCAAACAGAGTTTTATCTGAACGCTCAGCTGTGCAAACTGCACTGACTACAATGCCATCGGGGTCGGTACTGTTGATTGAAGGTAGATTACCTGGCTGGTGTGAGGATATACTCAAACAGCTACTATGAAACCGATATTCCTAAGTTTGGGTTCAAACTATTCACTTTCATATGCGTACACTGCGTTACTGCAACTAGTTCGCCCTAACCTGGCAGCACTCGCGCAAGCTGGTCGTGAAATCGAACAGCTCTTTGGTGGTCGCCCAGTATTTTACTACAAGGGCCGTGATGCTATTGAGCAGGCACTTCTAGCAATTCAACGAAAGCACACTCAAAAACTTACAGTCTTTACTCAGGCAGCTAGTTGTTATGCAATTGAGGAAGCGATTACAAGAGCAGGAGCGCAACCAGTCTATGTGGATGTTGGCAAGCACAAGTTGAACATGACAGTAAAAACTTTGGAAGCCACCTATGTGCAGAGTGGTAGACCAAGGAATGCAGTCGTCATAGTGCAACACTTGTTGGGTTATCCTGCAGATATGGTTAGGCTACAAGAGTGGTGTCAGCAAAACTCTGTGCTTTTAATCGAAGATGTAGCGCAATCGTTTGGTGCACTGTCTAGTGAAAGTGCAATGGTTGGAACATATGGAGATGTTGTTGTTGGTTCATTTGGCCGTGATAAAGTGCTTGATTGTGTCAATGGAGGATTTACATTAGTGCGCAATCAAAAGTGTTCACCTCAAAGTAAAGAGCTTAAGAACCTTGTGAGTTCACGTCAGTTGTTTCTTAATTTACTGTATCCCGTTGTAACAGTATTAATCAGGAATTTGTATGGTTTTTTTGGCCTTGGAAGAGTGATCTTTTATATTGCTAAGCAAGTAGGTGTGCTTCGCTCTCCTATTCCATCACCGTTGCCAGTGAGCAGTGCCTTACCTGCGGAGTTTGGTCAGTTACTGAAAAATCAGATGAGTGATTTGTCCGCACAACTTGCACATCGCAGACAGATTGCACAAATGTACTTCTCACAACTGTCAGCATGGATTTCGGTACTGCATATTTCGGAGCGCATGTTGACAAAAGCAGCTTGTTTACGGGTCCCAGTGTTTGTTCCAGATGTTCACGCATTCATTCTTTTTTTGAGATCCCACAATATTCATGGTAGTGATAGATGGTATAGGTCTGCTGTAGATATGGGCACATTTTCATTTCCCACTGTGTATCAGGCAGGAAGTTGTCCAAATGCTGAGTTTCTGACTAAGCATCTTTGTAATTTGCCAACACACAGAGCGATCAGTGTGGCTCAGGCTGAGGAATTGGCGCGTCTCACGAGATCATTCTTAAGCAGACCAGAAGTGCTTCTTTGGTATAAAGAAGCGTTGCAACAGGATATAGCACTATGACACCCACTGGACTAATTGTTGCCTTAGAAACTTCTCAAGATGTATGGGAACAAGCAGTATCTCTCTTTCCAGAGGCAAATTTTTTGCAATCTTGGAACTGGGGTGTATTTGAAGAACGCTTAGGCAAACAAGTGTTTCGATTGAAAGTCACCCACGATGGTGTCTTTGTTGGATTATGCCAAGCGGTATATGAGCCTGCTCGACGTGGCTCGTATTTGGCGGTTGCAGGTGGACCACTTTGTGATTGGGTACAATCCCCCCAAGTACTTGCAGAAATGATTTCAGAGTTGAAGCGGATAGGTAGGGAGTTGGGATGCGTTTTCATCAGACTACGTCCACAACAAATTAACTCGCCAGCAATTGTAGCTGTCGCAGAGCGTTTAGGTTTACACAAAGCACCTATGCATCTTACGGCTGATCTGACACTGCAGCTGGATTTGACTCAGACTCTCGAAGAAATACTGAGTGCAATGCGTAAAAATACTCGCGCAGCTATTAGAAAAGCAGAGAGTATGGGAATAACTGTAAACCAAACTATGGACCCTGCTGCAATTCATAATTTTTACACTGAGCAAGTACAAGTAGCTCGCCGACACAGGTTTGTACCCTTTACAGAAAAATTTCTCACAGAACAGTTCTCAGCGTTTGCACAAGATCATCAGGTAGCATTATTTCAGTCATATAGCGGTGCAGATCAGCTAGCTGCCGCGTTTGTTATATTTTACAACGGGGAAGCGGTGTATCACTACGGTGTTTCAACCGAAGCAAATGCTAAGTTGCCTGGGAGTTATGCCTGCCAATGGGCGGCAATCCAAGAAGCAAAGCTGCGTGGATGTACGCGCTATAACTTTTGGGGAATTGCTCCTGAAGAAGAAAGACAACATCGATTTGCAGGTGTTTCATTATTTAAGCGGGGTTTTGGCGGCCAGGAAGTAGCTTACTTACCAGCAAGGGACATAGCACTGTCGTGGAAATACCAGGGTACGTATTGGTTTGAGAGAGTTCGCAGCAAGCTGAGGAAACTTGACTAATTACATTCTCTCTATAGCATAGGTTTCTAAATACTTCATGAAAATTGCTGGTGAGTCTTCCAGGAAAAACTGTTGGAATTCTTGATATGTTTCAGTCCGTTCTTGTTGATTGAAGCTCTGCCTACCTTTTTCTAACAGATTGTCTATACGAATGTTTTTATAGCCCGTAAAATTTGTGCTCTGTTCAGAATGCCACAGAGCGTATTGATCTGGATCAGAAGGTGATTCTTGGCCAACAAGCAAGACCTCAAATGAGCTAACGTCAGGAAAACTCGCAATTCGCACTTGAACGGCTATGTCCAAATTGCCGCAATCCGCCTTATTTTCTACTTTTGAGTCAGATTGACACGTAGTGACTGCCTTATCTCCGATTGCTTCCCACTGTGTTTTTATAGCCTCTGCCTGGGCTGCGAAGAGGGTCGTGGTAGTGAGTTCAAATTGCAATGGTTTTCCTGGAATTGGGTCCATCAGACGTTCAACTGCCCGATCAGGATCTTTGTCATAAGATTTTATACTTTCTAAGTACGCCCAGGAGTCCACACTGATTGGTCCCAATGCTCGAACATCACTAGCGGGCTTATCCAGCGCATAGGCTAATCCTTGTCTAATATTTTTTTGAAATTGTGAGTTTCTAATGTTGAAAAAAACTGCTAGATATCGGTCTGTGTGGAGGGTTGGGGTAACAGAAACAGTAGGCCACTGAAAGATATCATGTTTTCTCTGTAAGTCAGGAATTGCATCAATCTCTCCCATTTTAAATGCGGTAACAGCATCTTCTTCTGTCAGGTAAAAGCGGTATATGTGTCTTGTGTCAGGACCGTCTATTGTGATTTGTTTTAATTTTGTGCCTTGCGTACTGTAGTTGGTAATTTTATTTTCGCCTAAGCCAACTTTATTTTGCCTGGTGAAAAACCAAAATCGTGGTTCTGAAACTGTGCGAAACACTGGCTGAGACACCAAAGTTGGAAATGGTGCGTATGCGTCTGGTAGTTTGAAAACAATGTCATTCGGAGTGAGAATTGTTTCAACGTCCTTGAAAGCGTACTGTAAATCAGAGGGTTCCAGTGGTTTTCCATCATTCCAAAACAGGTTCTGTTTGAGCACAAAGCGATATGTTTTTCCATCATTTTCTACTGTCCACCGCTCTGCAAGTGCAGGAACTGTGGAGCCATCAGGTTCAATAGTAGTTAGCCCAACACTGAGTCGATTTGTAATGACACTTGGCAATGTGTCCAAGGTATATTCACCAACTATGCCGATATACTTGCGCTGACCTTTTTCTAGATTTGAAACAAATGCGGGCAGGAATAATGAAAAAAGAACAATTGCGCTAACAAGCGATAGAGTAAAAACTAAACCATGTTTTTTTATGTAAGCAGTAAGATACCAATAAAATTTACGCATGATTACTCACAAGTATAGTGCCAGCAATATGCTTAAAGCACTAATAAGCCAACTGAAGTCAAAGTAAACAAAAACACGCTTGCTATAGTTAGGTAGAACACAATTTTCTCTAATCCTCTTCGGGTGTGATAGGTTTCTCCACCACCGCCCGCACCAACTCCAAATCCACCGCCTTGAGACTGCAATAGAATAGTTGTGATGATAGAGACTGCTAGTACAATGTGAACGATTAGTAATGCTGTATGCATAGTGTCATTTTATCATGAGCTGCGCCAGGTGAGCTACCTAGTTTGCTACCTCTTGATTTCTAGTCTCACGAATGACTGTTACCGTAACTGTGCCTGGATAAGTCATTTTTTCCTTGATTTCATCACGGATTTTCAAGCTTAGTACTTTGACGTCATCATCTTTGGATTTTTCAGCTTCCAGAAGTACACGGACCTCTCTTCCTGCTTGGATTGCATATGCTTGTTTCACACTCTCGTACTTTGTAGCAATTTCTTCTAACTGTTGCAGGCGTTTTACGTACTCATCATAGTTTTCATATCTTGCACCTGGCCTGGCACCTGAAATTGCGTCTGCAATGTATACAACCATTTGTTCTGGTCCAGTAAATGGCTCGTCTTCATGGTGCTGAGCGATACAGTCAATAACGGGCTGTGGAATATTGAAACGTTTGGCAATTTTTACCCCAAGTTCAACGTGACTACCTTCTGCCTCATCTGACACCTTACCAATGTCATGGAGCAAGCAGCCAAGTTTGACGGTATTGACGTTTAGTTTAAGCTCACTAGCAAGTTTCATACCGATCTTAGTTTCTTCTAGGGTATGTGCAATTAAATTTTGACCGTATGAAAAACGATATTTAAACTTACCGAGCATGCGCATGAGATCGACAGGTAGGTTGTAGACACCAACTTCATGACACAGTTTTTTGCCTTCCTCCATCATGACTTTACCAAGCTCCGATTCGACTTTTGCAACCACTTCTTCTATACGTGTAGGTTGAATTCGACCGTCTTTGACTAATCTCTCGAGTGAAATACGAGCAATTTCTCTGCGAACGGGATCAAAACATGAGAGACGGACCTCTGTGGGAGACATATCCAGATCAACATCTACACCCGTGCGATGTTCAAAAGCATTGATATTTCGACCAGATTTACCAATAATCTTACCTTTAGTATCCTCGGATGGCAGTGTGACCACAGATACGGTGTACTCAGGGACATAGTCATTAGCACCATGTTTCATTGCATCTACAATTATGTCTTGGACTTTTTCAGCAGCTTCGGCTTTAGCTTCTTCTTCCTTTTGGCGAATGAACTGCGCCATCTCTTTGCTTAAGTTTTGCTCTAGGTTATCAAGGAGTAGCTGTTTGGCTTCATCCTTTGTGAATCCTGACACTTCCTCAAGTTTGTCGAGTGACTTTTGTTTAATTTCTTCAAGTTGTGCGCGGAGATCCCGAGCTTTTTCTCTTTCGGCATCTAGTGCTCTCTCTCGCTCATCCATTTGGTTGAGGCGCTGATCAATCTTGTCGATTTTTGTCTCTAGGGAATTCTGTTGTGTTTCAAGTTGTCTGGTGAGCTCTCTTGTTTCACGCTCAGCTTTGCTGCGAATTGCCAATGCCTCAGCTTTAGCCTCTACAACAATTTCACGAGCTTTTGCTTGTGCTTCTTGTTCTTGTTTTTCTAACTTCTCTTGAGCGATTTTTAGTTGCTGAAGTTGTTGTTGTGTGCGTCTTTTGTCTTTTTCAGGTCTGTGCTTACCTGCGTGTTTGGTTGGTTGTGCAGGTATTGGGGTAGCACCAGGCTGTTTGGGGCGAACTACTCCTTGTACAACGGGTTTGGCACTGGTTCTTTTTGCAGGCTGCTGGCCAAATAAGTTTGATAAGTTGCTAAATAATGACATGGTTCTCCTAACAGTGCTAACTTTGTATATACGAACACAAAGTAAAAACACAGCATTGACTATAAGCTGTCCA
This sequence comes from uncultured Pseudomonadales bacterium, assembly GCA_964607285.1. Classification (GTDB taxonomy): domain Bacteria; phylum Patescibacteriota; class Microgenomatia; order UBA1400; family PJMF01; genus CAZBMX01. Next base: position 53,090 of record CAZSJW010000001.1, read on the forward strand.
ATTGGTACGAGAGGAGAAGTGTGCGCGGTATGCTACGTTTTCGGTAGTTCTCGCACATGGAGACTAACGAATTACGTGCGTAGCAAAAAATGAATAATATGTGTGCTACTGGTACGAGTCATAGTTTTTATATACTTGTATGTACGCTTGTTCGTTTTGTCTGGCCCTCCTCAAGAAAGCCATTCAGACATTGTCCACATTGTACTCGCTAAAGCTAGAAACGTCAATGTGATTACACTTTGATTTGGTTTGTAGCTTTTACTGCGTCCCAGATCTGTTTTTGGATTTTCTTCAGAACATCTGTGTGTTCAGTTAGATATGCTTTTGTTGCTTCTCTACCTTGAGCCATGACTTCACCTTCGTACTTGTAGAAACTGCCACTTTTTTGGATGATGTTGTGCTGGCTACCGATATCTACAATGTCTCCAGTGAGTGAGATGCCATTGTCATCCATGTCAAACTCGGCCTCTTGGAATGGTGGTGCAACTTTGTTTTTCTTGACTTTGACTTTATGGCGACTACCTACAATTTTGTCACCTTCCTGGATGTTGCCAATTTTTCTGACATCTAGGCGTTGTGAGGCATAAAACTTGAGAGCGTTACCCCCTGTGGTGGTTTCGGGATTGCCAAACATAACACCAATTTTGTGGCGAATTTGGTTGGTGAAGATGACCAAAGTTTTTGTTCGGTTGATGGCGGCTGTAAGTTTTCGCATAGCCTGGGACATAAGTCTAGCTTGGACACCCATTTGTGCATCGCCCATGTCACCTTCAATTTCTGATTTTGGCACTAGGGCTGCGACTGAGTCTATAACTACGATATCCACTCCACCTGACCTTATGAGGGTTTCAGCTATTTCTAGCGCCTGTTCGCCGTAGTCAGGTTGAGAGATGAGGAGTTCCTCTAGTTTGACACCAATTTTGTGCGCGCGTTGTGGATCCAGTGCGTGTTCTACATCTACAAACGCTGCCACACCACCTTCTTTTTGGACATTTGCAATAGCGTGTAAGCAGAGTGTGGTTTTGCCTGATGCCTCTGGGCCATAAATCTCAATAATACGACCTTTTGGATAACCACCAACTCCTAGTGCAAGATCGATCGCAAGCGATCCACTTTGAATGACAGGCATAGATGCCATGTTTTTGAGTGACTCACCCATGCGCATGATTGAGCCTTTGCCGAAATCTTTTTCAATTTGCTGCATAGCAATATTCACTGCTTGTAGTCGGGCTGATTTCTCTGAATTTGGAGCACTGGCCTCTGGTGCAGTTGTTTTTTGATTTGGCTTTGCGGTTGCTATCATATGATGACCTCTTGCACTAATTTGTACGAATATGTGACCATGTCTGGCTGTACAATACAGGATCGAACCAGCATCTGACAAGTGTCAGGTTTTGGGTTTTCTTCTCACTCTGTATTGCCAGAGTCTGCTGTGTACCTTGCGTATCACTGAGGGTATAATAGGGCTCGTTCCTGACAAAAACTGTAGAGTTTTCGAGGCAGTTTAGTGAGAAACAAATCGGGGAGTAGTTCAGATGGCTAGAATGCTCGCATGGGGTGCGAGTGGTCGCAGGTTCGAGTCCTGTCTCCCCGACATTCAAGGACAGAGGGTAGTTTTGCAATGGTTTCGAACTTAGGATTCCATTGGTGAGTCAATACTTTTTTGTCCTTTATAGTGAAGTTCAAAAAGACCATTCGAATGATACTGTCTGTTGCTAGGTGATTATCGCTTGTTTTCAGAGTAGAAACGATGTTTTTGATAAAGTTCGAAAAGTCTGTGTAAGACATCACTTTTTCTTTGAGTAAAGATTGAGCATCAACTCGCTGGCTCTTTACCTGTGCCAGTTTAGCTTCTAATTGCTCGATTTCATCCCTGGCTTGGAGTATTTTTTCTCTTGCTACCTTGATTGACTTGTCATCACCCTCAAGTCTCACCACGATAAGCTGTTGGTCTGAAATAATTGTTTCCAGGTCGTTTATTTGTTTGGAAATAGAGCGTTGGTCGCTTTCCAACTCTTTGGCAGAGCTAACTAATTGGCGTTTGGCATCTGCCACGTACTGGTTGTAGGCTTTTTCGTCTATACCGATGCCACCTGCTAATACCTCATAAACATACTCAAAAATAACTTTTGCCCTGATTTCTCGTAAACCCTTCACCTTGTGAGAATAACAACCGCCAGTGGAACACTTTATTCGTAGATAAGTGATAAGTGACTCTGGTTTATTTTTATTGAGATATGTTGTCATCAGGTTACCGCAGTACCCACACACCACCATCTGGTCTAGCAGTGGAGTTGCTTTGTCCTGAGCCTTCTTATAGCCCCTTTTACCGTCCAGAATGTTTCGCAAGCGTAAGTAGTCCAGATATGACATCGCAGGTGTAAATAAGTGGTCGAACTTAGTCAGGTCAACCATATTTTTTCCATACACGTAGTAGCCAGTATAGGAGGGGTCGAGAAACATTGCTGAGACGAGTTGTTTCGTCATCCTGGTTTTTTCGCCATTTTGACTGTAGTTGTTTTCATTGAGGTACGATGCAATCACATCTTGTGATTTGCCTTCGATACCCATCTGAAACGCTTGCTGGATGAGTTCAAAGTTTTTCCCATCTTTACGTTGGCGTTTATTGATTACTTTGTAACCTCGCAGAGCCTTGTTGCCGATGGCTTTGCCTTCACCGATAATGTTTTCATTGCCTCTTGAAACGTTTATGGAGAGGTTATCACTGTAGGCTTTGGCGAGTAGAAACTGTAAGCCAAGGGTCATCAGTCCATTCGGGTCACGCTGAAAAGAAAACTGTGGAAACTTGAGGTCTTTGATAATACCTCGGTCGATTAGGTCAATAATCTCACCTGCATCCTTCATATTTCTCCCAAGGCGGTCTGGATGCCAGCAGATGATAGCGTTATACGATTTCTTAGACTTGATTTCGTCCATCATTTCTTCAAATACCTCACGGTTAGCCGATTTTCGGGCTGATTTTTCTTCCTTGAGAACATCTACCACCTTCAAACCCTCACGCTTGGCTAGAGCTTTACTGTCTTTGATTTGGTCTGGAATGGAGCGTTCTTGACGTTCTACTTGCTTGCCATCTTGGTTTTTCTTTTTACCCTTAGTAGATTTACGAGCGTAAATGACATACACAGGTGGCTTGTCATCAGGGAGTGGTTTTCCCGCCTTTTCTAAGCGGTCAAAAACGATGCTTTGAGCTATTTCAAAGACTTGCTGTTTATATTCTGCATTGGTGTCTGGCATTATTTTTATCTCTTGAGTTATCTACCAGTATTATAGCTTTAGATACAAAAAGAGCCGAGGGTGAGTCGGCTCTTTACTTTGCTGTGTTCTAGCCTTTAGGATTTACTTGTCATTGACAGCAACCTTTTGTTTGACGCCTGGCTAAGCTTCATCTCTAAATCTGCATTTTGTTGCCAGTTTGTGCGGTCTTCAAAATTGATTGGCGCTAAAAGCTTATCAGAATATGCCTTAGCTTCTGGAGTTCTAACACCATCAACCACTGGCTCTTGACCTGTTTCTTCAAAATATAATTGGTCTGCTCCAGAGGAAGGTTTTGATGACTTTGATCAAGCGGCTGCTCATTATCATTCTGTTGGGAACTTTATTGTTGTATTTGTTAATAGTTTCGATGACACGGATGTAGACTCATATGTTGCTTGCACAAGACTTCGACACGAAATGAACCATGCGGGAAGCGTAGTTAAGCATCGAGCATATCCTAACGACCAGGGAGGGAAAGACTATAAACAGTATAGGGTTGGAGCGAGAATTGACCCAAAAGAACAGGGTGGTGCAGTACTTGGTCTGGTCTTTGATGAAGGACACCATTCGGTTGAGGATAAGCTTGACTCATTCTCATTTTCTAAATACAGAGGAATGGATCAATTTCTATCTGGCTTACCTGATTTGAATGAGGTCTTTCCAGGAGCTGATACTAAACTGAGAGGATTATTTTTAGATGCACTTATACGGAGCGAGGTAAGCCCTGATCAGATGCTCATAAGCTATCGCACAGTACACAGAGATGGTACTGCTTTTCATTTGCTAGATTATGCTGAAAGGTACACCGATTACGAAAAACTAATGGTGAAACTGTATACTAGCAATCCCAAACTGTACCAGTTAGCCGTGGACTGTATATATGGAGACAATATGATTGCTTTTGCCAAGGAGATCGATACAACATTTGGATCAGGTTATTTTCGAAGATTAATGGAAGCAAAGGACAGACAAGCCGCCATCAAATTGTATGAAGAATTGGACACACTATGAACAAAAGTGAAGTACTAGCAATCAGCACAAGTTCCAAAATGGGTAATCAGATGGGTTCTATCGTGCTAAAATTAAACAGCAAAGATGCTAAATGCAGATCAGGTGATGTATGGAAATTGCACAATTTCTTTTAGGTCATGAGCAGGGTGGGAATGAAGAGATCTTCTTAAACAAGGTTGCAGCCATAACTGGCATTAAGCCTTTGAAACTCTCAGACAACCCTGCCTGGCTCGCCGATACGTTTAAACAGTACTCCGATCGACTTAAGTGGAGAAAAAATAGAAATACTGATCACCAGTATATTCATGATGAAGGAATGCATCCTTGTGCATTTAGTCCTGTTTTGCCTAATAGTTTGTTGCGATCACATACTTTTGCAATTACGGAGCAAATGATAGCGTTTGTGGAAGTGTTTGAGGCGTATGTGCAAAGAGTACCAACTATCACTGAACTAGAAATCATTGGACTGCTTAGCACTAAGGATACTGTTCAGTCAAAATTTTCCAACACAGCAATAAATGCCATAAATGCTTTGTACTATTCGCTCCCCGATTCTTTTTCTGAAGAGAGTGGTTTGGCTTCAATGTTTACTAACAATCGAATCATTAATCGGGCAATAGGATCCTTTATTGATACGCATGTATCGGGTAATGCACTCAGCATTGGTGAGATTTGCTCTGGTCGAAGAGCTGCCAAGTGGACCGAGATTGCAAGTAAACTGCCCAATAAATCAGTCAGTATTCATCTTTCAGATTTTGTTGCACCAACACTTCCTGACCTTACGCAGGAATCTAATGTCACAGCAGTTACCTCTGAGCAGTATTCGCTTTTGGATGAACTACCATTTTTACCTGACAGTGAAAAAAGAGATGTGCATTTAGCTACATATGGGTTTGATAGTGTTTGGTCAGAGCATGACGCTCGTTATCATAAACAGAATGGCAAATGGTATCGTGAATTTAGTAGAGTTAAGGTACTTGATACGCACCCGCGAAAAGACCAAATGATAGCAGCTCTGAGGACTGGTACTGCATTTCCTGGAATGCAACTATCTGATTTTGGCAGTGTGTTTGTTGAATCTGGCATAGAAGAGGTGGACATGAGTATGGAAGCTAATGGGTCGATAATTGCTGATGAACTAGAAGACAGCTCACGAATTGAGCTAAGCTACCCTGGTGGTATGATCCATCACATACAGGCAGCATTTCAGCGGCAGCTTAAACAAGATGGTATCTTTATCATTGGTGACACTGCAGCTATCAGCAATGGTGAGAGGTTTTCGACTAAACAAAGCTATGTGAGTGGCGTTGCAGCACGGTATAAAAGGGAAGACTATCTATTGGCAAAAAGAATCCTCGATGAATTTGGGTTCACTGCTGATATATATCCCCTCAATGATTTTGTGACTGGGGTGCTCGGTGAGGGCTGGAAATCAGAGGCAACTACAAATGAACATGATCTAATTACAGAATCACTCACTAGTGTAATAATGGTAGTGAAAAAAAAGAGTTAGCTAGTTAGTCTCGGAGCTCAAAAAAAAGGCCGTTGATAGTGAGACCGTTGGGATGCACTTGCAGAGTCCCTTTGTTGCCAGATCCAATCTGTTTTGTTCCGACAGATCCATTCTTTTCACCTCCACAAAAAATGCTGCCCCCATACGGTAAGTGTTTCTTCAACTCTTTATCTATAATCTTTTGCTCTTCGTACTGCTTTTTATCTTCATTCCAGACGAATACCTTACTGCGTCCTCCAAACACTATCTCAGCAATTCTGGAACCAAGTTCTCCCATATGTATCCTTTAGTATACTATACTACTTACCACTCTTGCAGCACAATAATTTCACAAGCAAAAAGTGGTGATTGTATACTCACATGAAATGGACAACTACCACTGCTCATTATGATTAAAGAAATACTTTTTGACATGTATGGGGTGATTATTGATATCAGAAACTGATACAATCAAGACAATGCAAGTAAGTAAGCTCAAGCCATGGCAAGTAGTTAGCACGAAGGTAGTCCACACAACTCCTTGGATTGAAGTCGTTGAAGATCTTTGTAAAATTGATGCTACTTCTCTGACCTATACATATACTCGCAGAGTAGATGAAGGACCTTTGATTATTGCTGAGGCTGAGGATAACAAGATTTGGTTGGTTCGGCAGTATAGGCATGCTATCAAAAAAATTATATGGCAGTTTCCTGTAGAAGGAAAACTAGTTGCGGAATCCTGGGAAGCGGCTGCACAGCGAGGACTTGAGGAAGAACTTGGTTTACACGCTGACAGATTGGTAGAGTTGGGGACATTTTACCCAGACCCTGGTGGTTTGGAGCAAAAGTATAAGGCCTTTGTTGCTACAGGCCTGCATCCATCAACTGCTCAACACAGCGACCCTAACTTAGACGAAGTTGAACAGCTAGAGGCAGGTTGCTTTTCTTTGCAAGAAGTTGAGCAGCTGATAACTGAGGGAGAAATCTGTGATAACTGGACACTGTCGGGATTATTTTTGTATCGGCGATACCGTCATTCGCTAGGATTGTGAGTCACTATGAAACCAATCGTTACAAGACCTGGTAGTTTTGGATCGAGAAAAGCTTCAGTGCCACGCCCGTCTTTCGGCCAAGCTCGTGCCGACCAGATGCAGCAAAGAATGGACAAAGCATTCAAGGAACGAAGAACTTTGGCAGCAGCACAAATAGGCGCGCAGCAGACTAACAACGAGCCTTTACAACAAGCACTCGCTGTAAAGGAACGAATGACAGAGCATAAAATTGATCGACTGGTTGCAGAAATGCCAATATCGGGCAAATCAGAAGACTAACATACCCTGTTTTCTCCAAATGTGCATCGTCACACCAATGGTATACTGGTGAACGTATGTCAGATCAAACTATAAATTGTCCAAAATGTTCGACCGCAATCCCCCTGTCTCAAGCACTCACGGCACAGCTGGAGTCTCAGTTTGCAAAGCGGTTTGATGAGCAGTTAGTTACTGAAAAACGCAAGCTGTGGGCTCAAGCTATGCAGGCTGCTGAAAAAAAAGAACTAACGAGCAGAAAGGAGTTGGAAGAGCAACTTAAAGAAAAAGCTCAAAAATTGGAAGCAGCAGAAAAAGCTGAGCTGGAACTCAGAAAAAAATCGCGTGATATTGAGGAGCGAGAGCGAACATTTGATCTGGAACTGCAGCGAAAGCTTGATGCGGAGCGGACGCAATTGATCTCTAAAGCAAAACAAGAGGAAGCTACAGAGTTTACCAAAAAACTGATGGAGAAAGATACACAACTTGATAGCATGAAGAAGACAATCGAGGACCTCAAACGTAAGAGTGAGCAGGGATCAATGCAAGTGCAGGGTGAGTCACTCGAACAGACATTGAAAGACCTTCTTAAAAATACCTTTCCTGCTGATGAAGTGTCTGATGTACCCACTGGAATAACTGGTGCAGATTTAGTGCAACAGGTGCAAGGTAGGGTGGGTGCAAAAGTGGGCACAATTCTTTGGGAGTCCAAAAACACTAAAGCATTTAGTGAAGGTTGGTTGACAAAGCTAAAACAGGATCAGGGCAAAGTGAATGCTGAGATTGCAGTATTAGTTACGCAAGTCCTGCCGCCAGAAATTGCACCGTTTGGTGTAAAAAATGGAGTGTGGATAGTGGATGTGCAACATGCTGTACCAGTGGCAAGTATTTTGCGTATGCAGCTGATTGAGTTATTTAAGTTGGCTCGTTCCGTTGAAGGTCAAGATGAAAAGATGACTCAGTTGTACGGGTACTTAACTGGTCCACAGTTTAAAAATCGTGTTGAGAACATGGTAATTGCCTTCATGTCTATGCAACAAGATTTAGCTGCAGAAAAGCGTGCATACCAGAAGCTTTGGGGAAAACGGGAAAAAGAACTGGAAAAATTGCTTGCACACACAGTGGGCATGTATGGTGATTTTCAAGGAATTGTCGGTGGCTCACTGCCCACCATTCAGCAACTTGAACTTGCTTCTACTGATATGGACAGTGATCAACCGAGTTTACTTGGTAACGGAGAACTATAGCTGATGTCAAGTAACTTTGCAGCAGAGTATGCCCGTCTCAATGCACAACAGCGGAAAGCTGTGGACACCTTAGAAGGTCCAGTCATGGTGATAGCTGGCCCAGGTACTGGAAAGACCCAAGTACTGGCAATGCGAATTGGTCAGTTACTCAAGAAAACTGACATAGAGCCGCGAAACATTTTAGCTTTAACGTTCACCGATGCTGCAGCTACGACAATGCGACATCGTTTAGCAACACACATTGGTTCAGCAGCATACAGCGTGCAGATTGCCACGTTCCACTCTTTTTGTAGCCAGGTGATCGCTGATCACCCCGAGTCATTTCCCTTTGAGCGAGACAGCTTACCACTAACAGAGCTTGAGAGATATGAACTGATAGGTGAGATTTTGACAACTGAGCCACTGGAAGAGCTTCGTCCATTGAATAGACCATTGTTCTACAGTAAAGACTGTTTGCGGGCAATTTCTCAATTAAAACGTGAGTATGTATCTCCTGATGCACTTCGTTCAATGGTTGTTGCCGATCTTGATTTACTAGAACAAGGAATTCCAAAAGCAACAGTTGCACAGCGGCGAATTATTGAAAAACGACTAAAAAAGCAGGAAGAACTTGCTCATGTATTTTCAAAGTATGAGGAGCGATTGCGGTCTGCACATAAAATTGATTTTGATGACATGATTAGCTTTGTTGTCACTGGATTTAAAAATGACCCAATGTTACTGCAGGAGTATCAGGAGCTGATTCACTATATTCTCGTTGATGAGTACCAAGACACAAATTCAGCACAGAACGAGATAGTATCTTTGCTTGGTTCATATTGGGGTGAGCAGGCTAATGTATTTGTGGTTGGTGATCCTCATCAGTCAATCTTTCGGTTTCAGGGCGCGTCAATGGAAAATATGTTTAGGTTTGCGGTCCAGTACCCAACTGCTGCAGTCGTGACACTGACTGACGGGTACCGTTGTGGGCAGCATATGTATAGTGCTGCACATGCGTTGGTTGCAGCTCAGGATTTACCAATGCCTTTTGAGCTTCAGCCGGGAGTCGCACAGGTACTTACTGATTCACTCTCAACACAGTTGCGCTCACAGGCAGCAAATCCAGGTATGGTTCGTTCTGTGCAGTTACCGACAAGCACAGCAGAGCAACTCTACATAGGGGAACAAATACAGCAACTTCACTCTGATGGTGTTCCACTATCACAGATAGCTGTTCTATACAGAACCAATGCAGAAGGCTTAGAGTTAGAGAACGTTCTTGGATCACTTGGTGTTCGCTATCAAATTGAGCGTGGCTCAAATGCTCTAGAAGTTCCGTTGATTACCCAGATTCTCAGCCTAATTTCTATGCTTTTTCATTTGCGCTCTGCACAAGATAGTGAGGCTTTTACTGTGATGTGTTTTGACTGGATTGCAGTAGATAGATTGGCTGTGTATAAACTCACCCGTCAAGCTGCGATTGCTGGCAGATCACTTGTTTCTTTAGCGGAACTTTCATGGGATGAGTTTCAATTACAACAAGCACAAGTGGATGTGGCTGAGCACCTTTCTGAAGCAGAGCATAGTTCGGTACACAGTTTAGTTGAGCAGTGGATTAGGTGGATCACAACTGAGCCAAGCATCCCATTTTCTCATTGGTTTAGTTTGGTACTTGAGCAAACGTCATTGATAGATTGGATTGTTGCCAGACCACAGTCGCAAGAACTATTGAACGCTGTGCAAGGCATTTTTTCGCTCATACAAGATTCGGTAGCAAACGATCATTCGTTCAATTTAGGTGACTTCATTGCTATGATTGACACTATGCAGGAGCACGGCATCGCAGTTCGTCAGGAAGATGTGCGTACGACAGCAGAAGCTGTGACTCTAAGCACTGCGCATAGTGCCAAGGGTAAACAGTGGCAGCATGTTTTTATATACAACTGTATTGACTCACATTGGGGAGGATCGAGAAGTGTAGATAAGTTGCCCCTACCAGAGCACATACTCAAATATAGCGCTGTTGCAGACAAGTTAGCACAAGCCGAGGCAGATGATAGACGGTTGTTGTATGTTGCTATGACTCGTGCACGTAAGACATTGACCATCACTTATCCTGCGTTTGTCGTTTCACAAGGCAAACAGAAACCACAGTTGCCAAGTCGTTTTCTATCCCCTTTAGAAGACTATATTCAGTGTGTTTCAAACAAAGATGTTACAGAATTTGGTGAAGCTGCTGAAGCAACAATACCTAAATTGCTTTTACCAAATCCAGCTATGTCCACTGCAGAGTCTATAGAAGCTGAACGCAGCTTTTTCTCGTATCTGGTCAGTACGTTCTCACTGTCTGTTTCAGCACTTAACCATTACTTAGCAGATCCCAAGCAGTTTAGGGATCAGGATTTGCTGCGCGTGCCTAGCATAAAAGATGCCTATTTTTCGTATGGTTCGGCTATGCACAAAGCCCTAGAACTTTGGCAGCGGCCGAAACTTTCAGGTGGTTTGCCAGCCTCCTTGCCAGTGGTCATGCAAGAATTTGATCGGGCTTTGGCAAAGGAAGTACTAACTGCTGATGAGTTTACTCGCAGACAAAAAAAGGGTCATCAAGTTTTGAGTGAATACCTTTCCCATGAAGAGGGTGCCCTTAGCCATGTGTTTAGTATTGAGCGGCGGTTTGGCTCGTTGCGTTCACCCGTATACCTGGATGATATACCACTGAAAGGTCGAATTGATCGGATGGACTGGATTGACCAGCAAGCAAGTTTAGTAAGGGTTGTAGATTACAAAACGGGCAAACCAAAAACTGTTGGTCAAATCATGGCAACTGTAGAGTCGGTAGAACTATCTGAACGAGAGCGGTCATTGCCAGAAACAATTAGAGGCCCGATGATCCGTCAGTTGGTTTTCTATAAGTTACTTGCAAATTTGGATCCTAGTTTTCAGGGGACAGTCACCCATGGAAGGTTTATTTTTGTTGAACCAAACAAAAGCACTAGGACGCCATTCGTGGTTCGTGAGTTTGAGATCACAGACCAAGCTGTTGCCGATCTTAGCGCATTGATAAAAACTATCATGACTGAAGTGAGACAACTAGTTTTTTTAGACAAGGCATCCTGACATGCTAGAACTAGACAAACTGCCTCTCAGAGATAAAAAAGTGCTTCGAGACACTATGGAGTTTTTTTTTGTTGAAAACACGGATGTTGTTGCAGCTATTTTACATGAGTTTTCACTTGCGGATGATGGGTTGGCTGAGTTTAGTGCTAAAGTGGAAGCTTTAGCTCGAAAATTGGTGTTGCTGTTAGGTTCTGAGCCGCAAGCAATCAAAACAGTTGAGTTTTTGCTTGCGCGAGACCTGAACCTTAGTGATTCAAGGCGAATTATTCTGTACTCCTTTCTGCTATTTTTTACAGGTGACGTACAGGAGGAAGACTTACCAAGTAGTACTGAAAATATCAACCAGGAATTTGATAAGAAACTATGGTTGTCAGGTTTTTTATCACAGAACAGTCAATTATCAGTGGCTGAGGTGCGAGTGGTGGAAGCATTTATTGAACATAGAGTAACTGTGAAGGTAATTAATGGAGTCAATGTATTACTGGTTACTGATGATCATTCAAACTATGAGACTACGCAAAGAAATGAAAGTGCTTCTCAAGCAGTTGAAATTATACTTGGATCCCAAAACACAAGTGGGGTGCTTGTTGAATATTTTCCTCAGGAGTTGAAAGAGAATGCAAGTAAGAATGTGCTTGTAAGAAATGCACTTAAAGGAATGCGTTCAGGTACCTTTGGGGCATTTTTAAAGAAATACCATGATTCTAGGTTTGAGAGTGCTGTTCCATATTTGGACCATGCTAATGCTGTAGGTAAACCAGTGTGGGTCGCTGACACAGCGAATAAAATTACTCATGAATTGGCTGAAGTCCCTCTTTTGTACTCGTGGTGGGTTAGTGTTGCAGTGGTCGCATTAGCAGGGTGTCTATCACTGGCTCCATCGTCTCAGGAAATGCTAGAGGTTGAGAAGCTGCTTGAATTGCTTTCTGTGGCAAGTTCCGCAGCTGGGTATCTAGAACTTTTTTTTAAACCACTGTTTTTCAAATTGGATGACATGATGCCCTGGTTTGAAGCTGTTTTTCTACAAGCAGATGATGCGCGACGCATTAGAGTAGCAAGAGCTATTGGTGTCTTGACAGCAGATCAGCAAGTTGGCTCTACGCTACTTGTGGTGTACCCCGATGCGCATTTGCGGCGAATACGTCACTATCTAGAGCATCCTGAGTTTGCTGCTTGGAAGGACAAAATATACAAAACAGTTCTTTTCTGGTTAGATTATGAACTACGCACTTACAGATTCGATGCTCAACAAAACTTGTGGAACAAGAACACTCAAAAATTTTGATAAGTAGCTTTATTATTTCCATCGCTCTGTAGCAAAGTACACAGTGTCTTTGAACTCAGTCGAAACAGGGATACCTGTCCAGTGCGGATACCAGACTGCAAACGTGATTAAGATCAGAAGTACTAGTGCAACAGAAAGTTTACGCAGCTCAGGGTGTTTAAGCAAAACCCAACTCAAAATAATTGCCATGAGTGGTACAGCAGGGGCGTAGTGGTAGAAAAACATGATCCGAGGAGAGAGTTGCCAAGGTAGCCAGACGGCAAAGTAACTAGCAATCATCAGACCCATTGGTTGTATTGCTGAGTCCCGTATGGCTCGTACTAATCGGGAAGCAGTGATTTGTTTTTTTTGCAACTTCTTTGTTACTTGTTTGAGAAGAGCTAGTGATGAAATTACCACTGCTGCTGCACCTGCCCAAAATAGCATCGGATTGCCAAATGCATATATGTCTCCTCGCTTGCCATCTGCATACTGGACATGATACCAAGCTGGCCTCATGTTTGTTACCCACTGCCATGGTCTTGACTGATACGGGTGTTCTGCTTTTAAATTTGTTTGGTACCAGTAGATTTGCTTGTGCATGTCAAAAAAATGCTGCAAATCTTTACCCTGCATGAACATGTGGCTGTAACTAAGTAGATACATTGTGAGAGGAATTATGGCCAAACAGAGAACTCTTGTGAGTATCCACTGCAGCCAGTATCCTGTTTTTTTCCACTCTATTCCCTTGCCCAATCCAAGCACTTCAAACACTATTACGGTTATAAGTGCAAAGAGCCCAGACCATTTTGTTGCCATTGCAAGTCCAGCAAGTACTCCTACAGAAACTAGTGCTTTTGTCGAAACTTGCTTGGATTGAGTTACGCTGTCTGTCTTGTGTAAGGTAGGGTGTGATTTGGCATACCAAGTCAGCACAAGCAAAATCATGAAAGTCACATGTATGTCATTCATGGCTATACGGGACTGTACAAGGAGTAATCCGTCCGATGCAGCGAGGAGGGCTGCGAGCAACGCGGTTTGCTCATCGCCTGAAACAGTTTTCGCTAGCTGTGCTGTCATGAAGACAACTAGGGTTCCAAAAATAACGGAACTAAATCGCCAACCAAATGCATTTTCACCAAAAAACCGTATGCCCAAAGCTTGGGTATACTTTGCTAGTGGTGGGTGCAGCCAATCTACAGCTGTGTTTGGTTCAACGGGTGCGTTCCACCATTCATATGCTCTGGGATCATTTCTTGATATCAGCTTTGAAGTCACACCATGATATACCTCGTCAAAGATGTATCCTTCAGGATTACTCAAGTTCCATACTCTAGAGAAAAAACTGATGGCTAAAATAACAAGTAGTAGCGTGCCATAGTACTGTTTTGACCACTCTGCGAGTTGTTTTACCATATAGCTTTCAACTGAGAACGTACAGGACAACCATGACTAGTACTCCAAATGAAAAAACTGTAAAAAGAAGAGGCTTGTCATTGAGCAGAACTCTTTCGGGTGATTCACCTTGATTGTTTTCATACACAAGCTGTAAATATCGCATCACACCAATAATGACAAACGGTGTTGTTAGCATGAGTAGTTTCTGTGAATGCAGTGCTTTTGGCAGAACTGAGTAAAATGTTTCTACTTTTAGATCTGGTTTACTCACTTCGTTTTGGAATGCAAATAATGCATATGTTAGCCAGGTAGAGTTTGCAAACATCCCTGTGTACTGATCAAGCAGTCGTTGACTGTATCTTTTCAAGATTGCTCTTGTAGAGCCAAGTTCACTACCCTCACGTCCTTTGAGCAATGTTCGTTCGCTTTGTCGTTTACCAACCGCTAAAAAGAGAGATGCAGACAGAACAGTGAGTAAAAACCACACACTCATATGTAAGTTGACAACCACTGCACCAGCATAAATTCTAATTAAGAAACCAGATGCGATTGCAGAAACATCCAGAATTGGTATGTGTTTTAATTTTGTAGAGTACAAGATTTGTAGAAGAATATAAGAAAACGCCAGCAACTTGAAAAAAAGTGATAATGGAATTGAGAGCAGCATCGCGATCACAATAAGCCCAACGGCCATCATTTTTGCTAGTGGGAGTGGTAGTTCACCAGAAGGAATTGGGCGTTTACGTTTGAATGGGTGATTCCTGTCTGCCTCAGCATCGATGATGTCGTTGATGAAGTAAATGCCTGATGTTAGGACAGAAAACACTACAAAGGCATAACTCACTAATATGAAGTAAGGATACCCATCAATGGGATCGTAGAAAAAGAAACCTGAAAAGACTAACGCGGCAAAGACTGCAAGGTTTTTTAGCCATTGTCTTGGGCGAGCAGTTTTTATAATGGCAAGCAACAGGTGTATCGGCTGGTTCATTACGTTGCTTTCTGTGTTAGATGTATTGATCTAAATTTTGCGTAGATCAATACACCGAATACTAGTACAAGCACTAGCGCAATTGTAATCAGTTTTTGTAAACTATTCAAATATAGTGAAAGTATACCTAGTATTAGACTACAACACCAGTAAAAAACTGCCACTTTCGGCATGCTCCAATTAAATACATCTATGAGCTTGTGGTGCATATGGCCTCGATCACCCCAAAAAGGAGATTTTCCAGCACGTATTCTGCGAATGATAGTAAAAACTGCATCAGCCGTGGGTAATCCAAGTACCATTAGAGTGGTCGCAACCTTTGCTCCTGAGAGTATTGCCAAAATAGCTAAGAAGTAACCAGCCAATGAACCTGCTCCGTAGCCAGGCATGATTTTTTGAGGATACCAGTTCCAGATAAGTAAACCTGCGTACGCACCACTAGCGGCAAATGCTAACTGTGCCACGTTAAATTGAGTTGGATCATCAACAAATGATGCAGAAAGTATGCCAATGAAGATTAATGCAATGCTGACAAAGCCTGGCATTTGTCCAGGAACACCTTTTGACCAATTGACTATGTTCATGTTCCAGACAATGAAGAAAATAGCAAAGATATCAGCAAGAACCCAAAGTGATCTCTCTTCGCCTAAAAAGTTAAAAACAATTTTTGGCTCATCGAGATGAATGACACCTGGCCCAAATGGATTACTGATGTATGCAATTCCAATGCCTGATCCAACTACAATTATTGCAGCTATAAAGCCTACTACCAGCCGAACAACTGGGTGAATATCTAACACATCATCAAGGAAACCAACAACAGTAAGTAGCAGCATTCCCAAGAGTATTGCTAGCAGATATGAGTCTAAATGGAGTAAGAAAATTGCAGATAGGAGTATAGCAATCGATACCACTAAACCTCCACCTCTAGGCACGGGAACAGAATGAGTTTTTTTTGCGTGTGGTTGCTTTTCTGGATCGTCAACCCAGTTATTAGCTCTATACAGTCGAATGACCACTGGTGCTAGTAGACTAGCAAAGAGAAAGCTGCAAATGAAGATTACCATATTCTGATTTTACAAAGTAATGTACGCAACTCTAAGCAGGGCAACTAGTAATAGTATTTGTTCGGCAAGTGTAAACAATGAGAATACTTTTCCAAGTGTGCTACTCATTGACGCTACAGCACGTACTATCCACAGATGTCCAAGATTTATGACGAGTGAAATTGCGGGAATCGAAAATACCCATATCTTAGGTATAAGATGCTGGCTGGGTCGGGCTAGAGTGAATAGTAAAGGGATAACTGGCTGACCAACTAGGAAGTAGTAAATGCTTACTCCAATACACAATGCTGTGCATGCCAAAGCCGCGATCATAAATGGTCGACTCTGTGGTGGTAGATCCTTTGTCAGTGGATCGGTAAACTGAGAGTTTGAACTATTTTGTTGCATTACGTTTCCAGAGTTCGTAGTGAGAGTAGGATCGGTAAAGTCTATATTCTGCATGTAGCAGCTGTTTCAGTCCAGGTAGCTCACCACGTTCATCATACATACGAACAATGAATGGTGGTTTATTTTGTGTGATCTCTTCCATGGTTTCATCATACGCTGCAAAGTCATGGATGTGGAATGAGACAGTAAATCTTCCAGATGGGATAGTGTCTGACAATGCATAGAGAACTGGATTTGTTCCCCAAATAAACAGTTCTCCGTTGCCTTGCTCACGAATAAGTTTGGCTGCTTTGTAATTATCATCCATCAGTGGGTTGAACCAGAGGTTGTACTCTCCTAACGACTGTTGTCCAGATATGTAGGTGTACCAATTCTTGTAGTAGCTGAGTGTAGGGTAGGGATGTACATCAAGTAGTACGCCTACACCAAGTACACTTAGCAAGACAGTGAGTAGTGTTGAATAAACGATAGCTTTACTGGTTTTGGAAGTTGTTAGTATGGTTTCGGCAACACCTCCAAAGAGTAAGGCAAGTGGTGGTAATACTTGTAAAAAATAATGTGGATATGGGCGATTGGAGAGCAGACTAGCAAACAAGGCACACCAAAACCAAATCAATCCTATTGTCCAGAACTTTGGTATTTTTGCAGATAGTAACCAGGTGCTTCCAACTCCCAGAGCTAGCAGTATAGTTTTTCCAGGCAAAGTAAAGATAGCTGAAAATATAGCATGAGAAAAACTTGGTTGCCATGTGCCTGCGTACCTGAAGTTGTAGAGTAAACCATAGTCTAAATATGCTTGACCGTGGCCGATCAAAACAAAGTAGAGTATTGATAGTGCAATTGGGATTAAGGCGCCAACTCCTATTATCATAATAAGTATGACAGCTGGCTTGATCTTAGTGCGAAAATCTGAGAATACTGATCGAACCCTTGGAAACTGCGTCAGCACCCCAATACACAGCCATGCTGCCATATCAAGAACTGCGGGTACTTTTGTCAAAATTGCTAATCCAAAGCTAACACCTGCAAGCAGTAAAAGTGGGTAGTCAACGAGCGGTCGTATTTTTCGCTGAGTACCTGCCCAGAATGCAGATTCCAGAAGTAATAGTACACCTATCAGAACAAACCCAATCACAAACAATTCCCCATTCGGTATAGTTCCTTCAAAAGTTGGAAGCGAAATGAACGTGATGAAAGTTAGCGTGGTGAGAACCCAACTTGCTGTGTATGTAAATAACTTTTTAGAAATTTTAATCATTGCAGCTGTGGCAACCACCAGCCATGCTAGCATCAATACACGAAAGTGTAATTGAGTGCCGACTTGTGCAAACACATAAATTAACGGTGTCTTGTGATCAATGATTTCTGCGTACAATACTCTGCCTCTGTTTAGAGATTCTCCAAGCACTAAATAAATCGCTTCGTCTCCATACCAGTATGGCTCAAAAAAAGTAGGAATTCTCAGTAAAACAACAAGAGCTACCAAGAAAATTGGAAGCCTGTACTTTTCTAACCACAAATCTAGAGAGACCAGCCTTTGCCAAAGTGAGTGCATGTTCATCTTTTCAGACCTCTACTCAGCTACTTACTATACTTTTTCTGTCACTCGGTACTCCATATATTTTCCAAGCATTAACCGTGTATGTGCATCCATACCTGGAAGTGCTGAGAAAAAGAAGCCAATGATTGGGAATAGTAAAAATTCGAGTGGTTGTAAGATGTAAGAAAGTGGATTTCTACGATTGGGCCTTGGTGGTCTATTCAGTGCATCAATCACGAAAATGACTACCATCGCAATCAAGGAAAAGGTGAGTAGTGTTGAAGTGACTTGTGGCAGAGTTTTTCCAAGAATGGTGCGGTTAAAAGACTCATTCAGTAATGGAGGCAAAAACGCTGAGATTGTGATTGCAAACCAGTTGACTGGCCAGAGGAAATGGTCCTCAATAGTTTTTAGGACGCGTGCAGTTTTGTCAAAGAAAGGGGCATCTTTTGCCATTAAGTATCCTTTGATGATGTACGCATCATCACTGACTCCCCATGCCCATCGTTTCAGCTGTTCATATTGATTGACCATAGTTCCCCACCAAGTACTTGCTTCAGCTGCATCTGAATAGATAGGTAAAAAAATTGGGTGAACTTCAAAATCACCTTTTTTTGCAAAGTAGGACTTAAAAAAGAGTCTGTAGTCTTCTGGAATAACATCTGTATCCCAGTAACCAATTTCATGTACGTGTTTGAGTGTGGTGGTGTACGTGGAAAAATTAATAAGTCTATCTCTGCGCATTAGTACGTGCATCTGTATGACTGAGAACATGGATGCTAGAACACGAACTGGTGCTGGAACTCTCCATATATTGTTGTAAAAAACAATTGATCCTTGCCATATAACATTATAAGGCTTTTCTATGGTAAGAAAATCTTGTGTTACAGCGGCAAAGTACTCTTTATGAAAAAGTGCATCAGCGTCCTCACTACTGATTGTGATGTTTTCAATAGGTATGTGTTGTTCATCAACCATTCTTTTTTTTGCTTGCTTTGCTCCCCAAGCCGTGTTTGAAGATTTTCCTTTTACTTCACCTTTGATGTCAGGATGAAATGTTGTCCAAAGGTTTCCGAAAGTCTTTTCAAACTGCTTAATGAGAGCCTCTGATTTATTGACTGCATCTGCACCTTCCCGCTCCTCAAATGAAAGCATTATATGCAAATTTTTAGTTGGGAAAGTTTGGTTAGAAAGAGCGGTGAGTGTTCTCTCAAGCGTTTTTAGTGGTTCTTGATAGGTTGGGATTACAATACAATGATGAATATTTTCCCAATCTTTAAAGTGTCGCTGCTGTAGCTCTGCAACCCAGTCGTAGCGCATGGCAGCTTGAATTTTGAAGTGAGCAAGAATTGCCAACACAGACATTGTGACTGAGCGATATAGCCAGTACACAGCAAAAATAATGACATAATATGCAACAATATCGGGGATGATGAGTGAACCCCAAAACGGAAAAAGGATTAATGACCAAGAAACGAACCCAGGAAAAATCTCGAGTGCTCGCTGAGATTTAACAGGATATTTTTGTAGTAAATACCGTATGCGATCACCAATGTTCATCAGGTTATTGTAGAGGTCTGGTATGCACTTGTGAAGGGCATGTGCGTGGCTCTATTGTATCAACTGATTGTTCTAACAGTAGAACTAATATTATTTTGTGGAGAACTGGGAAAAAATAGCGAGTGTATTGCTATGCACTTGTTCTAGATCAATAGCTAGCTTGTTTTGTATGAAGTGTGCAGTTTCCGTGATCATCCAAGGTAAGCAAGGTTTTCCTCGGTGAGTTTGAGGTGCCAAAAAAGGAGCGTCTGTCTCTAGTAAGATGCGATCAGTCGGTACTGAGGAGACAATTTCTCGAATAGCGTGAGCAGATGGATAAGTAACATTTCCTGCTACACCTATGTACGCTCCAAGTGACACAGCCTGCTTGATGTACTCTAATGGTCCTGATACACAGTGCAAGATAAACGGTTGTGTATGGGAGGCATGTGACCTAAGAAGTGCAAGCATATCTGTATAGGCAGCTGTGTGGCCCATCTGGTCTCTGACGTGTAAGATCAATGGTAATTTAAACTCCGTTGCTAATCTAAGCTGTAGGGCACAGACTGACTTTTGGTGATCCATGTATGTGTTTCGTACTTTTTCGTCTGTAGGTGGTCTAAAGTAATCCAGTCCCACTTCACCAATTGCCGCAATAGAATTTGAAGTACATAACGATCTAATAGTCTTTTCAATATTTTCTAGTGTTTGCGTCGTGAATTCTGCTGATAGTGTATTTAAATCCTCTGGTAAATCGTCGGTTGGATGAAAACCAACCGCGGCGATCAGCCTGTTATCTGAACGAACAATATCCACAGCTTCGATGCTGGTTGCTTCGTTTACGCCAACAACAATTGCGCCACTGATACCTGCTTCCAAAGCAGTGTGCCAATGTTGTTTCCATGCTGCAATGTCTGCATCATCCCACAAGGGGGGTATGTTGTAATGACAGTGGGTATCAATGATCATGAGATCCTTGGAAAGAGTGGGGCGAGTGGAGTATGCGGGCTTTTTTCAAAGTGGTTTATGACCGTAGCAGCTGTTTTGGGGAGTACAGGCAGGATAGTGTGTGTGAGTACCAACAATCGATTCAAGGCTTCCTTTAGAATTTTCTGCCTTTCAGAACCTGTTTTTTTCCATGGTGTGGTGGTACTCAGGTATCCATCTAACTCTGATAAGTTTGTTTTCCAACTATCAATGCCACGTTTGATGTTGTAGTTATAAAAATAGGACTGTGAGTGGGCAATTGTACTTACAGTATTCAGGTTCGTTCCACTCTTAGGTTCACTCATTGCCCAGAGTTTAGCAATTCGTGAGCAGAGATTACCATATCCATTGGATAAGTCTGCATTGTAAGTATTTCTAAACTTATCCCAGGAAACATCCATATCTGTACCAATTGGCCCCAGCTGCATAAGTAAATAGCGAGTTGCCTCAGTACCAAATGTTTCCACCAACTCTGTAGGCGCAATCACGTTGCCCAAAGATTTGCTCATTTTCTGACCATCCACACTGATGAAACCATTAATCAAAATTGTTTGGCTTGGTGATACTCCAGCCGAAAGCAGCATCGCTTGCCACATTGCAGCTTGTTGGCGCAAGTTATCTTTACCTGCAATTTGTACCACTGGCCAGGATTTTTCAAATTGAGCTTTGTCAGTTGGCCATCCGATGGTTGAAATATAGTTAATTAATGCATCAAACCACACGTACATTACATGATCAGCATCATCTGGCACAGAAATTCCCCAAGGCATCTTTTCTTTGAGTCTTGAAATACTAAAGTCTTGTAATCCCCCTTGCACAAATGAGTGTATTTCCTTTTGCTTACCCTCTGGTAGTACAAACTCAGGGTTTGACTCATATAGCGTCAAAAGTTGTTTTTGATAGCTTGAAAAACGAAAAAAGTAATTTTCTTCATCTCGAACTTCAAGCTTTTTGTTTGGGTGTAATGGACAGCGGCCTTCAACAAGGTCTGAGGCTTGTTTTTCTAGTTCGCACCCCACGCAGTACTGGGTGCTGTATTGTTTTTTATAGATGTCACCACGAGCTTTGCATAATTTCCAAAACTCTTGGGCTGCAGCAATATGATGTGCATCTGTCGTCCTAATAAAGTTGGTATAAGTAAGGGAAAGTAGATCTTTTAGTACTGCAAATTTGGCAGCATACTCATCGCAGTATGCTTGTGGTGATGTGCTTGCATCTATGGCATTTTGATAAATTTTTTGTCCATGTTCATCAGTTCCTGTGTTAAAGACAACTGATTCGCCTGCAAGCGAATGTGCTCGGCAAATAACGTCCGCTGCAATGATTTCCATGGCGAAGCCGATGTGTGGCTCAGCGTTGACATAGGGAAGTGTAGTGGTTAGGTAAAAATGTTTTGGCATTTTATAGATAGACTATAATTATAGCAGTGATTCTGGTTTGCTTGGGAGTAGTGAGCCTTCCTAAATGTTATATGTTAGTAATTGCTTGATAAATGATAAAAATGGAGTATATCGTTTGGAATTATGGTACAAGTAGGAAACGTCGTTACTGTACTGTATGCTTTCGTATTGAATATGTTTAGTTTCTCAAACGTCCATTGAGTGCCAATTTTCCAACTTCAAAACACACAAATACTATACTTGCAGATAGAAGAATCCACCAATCCAATACGACATGTTGCAGCTTTAATGCAAGCAACACACACAGAAGTGCACTCACTCTAACTCCTCTTCCCGTATTCATAAAAATCCAAGTCAGTGCCCAAAAATTTCCCCAGAGAACAGCTGTCTGCAGGGGAATATAGCTGTACGGCACAAGCCAGTGGGCTATTTTTTCAGGAGAAATGTTTGTTACTATATTAAACACTACCAAATAGCCTGGAATGGCGATGAGGAGCAGGTATGCACTGCGAAGTCTCCTGGCAAGAAAAGTATGTAGTGTCTGGGAACTGTGCTTAGGTTTTCCTGAGCTGAAGTGACGATTCCTTTTAGTTGTTTGCAGTGACGTGGTAAATTGACCTGAATGAGCATTTTGATTGACCTGTCCCAAAGCTCCTTGTAGTTCTGCGATTTTGCTGGTCGTCAGTCGTGACTTTGCGCTCATGGTACTTTCCAGTATACTCAAACTATGACAATCAGCCTAGTTGTGGTTTTGCTGTTAATTTTAATTGGATTTGCTGTCCTGTATGTAGCTATTAAGCAACTGGTGGTACAGCGTTCTGAACAACAACTGATGGAGCTTGTTGACAGAGCTTTTGGCAAAGCAGCACCAGCTGTTGCCGAGCAAGCTAGGCAAGTACTGCAAGGTGAAAAGGATATTATAAAAAATGACTTGGAAAATAAACAACAGTATTTTGAAAAACTAGTTAAAACGTTCCAGGAAGATATTAAACAACGTCAGCAAGAGATCCGCACGCTTGAGCAAGACAGAGTAAGCAAGTTTAGCGAGTTGCAAAAAACACTCGAGCTACAAACAAAAACAACTGCTGAGCTCAAGTTAAGCACTGAGCAACTTTCTAAAATCTTGTCTAATAACCAGCAGCGGGGTGAATGGGGGGAGCGTATTATTGAAGACTTGCTTAAGGCAAATGGGTTGATTGAGGGTATTCACTATGAGCGTCAGAAGCAGCTGGCTGGTGGCTCATTTCGACCTGACATTGTATTGATTTTGCCAGATTCCAAGTATGTAGCTGTTGATGTGAAGTTTCCACTTAGTGCTATGCAAAAGTTAGCTGTTTCAGAAAATAAAGCCCAGACAGCAATTCATTTGAAGCAATTTGCAGTAGATCTAAAACAAAAAATTACTCAAGTTGCCAAGTACATCAACCCCGAACTGCAAACGCTTGATTATGCAATCCTGTTCGTGCCAAATGAGATGGTATTTTCATTCATCAATCAGGAATTACCTGAAATGATTGATGAAGCTCTACGTAGAAGAGTGTTGCTGGTTTCTCCATTTACGTTCTTGATTGTGGCTAGAACTGTAATGGAAAGTTATCGCAACTTTATGCTTTCTGACCAGCTGCGCGGTATGTTGCAGGCACTGGATGAGTTTGTGGGTGAATGGGGGAAGTTTAGGGAGGGGTTTGAAAAATACGGTCGGAGTCTGACTACATTGCAATCTGACTATGAAAAAATGACTCAGACAAGATTTAGACAACTTGAAAGAAAAATTGAAAAAATTCAAGGGTTGCCACCGCTGGTTGTAGAGGTAGCTACGCCTGACAACCACTTACTTGATGTAACTGAACAGTAGTTATAAGTTTTACTAGGATATTTAGTGCATCTGTGTTATACTGACGGCCTATAGCAATTTGCTTTGTTGATTTTGAAGATCTCAATCTAGTTTATCGTTGATAGTTTTTATAGTTCGTGTTCATAGTGTTTACTCTGTGGATGCCTTGCAGAAAGGTTTGTATGCAACAGACACCATCATATAATCGCCGAATCGTGACGGGTGTATCTCAAGATTCAGAGATGTCAAAGAGTGTGGAAATGATAATTTCCGAAGCTGAGCGTTTGGGTATCGAATGGCTCATTGTGCCAAATACCACAATTCTTGAGTTGACTCACGATGGTGACACTGCTCGGTTTCATCGCAGAATTCCGCCTCAAACTTCTAGTGTAGCAGCATATTGCTGCGTCAATAAACAGATAACCAGAAATCTTCTCAAAGATGCGGGTGTGACTGTAAGCCCAGGCTACTTCATTGTTCCAAGCGACACCAAAAAGTACCGCAAAGAAGTGTATTCAGCGCTTTCCAAGCCATTAGTTGTTAAACCGACTGACCGCTCACTTGATGCAAACGTCACCGTAAACATTACAAGTTTTGGGGCATATGAGCGAGCAGTTGCCAGAATTTACGCTGACGACCCTGCAACTTCAATACTGGTTGAGGAGCAATTTATCGGCGATGAGTTCAGGATCGTTTGCACAAAAGAAAAAGTTATCAGCATCATAAAGCGAGTGCGCCCATATGTTGTTGGAGATGGGTTTTCAACTATCGCTGATTTAGCAAAACATAAGAGTGAAGAGCATCTATCGCATCTATCAGGTTCTCTCAAGCCACTGTTGATAGACGAGCAAACAAGGTTGTACCTATCAGAACAGGGGTTAACTTCTTCAAGTGTTCCTAAAAACCATGAGACAGTTTACTTTCAGAGCACTACACTTTCTGCAATAGGACGTGGAGGTGACACGGTGGAAGTGTTAGACGAAGTTCATCCTTCAATTCATGAGATTGCTGTGAGCGCTATTCAATCAGTTCCAGGCTTAGCATGGGGTGGTATAGATTTTATGTGCAATGATCATACGGCTAAACAGACTAAGAACTCTTACAGATTGATTGAGATCAATGCATCACCAGAATTGGCGTGGCAAGAGCACCCAGCAATTGGAGAATCAAAAAATGTGATTTACGCTTTTTTATCAGTTGTATTTCCCAGTTTGCGAAAAAATAATCGTACTTCCTCTGTGGTTTTTGATGGACTAGAGACTCGAACGCTAGCGGTCTAAGTATTTTGCAAAAAAATCTAAGTCCCGTTGCACTGCATTTTCCCAAGCACCCAATAGATTGTGATCTGCACCAGGATACTTGTAGTAGCTAAACTCAATTTTCGCTGGTGCAGAAGCATTCTCATTTCTTCGCAGATTTTCAAGTTCTAGCTTGTCAATAAACTCTTCCGTCCAAAAAAATGGTACTGCATCGTCGATTGTTCCTTGTTGAAACTGTAGTGGCCCGCGCAAGTCCTGTAAAAACTGGGTATGGGTAAATTGGTGCACATCATACTCTCGCTCGAAAAGTGCAATCCAGGCACGTTGGGACTTGCCTTCGTCCGCAACTTCATCTCCAAAATACAGAATGGAGTATGGAAATGGGGCGGTTACTGGTGCCCAAAGTGTAGTAGGGTGCGATTCTTTAAGTACTTCTAATGTTGTGATCGCAATCTGTCCCCCATTGCTGTGTGCCCAAATGCCAACATCCTTCGGCGTTATGACATCACCTGTAGGTGTGATTGGAACGCCAGAAGTAATTGTTCTTAGTAATTCAGCTATTATTGCTGGTTTTTCAAACCGTGCTTGCCATGGATCTTCTGGTTCAGGGTCACTTTGACCATACCCAAAGAAGTCAGGTGCAATTGTTATGTAGCCAGCTCGTGCAAATCGGGCTGCAGCATTTTTTGTGCTGACTCCAGTCGTATATGACTCGATTGGCACATATCCCCTCAGAAGCAAAATTGTAGCTGGTGGATTTTCCGTGTCTACTGCATCTGGAATATTCAGTTGTCCAGTCATTTTTTTACCCAGTGTTTCGAATTGAAATAGATACTTACTGAAGCCGACTTCAGGTTCACCTACATCAATAATCTTGAGTGCTCCTGGAGAGAACTCTCTTTTTTGAAGTTCAGGAATGGACAACTGTGTAAGTGGAAGTACCTGAGGTTTGGTGAGTTCGGAACCGATTTTGAGTGGTGACACCAGGTGGTCAGTAAACCATTGGTGATTTTTGGCTATTTGCAGTCCCAGGAAAACTCCAAGACTTAGTGAAACGATAACACAAAGTGAAAGTACTACAGCTCTGATCATCTGTATATCATACACTCGGAAGCAGGCAGTTGCTGATAGCTTACAAAGATCAGCTGGCATTGATATACTTAGAGCGACTTTACTTTCGACTTGAAAGTGGGAATAATGTAGCCTAGTTGTGTTGCTAGTCACTTGATTGCTGGAAGAAATATATGCGTATGTTTACTATAAAAAAAACTCTTTGTTTAATTTTCTTCGTTGGACTGTTGAGTGTTTTTGGAAGCTCAATGGTCGCACGTCCTGTGCATGCAGCTCAACTCTCCGAAGCATTCGTGCGACTGGATCGTTTAGCTGCCTCGACTGCAACTGGAGGAACTGTGTGTACCAAAATGACCACTACCGCAGGCACAGATGCAAAATTAGTCATTACTTTCCCAGCAGGTTTCACAGTAAGTAGCACAGCAGGCAACTGGACTGTGACAACTACAAATTTACCATTGGGTGCTACTGCGATGCCTGGCATCAATACTGCCACAGGCGTTTCTAGTCAGACAGTCACGTTCCCAATCTCTGATATAAGTTCTGCAGCAACGTTATATTGCTTCAACTTCTCGGGTACTACAACGCTTACTAATACAACGGCCGCAAATGACTTGACTGGTACAATTTTGGTAACCACAAGTGGTGACGTCACAATTGATAGTGGAAGTTATGCACTGTCTATCATTACAAATGACCAGGTTGCGGTTTCTGCAACTGTTCCTGCTACATTCTCATTAGCACTGGGCACTAATACACAAGCACTCGGCACTTTGAGTACAGGTTCCGTATCATCTGGAAGCGGTGTATCCGTCACAGTTAGCACGAATGCTGCAAATGGGTGGATTGGTTGGGTGCGATCCGCAAATGCTGGATTAGATTCAGCGGTAACCGGTGACTCAATTGATGCTACTGGTTCAATAGATGACGCACCTTCCTCATTGTCGGCTGGTACAGAAGGATATGTTATCGATGCTAATTTAACAACTGATGGCACTAACGGTGGAACCCTGACAGTAGATGCTGAGTACAATGGTGGCGACACTTCATCAGGTGGCACTCCGAGCACTACATTCCAAGAGTTTGCTACTGCTGATGGACCTGCCAGTGGCGACATAATAACTCTAATTCCAAGAGTAGCTATCTCAGGTCTGAATCAGGCAGCAACTGATTACACCGACACTCTGACGATTGTCGCTGCAGGTCACTTCTAAGCTACTTGACAACTTGTAATATATTCTCCATGCAGTTTTTACTGTATACATACTTACATTTCTAAGTTGAAAAGCTTTATGCTTGATATAAAAGCTTTGGGAAGGCATGCGCTTGCAGCGCATGCACCACTTGGTATGGGAAGTGCTCAAATCTCTGTAACTGGAACTCAGCGTGTAAACTTGGCATCCTATCAATTTAAAGGTACGCCGCTTGCTGACATCACTGATTTGCGCTACAGCACGTACAATGCTTCAGCGGGAAATACAGGGAGTGTCAATCGGTCTTGCTATCTGCAGTTTAATGTAGATTTCAATGGTATGGCACTGACACATTGCAGCGCCGACTTGTATATGTTCCCTCGAAAAATGGCACCGTTCTCCAGAATACCTGGCAAGAGTGGGATACTATTGATGGTGGAGATGCGCAGTGGAGTTACTCAGGTCTAACTTGGCGAGTAACTGGATAAAAACGAATGTAAAAAGGATGGTTGTATGGTATTCAACAATCCAATTTTCAAAAATCAGGGATAATGCGTAAGTTACGTTGTTACTCACTAATTTGAATCAAAAAAAGAACCGCTTTTGCCCGTACGCAGAAGCGGTTTTTTTATATACCCCGTAGCGGATGTGGTATACAATAGATCAGAATATGCGGCAAAAATTTGTACTATTAGCACTTTTTTATATAGCGGTAGCTGGTGTTGTCGTACTGCCAAGAGTTGCCAAAGCGCAGTCACCTGATGTAACTACAGCAAGTGCAGATCTTAGTGCCCCGACCCCGGAGCCAACCCCCGAACCACCCGTTCAATCACTCAATCTCACAGTATCACCAATTTCAGTTCTGCTAGAAGCAGACCCAGGTGAGACAGTCACTGGATCGATGCGAATCTTGAACAACGGGGCAGAACCAGAAGATTTACAACTCGAGCTCGCCACGTTTACTGCGGATCCTGGTGGATCTAAGCCTGTCATTCGCGCATTTGTATCTCACGAACTCCATCAATCATGGCTGGTGCCAGCAGAGCAAAAAATTAGAGTAAATCCAGGTGAGTGGAAAACGGTTGAGTTGACATTTGCGCCACCGCAGAATGCGGCTTTGACGTACTACTATGCAGTTATTGTAAATAGGCAGGCAAATGCAGGCGCAGTCGATGGCGGTGCCGTTATTGCGGGAGCACCGGCTGTGCTTGTGCTTGCAACCGTACATTCCCCCAATGCTATTCAGGAACTCCAGCTCACTGCGTTTCGATCACCCAAAAAAGTCTATGAATTTTTGCCGTCTGAGTTCGAGGTTTTGGTGGAAAACACAGGTAATGTACATTTAGCACCGTTAGGAAATGTCTTCATTGATGGTGGGGGCAAAAAAGATATTGGTATTCTTAGCTTTAATCAAGCAAGCGGGTTGGTTTTGCCAGGTACAACCAGAACATACACCGTCAAATGGGAAGATGGTTTTCCATTTTATGAGACAGTTACGGAGAATGGTTCAATTGTGTATGACGATGCAGGTAAGCCAAAACTCAAACTAAATTGGGATCAACCATTAAGTAAGTTGCGCTTTGGCAAATATACGGCGCACTTGCTGATGGTCTACGATAATGGCGAGAGAGATGTGCCAGTGGAATCAACCCTCACGTTTTGGGTCGTACCTTGGAGATTTTTGGCCGTGGCGGGCGTGATTCTACTCCTTGCCGCAAATAAATTATTTGATATCGCCAAAAAGTTAATTAGTTTTCCGCAACGATTATTACAAAAAAAGAATGACACGCCAGATGCGCAACAATAAGTTTGGAATACCAGCTGTGATCTTTGTAGTCGTAGGAGCACTCTTCCTAATGGCTATGCCTCTTGTTGCGCAAGAACTCACTGCAACAGAAAGTGCAAGCTCCTCGGCAACTCCCGAGCCTACTGTTGCTCCTGTCGCAGAAGCGCCGATAAATTTGACCGTCTCACCCATAACACTACTCTTAGAAACAGATCCTGCGAAGTCAACGCAAGGAGAGGTTCGAGTTTAAACAATAGTTCAGAAACAGAGTACTTGGAGATAAGTTTGGCCAAGTTTCGTGCAGGTGATAACGGAGCGCAACCAATAATTGAGCCATTTGCGAGCACAGATGAGTATACGGATTGGATTTCTTTCTCCGAAGATCGATTTACTGCGGAGCCTAACGAATGGAAATCGATTCAAGTCACCTTTACTCCCCCAAAAACTGCAGCGCTTGCATACTACTACGCAATAATTGTTCGCAGACAGTCTCTAACTCCAGAAGGGACGGTCACAACGGTGGTTTCTGTCGCACCTGCAGTGTTGCTGCTGGCAAATGTGCATTCGCCAAACGCCAAGCAAGAGTTACAACTAGTTTCGTTTTCTACTTTGCAAAAAGTATATGAGTTTTTGCCGACTGAGTTTATGGTTGAAATTAAAACAGCGGTAACGTGCACTTAGCACCACTCGGCAATATCTTTATTGACTCTGGTACAAAAAAAGATATTGCACTCCTGTCTTTCAACAAGGGAAACGGTATGGTTCTCCCAGACAGTGTACGAAACTTTACGGCTCAGTGGGATGAAGGATTTCCCGTGTATGAGACGCTGACGGAAGGCGAGTAAGTTGAGCGAAATGCGTATGGTACCCCGAAGCGTGACTTGCAATGGGATTTTGCCAACATAAATAAACTACGCTTTGGTAAGTAAACCGCTCATTTACTCATGGTGTATGACAATGGCGAACGGGATGTTCCAGTCGAGTCGACTGTCAGTTTTTGGGTGATTCCTTGGCGATTTTTGGCAGCATTGGTCGGCAAATTGTTCTTTATGGCACTCGGAGTTGCTGCTACAGTATATGTTAGTGTTAAAATTATCCGTCATCGTCGCCAGCATGTGCCACCGATTCAGTCGTAATCTTCTTCTGGTACTGGTTGTAACTCTTGCTGCGTGTTGCTTTTACCCTGCAGTTGCAAACGCACAGTCCGTCCTCACGGTAGATCCTGCTTTCCAAGAAGTGCTGCTGACAATTGATGAAACTGAAGCAGAAACAACCATTTCCTACAGTAATGAATCATCGGAAAGCATAGAGCTTGAGTTGTTTGCATATGACTTTACTCAGACTGATTTGCTCGGGAGCGTGGGAATGTTTCCAGCGGATGTATCGTATCCGCACACTCTTGCTAGTTTTTTGGAGTTTGAACAAAATAAGCTAATTGTTAACCCAAAGGAAAAGAAAAATGCTGTCATTCGGGTGCGTAATCGAGCCAGTCTTACCCCTGGGGGACATTACGCAGCAGTTGTAGCACGTGTTTTCCAAAGACCAGCAGATGCTGCGACACAACAAGTCGTACCAGCAATATCGGCACTTATTTTGGTACGGAAAACTGGTGGCGAGCAATACCATCTCTCATTGAGCAACACTAGTTGGTCGCCTGGCACAATTGAGTTCTCTATTCCAGAAAAAATTGAGTTGCTGTTTCGCAATGACGGTAATGTGCATGACATACCTCGTGGATCAGTTACTGTGAAAAATGTTTTCGGAACTACCCTGTATCAGGGAACAATTAACGAGTCATCATTGTATGTGCTTCCGGGTACGCAGCGTAGGATACCCGTTACATTGCGGAATAGTCACTGGTTGCTGCCAATTGAAGTCATCACTGTTGCTACGAATGGAACAGCTCAGTTTTCTACTGTAGCCTATCAGCGAGAAGAAAGCCTGATTTTAGTGAGATGGCAATTTATTGTATTTGTAGTGCTTTTGGTTGCAGTTGGAGTAGGTATATGGCGCTGGCAGAAGCGGAGGCGCAAATGAAAAAAGTAGTACAAATAGTCTTGGTGCTACTTTTAGTAGCTGGCTTGGCTTTATATGGATATCGAACACTCAAGCAGCCGGTGACGGGAGTGACTACAGAAGCCACTTCTGACAGAATGCGTGAGTTCGTAGCTGAACATGAGAAAGATGAGTCAGTGCTTACCACAGACACTCTACAATATAATCCAGCCAGCGACCCAAATCGTCAGCAACAGGTTGTGACTACCGATTGCTTCACGCTACGGCTTGCCCGCCCAATCGCGTACCTTAAAACTCGCTCAGAAAGCTCGGAAGAAACGCAACAACAACAGAATTGCTTTATCGGGGGAGCATTCGAAAATCCTCGGGCCCAGTTGACGATATCAGCTGAGTACAGACCAGATTTAACACAACTCTCCGAGCACACTGGAATTACACTCCGTGAGCGAGAATCTGATGAGTATCAGCCGATAGAAGTCCCTGAAATAGCAGGTGAAGAGTACCGTGCCTTTCAATCGCAAATTGAGTTGATCGTTATATGGTCAAGAACTCCTGTTGTCTACACAGTTGCCTTGCATAACTTAGCAAGAGAGTCAGATGATGCGCAAAAACTTTTTAGAGATGTCATCTTGGCACTTGAGCTAGACGAAGGTGCATCTGACTCGGTATACTAAACACATGCGATTTCCGCATGTTTCTTTTCAGCGCAGTTTTTTGGTATTGTTACTACTAGTGTTTCCTGCAAGTAATGGCTATAGTTTGCGTGATTATACTTGGGGAGCTGGTGGCACATCAGGCAGTGATTCCAACAGCTACAGCGTCAATGCAGCTCTGGGAGAGGTAAGCAATAATGAGTTAGAAGGCAGCGCCTACAAAACCTGGCCTGGGCTTTCGTTTACCCAACAGGCAAATGTGCCGCCTGCGCCAACACTCACTAATTCTGGTAGTTTTTATAACAAATTAAACCTAGTTTTAAACACAGGGAGTAATCCCAGTGACACGCTATTTGCAGTGGCAGTTTCCACAGATAATTTTTCTACAACTGAGTACCTGCAATCCGATAACACAATCGGTGCTAGTTTGGGGGCAGAAGACTGGCAATCGTACGCCAACTGGGGTAGTGGAACGGGTGAGTTCATAGTGGGCTTAGATCCAGGCACAACGTACTACGTCAAAGTCAAAGCACAACAAGGTGATTTCAGCGAAGGTCCTTGGGGACCCGTTGTTTCGACAGCAACGAGTAGTTTATCAATATCGTTTGATATTGATGTGGCAAGCACAGACACCGAGTCCTCTGGCCCGTATGAGTTAGAGTTTGGTTCGCTGACCCCTACTGCTATAACTACGACAAGTGATCGCGTTTGGTTGGATTTAGCTACCAATGCAGCGAATGGCGGCGCAATTCATATTTATGGGAGCAACAGCGGGTTGTATAGCACTGCTGCTAACTATATGATCTCAGCGGTGACCGGTAATCTAACTTCGCTGTCTGAAGGATTTGGTCTTCAGTACGCTAGTGTGGCAGAAAGCGCGGGTGGGCCGATGGCAGTGGATTCGCCGTTTGATGGCACAAGTGAAACAGTCGGTACACTCACAACCACACCACAACGTATTTTTAACTCCTCTGCAAGCCCAGTTACAGGAGGCAGAGCATCATTTGTGTCTAAAGCTAAACCAAGCGTTTTGGCACCAGCTGCAGCAGACTACACAGATACGATTACCATCGTTGCGGTGGCAAATTTTTAAAGGAGTTTCTATGAGCAACTTACAAAACATAACGCCAGAGTTTCCACTACGGGTGATTTCCGAAGAAGGCGAAATATGGCACAGACCAGTCTTAGCGATCCAAACCGGCAATGCGGAAGGACCACTCAGTATTTTGTCGGGTCACGCAAACTTCATTTCGATCATAACCGACGATGTTCAAATTTATATGTCTGGTGAAAAAACGCATTCATTTTCAGTCGAAACAGGCATCATTCGCATGCGAGATAATGAGCTTGAGCTATTTCTTGGCGTTGAGGTTCTCGACATAGAGAAGTGATTCTGCAGATTCAGTATCGTACTCACCATCCAGAATTTTTGTAATCATTTGTAGCGTGTCTACCAACGGCACGGAGAATCCAGGCTTTCCCGTTTGTGACTCAGCCACGGCGAAACTCTGAGTCATATAGTTCTGTAAGAGTTGTGATCGATGGTAGATGACTTGGTTTTCTTTAGAAAGTTCTGATATTCCTACGAGCGAGACGATGCGTTCAATGCTGGCAGCTTGTTCCAGCACCTCTTTACTTCGCAAATACAGCTCATAGTGCGCTTCTCCTACCGTTTCTGGATTGAGGGCTGATGAGTTTGACTGCAAAATATTTATAGCAGGCATGCGACCTGCCTGGAAGACATCGCGGGATAAGACCAGGTAACTGTCTAGGTACGGAAGTGTTGAGCGCACGCTATAGTCCGAGAGATCGTCTGATGGCAAGTAGATTGCTTCTACTGTGGTGATATAGCCGGCTGTGGTTGAACCGAGTCGTTCGTGTAAATGTCCAGTTTCCGAAGGTAGCATTGGCTGGTATCCGTCTTCGGATGGCATCAAGTTCATCATGGTTGATAGTTCATATCCAGCTTGACTGAAGCGATACATATTGTCCATGAAAAACAGGACTTCATTGCCCTCGTCTCTGAAGTACTCTGCCAAAGCTGTTGCAGCAGAGGCTGTGCGGAATCTAATTGCGGGATTTTCCCCCATTTGACCCACAACCATGACTGTTTTATCGAGCACTCCTGCTTCGGCAACATTTTCTAGTAACTCCTGCGCTTCACGGGAGCGCTCTCCTACTGCACTAAAAATTGAGATGCCTTTTTGTTGATGACTTTTGTTGAGTAAAATGTTGTGGATGAGTTCGGTTAGTAGCATTGTTTTGCCTAAACCAGCGCCTCCAACCAAACCCATTTTGCCACCTCGCAACACGGGGGCGAAAAAATCGATCGCCTTGATGCCGGTTTCCAAGACTGTGGTTGGCGTGATTGTTTCATCCAGTGAATGAATTGTAGAGGTATGGAGTGGTCTAGATGTTTTGCTGGTTACTGGTTTGCCATCAAGAGGCAAGCCACGAAAGTCAATCGCTCTACCTAGTACAGCGGCACCGGTTGGTATGCTGAGTTGCTTGTGTGTGTTGTGCACTGTGCTACCACGACTAAGTTCTGTGGCACCACTCAAGATATAGCAGTTGTAACTTGTAGCTGTTTTTGAACCAATTACTTCCAGTACCGCAGTAGATTTTGGTGCTTCTAGTAAGTCAAAGATGTTGGGTTGCTCGCCAGCAAACGACACTTCTGCAATAGTATTGTTGATGGCAGTAACAATTCCAGTTGTGATCATGTGTAGGCTCCTTTGGTGGTGCGAAATTTTTGGCAGGCTAAGCGTAGTCGTTGTTTTTTGTTGGAAATATATTGCCGCTGTTTACGCTGTTCCAGCGATAATTTGGAAAGCAGGCCTTCTGTGTTGGACTGGATAGTTTCGAGTGTAGTTACCCGTGAGCCAAGTGTAGCTAGGTTAGCTTCGCGCAGTGCTTGCCAAAGCAGTGTGGCAAAAATTTGAACCTCAAAAAATCGCAAGATTTTTCCCCCTTCGGGTTCATAGATAAATCGTTTGGTGTTGCTAGGTTTGTGTTCCTCTATGGAGATGTTGCCTGTTATTGTTTTTCTGATAGGTAATTGGGTTACTAACGAGTAAAAATAAGGAGTAAATACTGTGACGGTTTCAAACTGCAGCAGGTATTTAGACATATCTGCGACTGCTTCACGCTGTGTAGTTGATTCATGTAGAGGATAGTATGAGTAGTTTGTCTGATCAGGAAAAGAGTTAGTGAAAAGCGACTTGCCAACCTCACCACCGATGACTGGTTCGACCGTGTGCTGCTGAACGTAATTCTGGAAACTGTTAAAAACTGCTTGTGTCACGGCAGAAGAAAACTTAGTTTCAAAGGTGAGTAGGACAGCTGCCGCTTTTCCATTTTTAGTTAAGGTGGAAAACTGTATTGCCTGCTCATTTTCTAGTGCCTCTGCTCCGAGTGAGGCTTTGAGATCAACAAACACGTTGAGTAGTCCGTCCATATAGGTACGGCTATTTAGCACAGCTTCCCGCTTGCTTTGTAGTTGAAACACCGTAAGCTGCTGGTAGGCAGTGGCAAACTGCTGAAACCGTTGGCTAAACTGAATGTCGCTGATTATGTGTTGTCGTGTCCGCATAATTGAAGGATTGTTGTTTTTTGGGCGGTAAGTAGCTTGAGCAGTGCTGAAAAAGAGGTGCAGTTTGCTAGTTGGGTGAGCAAGGGTTGTTGTTTCGGCGTTGCAAGTGTTTCTGAAAGTGTTTGATGCATGTGTTTTAGTTCAGCTTTAGTAGCCTCTGTTGCTAGGCCGTTCCAGATGCAGGCGATTAGTAGTTTGGTTGCAGCAGCACCATGATGATTTGTATATTGCAGTGTGAGCAGATTTGAAAGCATCGAGCCTTTCGCTATAACTGATTGAGACTCAGCACTGAGTTCGGAACCAAAATGTGTCAGACTTTTAGCTTTTTCATACTGGCTAATAAATCTAGTTACGGTCAGTGTGATGTCTCTATCTAGTGGAAGTTGTGTTTGCTTGCCCACACGAGTAACGGAGAGTGTGCTGTCTATTGCCGGTCGGTGACCACTAGCAAAGAGGTGCGAACTAAACAATAGATGGCCATCGGTAATACTTATTAAATTCGAAGTAATGTAATCAGTGAGATCCTCACTACTTGTTTCTGCCAAAGGTAGGCAGGTGATTGATGCTGATCCATCTTTGGCTTGAGTCGAGGTAAAGCAACCAGCACGCTCCAATAAGCGCGCGTGCGTGAAGAAAATATCACCTGGGTATGAGTCACGGCCAGGAAACTTGCCTGCTAAAAGTGAAAGTTCGCGATAAAACTTTGCATGGGTAGTCAGGTCATCCAAAATGACTAGCACATCCGATCCCTGATCGCGAAAATGCTCAGCAATAGTCATGGCAGTAAATGGCGCTGTATTTATTGCGCTCACCGAGTCCTGCGGTGTAGTAGCAACCACAACAAATTTTTTAGCAAACTTACTTTCTGCAAATTGATTCGCAATTCGTTTGACTTCAGCTTTCTTTTTGCCAATCAGTGCATAGACTACAATCGTCCCAAGTGCTGCTTGAGCAAAAGCTGCCGCCATAGCAAAGGAAGTCTTGCCAGTTTTTCGATCACCTGCAATGAGTTGCCGCTGTCCTTTACCAATTGGCAACAGTACATCTACTATTGCGACATTTGTGCTGAGTGGTTCATTGATACGGTGCCTGTCGATGAGCGGGAGTGGTGGTACATCCACAGGTAATTGCATGGAACTTGCCCGAGACACTGTACCTGACAAACTGTTTCCTAGTGGATCAATACAACTGCCCAACAGTAAGTCTGAGACAGGAATACTTAGTGTTTGCCCTGAACGATACACTTTGCTGGCCAATGGAATAGGCTGTGCATCAAAACTGATGACATCTATTCCCTGTTCGTCGAAGGATAGCACTTGGCCAATTGCGCCACCCTCAAAAATGACTACTTCACCTGAGTGAATAGTGGAAAAACCTTGCACACGGACAAGCGGATGGTGAACAGCCGTTACTTTGGCATACTCTTCGGATATTACGGTGTAGTGTTTGTGTAGCATAGGTATTGTTACAGTATGGTGGTATTCCCAAGTAAACGTGCGACACTTCGGTCTATTCGTTTTCCTTGAAACTCTACAATACAACCAGCATTGATAGTTGGGTCGTAGATAATTTCTAGTACTGTTGCGGGATGCGCACTGCGGCGGACTGTGCGGCAGAGCGCAATAACTTGGCGGTGAGTAGGTTGGTATGCCACTGTGAGGGTGGCTGTAGGTAGATTTTCGAGTTGGTGGAGCAAGGCAATAAATGCGTTTTGGCCGCTGGACTTTCGTAGGGTCAAAGCTTCTAATAGAACTGGTTTATATACCTCAGACACAGCATCTAGTGCTGGCAGACTGTTCGTTTGTTGCAACTGCAAAGTTTGTAGTGCCGAAATTACTGCAGCTAAATCTTCTGATGTAAACACAGTGGAGGGTAACTGTGAAAGTGTAGTGAGCATACTTTGTGTTTCGGGCATGTAAGTTATGCGGATTCATCCATTGATAGGGCTTCTTCGAGCATTTTCTCTGCTAATTGGTGATGCTGTTTTTGAGTCAGCGACGTGCCGAGAAGTTTAGCTGCAACTTTGTTGGCGGCTTGAACGCCCGCTGCTTCTACTTTGGTAATTTCTGATTGTTTGAAAGTTGTAATTTCTTGGAGTGCAGTTTTGAGTGCTGTGGCAACTTGCGTTTTTAGTTCTGTGTGGAGTTCTGGAATAATTTGTTTCAGCTCTGATTCCAGGACTTGTGCTGTGTCAGCGACAGATTGCTTTAGTTGCTTGCTAGCTGTTTCTGCATGTGCATGGACTGATTTGTCCAGTTGCTCTTTTAGTTCGGTTTGCACCGATTGTTGCCAGGTTTGCAGCGAAGCTAAAACTTCCTGGGCTGTTGCGACAATTTCTTTGCGAACGGCAGTCAGTTCACGTTTGAGAGCGCTTGCGGATTGATCTTCTATTTCCCGCTGATTTGCACGCCATCTACTGTAGAGGAGCACAGCTAGTACGACTTCTGTCAAGCCAATAACAGCTAGTAATTGTAGTGCGGGAAGAGTTAAAAACATAGTCACCTTTTATACAATCAAAATCACATACGCTCCCGCAATACCGGCGGCAACAAATACTAAACTCATTAAACTGTTGAAAATAATACCTCCCAAGATTGCAGTTTTTGCAAGTGGGTTTCGACCGAGTGCTACCACACCTTTTTGAGCGCTGCGGACGATGGTAAATATGCTTAGTGCCATAGGAATGAGCATCACTTACCAAGCCCGTTGCCTTTCTCAAAGATGCTACATTTGGCAGGCATATCAGTTTGAACCAAGATACTTCGGGCACAGTGGCTATTCCAGCTGGCGCAACTAGGGTACGGGTTACGTTTGCCGAGCAGTTTGCTAGAACTCCGGTGGTGTATCTCACACCGCAGCAATCTATCGCGGGGGAGTACCTTCAAGAATCAGTTTCGGAAACAGGATTTGAGATCAGGTTCAAGCAGGCGCAGGCAGTAGAGATTCTCATAAACTGGCTAGCAGTGATGACAGAAACAGCTGATGGTGTACGGGTTGAAGTTTTAGAAACAGGAGCTGTCAGCGGAGCGTCCACAGAAGAATCATCAGAGCAACAATCGAATCCTATGCCAACACCTGCAGTCTCCGTAACCCCCGAACCCACTCTTCAACCCAGCTCAACGCCTGAGCCTACTCCAATTCCTCCATCTGAGTAACAATCGTACTCACTGGTCAGACAAATTTACATCTAGTTTTACACTTTGATTTTCTGCTACAGTACAAGAGGTAATGGAACATATACTTGGCAAACCGCACCAGCGATTGTGTTTGGCATTGATTGCTATAGTTATAGTTTTTTTGGCTGCTTTTGGGCGAGCAAGTCCCGCACTGGCGGCCACAGGAATTCGCCAAACTATCAACTTTCAAGGTAAAGTTGTCAACTTAAATGGCACTAATGTGGCAGATGGTGCCTATGATTTTGAGTTCAAAATTCATGATGCTGCGTCCGCAGGATCAACTATTTGGACAGAAACACGTACGGGTGGCAATCAAGTTACAGTTACGGATGGAGTGTTTCGCGTAGAGCTGGGATCTGTTACGGCATTGCCAGGGTCAGTGGATTTTAACACAGACAATCTATATCTGAGCGTTAACTTTAATTCAGATGGCGAAATGGATCCGCGCATACGTTTTACTGCAGTACCATATGCGTTCAATGCGCTGAAAGTTTCAGGCCTTACTGTCACGCCAACAACTGGTACTCTGACTATTCCTAGTGGACAGACAATTGCATTTTCCGGTGCGAATGCGGTAACTTTGACCAGTACTGGTGCAACAAACGTTACGTTGCCTACAACTGGTACGCTTGCTACCTTGACAGGATCAGAAAGTTTGACTAATAAAACAATCGGTGCTTCTGGTCTAGTCTTCTCTGGAGCTACTACCGATATCGATACGGCTGCGGCAGAAGGATTGGTGTTGCAGGGTCGGGCGGCATCTTCTTTCAGTACGACAGGTGGTGCAATTACGTTTCAGGCAGCTGGTTCGGGTACTGTCAGTACGATTCAAATTGGTGTGGGCGGGGCGGGGTCGACAACGCCCGATTACCTGGCACTTGATGTCAAAAGTGACACAGGTGACCCAGCCGGAGGTGCGGAAGGGTACATGTACTACAACACTTCCGACAATGTGTTTCGCTGTTATCAAAATACTGGCTGGACAAACTGTATCGGTAGCGGCGGTACGTATAGTTCCTGGACTGTGGATACGGACGCAGATGGCTTTGATTTACAAGATTTGTCAAATATTGAGTTCCGAGAAACTGCGGCCGCATTTGCGGGGACTGTGGTTGGATTGTTCCGTGACAACTCTGGTGATTTAACTGCGAACGTTTTGACTGCAAAAACATTTAACATTTCCGTAAACGGCACAGATGAGTTTACATTCTCTAGCTCAGCGCTAGATGCTGGTACAAATTCAGTGTTAGCTGCGGCTCTAGATCAATCTACGGCTGGCGCACTAACTATTGGTAATACTACAGCAACGTCAGTCTCGATATGTAACTCTGCAGCATGTGACACCATATCAATTGGGAGTAATGCGGATGCAGACACAATTACAATTGGTGATAGTTCCGATGGTTTGACGATTGCAAGTTCAACCTTCAATGTAGCAAGTGGTGCAATTAGCGGTGTGACAACACTGGCAAGTTCAGGCGATTGGGCATGGTCTGCTACAACACCTACAATCACCGTTAGCGGTACAGAGACATTTACTGTCACCAACGGTACTGATTCATTTTCCGTAAATACAAGCGGATCTGCCATGACATTTACCGATGGCACAAATGCGTTCACTTTTGATGCGGATACAGGACCTTCGTATGCGGGAACAGCCAGACCTGCCAGACAGTCTATGCTTTCACCCGAGTATCCTGGCGCTACCTTGACTGGTGATGGTGGTAGTAACACCGGAACTATGACCTCAGATTTTTGTGAACAAGGAGCGAGTGCAGATATTCCAAATACGAACACTTCGGTTTGTAACACTTCCAGTGATATACATAATTACTATAGTTGGACAACGAACCAAGGCTCAGTGCAGGATTATGATGTATGGCTTCGCTGGCGTGTGCCAGATAACTTTGCGGCTTGGAGTAGTAATCCGATTCAGGTCTGGGCTAAACGTACGGATGCAACTAATAATGCAGTGACTGCATACGTGTATGATACAGGCGGCACATTGGAAAATGCTGGTGGAACCCAAATAGCGGGTACAACATGGACGCAGACCGCTGTGGAAGCTTCATTTGCTGGCACCTATACACCTGGTTCATACCTAACCATTCGTTTAGTTATGGCAGCAGATACGGGTGGTGATAGCGTGCAAGTTGGAGAGATTAATTTGAATTACTTAAGCAATAACTAATGCTGAAATACGCACATACAGCTACACTACTTGGCAAAATCTTTTCCGTTTTGCAAGTGTTTTGTGTGTTCAGTGTTGCGGCAATCGTAGTTGGTACCTATATTGTGTTGCCATTGACATCGCTGGACGTGTTTCGTCCAAGTAAAGTTGCAGCTGCAGTGGAAATAACGGAGCACGGAGAGCTGCATAGTCGTACATGGTATAACCCTGAAACCAACGAGTATAGAGTAGTTTCGCTCGTTGGAGCTCCGCTTTCGTTGGAGACAGGTGGTGTAGTCGATGCATCCATTCACAGACGAAATGATTTAGAGTTCCGGGGTTGGGAAATCACACAGGTTCCCATTCCATTTAGTGTAGCTGAATCTGGAAGAGTAACGTTGAATCCAGGAGGTCAGCAAGTGGAGGTAACGTTGGAACAAACAGGGTGGTTCTCTGAAGTATCGCAAGAATTTTCCACCTATTCTAACGCTCCTCGGTATGATCCATCTAGAGTAAGTTTCAAAGACTACAAACGGCAAATTGGACCAGATTTACAAACACTGCAGACCGATGTTACATGGAGAGCTATTTGGGATGGCTTGGATATACTTTGGAAAGTCAGTAGTTTGGGTGTGCAAGAAAAAATAATTGTATCGTCAGAATATCGGTCAAACATGCTGCAGTCACTCTCGCAACATTCTGACTGGATGGCATTTAAATTTGCTGCAAAACTTCCTGATCAAACGCAAGCTCGATTAGAAACAGCACTCACTCAATCTTCACTTCCAGTTCTAGACGAAGAGGATTGGGTCTTCTATGGAATTGATGATGAATTACTAGCATTCCTACCCGCGGATTATGCATATGTGGATGCTGTAAGTCCCACTGGACATCCTCAGCGCAGGCATTGGGCAAAACTTAAACGTCAACTACTGCTCTCGGAAGGAAAAACTTGGATCATTGTGGGTTTACCAAAAGCTGACCTACTTTCTTTGCCAGAAGGCGACATCGTCTTTGATCCAACATGGCAGATTTCCAGCACTGCGCACGATGCTTACAGTGAAGAAGCATCGCCATGGAGCGAAATAACCACTCCTGCCGGATCCGTGTATGGGAAATTTTACTTAGGAATCGACCAATATACTTCTTCGACTGCATATTGGGATGGTGGCTGGAAGTTTGTAACGAGCATACCGCAAGGGTCTACGGTTACAGCTGCAACCATAGCACTTCAGGACAATGGTGATAACGCAGGCTCCATAACAGGGGATTGGTTTGGGTACGACGTAGATTCAGTTACGAACTTTACGTCGGACTCGCACAGAGTGAGTGATCATCACACACGAACAACAGCTAGTGTGGCGCATGATTATTCGGCAATAACTGGCACTATTACCTCTCCAGATTTATCCACAATTGTACAAGAAATTGTAGATAGAGGAGGATTTGGTGGAGATATTGGACTGACCTATAGGAGTGACACAAGTGTTGGTGATAATTGGCAAAGTTGGATTGACTATACTGACAACTCAGCAAATGCTGCTGTATTGGATGTTACTTATACTGGTGCGATCCCTATTTTAGAACAAGAAGGTTTTCGTTGGCGTGATGATGATGGAAGTGAGTCAACAGCAACTTGGCTGGACAGTCAAGACACTAGTATAACCAGAGCCACTGCTACTAACACTCGACTTCGTATATTGGTTGATGGAACTAATGATCCTGTTACGTCACCATATCAGCTTGAGTATAAGTTATCATCTGACAGTCAATATCGCCAAGTATTGACAGCAAATTCATTTGCATCTGTGAGTACCACCAGTAATACAAATGGTACTTCACTTGCTGGTGGAGTATCACTCAATATGCCCTCAGGAATAGAAGCTGGAAATTTGTTACTACTATTTGCATCAAATGATAATACAGGTGGCACGAACATGGCAGTGAGTGGCTGGACACCATTGTTTAATCAACAGTACACAGGTAATGTAGTTTCTTTTGGTGCATGGGCAAAAATAGCTGCGGGTAGTGATACAGCAACACTGACTGGTGCTTCTCAGGACTACGCTGCAACGGTGATTAGAGTTGTAGGGCATGGTGTTACCGATGTATCAACGGATATACAGGTTGGTACTCCAGCAACAACTTCAACAGCGAATCCGAATCCTCCAAGTTTGGATGCAGGCTACTCGGAAAAATGGTTGTGGATAGAGGGGTTTGGGGCAGATGATGACGATGGTGCAGCAGGTACCTATGTTTCAACGAATTATACCGCTATCACTTCAGTGGAGTCCGCGCAGTCTGCAAGTTCTACTATGATAGGTTTAGGGTATAGGCAGTATGAGGCACAAACAGAAGATCCTGGAACTATGGCAATGGATGCAGCCGAAGAAGCGCTTGCTAACCTAATCGCAATTCCGCCCTTTTATCAGCAAATACTCCTTGCCCCTTCTGCAAACATTGCCGCATCAGGGGAAAATACCACCGTTCAGCTAACGGCTCCAAGTGGTAAAACAACAAGTGATTTTGATGCAGGGCGCATTCAGGATGATGAGAATCCATCAGACACCGTTGACATCACCGAAGACGATTACACAGAACTTGAGTGGAGTCTCACTGCCACCGCAGATACGAGCGCGGGAGATGTATACCAGTTTCGAGTAACTGCAAATGGCACGCCTCTTGATACCTATACAGTGACACCGACGTGGACGATACCGTCCAGTAATTCTAGCTTCACTCTTACTTCATATCGTTGGTTTGTGGATTCTAATGCTGAGACAGTATCAGATGCTTGGGGAGATCCTGATATACCTGAGGATACAAAAGTAGCGATACTTCCAGCGTCAAATGACGCTCCTTCGCAAGCTGATGAGCTTCGATTGAGAGTTGCGGTTGTTATTGGGTCGTCAAATTTGTCTGCAAGTTCGCAGCAGTATAAACTGCAATACAAGTCTGGCACTGATGCAGTGTGCACAACCGGGAGTTGGACTGATGTTGGTGCAAGTGGAGGGGGAGAAATCTGGCGATATGCAACCTCTTCTGTAACGGATGGCACAACGCTTACGGATATGGAGCTGACAGTGTCAGATGTGCAGGGCGTGTATGTGAAGTCTGCACCAACGGCAACAAACCCAAATGGCGCCACAATTGGAGAGGCACTTGAATATGATTTTCACTTGGAACATAATGGAGCATCGGATGCGAATACGTATAGTTTTCGCGTTGTGGAGAGCGATGGCACTGAGCTCTCCACCTACACGAGGTGTCCAACTCTTATGACAAATGCAACAACAGCGCAAGAACTTCGGCATGGAAACATCTTTGCGGACGAGATCGAGCAAGGATTTATTCGAGCTGAATAACCTATATGCTTGCACACTTTTCAAGTACATGGCTGCTAACTGTTCTGCAATTTAGAGGTGGAAGGGGCTTTAACAAGGGATCCACCAAACGGGTTTTTGTAACCTGTTTGCTGTGCTTGCAGCTTTTTCAGCAGAGTGCCATCGGAGCACTCGCTTTTTCGTCTATTGGGGCACAAGCACAATTAGAAGCAGCTTCAGATGCGTTGACTGAATACGAAGAGGTTGTTGAGCTGAGAACAGAAAACAGCAAAACGTATACAAAACAAACCGCTGATGGAACATTGTATAGACTTGAGCAATCAGGTGCGCCAATACACTTTATAGATACAGATAAACGGTGGCAGGAAATTT
Organism: uncultured Pseudomonadales bacterium; assembly: GCA_964607285.1. Classification (GTDB taxonomy): domain Bacteria; phylum Patescibacteriota; class Microgenomatia; order UBA1400; family PJMF01; genus CAZBMX01. Next base: position 97,558 of record CAZSJW010000001.1, read on the forward strand.
CGACAGATATTCAACGATTGCCAGATGGAAGTTTTTTTAATCGCACAAATTCTTTCAAATCAGAGTTCTCTGCAAGCACTCTTTCTACTTCTCATGCACGGATTACTTTTAATGATTATTCGCTAGCACTTACTGTTCCAGCTGCACAACCATCTTTTGCGCGTCTTGTACAAGTTAGAGAAGCAGGATCTGCGGTAGAGTATCCAAACGTTCTGCCTGGTATAGATGCCCGATTTTCGATTCAATCCAATAGACTAACTAAAGAATTTGTGTTACAGAATCCAGCGGCCGTGCGGGAAGAGCTGCCTTTTTTACTACATCTATCAGAGGGAGTGTCGGCGGAACTAGTTGATGGTCAGATAGTGTTGAAAAAAAACTCACTACCTGTAGCCGAGCTGCCGCGTCCCAAGCTATATGAGCTTGATAATCGAAATAGGGGTTACGTATTTGCAGGCGAGGTTTCATTTTCGCTTGAACATATTTCCGATCATGTTGTAAAAGTTACTAAGATACTTTCTCCTGAGGCGCAACAGTGGTTGCGCCAACCTGAACGCCAGTACCCTGTTGCAGTTGATGCCACGCTCAATCTGCAGGTTGGTGCTGGTGATGATGATGGTGACTCACAAGTTTCAGTCGATATTGACAATAGTATTACCAGAGATCGCATTCCGTTGGGCAATTACAATGGAAACTCACATATCGGTGCAGCTCGATTTTCCTCCGTAGCTTTGGCTCAAGGAACCACTATCACTAGTGCAGAACTAATTCTGACTGCTTTGGGAACTTATGATTGTGGAGCTTGTACTCTTTCAATAACTTTGCAGTTAGATGATGTCGACGACTCTGCTGCACTAACAACTACAAACATAAATGATAGAACTGGGACTACCGCTAGTTCAAATCACTCAATCACTGCTACCGTTGACAACACAGAGTATAACTTTGCTATTACATCACAGGTGCAAGAAGTATTGGATAGGGGAGGTTTTGTATCTGGAAATGCTATGACAGTACTCGCGTCAGATAACGGGAGTGATAGTTCTGAGTGGCAAGAGTACTACACCTACAACAACGACCCTGCCAAAGCCCCAAAGTTAGTCATTGTATATAGTGGTGGTGGCGTTACATACACCCAAGAAGGCTATCGGTGGCGTGATGATGACGGTAGCGAAACAACGGCAAGTTGGCTTGCGTCTCAAGACAGCAACATTACCCGAGCCACAGCGGTTACTACCCGGTTGCGGACTTTGGTTGACACATCTGGTGATGCACCAACCAACCAGTATCAACTTGAATACAAGCTTTCGAGTGATACTGGATATCAAAAAGTTGGGCCTGCACCTAGTACAGCAACACCAGTTGTGCAGTCTCGGTCGTCAGGTGCTTCTGCTGCAGCCAATACTACAAGTCATGTAATTACGATGCCTAGTGGTATTACTGCGGGGGATTTATTACTTATAGTGTTTTCATCGGATGGTCAGCCAGATATTCAAATAAATACTGGAGGATGGATACGCTTGGGCCAAGCACGCAATAGTACAGTTGCTTCTGGTGCGCTTTTTTATAAATTCGCAGAGGGGAGTGATACAGCAACAGTTACGACTTCCGCATCCGAGCAATCTTCCCATGTCGTATTGCGAATTAGTGGAGCAGGAATCCCGATGGCAACGAGCTCCAATGGCAGTGGCACGAATTCAAATCCACCCAGTATTGATATGGGAACCTCTAGAAATCACTTGTGGGTAGCCACACGGTCAGGCGACTCTACTGTAGTCGCATCAGTTGCACCAACTAGTTACACAGATCTACAGACTCAAGCAGCAGCAGGTACCGGTGGCGCTTCTACTAACACTGCCGAGTACTCTACAACCTCTGCTACAGAGGACCCAGGAACGTTTACAAGCGCATCTGAACAGTGGGCATCATTCACTATTGGTATCCCACCTGCAGATGCAACTGGTGGGCTGCGGTTCAACACTGCGCAGGCAACTGGCACAACTAGTCTTTCAGTGGCGTATCCACCAAGTATCAGTCCAGGGGACTTGTTGGTGTTGGCAATTGCAAATAAACATTCGCCAAATGTCCCGAGTACTCCCTCGGGCTGGACTGCACCTAGTAATAATCAGGCAACTGGTACCTCTGGAACAGATGGTGTGGATACGGGTAGCGTATATACCACGGTGTTTACAAAAATCGCTGATGGAACAGAGTCTGGCAATCTCAGTGTTACCGTTACATCGGGTAATTCTTCTACGGGTAGGATTTTCCAGCTACGCGCCGCGTCGGGGAAAGTGTGGAGTACTGCTCTTGCGTCAGGTAATGATCAAACTCCAGGAACAGGTTGGTCGGTTACTGCTGGATCAGATCCAGGAATTACAGCAGGTGATATCGTGTTGACTGTTTCTGGCATGAATAGTGATGCATATGCATGGAGTGCTCAATCAATATCCGCAACAAGCGTTACATTTTCTAACCACGAAGAGCTGTCAGAGCTTAATGCAACCAATGGTAATGACGTTGAGATGACCGTATCTGCTCATTTCGCAACTAGCGGTACATCATCGGCAGCGCCAGTGTTTTCAATGACTTCAAGCGGAAGTGCAACTAATGCGCCAGTTGGAGCTACAGTGTTTGTCAGAGCCAGGCAAGTAGATGCACCCATTATTTTATCCGCATCAAGCAATATAACTGCTTCTGGGGATAACACGACTGCGCAACTGACAGCACCCAGCGGCAAGAGTACGAGCGACTTTGATGCAGGGCGAATGCAAGACGACGAGAATCCAGCCGATACGGTAGATATTTCTACTGATGATTACACCGAGCTTGAGTGGAGCTTGCAGGCAACAAATACTGCTACCGCAAGCGAGGTATATCAATTTAGAGTTACCATTGCAGGCACTGCCTTAGATACGTATTCTGTAACTCCGCAGTGGACCATCGGATCAGCTGATTCAACGTTTGTGCTCAGCTCATATCGTTGGTATGTAGATAATGACTCGGAAAACGTAGCGAGTGTCTGGGGAAATCCAGATCTTGCTGAAGATACGGCTTTAGCACTGCTGCCTGCTACAAATGCAGCTCCAATCGATACTGATGAGTTGCGCTTGCGGACCGCAATTACAATAGCTACTAACGATCTAGCAGCCACGAGCAAACAGTTTAAGTTGCAGTACAAAGCAGGTACCGATGGAGTTTGCACCACTGGGTCTTGGACAGATGTAGGTGCGGGCGGTGGAGGTGAAATCTGGCGGTACGCTACATCGTCGGTTTCGGATGGTACAACCCTGACAGCACTCAAGCTAACTATTTCCGATGTTCTGGGAGTATATGGTAAAGCTTCGCCAACTGCCACCAATCCGAATGCTGCGACAATTGGTCAGGCGATTGAGTATGATTTTCATTTGCAAAACAACGGCGCAAGTACTGCTTCTTTGTATAGCTTCCGGGTAGTAGAAAGTGATGGTACTGTGTTTGCAACCTATGACGAGTGTCCGACACTTAGCACTCGGCAAGTTGTGGAACAGGAGTTGCGACACGGTGATGTATTCGGAAATGAAGTTGAACGCGGATTTACACGAGTAGATTAGTGTTCTCGCAACTATTGTATACTCAGGGTATGCTAAAGTTGCTGCTTTTTGGTTTTTTTGTGTTACTTATAGTTGGTGTGTGGCTTATGCTAGGTGGTGATAAGCTCAAGATTTTGAGAGATGCTGTGTTATCTGCCTCCCCGAATCCCGAGGTAGCTACTATTTCAGATGGTAGTCGCACGCATGTAAATTTGAATATTGATGGTGATTTGATTCAAGTTAGTACGGGTAGTGCAAATTTTCGCAAGCCGTTTCGGAGGGGCGATTTTGCCGTGTGGTTAGAGGTTCCACAAGAAAAGGCAGAAAAGTATGTGATTCGATATCACATACCTACTCAAACGCAGTTGCGTCTAACCAGTACGGGTGTTAGTCAGCATGCTCGAGTTAATACACAAGGTGCAGTGGTGTGGCAGCAATGGGTTGCTGATGCTTGGCAAGTTTTTTATTTTGATGGACAAACTACCAAGCAGGTAACTGAGGGAACCGTTGCACGAATAAATCCTGATATATATGACACAAAGATTGTGTATGCCGAACGACTTCCGGGAAAATCGTGGAACCTAGTTGAATGGTCCGCAGAAACTAACAAAAGCACCACAGTACCAAACAGTGAAGGTGAGAAATACCCATTATACGAAGGAGATTCTCTGTCGTTCGTGTCGCCAAGTGATCCTATTATCCTCGAAGCTGATGAGTAACTAGATATAGTTATTTAACTACTTCACATTCTCTACGTTTCATGTAAGGATGAGCACATATCATCCTATAAGCAGCTATTTAGAAAGTCTCCATGTTCGAGCGCTCAACATTTGTTAAATCAGTACTGCGTAGTATGTCTGCGCTAGTGGTTGCCGTAAGTGTACTGGGTGGTAGTGTTAGCGCAATTGTTGCTGCACCTCCTGAGGGATTTGTCACCGAAACCGTGGTGACAGGTTTGACCGAGCCAACAGCTACGACTTTTGCACCTGATGGCAGAATGTTTATTATCGAGCGGGCAGGAATCATTAAAGTTGTGCCTGCCGGGACGACCACACCGTTGAGCACCCCTCTGTTGGATCTGACAGGCCAGATTAACACGGACATGGGTGAGCGTGGGCTGGTTGGTATAGCTTTGGATCCAAATTTTGCAAGTAATGGGTACTACTATGTGTTTTATACGACCAACGCTTTGAGAGATCGAGTTGAGCGTTTCACAGCAAGTGGAAATGCCACGGTTGCGAACAGTGGCTTTGTAGTTTGGCAGGACACGGTAGAGGCGCAGTTATGGCACCACGGCGGAACTGTCGCATTTGGCCCTGACGGCAAACTGTATATTTCTACAGGTGATGGTTTTGATACAACTTCTGGGAGTGGCAACGTTTCACAAAGACTTGATAGTTTTCGAGGAAAAATTTTGCGGGTGAATAGCGATGGTACCATTCCAAGCGATAATCCTTGGGCTAGTGATGGTAATCCAAACACGCTTGATGCCATCTGGGCACGTGGTTTGCGCAACCCATTCCGTTTCTCATTCGATTCATTGAGTGGCTCCTTGTATATTGGCGATGTGGGTGGAAACAACCAAGTGTCCTCAATCGAGGAAATAAACTTGGGTGTCGCAGGTGCAAACTATGGTTGGCCAATTTGTGAAGGCAACTATGGCACCAGTGGCATGACAAATCCTATCTACCTGTATGAACATGCTGACAGAGATGCTTCTGTAACTGGTGGTTTTGTGTATCGTGGAGGGAACTTCCCAGCCGAGTACCAGGGTTCTTTTTTCTATGGTGACTATGTGCAGAACTGGGTGTGTCGTTTGACTTTTGATGGTTCAGGAAACGTGCAGGGAAGTCAGCATTTTGAGCCAACAAATGGTACCAGTGATGGACCTTTTGGCGAAATTGTAGATCTAAAGCAGGGTCCTGATGGCGCACTGTACTACACCGATATTGGTATGAGTTGGGAGCAACAGTCAAACCCAGGCACTATTCGTAGAATTAAATACGATGTGGAAAATCAAGCTCCAGTAATTGCAACGGTATCAGCACAACCTAGTAGTGGCCCTGGACCAAGCCTTGAGACAACATTTTCAGCAACAGTCAGTGATCCAGAAAATGATACCTTGACATATCTCTGGGAGTTTGGTGATTCCCAGACAGCAACCATTTCGAGTCCTGTGCATACCTATACTCAAAAAGGGCAATACACGGCACGTTTGACCGTTTCGGACGCAACAAATCAAACAATTTCCGAGCCGATGACAATCGTAGTGGGTACCCCACCTGTGGCAACAATCGACACTCCGTTGGCTGGCGCTACCTTTAAAGCTGGGGATGTCATTACGTTTTCTGGGTCCGCAACTGACGCAGACAGCACTCTGACCGCAGCTAATTATTCTTGGAGTGTAGCACTGCTACACAATTCTCACACACATCCTGAAGTCGGTCCGATTGACGGGCAAACTAGCGGGACGTTTACAATTCCTAGTTCTGGACATGATTTAAACAATACAACTCGTTTTCAGTTCATCTTGACAGTCACCGATGAAGACGGATTGCAGGATACCAACGCTGTAATTGTTGATCCACAGACGGTTGATCTAAGTATCGATACGGTGCCTTCTGGCTTACCGATTAACTTTAATCAAGAAACTAACGTTGCAACTCCTTTTATGCGCAACATGTTGGTAAACTTCCAGAGCACAATCGAAGCACCAACTCCAGTGACGAGTAGTGGACAACAATATGAGTTTGCTGGTTGGTCTGACGGTGGTGAGCGACTGCATACAATAACTGCACCCGAGTCAAGCCAATCCTATATTGCATCATATTCAGCTGTAGCATCGGACAACTTCGCGCTTTCGTTTGACGGCTCTAATGATTTGGCGCAAGATGGCATGGTAGCAAATGCTGCAGAGTTTACCGCTGAAGCCTGGGTTTGGGCACAGACGGCTAATCAGGCAGCAATCTTGATTGGTAACTTTGATGACAATAATGGCTGGAGTCTCGAACTTTTGAATGGCAGGCCAGTCTTCTGGCGAGGTCTGAATGGCAGCTGGGCAAATGTAAGTTCTGCTACCACACTCAGCACTCAAGCATGGCACCATGTTGCGGTCACACATGTGGCAAGCACTGGCGTTGCGCGCATCTTTGTAGATGGACAACAGGTTGCAACTGGTACGGTTGGTGTATTAGGACAAGGTCCAAACATCTTCCTGGGTGGTGCAAGCGGGTATCCGTACTTCACTGGCTTGTTGGATGAAGTTCGATTGTCTAACTCTGTACGATACACTGGTAGCTACACAGTGCCGACTGCGGGTTTTAGCAGTGACGCACAAACTATCGCACTGTTTTCTTTGAATGAAGGCACTGGTCAAACCGCTGTGAGTAGTGGTGGTTCATCGGCAACGCTACTATTAGGGTCTTCATCTGCAGTTGAAAGCTCTGATCCTCTGTGGGTAACTTCTACGGCACCGACTGGAGGAGCGACACCTCCACCTAGTCCGTCGCCTTCGCCGTCACCGAGTCCAGTGCCTACTCCGAGCCCATCCCCAACTCCGACTCCTACACCAACTCCGAGTCCCTCCCCTGTGCCGACTCCAATTCCTACACCGACGCCACAACCAGGAACGATGCTGCAGTTTAACGGTAGTAATGACTACGTGAGATCAGTAAACATTCCGCTTTCCACGCAGTATACCTACGAAGCATGGGTGCGAAGAATGGCTGATACTAATGGTTATGAATCAATCTTGAGTGATGCCAACTCTGGCTATGGTCAGGCAATGTTTACTTTGTTTATAGACGGTGGCAACAACGACTGTTATGGACAAACTGATCAATTTGCCTATTATCAAGCAAGTGGTGGTTTTACCCTCTGTTCGGGTGTTTCTGCCAACATTGGATCCTGGTATCACGTTGCAGTTACTAGAGACTCAGGTGGTGTCACTCGCTATTTTGTGAACGGTGTACTTACGGCTTCTGCAAACAGCCCTGCACCAAGTAATAGTACCGGCAGACTGGCAATAGGTCGAGCTGGCGACTACAATGGCGAGTACTTCCCTGGCTTTGTAGACGAGGTGCGGGTGTCTAATGCACCGCAGTATACTGCTACCTTCACTCCATCCACGACTAGCTTGGCACCTAACGCTAGCACGGTTGCTTTATACCATTTGAATGCTGGTACAGGACAGTCAGTGGTGGATAGTTCAAGCAATAACTACACCGCGACCCTTGGTGGCTCAACGAGTGTGGATAGTGCTGATCCTACTTGGGCGACGGGGAGTCCGGTTGGTGATTAGTTTTTTGGTAAGATATAGAAGTAAGCCGCAGGGGTTAAAACCTGCGGCTGAACAGATCTGCAGATCATCTTTAAAAGATCAAAATCTTGGGTCGAGAAGTATTGCTAATAAAAAGTAGAAGAATAGAAATATTGACAAAATACTGATATATTTCTCTAAACTCGAATACATTTTTCTTCTCCAGACTATTGGAATTGATATTAGTAAAAAAACCTCTGTAAGTACTGAGGCACCACCAAGACCATATAAATATAGTTTCTGAGTAGTATCATCGAATCGCTTCAGATCTTCTTGAACATCTCCAAAAATATCTAAGGGAGTTTTAATTTGTAGAATATCTTGGGTGATATCTTTTATAAAGTGAATTGAAATAAAGATAAAAAGAAAAGGAAGAAATAACCTCCATAACTTGTACAATTTTTTCATGCATACATTGTATCAATTGCGGAATAAAAGCAGGTAGCGTAATCTCTGCTGATGCCACCAAAAAAGCAATAGTTTCTACTTCCCAAAATGCACCGTATGCAAAAACGCACTCAACCTGGATTGCGCAAAAATCACAGTATTTATAGAGGACATAACCAAGAACGGCTTTGCTTCTGGACTTTCAAACAAAAACGTAAATGCCAAGCCCAAAATCAAGGACACAGCCAAATTAACTTCAAACGCATTTATCAGGATGCGCTTTACCATTGCTTTGGTAGCAGCCTTCCAACTTGAATTGCCCTCAGGTGAAAGCTCCAGCTGTACTGTCGTTGCTGATCGATCAACACTAATAGTCTGCGGAGCAAACCCAGGCGCCATTGCAACAACAGAAGCTGTAGTACCGACAAAGTTTGCGGGTATGGCAAAGCTACCATCTTTATGACTCTGCAGTACCGCTTGTGTTTTTCCTTGCTCATCTACAAGTGTAATAATTGCTTCAACTGGAGTTTTAGATTGGCTAATTGAGACAGCGCCGGGAATATACCTAACTGCAGTTCCAAAACTTTTCCCCAGTACAAATCCTGCATGATGTAAAAAATTACCAGACAGCGTTACCACAGAAAAATGAGCTTGTGCAAGTAATCCTAAAACGCTGAGTGGTGCGGACACAGCTACAGTCCAGAGCGATACAACTTTGAGTGTGGCAGATGACTGGGCTTCCTCCTGGAGAGCGTTAAAAAGTCTTTCAAACTTAAGCACAACCGTTTCAGCATGATATTGGACTGAACTAAGTAGAGCGCTGCCCGTAGGCTGTAGAGCTACTGTTGGAAACGAATCATTGGAGAGTGTTGAAAAAGTTACAGACTGTGGCTCGTATCCCAAAGCAGAAATTTCTGCCTTGTAGTCTCCAGGCGGGAGGGCAAACTGTATGGTTCCGTTTGGTCTGGTAAACAATGGATTCTCGGGTAGGTATTCGGGTGCCAGTAATTGTGAGAAAAGTTGTGTGCTCATATTTTTTTGAAACAGGAGAACTCGTGCTCGCTCAATTGGTTGAGTTGTCACAGCATCTTGCACGCGCAAGGGTTCAGCAACCCAGATAGAAAAAATTGGCAGATGTTGCTGGCTACCAGTAGTAGTGCGAATAGTTGCGGAATACTCCAGATCACCTGCGCTGATTGGTGAACTAAGCCTGCCACTCCACACTCCTGGTTGGGTGCGTACAAGTGTGGTGGTGTATATATCATCGCCATGTAAATCTCTGTACAATACAATGCTTTCAATTGCCTCATCATTGGCGATGGCAAGCGTGAGTTCGATAGGCTGATCACTCGGAAGCAGAAAGGGAGAGCTGTTTGAAACTGGTCCCGTCCACAGGTGTGAACCGTTGCTGGTAATGGTGACAGTGTCTGAGATGGGCACTGCACCCGATTGGGCAGTTTGGAATTGGAGCAAGTCGCTGAGAATTTCTTGTCCAGAATTGGTTGGTAAGCCGAACTGTAGATAGTATGTGGTATTTGGTGACAAATTGGTGAGCAGAATTGAGTGCCGTAGGGCGGATTCACTAGTGAGTTGCTCAGTCAGAGCAGTTGGTGATCTACCGTAGCGTACAGTCAGCGGATTGGGACTGTTGAGGACGACTTCCATACTATACGTTGTGTCACTGACCGTTGTGACGGTATAGCTTTCAAAGTTTGGGGTGGGACTTGAGCTTGGAATCGGTGAGGCGATAGGGGACGGCACAGTAGTAGTTGTGCTCGGAGTTGGTGAAGCGGTATGGGTTGTAGGAGTGACTGTGGGTGTGGGGGTAGGTGTGGCACTGGGTGTTGGAGCCGCATAGAGATAACTTATAGAACTAGTGGAATCAACAGTACTGACTGGCTGCGTGATGCGAGCCAGTACTGATGCAGTAACCTCGGAGTCCCCAGTATAACTATCGGTGGTTTTCAGTTGAAATGTAACTGTTTCGTTGGTTGTGTTTGCGGGAATGCTGGGAATCGTCCAAGTAATTGTTCTGTTGGTTAGGTTTATGACTGGACTCGTTCCCCCGTAGGCATCGTCCGCACTGCCTAAATCGTAATTGAGTAACTCGACAGTTGGTGTGCCGTTGCCACTAATTGTGCCCAAGGTCCACTCCGCTTGTAAGGTGAGTGGTGAAGCGAAATCGTAGTCGCTGCCGTAGGTAATGGTGTAGGTGATAGCTGTTTCTTGAGGTATCTCAGTGGTGTCGTCTGCAGTACTGAGTACGGCTGAAAAGTCATCAGAGGGGGGTTGAATGGTGGCTGTTATCGCTATTTCGTCATTTGGAACAATAGTGACCATTGCGTCAGACACAGTTGAGGGGTTGCCGCCAACCAATGTTGCAATCGTCCACAGGTATCCAGCTGATTCACCTGCTGTTGCAGGATTAGTTGCAATACCACCAGTGAGATAAAAGCCGTACGTAGTTCCGCTTGTTAGGTCGCCGCTGGGAAAGGTAATTTCCTGACCAGAAACTCCTGATGCTGTGCCTATACCTGGCCAGGCTGTTACACCAGATGGCAGACTGCTGGTTGAAACTGCGTAGTTACCTGCTGTAGCACTGCCCGACCATGCCGAGCCAAGGGTGATTCGCAGGCTATCTTCTGTGACAACTTCGCCTACTCTGGCTTGGATCAGTATATTGCCGGGAGCAGTATTGGCTTTGGTGCGGTCTGGCCGCACTAAAAGGTTGGAAAATTCTGCCGCACTGACAGGTTGGGGGGTGCTCAATGAAGCGCCAACAAACGCTACTATAACAAAGCACACAAACCAGAGCTGACTCCACAGGGGCAGTTTCATACTATATAATGATGCCATACATGGGCTTGCATGTCAGTAGCAAGCCGAGTACTATGAGAGTTCGGGTAAGTAGATCCAAAGAGATCAAACAATGAGCAACAAAGCTACACGTTTCGCAAAAACCGCTGTCATTTTTTCCGTAATTCTTGGGTTGGTTGCGGTTGCAGGGTACTTTTATTGGCAGTATCGGCAACTAGCCACCCAAAATCCTGAACGTGAGATTGCAGCCATATCCAAAGAGCTCCGAAAGTTTATGGATTTGCCAGAGTCGCCACTGCCAACAATGGCAACAGTGACCGAGAAGGAAAAATTGCAGCAGCAAGAGTTTTTTCAGAAGGCAGAGAACGGCGATAAGGTTTTGATTTATTTGTCAGAAGGAAAAGCGATACTGTATCGACCATCAACGGGCAAAGTGATTGATGTAGCTCCAATTCGGCAAACGGAGACTCCGCAGGGAGCGGAGGCAGTTGTGCCTCCGGATGAGACTGAAGCAGCAATCAAAGAACCAACAGCTATAACAATTTATAACGGAACCGCCATCTCGGGTGCGGCTCGTACTCTGGAAACTAATTTAACTGAGCTTTCATTTGAACATTCTGTCACCGCTCGGGCCAATGCTGCCCGAACCAACTACACGAGCACGTTGGTAGTAGACTTGGATGGTTCGCTAGCAGCTGAGGCAGCAGAACTTGCAGAGTTAGTTGAGGGGAAGGTTGGAACATTGCCGGCTGGGGAGCAAGCTCCTGCAGATGGGGGATTGTTGATTATTGTGGGGCAGGCAGATGCTGCTTCACCTTCACCAGAGGCTACGCCGTAGATTTTTGCTTCAGCGCTTGGTACGCTTTGATGTCTCGAAGTATTCCTGGTTCCGTAACTTTTTGCATGGCTTCTTTTGGAGTTACCCAGGCAAACTCAGTGTGTTCATCAGAGATTGTAATTGCTTTGGTGTTTGTGGTGCAGTAGTACGTAATGCCGATTAATTCATTCTCTGCAATTTCGGAACCTCGAAAAAAATGCCAGACTGTAAGAATCTGGTGGATTTGTAGATCTGTAATTCCCAGTTCCTCGTGTGTTTCGCGTTGCAATCCTGATTCTGGAGTTTCAAATTGATCGATTCTGCCGTAGCCGATTTCCCAGTGGCCGGGTCGCCAGTCTAGTGTTGAGGCTCGTTTTATGATTAGAATGGTGCCATCTGGCTTATGTTCTAGGACTGCACCTACCGCTACCATGAATCTGCCGACAGGGTTGTGTGGTGTGGATTGGTTGTTTGGTTCTAGCAAAATGAATTGTTAGGTATTAATTTATCAAACAATTTATACACTAATACCTTAAATTGCCATCAAATGAATGTACATACAGCTCTATTTAGTAACAATATGTGATAGCTATCATATTGCAGTGTAGGCGGATACTATATATGCTTAGTAAATACATACTTCATTGTAAGTAAAGTTCAAATGCCTCGAAAAAAACAAATCAAAAGTCGATTTATTCTCGCAACCATCGGTATGGTGTTGGTATCTACGCTTGCGTTGGTTCTATTGAGTTTTGGGGTTCGCTGGCAGCAAGATACACGTTCTCAAGCCGCTAAAATAACCAGCCTGCAGTCATCGGTTCCACGGGGAAATCCATGGGATTTGTGGGCTGATGTTGTGATTGGGCAGAGAGATTTTGGAGAAGTTTCGGCACGAGAAATTGTGCCAGACAAAGTAAATATTCCCGGAGGTGTTGTGGTAGATACAACAGTAAGCCCAGGAAGAATGTATGTTTGGGATTCAGGCAACAATAGAATATTGGGTGTTGATTTGGCGCAATGCTATGGGCGGGCAAATCGTTGTCAGCCAAAAATCATAATTGGCCAGCCAGCTGGAAATGATTTTGGTGCATGCAATCAAGATGCTGCATATGAAGAACATGTGCAGCGCAAGCCAGCATCGGCAAAAACGCTTTGCGGTGTGTGGGAAGGCACACACACAATCTTAGAAGATAAATCATTCGCATCGATGGCAGTTGATTCTTCTAGTAATTTAATTGTTCCAGATGCCAATAATAACAGAGTACTGGTTTACAACAACCCCTTTACAACTGATGTTCAAGCTGACCGTGTTTTGGGACAAAGCGATTTTTCCGGCAACTTATGTAATAGACAAAAGATTCAAGACTTACCAGGCACACCAGCCCAGCCAGTGCCAAATCCTAGTGCTGACTCAATATGTTTTCACTACTTAGGTGGTGGTGTTGCGACTGATGCACAAGGAAATATCTGGGTAGCTGACAGTAACAACAACCGAGTGCTCAGATTTCCACCACGTGGTCAATCTGCAGATTTAGTGTTAGGTCAGCAGGGTTTTACTACGAGATATGATGCGGCACTTGCGCAGCCTTTGGCAGTTCGAGTAGATGATCAAGGACATGTTTGGGTGGCAGACAGCGGTCACAATCGTGTGCTTCGGTACTCTGCACCGTTTTCAATTGGTATGCAGCCTGACATGATATTGGGTGAGCCAGGGGACTTTAATTTAATTACAAGTATTGAGTTTGATCCCGAAGGCAGGGGATTGTGGATTGCTGACTTCACGGATGGCAACAGACACCAACTATGGTCATTTGAGGGTTCTAAACTAGAGGGACAAGTGTTTAATCCTGGTTTGCATAGTGGAGGTTCAGTAGGGATTGATGCTGAGAAGAACATGCTTGTTTCCAATTACTATAGTGCTGATGTGCGGAAATTCACCCCAATGCTGTTGCCACCTAATGATTGCAGGCAATATGATGGAGATGTAGCAGCTTGTGATGCGGCACCCGATTGCGCATTTTATGCTTGCTCGCAGCAATGTTGGCCTGAAGGCACACCGATGTACTTGGGTTGTGCGGGCGTACCACCTGAAGGGGGTTATGTGGAAACAAAGTCGTTGTATTCTCCACCTACAGGATATAACCTAACCTCCGCCAAACGCTTAGAAAACTCTGCCTGGACAGGTTTGGCAGTGTTGGGAAATCAATTGGTGGTGTCTGACGGCAGATTGCTGTTTTGGAATGATTTGCAGTCTATCAGTAACGGCAAGGCTCCTGATGGGTATGTGGGTAGTTCTTCAATTCTCACCATCCCAGAACCTCGATATGCCCAGATAAAAGCTGATGCGATGAACCGTCTTTGGGCAAGCAATGTTGAGCGAATTGATGTTTTCCAAGGTCCGCTCATAAATGGAGAACAGCGGGTTGCATCAATAAGTGGTGCTATCCGAGTTTTGGGAGGTGGCTCAATTACTCTTAGCGATATTCATGGAGTAGCACCTGCCAAGGATGGCAGCGCGGTCTGGGTGTCGATGTCGTATCATCAGCACAAGGTTGTAAGAATAAGTAATCCGCTTACTAATCCAGTTATTGATGTAGTGCTGGGGCAGGCAAATGCTTCTGGATCCTACTGCAATCGGGACGCAGGTGACCCTAGAAATGAAAATCCTTGGGCAGGTCAATCCAACAATGATCGACTCAATACACTCTGTTGGCCTGGAGCTATTGGTTTAGATACGTTTGGAAATTTGTATGTGTCAGATCACTTGATAGAAGTTGCAGGCAATCATCGTATGCTGGTCTTTAAAGCTAGTCAGTTTCAAAAAAATCAAAAGACGGTTGCAGCAATTTTTGGCCCAAATGCAAAAAAAGTGTTTCCCCGGGGCGAAGGAAGATATGCACACGCACATTTTGGCATGGCGTTTAATAGTAAAAACCAAATGGTGGTAGGACAAAATCCGTATACAGGCAATAGAGTGCTTGAGTACTACAAAGATCCATTGAAACTGAATCCAGCTAATCCACTAGATCCAGAGTTTGCTCGTCCGGACGGAACTTTTGCTGATTTCTTTGGATGGCCGGTAGCGTTGGATTTTGACGCCCAGGACAATCTGTATGCGTATGATGCAAATCGAAGCAAGGTGCTCATTTACAAGCAACCTGTGTTTGAGTACTAGGTGTAAAATAGTGCCATATGTCCAAAAAAATCGCAATTATTTCTGACACGCATGACAATTCATTAGCAGTAGTGTGGATCATTGAATATTTAAATGAACACAACATTTCGATGGCTTTTCATGCAGGGGACATTATAAACCCAGGCATCATTGGCAGATTTGCCAATTATTACAATGGAAATTTACATTTTGTTTTCGGCAATAATGATGGCGAGACGGCACGCCTAAGCGCATTAGCTGACAATAATGAGAGTATCACTTGTCACAGACAGGAGTTGCGATTGGAGCATGATGGCAAGCGAATATTCATGAATCACTACTCGAGCATTTCTGAGAGCATGGCAAAATCTGGCGAATTTGATCTAACTATCGGAGGTCACGATCATACATATCGTGTGGTGCAGCATGACGTGTGTTACTTTGTGAATCCTGGTTGCACACTTACTAAGGATAAATGGTTAGGCGATGATGAAGACAGTCAAAGTAGTTTTGTGGTGTTTGATTTGGAAACAATGAAGCATGAGCGTGTGATTGTACCAAGTTGATTAAAAAACTTCGGTTTACAGCAGTAATACTTATGTTGTACTATACATTCATAGTATGAATCTTAATCTGCGTAAGTACTGGCATCGTTTGCATCCACTCCATAAGGGGTTTGTGTATCGTTTGGTCTCGTAAATTAGTAGGCTGAATAGTTTGAACCCCTTATGAGGGGTTTTTTTGTATCAAAATTAATTTTTACCAAATATTGAAAGTATGAACACAGAACAAATAGAAAGAAGTTTGATGGTAGCCTCAGCGGTAGCAGCGATAATTTCAGCCGTTGTTACCAGTCAGCAGGCGTTCAGCCAAACTTTTTCTCAAACACCAACAACTTTGGCAGCCAGCATTCAACCGTGCAGTACTGACAACTAGTAGTTTGCTTACACTAGTCGCCGACCCATCGAATCTATCGGTGGCAGTTGCCCCTGCATACACCCCATGCAAAACCCCGTAGCATGCGCGTTATTTGTTGCGGCTTCACGCAAGCCCGCGGGACTCAGAAACGCAAGCGAGTCAGCACCTATGTATTTTTGCATCTTTATGAGATCACCACCGAGTTGATGTGCAAGCAGCTCATCTGCACTTCTGGTACTGATGCCCAGATGGCACGGTTTATCTATTGGTGGACACACAATCCGAACGTGAATTGACTGCACTTTGCAATGTTTTCGTAGCAGTTGTAGCAATCCTGCCATGACGTTACCCCGCACCAACGAGTCGTCAACAAGTACAATCCGTTTGTTGGCAAGCACTGTTGATTCAAACGAGAAATGTGTTGCTACTTTTTGTAAAATACCGGAAATATCTGCCTCCATAAATGTTCGCTGTTCCTCGATAGGCATGGCTGCGTCAACTATTGCTTGCACATACGAGAGACGCAGAGTATTCGCGTATCCTTGCGCTCCAGTAATTCCTGTGCCAGGAACGCCGCAAACAAAATCCACGCTTCGCTTGGCAACTGGTGCTTCTTCCGCAAGAATTTGACCCGAGCGAAACCGTAGTAAATTGATGGAGGGGTGGTTACGAACATGTGCTGATTGTTTGGTTGGAATATGTGCTTTAGTTTGCTCTTCCATCAGATAGACATTTTCAAACATGCAATATGCGCGTTGTGAATTGGTGGGGGGTTTTAGCACAGTTATGCTGCCATTGGAAAAAGCCACTATAGATCCCGGCATAACTTCACTAACATGAGTTGCGCCTAAGTTGAGTAAACTAGTAGTTTCTGAAGCAATTGCCCAGGTGTACGGAGCTGAGGCAGTAAGTTTGCCATACACGAGCGGTCTAAATCCATAACTGTCGCGCACGCAGTACACACTGTTAGTGGTGGCGATTATTAGACTATATGCACCTCGAAATGATTTGAGCGTGCGTTGGATTCTTTGCGACCAAGTTTTTTGTGGCGCTTTTGCAAGTGCATCTGCAAAGACGACTGTGTCCGATATGGTGAGGTAGTCATTAGGTTTGCGTTTGGAGAACTGACCGTTGTGGGCAACGATGAATGCTTCGCCTGAAGCCTGATTAACTCTGCGGAGTGGTTGTACATTCTCGGGGGACTGATCGCCTGAAGTTCCGTAGCGGTTTTGAAACACCCAAGTTTTTGCCTGGACGGCAGCAAATTTTTTAGTGTGAGCTGCGCGGGCAGGGAAGACTTCACGAATCATGCCGCTGCCTTTGTATGAGTACTCCGTACCTACGCTGGAAACCGCCCAAAAGCCGGCACCATCGTATCCTCTGGTTTGTAGTTCTTGATGTGCGGCTAAGGCAGGGAGGAAAAAGGGTTGGTCAGTGGGTGCAACTATCGCCAAAATGCCACAGTGATCTTGGAGTGGCTGGCGGTCTTGGGCTATGAGGGGTGAAACCATGTAATACGTTCCTATGGTAGCTGAACCAGCCGGCATGTGCAATGAGACAATACCGCTGGGTAAATTAGGGCTTTGCGCTTATAATTGCTGCATGTTTACTAAAGTTGCTCAATAGTTGATTTATAATGATGCATGGCTGGAATTATTCCAGGACAAGATTCAGTTTGAGGATGGTACTATAGGTACCTACGCTTGGATGGACCGAAAGGACGGGGTTGGGATAGTAGTGCTAACCCCAAATAAAAAAATTCTGTTGCAAAAAGAGTTTCGCTATGTAATTCAGAAATACAGTTGGGAAGTTTCCGGTGGCGGCATTGATGACAGCGAGACACCAAGGCAAGCAGCTGCACGCGAGTTGTTTGAAGAAAGTGGAATACGAGTCGCTGTCGATGAGCTACAAGAGGTTGGAGCGTTTTACCCACTGCACAGTTTAAACACAGAGTTAGTCACGCTTTTCATGGTGATAATCGATGAAACAAAGCTTTCTCTAAACAATACTGAGTCTGGAGAAATAATAACCAACTCTAAGTTTTTCACTTTTGACGAAGCGTTGGCAATGATAGATTCAGGTGAAATTAATGATGCTGGCACAGCAAACGCAGTCCAACTAGCAATCCGAAAGTTTTCCCATGGATAAACCAAAACAAACATCCTGGCAGAACGTAGCGCCATGGTATGAAAAGCTGGTGGGTGAGGATGGCCATTACTACCATCAGCACGTAGTGTTACCTGGGGTATTACGCCTGCTCGATTTACAACCTGAGGATTCTTTGGCTGATATTGGCTGTGGGCAGGGTGTGTTGAGCCGGGCCATTCCTAAAATTTCAAAATACATAGGGTTGGATATTGCACCAGTTTTGATTTCTATTGCGCGGCGTGAAACTAGAAACGCTGCATATACATTCCGGGTAAGCGATGTCACCAAACCGTTGCCAATAACTGATACTACTTTTAGTCATGCGGCAATTGTGTTAGCGCTGCAAAACATGTCACGTCCAGATATTGCAATCATAAACACCGCAAAGTATGTGCGCCCTGGTGGAAAGATCGTGATTGTCTTAAATCATCCTGCATTTAGAATTCCCCGGCAATCTGGTTGGGGTGTGGAGCCGAACACGAAGCAACAGTACCGATGGGAAAACAGATATATTTCGCCAATCAAAATTCCTATTACCATGAATCCCGGGCAACAGGAATCGAAAGTCACATGGTCGTTCCATTTTGCCCTGCAAGATTACGTACGCATGTTGGCTGAGGCTGGGTTTGTAATTACCAATTTGGAGGAATGGGTGTCTGATAAAACTAGCGAAGGCAAGGCTGCGAGGATGGAGAACAGGGCGCGTAAGGAATTTCCGCTGTTTTTGGTGTTGGTTGGGGAGCGGCGAGCATGAAATTGATTCGCACCGAGCTCAATAATCCGACTCATACCTTCCACACCCGTGACATACTCAAGCTCAATTTCGCCATCCATGCCTGCAACCGCCTGCTGAGTAATTGCGAATAGATTCTTGCAAGTGGGGCAGCCTGAACCTAGGACTTGTACTTTCATGTGACCTCCTTGGTGCTGAGTATTTTGAGTAGTTTGACGACGTATGAGCCTCTTTTGGTGAGGGAGTAGAAGACTTGTCGACCGGATTTTCTGGCTGTTACAAGCTGCAGCTTTTTGAGTGTGATTAGGTGGTGGGAGACTAGGCTTTGTGATGCTTGGAGATGCTGTATAAGCTCAGACACGCAGTGGAACTCTGAAGTCAGAATACAAAGAATTTGCAAACGATTCTTGTCAGAAAGTAGCTTGATGAGTGCCAACTGAGAGAGGATTTTGTTGCTTTCGGCGGTCTTGCTGTTGCAGCAGTTATATGAATGCATATTCATGTATTATGCGCGCATTTTTCCCAAGTCAACAATTTTAATCAGAGCTTTCAGTGATAGAATGAATATTCTATGCATCAAGGTAAAACGTGCGTTGTGATTGGTGGTGGTATGGCTGGATTAGCTGTGGCTGCTCAATTAGCAAAGGCGGGATATTCGGTAACACTTTTGGAAAAAAATAAAACACTTGGTGGTCGCGCACGGGTGTTTCAAAGCCATGGGTTTACATTCGATATGGGCCCATCCTGGTACATGATGCCAGAGGTGATTGAGTCTTTTTTTACTTCGCTTGGCAAACAGTCAAAGGATTACTACACCCTGAAGGAGCTACAAACAAAGTACAGAGTATTTTCCGACTCGCACCCGCCACTGGATATTGTTTCTGATCTAGAGAAAAACTACGATTTGTTCGATAAGCTGAGTCCAGGAAGTGCCAAGCATCTGCAACACATTGTATCTATAACGAGCAAAGCCTACACACTTTCGGTACTGTTACTTGCAAAGCAGTTTAGCAATGTGTTCAGCTTGTTGTCAGTGGCAACTATGTTTAAGGGTTTGCAACTGCTCGCACTGTTTAATCCATTTCAATCATACGAGCGATTTATTGCTAAGCGCATCAGCCATCCGCTGCTGCAAAAAATACTGCAGTTCCACACAGTATTTTTGGGAGGATCGCCCAAGAATACTCCGGCGTTGTATAGTATCCTGATTGCCTCGGACTTTAAAGGTAAAATTTGGTACCCCATGGGTGGCATTGGCAAGTTGGTGAGTGCTCTTGAGTCACTCTGCCGTGAGTTTGGGGTGGATATTCAGACGAATGCTGAGGTGTGTTCGGTGGAAATAGCTGCAGACTCTCCGAGAATTGCTGCTGTGGTAAACAAAAACAAGCGCTATACGCCTGATTTTGTTGTCAACACTGCAGACTATGCCTATTTTGACACGCAATTACTGCCCAAAGAATATGCAGAGTATTCACATAACTATTGGCAAACCAGAGACTACGCAATTTCAAGTGTGTTGGTGTATCTAGGACTTTCTAAAAAAATTCCCGAGCTACAGCACCACAACTTTTACTTTCAGGAAGATTGGAATGAACACTTCACTACTATTCAAGAATCAAATGAATTTCCCAAAAACCCTTGTTACTATATTTCTGTGCCTTCCGTGACCGACTCGTCTGTAGCACCAAAACACCAGGAAAACTTGTTTATTTTAGTGCCAGTGAGTGTTCGCACAACACAAGACGGCGTTGCGGAGTATGTGACTACTGTTCTTGATCATATTGAAAAAACTACCGGTGCAGCTATTCAAGATTCAATTGTATACAAGAAAATATACAGTCAAAAAGATTTTGCGACAGATTATAATGCATATAAGGGAAATGCCCTGGGAATTTCGCACGCACTGCACCAGTCAGTGTTTTTGCGACCGAGAATGAAAGCAAAGCACCTAGATAATCTGTATTTCTGTGGGCAGTTCACCCAGCCGGGTATTGGTGTGCCAATGGTGCTACTGTCGGCTCAGTATGCACTGGCGGAGATTCAAGCTACTATAAAACCGTAATGAAACAAACCAAAAGAGCTATTTTCAAAAATGGCAGCACTACCTATTTTTATAGCAGTTTATTTTTCCCCAAAGATATTTGGGAGAAAGTAGCAACGCTATATGCGTATGTTCGGACAGCTGACGATTTGGTGGACGCAGTACCGCAGAAGACCGAGGAGTTTGCTGCATTTATTAGAGAAACTAATGCGATTATCGCAGCGTATGCGTTGGCGCAAAAAAAGACTGGTAGTTGGAAACAGGGTGGGCGGCTGTATGTGCAGCGTGCGATTTCTGGAGAGTTCACCGAAATTATTCAGTCGTTTGTGGAGTTGCTGTTTGCACATGCAATACCAACTGCTTGGGTGGTGTCATTTTTACGTTCAATGACTGAAGATCTCACGCAGCCGGACAACTGGATAATGTATCGCTCAGCCGCACAAACCGAAGCCTACATCTATGGAAGTGCCGAGGTAATTGGGTTGATGCTCTGCAAACTGATGCAGTTACCCCCAGAAGCCTACTCTGCAGCAAAACTGCAAGGCGCTGCCATGCAGCACATCAACTTCATCCGCGACATGCAGGAAGATTGCGAGCTCAAGCGGCAGTATTTTTCACAGGAAGTCCTCAGTACGTTTGCAATTGAATCGCTCTGCGAAGCAGTGTTGTCCGAGGAAAAGTATGATTCTTTTAGAGCATTTGTTTCGGCAGAAGTGGCGAAGTTTAGAGCACAACAGACTCAGGCAGAAGCTGGATATTCGTATATACCCTATCGCTATCGCGTGCCAATTGCGACGGCAGCACAGTTATATAGTTGGACGGCTGATGTGATAGAGAAGAATCCCCGGGTAGTCTTTGAAAGAAAAGTTAAGCCAAGCAAACTGCAAGTCTTCAAGACAGTTGCAAAAGTTGCGGTAGCAGAGTTATTTAGGAGACAGCATGGGTGAAGTAGCTCCATTTGCGTACGTGCTGTTCCATGGTGTGATTGTGGGTTCGCTGCTGTTGTCACGCAAACTCTATCCAGCGATGTTGGTGCTGAGTAAAGCAGAGGTATTTAGAATCTTGCCGGTCTCTGCTTTTTTTATAGTGTGGGATTTTGTGGTGACTGGTGCTTGGTGGGAGTTTAATCCGGAGTATATTTTGTTTCCATCGCTTGCTGCTTGGATGCGATTGCCGATCGAGGAAATTTTGTTTTTTCTGGTGGTGCCGTATGCGGTGCTGACTGTGGTGAAAAATGTGCTGGCATTTACTGAGTATGCAAGGATCGGGGTTTCTGAGCGAGTGTTTATGTTGCTGACTGTGAGTCTGCGGCTTTTGTTGCTAGGTGTAGCGGTGGTGTGTTTTGTCAAAGCCCAGTGGTACAGTTTTTCGGTGGTGGTATTATTGCAGCTGGTTGAGTACTCCGTGTTGCGGGTGCAGGGGATTGCGCTGGGGTTGGTTTTTACCGTTTTCACTACGTTAATTTTTAATATGTATCTAACAGCGCTGCCGGTGGTGGTGTATGGTGAGGGGTTTATGACTGGGTGGAGGGTTGGAACGATTCCGGTGGAGGATTTTGGGTATGGGTTGGTGCTGTATTTTTTGTTGGTACGAAAAGGGTTCAGCAAGAGTACACTGCAACATTAATTTAACTGCAAAATTTAATTTGCATTTCGACGTAACTAGGAAAATTTTTTATTTGAATTTTCAATCCCAGCCAATATTAACTCGTGTGTCCGGTTTGGGGTTTTGCTCCTCATGATGGCGTAAGAAATGCAGTAGTGCAAGTTGCTCGACAGAATCCTGCTCAAAACAAAATGTATCTTTAATAAGATTGGCTTTGTCATTATCAATTGTTTGCACCAATAAATTATGTCTTGCCCTGTACAATTCTTCTGGCACAGTAGGATTCTGGCGTCCTAATGGAAATAGTCGGTTGCGCAAAAGTACCCACTCATCTCTTTTTGTATCAAATGCCTGCATAAAATCTGCCCATCTTTTGGGGTTCTCAATTTCTAAAACATTTTGTAGGTATGTGGCACCTTCATCCCATCCAGTTGTCAGCCTGTTTATTTCTTCTCTGCTGGGCAAACCGGATGAAAAATCAAGTGCTAGTAATTCTGCATATGCTTTAAGCCTCATAGGATCTATGCGATGAGCATTATGCTGCATATTGTTCTCGGTAATCTCTGATTCATTAAGTATGGACATATGCATCCTTCTTATTAAAATTGTACTACTTGTTGGTAGATATACTTATAATATACCAAACAGCACAGAATAGCTTTACAGCAAAATCATCCGTGTGCCGCGTAGTGATGTAAGATTTCTAAGAAACTCATGTAGTGATTGAAAATTGAGATTACTCTCGCTTTCTCTGATTCGTTTTACCAGTTCTTCTTCATTTTGTTGCCCATTGTAGATTTTAAAAGCAAGGTATCTACTCTCGAAATAGTTCCGATTGATAAATAAGAATAAAGACCTATAATATACATATGAGACAATATGAACAGATGAAGTATAGAGAACAGCTACCAGAAACAACAATAAAAGCATTGAATACATTGGCTGTAATGGATGCACCTTATGATCCAGAAGCTATAGATTCATTACACCCTGGTTGGTGTACTGGTATTGGACAGTTGTACTTCTTTCTTTTGCATGCTCCTCAGCTTGCAAAAGACTTGAATTTAGAAGCTTTTTTTGTAGATGAGGATCAACAGACATTCCTGGGAGATACTGAGGTACCTTTCCCCTCCATGCAGAGAACTTTCCCAATAGTGAAAACTCCAATTTCTCCTGGAAGTTTGCTTAACAGTTTTCTGGATGTGAGTGTCACAGCTCCATATACAATTTCACATAAGAGCGTGACTCCCGACATTATTACTAATGCTTTTCAACAGCCTGAGGGCAAATGGTTATTGTGTGGGGCAATTGGGCCAAAAAGCATTATAAGCTTACTAGCAGCGTTGAATAGGAATGGCTTTTGTGGTCAAGTTGATGTTGTTGACTCAAATCCGTCAGCACTTATTGCATTTGAGGCTGTCAGAGAGTTGATTAAATTGAAATACCCAAATATTAGTATCAATTTTATTGAAGGAAATCTGTTGCAATGTTCAATTGATATTGAACCTCATTGCGCCTATTCTGTTGGTGATAATGATGATAATCAGAAAAAAGTATTTCTCTCAACAAAATATTATGACGGCATAACTGCAGATACTATCGGTACTTACATCGTTGATGACTCAGACCTAATAACACATTTCTCTGTGATCTTTGAATCACTAAGAGATGGCGGAGTAGCTTTTGTCCGTGATATGACTGAAGGGCCAGAAAGTATGAAGGTATCTTGTAAACATGTGGATCCCATGAATAGGAAGAACGAAAAGGGTGTGTCCTTGCACAACTACATCCAAGCCCTATTGGGTAAAACAGTTCCAGTAGAATACTGCACAGCAGTTGTAGAAAAATTCTTTTCAGATACTCAGGCAAATCGATGGAGCTATTTAGTTGATCTATGGACAGTTGTTGGACCAGCTCACTTGTCTGCAATGCGGCAATTTGCAGTTCCAAATGCAACTGTTCAACAACGATACTTTGCTGACTTGCTATTTATTAAGGATTGAATTGGTTTTAGAAAATAAATAGACGTAGGGTTCAATGTTACACTTAGGGTATGAAAAACTCTCGAGGAAAAAACGTTGTGACCCCACAGAGAATCGAACTCTGGTTACCAGGATGAGAACCTGGTGTCCTAGCCGCTAGACGATGGGGCCTTGACTTGACATACACACCGAATGTATATAATACCGCAAGAAACACCCATAGTATACCGCACACAGTGCAAAATGTCAGGCACATATGAATGCAGAACATTTCAAACCATATATAAAGTCATACCACGTGCATGGGCCTGATGAAAGAGAAACTCATGCAGCTCAACACAAAAAACTTGAAGCAATTTACTCTAAGTTCGCAGGGGAGTGGAATTTTTCATTAGTACAAGTTTTGTACTTCATCCATCAAACATTTGGAGAGAATGCAAATGGTCTCCAAAGAATTCCTTTGCTAGAGGAAGTGACACAAGTCCGAGTCTGGGCAGCAGTCTACTTTCTTTCACAGCACAAGCAGTGGAGTGAAGTTATGCCTCAAAAAGTGACTTTAGGGAATGGTGTAGTATCCAAGAAATCATATGAAAAACCAGCAGCAAGAACAATTTCAATCAAAGATGATCCAAAAGCTGAAGACTACTTAGTGCTTTGTGAAGTACTTCAGGAACTGGATAGACTCTGCTGTTTTACATTACCAACTCAATTTTTCAATCTTCCAGCTAAGCCAAGTACAGATATGGCCAGTTTGGCTCAGTAGTTCTACAGTTCTTGTAAGCATCCCTCAGTAGACTCATTTCAGTATTCGGAGGTCAGTTGCACTAAGCACCTGTATCTCATCTAAAAGGAGTTGTCATGGGTAACATACCCTTTTCTCAAAAAGCCAAGTTTGGCATTGCGATCACTGCTGTGTTAGGAACAATGATCGGTATGAGTAGCACTATTGCGTACTTTAGTAGTCGCCAGACAACGGATGCAAATTCATTTCAAACTGGTACTTTGGAAGTAGATATATCACAAGCAACTCCTTTGAATGTGAGCAATTGGCAGCCTGGGGAGAGTAAACAAGTGGAGTTTGTCATTAACAATACAGGCCAGCTACCATTATTTGCAAGAGTCGTGTTAGATGCAAGTTGGTCTGATGATCAGCTAGGAACTGATGTTATCGAGCGCACTTCTGTAGATCGCTGGATTGCAGGTAATTGGGTTGCAGTATCTACCCAAGTACAGCCCGCGACTGACCCAATGTTTATTAGCACTGATGGTACAGAAAATACATTGCTGGCATTGCTTACCAATGGTCAAGAACGATTTCGTATGACTATCCAGCTATCACCCAACGCGGGAGATGAGTACCAAGGTAAAACTTTGAGCGGCTCTGTAACTGTTACAGCGAAACAAACGAATGACGGCGCAGAGTGGCCAATTGAATGAAAGTAGGTATGCACACGTTATTAGTAATACTAGTCGGCTTCCTCACCCTAGTTCAGCCTCGGTCAGCCAGTGGATACTTCACTGCTGGCCAGGCTGCTGCCCAGTTTTCATGGCAACTTGGTCACTGGGTATTGGCAGAACCTAAAGTTGCTATACGCACCCCCACTGATACATCAATACTTTTAGAAACCATACGTAACCCACTATTTACTGATCAGCTACATGATTGGGAGCACACTGGAGCGGTTATAGTAGAGCAGTCCTCACCTTGTGATCAGGAAACTCGGCCCGTAGTACGCATTGGGTCACAGCCTCACGAACAACAAACACTCCAGCCAGACAACGAATTGACGCAAGCAATATCTTCAGCAGAATCAATGTGGTTGGCTATCAAATACTGCATTGTATCTTGGGAAACACTTCCTTTATTTGATGAGCCTTCTCTTACGATCAGACTTGCAGACAACATTGTATGGGAGGATGCACCAGTCATAGATCAGAATAATCAAGTTGAGCCATTTGTAAGTGGTTGGAGAACTGCAACAGTGCCCATACCTTCAGACCAAGTGTTGCTAGATCTTGAAATCACTGCAGGAAACAGCATTGATCCAACAAATGCGACAGTTGTGTACATAGCTTCAGTTTCTACAGCAGGGTGGGTGTTACCAGATGATGTCACAGTGACGGTATCCCCTGCACTTGCAGCTAGAACAGTTACGTTGAAGACAAGCTCAGTAGAACCCCTTATTAGTAGTGCCAAAGAGCAGATAGTGCTTCCAGATGGTTTCATTCCTACAAGCTTTGGAGTACATCAATTGGTAGTTCTACAAGAAAGCTTGCTGGGAAGCGAAACGAAACAAGAGTTTTTTTTACTTCGCCTGCCACCACCGATTGAGTCACCAAGTATTTGGTTAGAACCTGATAGCTTTGCGAATACGCTTACCCTATATTTTACTGCAGCAGCAGATGCTGATCAACATAAATTTGCAAGGTATGCAGTTTGGAAACGTACATCAGATGGGGCGATTACCAAGGTTCCTATTCAGGCTCATTCATTTTTGTGGAGCACTCCTAGAATACCGAACAGTCAGGAATATTTGACAGTGGAGTATGATCCAGTAGCAGAATATACACTAGAGCTAGTAGATCAGTTTGGAGTTGGTACTTTTTCTGACTGGCATGCAGTGGAAGTGCAGTAACTCTTGCACTTATAACTGAGCACGTCATAATGAAACGACATGAAGTATGCTCAGAGTCATCGTTCACTAGGTAGTGCATTAGCGCATCTGTTTCACCCACGCCGCTCCAACAACCACAGGGCGCGTATTTTGCATCCTGAGGGATATGTCGTGCTCGGTGCTCTTGCTGTTCTTTGCTTTGGATTGATAAGTTATCCCACAGCAGTCCAACGTGATATGGGTCTGGTACTTGGGTATGCTTCAGATATTTCAGTGGATCAGGTCGTTGCCCAAACAAATACACAGAGGCGTACAGCAGGGTTAGGTGCAGTTGTGTTCAACCAACAGCTAGCCCAAGCGGCTCAAGCAAAAGCTAAAGATATGTTTGCAAAGCAGTACTGGGCACACACTTCACCAGCGGGCAGAGAGCCATGGGACTTTATGAAGGATGTGGGGTACACCTATAGACGTGCGGGTGAAAATCTGGCACGTGACTTTATGGTTACACCAGAAATGATTGATGCTTGGATGGCATCTCCAACACACAGAGCCAATATACTAAACGGTGGATTCAGTGAAATTGGGGTGGCAGTAGTAAATGGTTCGTTAGAAGGAGTAGAGACAACCTTGGTAGTTCAAATGTTTGGTGCGCCTCCTGCTGTGGAGCGTGTAGCACAAATTGTCCCCGCTGGGCAAGTTTTAGTTGAACCAGCTGATCCCAGAGAAGAGTCAACTATACCTCAACCCGAGACGATTGCACTAGTGCAAAACGTTCCCGAAAGCCCTGAAATAAGGGAAGTACAAAACCAGCAACTTCCAGCTGTCTTAGCTGGCCAAGCAGTGCCTGTGGGTTCAGTCGAGTCTAGAATTATATATTCACCATTGCATATGGCAAAAGCTGCAGCTTTAGCTATAGTTATTTTGATCATTTCCGCTTTAGCATATGATGGATTTGCAGCATATTCTAACAGGACCGTGCGCTTGGTAGGTAAAAACATGGCACATATTTGTTTGTTTCTCACGGTAGCATTCATCTTAGTGTATTTTAAGGGAGGGATGATTCAATAAATAGCTATGAAGCGTGAAGTTATTTTGCATCCACTAGCGTACGTTGTGCTTATCGGTGGCTTAGTCACAAGCATTGGCTATACATTTACTGTATGGCCAGATACACAACTGCTTCGTCTTGGATTTGTGGCACTTGGGATTGGGTATGTGCTCTGGGGTATTAGTGTGCATGCTCGTACGAAGGATTTAACCATGAACATTACTCTGGAATACTTTGGAGCAGCACTCCTAGCTGTAACGCTTCTTTGTCTGCTCACAATATAACAGTGAGATATGGTATAGAATAGATGAACTTTATATGAGCAAAACTATCTGAAAGGCAGTATGAAAGGTATTATTCTTGCAGGTGGGTCAGGCACAAGGCTCAGGCCATTGACCAAAGTGACCAGTAAGCAGCTGTTGCCAATCTATAACAAACCAATGATTTACTATCCGCTGCAGACTCTCTTGACTGCAGGGATTACTGATATTCTGATAATTGTAGCACCAGATCATGCTGGTGATTTTCTTAAGCTACTTGGAAGTGGCAAGGAGTTTGGTTGCAAGTTTACGTATGAGATTCAAGATAAGCCAGAAGGTTTAGCACAAGCCTTTCGCATCGGTGCAAACTTTATTGGTGAAGATGCAGTAACCTTGGTTTTGGGTGATAACGTCTTTGAAGATACATTTGCAAGTGATATTACTTCATTTAAATCTGGAGGTAGGATTTTTGCTAAGGAAGTGTCAGACCCAGAGCGTTTTGGTGTAGTGGAGTTTGATGAAAACAATCAAGCTATCTCTATTGAAGAAAAACCCGAGTCACCAAAGTCATCATTTGCCGTCACTGGATTGTACATTTACGATAACTCAGTTGTTGAAAAGGTACGGAACTTACAACCATCAGCACGTGGTGAGCTTGAAATTACTGATTTAAACAACTTGTATTTACAAGAGGGTACTTTGGATGTTGCTTTTGTTCGAGGAAAGTGGCTTGATACTGGCACTTTTGAGTCTTTGTATGAAGCAATCATGTTTGCTCGAGACAAAGAACTCGGATTGATTTAAGCTGCGTTCTTGTACATACTGTACTGTGCACATGTTAAAGAACATAGTCTTGTCATTCAGTATCCTTTTTTTGCTTAGTGCTACGGTACTTAGTGTTTCTGCTCAGTCACCCGAGGCTCAGGTTGATGTAGTAGTACTTGATGCAACGATTTCCAGTGTGCAAAGGAAAGCTCAGGCTTCAGCGACAATTGCTGAGTTGCGGGGGTTGTACAAATCGCAGATTGAAGTATATCGAACCTCAGAGCAGCAATACAACATTGCAAAGGAGCAGCACGCTCGTTTGCAGACACTCTCATCACTTGAAGAGGCGGTTAGGGCTACACGAGAGGCTTTACTAAATCGTTCAAGAGTCCTTGTTACTTACACTCAACTTATTACGGTGACACTTGAAGATATTCCTGGCGTAGATTTGGCACAAAAACAGCGTGCTTTAGTGCGTTTGGAAAATGTTGAAGAAAAATTATTAAAACACCAGGATGCGATATTAAACACACAGACGAGAGAGCAAATAGCTGTACAAGCCGACGTGTTTGCTGCTATGCAGAAAGAACTAGAGGCCGCCTTGTATCTCGGGTTAGCACTTATTTCACAGGGTAATGTGCAGACAGTGTATGACCAAGCACTCATTGTTCATAGGGACATACAGAATTTTCACTTGACAGCAACTGCTAGTGCACTTGTGGATGCAGAGCGTCAACGGGCACATGCAGAAACTACCCGAAATTTTGGGTTAATCAGTGAACAACTTAGCACCATACTAGTAGCTGTAGTGGGGCAATCTGAGGAGTTTGATGCATACAATAAAAGTACCTTCGGTCGCATGCTCGACGACTTGGAAGCTCCATATATTGCCCTGACGCAATTGATTGGGTATCTTGAGGAATTAACCAGGTTATAAAGTAACCTTTTTTGTAAAAGAATATGACAGAAGAAGAAACAGTACTAACCAATCAAACACAATTCTCGTATGAGGAACCGTATAGACAATCTGCCAAAGAGCGTTTTACTACTGAAAAAAGCGAGTTAGTGCAAAAGTCCCGACCTCGTCCCATCATGTATATTGCCGTAGGTTTGGTAGTCACTGTTGTGCTACTTCTTTTATTAGTACTTTTGAAGAGAAAACCTGTAGTAATTGAAAACGCTCCGTTTCAACAAGCAATTACGGCTACACCAGTACCCGCAGAGTTTAACCCACTACTCGAACGAGTATCCAGGTTGGAGATTGAGTTGGAAGAAGCAGACCCGATCAAGCAATCGTTACTTTTTCCTCCCGTCGACATGGATATTCGTTTAGATCCAAAAAAACGATAGATATCCTTACCTGTATTTGCTGCCCGACAGTATTTGTTCATCTGATACAATTACAACATATATGCCATATTCATTTTCTGAATTTCATGCAAAAGCTAAAAAAGCAATCGAGCATGTCCAGCGCGATATAAGTACGCTAAGGACTGGCCGAGCTGCGGTACAAATGTTAGACTCTGTGCATGTTGAGGCCTATGGAACAACAATGCAGCTTGTTGAAGTTGCCTCAGTACAGGCACCAGACCCATCACTTTTGGTAGTTTCTCCATGGGATAAAGGTTTGTTGTCTGCAGTGGAAAAAGGTATACAGGCTGCAGGATTAAATGTTAATCCTGTGGTTGATGGTGACATTGTTCGAATTGCAGTGCCTCCACTTACTGAGGAGACACGCAAGGAAATGGTAAAACAGCTGTACAAGAAAATCGAAGCAGGAAGGGTCATGCTCCGTGCTGTGCGGACGGATTGTAAGAAAGACATAGATGATTTAGCAGGAATGGATGGTGTCTCAGAAGATGACATTTCCCGTGACTTGAAATCACTTGAAGAAGAACTGAAGGTGTACATGGCTCAGCTCGATGAAATTCTAGCTCGAAAAGAAAAAGATTTACTCGCCGTCTAATTACTATGAATACAGAGCAACATACTATTGCTGGTGTATATACACTTTTGAGGATTTCATGTCGGTTTTGATTTTTATTCTAATACTATCTTTTTTAGTGCTTATTCATGAGCTGGGGCATTTTATAGTGGCTCGAAGAGCAGGTATTACTGTTGAAGAGTTTGGAATTGGGTACCCACCACTAGCAATGAAGCTATTTACCTGGAAAGGAACAGTTTTCTCGTTAAACTGGATTCCGTTTGGTGGCTTTGTTCGCATGGCTGGGGAGGAAAGTGAAGCGGAAGACGAAGAGCAAGTTAGCAAAGGTAAAAAATTATCCACTGGTCAATTCTACCAAGCTAGCAGTTTAAAAAAATTGGCGGTTATTCTGGCTGGTGCAGCAGTTAACTTCATGTTTGGTGTAGTTGCATTTTCCATTGTCTTTTCTATCCTGGGTATTCCAAAAGAACTCACAACAGCTAGGATAGGGGCTGTTGCACCTGAATCCCCAGCAGCAGAAGCAGGGCTACCAGCAGGTGTTGAGGTTATTGCGGTAACTTCAGAAAATGGTGAAGTGACATCCATTAGTACTAGTCAGCAACTAATTACTGTTATTACAGAGTATCGTGGACAAACAGTCACACTCACAACCACTGGCCCGTGTCAACATACTGTCTGTGCTGAGTCAGCACAAACTTTTTCCGTGTATTTGCGAACTGAAGCAGAAACACCGCAGAACCAAGGCGCTTTGGGAATAGTATTTGAGTCGATGATTTTCCAACACTATCCTTGGTGGCAGATGCCTTTTCGTAGTGTCTGGTATGGAATTGATCAGGCACTATCTTTAGGTCAGCAAATACTAATGGCTTTGGGATCAATAGTTACGGATGTTTTTAGATCAGGTAGTGTGCCTGATGAGTTGGCAGGACCTGTTGGTATTGTGCATCAGGCCCAAAGTAGTGGATTGTTCTCTGAAGGTCCACTTGCATTGCTCTCCTTTGCTGGCATGTTGTCTGTCAATTTGGCTATTATGAATGTATTACCCATACCACCACTAGATGGTGGGAGAGCTCTTCTGCTACTATTAGAGCCATTAATTTCTAAACAAAAGCGTTTGAAAATTGAGTACTATGCAAACTATAGCGGGTATGTGCTATTGTTAGGCTTGATTATCTTCATAACGTTTCGAGATATATCAAGAGTATTTTTAGGATAAAAGCCTATGAGTGCTAAGCGTAAAAAAACTAAGGCGGAAAAACAGAAGGCAATGGCAAAATGGAAGCAAAGGATTGTTTCGCTAGAGGTACCAGAGGTAATAAACGTTGGTACTAGAAGTAATTCAAGTCAGACTTCTGATTCTGTCATTTTCGATCAAAATCAGGTACGCTTAGTATATAAAGATATTAGAACAAGCCTCATAGCTACGATATTTGTTGCCTGTATGTTGGCAGGCACGTATGTTATGATGCGTTTTTGATGTGTGTATAAGGAGATGCACTGCCTATGCAAAAAAAAGGTTTATTACTAGTTTTAGGATTGTATGTGGTTTCAACACTCATTTCCTATTCAGCGTTTTCTGCTTTGAATAAGTCTGATGGGAGTACTTCACTAGGCGAACAACTCGAACAAGAGGAATTAGAAGAAGGAGAAACATTGCTTGCTGCTTTACTTCAAATTGATCCTTCTGAACCTAAAGATCAGCCTTGCCCGCTAAATGGTCAGTTGTATACTCAAACTGAGAAATCCGCTTGGGAGAAACGAAGACCGCTAGCTGTAATGATTGAAAACTCTCCAGACGCTAGACCACAGTCTGGTATGGGGAGAGCAGATGTTGTTTTTGAAGCAATTGCAGAGGGTGGAGTTACTCGATTCATGGGAATGTTTTACTGTGATGTACAACGATATGACACTGTCTTAGCACCTGTTCGTTCGGCTCGATCTTACTTTATAGATTGGGCATCGGGATTTAATTTCCCATTGTATGTACATGTGGGAGGTGCAAATATTCCAGGTCCAGCTGATGCGCTTGGGCAAATAAATCAGTATGGTTGGGCGCTTGAAAACGATCTAAATCAGTTTTCTATTGGATACCCTACATTTGTCCGTAATGGCAACCGTTTAGAAGGCAAGCAAGTGGCAACTGAGCACACAATGGAATCAAGCACTGAGCGTTTGTGGAAAGTTGCAGAGGGTCGCGAGTGGACAAATATGTCACCTGAGAGAAGAGTGGGCAAAACAGTGATTACAGCTGAAGAGTGGAAAGATGGATACACGCCTTGGGAGTTCATTGACGGAACTCCATCGAGTGCTGCTTCAAATCCTATCAGTTTTGCATTTTGGGATGGCTACGAGCAATATGGCGTACAGTGGACATACGACAATGCAACAAACATGTATAAACGTGTTATGGCAGGCCAACCACATATTGATTTAAATGATGATAAGCAAATTGAAGTTGCAAATGCAGTTGTCTTATTTACAACAGAAAAAGGCCCAATTGATGAGGCTAAACACATGCTCTACACAACTACAGGCACAGGCAAGGCATTAGTGTTTCAAAATGGCCAAACCATTGACGCTCGCTGGTCAAAGAAAGATAGAGTCGATGAATTGACATTCACTGACGCCAAAGGCAAGGATCTCAGCTTTGTGCGAGGCCCAATTTGGATCTCTGTAGTTGATACTGCAACAAAAGTCAATTACTAAGTACAGTCTAAATACTGGCAAGTAGGTACGTACCCATATGACAACTTTGCAAGACTTCATGATATCTCGGGTGAGAGTAAAAATGGTGAAACTGTTTTTTGCAAACCCAGATGGTATGTACTATGTTCGGGAAATTACTAGAGAAGTAAAAGAGGAAATAAATGCGGTTCGTAGGGAGTTAGACAGAATGCTTTCCGTGGGTATGCTGAGGAGCGAGCAGAGAGGGAATCGCTTGTACTACTCTATAAACACAAAGTACTTGTACTTACAAGAACTGCAGCAAATGGTGATAAAAAGCACTGGTTTGGGAAGTAAGATTCGTAAGAACCTCCGTAAGTTAGGTGCAGTATCATTCGTTATGTTTTCAGGTAGATTTGTGAGAAGATTAAAACCGCGTCAGGGCGAAGTAGACATTTTAGTGATTGGTGATGTGGTGTTACCCGAACTTTCTTTACTAATTAAGGAAGAGGAACAAGTTCTCAAGAGGGAAATAAACTATGCTGTTTTTTCAAATGAAGAATTTGAGTTTAGAAAGACAAGACGAGATCCATTTGTTATGGATGTATTGTATGGAACAAGGGTCATGGTAATTGGCAGCGAGGATGAGTACGTTGAACGTAAAGTCTCTGGTATGTAGCACCTTTTTACGATAGTACTTATAGGTATTGGCAGTCCAATTATGCACTTTCTATGTTAGAATCTCTCGCATGCAGTCAATGAAATCACAAAGAAAACATTGGTGGCGTTTCTTTTGGATCGTTGTGTCTGCTGTAATTGCAGGTTCACTAGCATTACCCCCTTCAGTTCCCCTACAGTTTTCCGCTTTTGGCAGATCTATTGATACAACAATTGGTACTCCTCGTTTGGACTTCTCCTTATTTGGTAGGCGAGTGCAAAAGGAGTTTTCATTCAGACAGGGTCTTGACATCCAAGGTGGTATGCAAGTGGTGTTGCAGGCAGACATGGCTGAAATTCCTGCTACAGATCGTGTTACGGCACTCGAGTCAGCTCGGGAAGTAATTTTGAGAAGAGTTGACTTGTTTGGAATTGCAGAACCTGTGGTGCAGACCTCAATAGCCAACGATCAGTATAGATTGTTAGTTGAGCTTCCTGGGCTTACTGAAGCAGATCAAGCACTTGAGCTAGTTGGACAGACTGCCCAACTAGAGTTCTCACTTTTACTTGGGGTGAATGAGGCAACAGATAGTGCTGGTGTTCAAATTGTACCAACTGGACTCACGGGGAAACAGCTCAAGCGGTCAAGTGTTCAATTCGATCAAACTACTGGTGAGCCAGTTGTTGCGTTAGAGTTTGACACAGAGGGTCGAGAGCAGTTTTCAGCCATTACCACGGAACATACTGGCGAAATGCTTGCTATTTTACTTGATCAAAGTATTGTGATGGCACCCCGCATCAACACGCCAATAATTGATGGTCAAGCAATAATTACTGGTGGTTTTTCTGTCGATGATGCAAAACAGCTGAGTATCCAATTGAATGCAGGTGCACTGCCAGTGCCTATTTCAGTTCTTGAGCAACGAACTATAGGTCCATCACTTGGCATGGAGTCTGTAGTTGCTAGTATAGAAGCAGGAGCAATCGGCATTTCTTTAGTTATGCTTTTTATGATTTTGATTTATCGAGTCAATGGTGTATTAGCAAGTTTGGCACTTATTATATATGCGCTGTACACTGCTGCTCTGTACAAAGTGTTGGGAATAACTTTAACTGTTCCTGGTATCGCTGGGTTGTTGTTATCGATCGGTATGGCAGTTGATGCAAACATTCTTATTTTTGAAAGGATGAAAGAAGAGCTACGCTTGGGTAAGCCGTTAGCAATTGCACTAGAACTTGGTTTTGGGAGAGCATGGGATAGTATTAAGGATGCCAACTTAGTGACTATTGCTACAGCACTAGTATTGATCAACCCATTAAACTTTCCATTTCTAAATACTGGAGGTATGGTGCGCGGTTTCGGTATCACTTTACTGATTGGTGTCAGTTTATCTCTTTTTACGGGTGTTGTTATCACTCGAACTTTGATGCGTTTATTCCTGAAAGGAGACGCATAGTATGCACGTCATGCGCTTAAAATTACTATTCCTTAGCATCTCGCTGATTTTGCTCTGTCTGTCCATCGCAGGTTTATGGTTACATGGTTTACAACTATCTGTAGACTTTGTAGGTGGCTCTCTCATTGAGTTTCGGCTACCACCTGAGAAAACAGTCCCAAGTAAGGATGAAGTGCAAAGATTGGTTGGGAGCAATTGGAACATTTCTACTACACAAGAGTCTGAAAACAGTCAACTGCTTGTGAGAGGTGAAACACTGAGCCAAGAGCAGCAAATTGCGGTACTTTCAGCTTTCAATGCAGAGTATCAAGGTACAGAACTGTTACGAGCTGAATCAGTTGGAGCAGTCATAAGCAGAGAACTGCTTATGAAAACGGTCACAGCTTTAGGATTTGTGACGGTATTTATTCTGTTGTATGTGTGGAGGCAGTTTTCTGAACTTAGATTCGGGGTCGCAGCAGTGCTTGCTATGTTGCATGACAGTATAATTCTTTTAGGTACTTTTAGCTGGCTTGGGTACATTGGCGGCGTGGAAGTGGATGTTTTGTTTGTGACTGCGTTGCTTACCACATTATCATTTTCTGTTCACGATACGATTGTGGTTTTTGATCGAATTCGGGAATTGAGAAGAAAGCATGCCAGTCTGCCTTTACTTGAGGTCGC
This sequence comes from uncultured Pseudomonadales bacterium, assembly GCA_964607285.1. GTDB lineage: Bacteria > Patescibacteriota > Microgenomatia > UBA1400 > PJMF01 > CAZBMX01. The sequence goes on from CAZSJW010000001.1 coordinate 134,121, forward strand.
TGACGCAGCTGTTCTAGAGACGCTTGGCCGATCAATAAACAACTCAGTTACAATAATTGTTATGTTAGCTGCGCTTTCATTGTTGGGTGGAGAGACAATCAGGTGGTTTGCAGTGGCATTGTTGGTTGGAGCTATAACTGGTACCTACTCTTCTACATTTACTGCAGTGCCTATAGTACTGGTATGGGAGGATGTACGAGTAAAACTAAGGTTTTTCAGAGTGCAGCAGCTCTTTAGCAAGCGCAAGTAACGTATCGCGGGTATTTTTTTCTGGTTCTTCAAGCACAATTGTGAATAACTGTGCCAATACTGTACCAAGCTCACGGCCTGGTTTCATGCCCAGAGACTCTATTAAATCATGACCATTTATTGCTAAATCAGTTATGTCGAACGGCTGGTGGAGTTGCGACAACATACGTTCTTTCATTTCTTCTAAACGCCAACTCGTTTTTCGGGCGCCACTGCCTAGGCGGTCCGCTTCTCTCAGATCTAAAATATCATCGATATGCTCTAGCCCTACATTTCTCATAAATCGTCTAATTGATGCATCAGTGTTGTGGGGTTGGTAGTGGAACATGTGCTGACGTACCAAAATGAAGACTTTTTCGCCATCTTGTTTTGAAAGTCTCAATCGGTAACAAATATTCTTAGCAATGCGTGAACCCACAACTTCGTGGTTGTAAAAGGTGGGTTTGCCATTACCATACCGAACTGTTTCAGGCTTTCCAATATCGTGAATCAGTGTGGCTAGTCGAACAATTGGGTCAGGTGATGGGCATGCAGCTAAAGCATCGAGGCTATGTGTCCAAACATCAGTGGTGTGGTGCCCACCTTGGAAAACAGATTTTCCTTGAAGCAGCTCTGGTAAAATATGATCCAATAGTCTAGCTTCATCTAGTAGTTCTATAGCCCTTTTTGGTTGTGTGCTGCTGAGCATTTTCAAAAACTCATCTCGTACCCTTTCACCACTGACATGTGTTATGAGTTTTGATTGGTCTATGATTGCTTGCCAGGTGGCTGGTTCGATGCTCATGTCCAGTTGTACGCTAAATCTGATTGCTCGCAGTAGTCTCAGTGCATCTTCTTCAAATCGCTTATGTGGGTTGCCCACTGTGCGGATAATACCTGCTGCTAAATCAGGTAGTCCCCGTTCAGTGTCGTACAAAAATATATCCTGTTCAAGCTTGAGCGGATAGAGGGGTGGTAAAGCGGTAGTTTGCGCTGCTGAAAAAATAGATGCTAGTGATTTCTGACTGATTCGCAGGGCAATCGCATTTATAGTAAAGTCTCTCCGCTGTAGGTCTTCAGCAATAGTTGTTCCCCAAAGCATTGAACTAGGGGTTCGATGGTTATCGTACAGTTCTTTACTCCTATAGGTGGTTATTTCAAATTTTTCATGTGTTGCTGGTTTGGTTGCTTGTCGAGCAGATGCGGTCAAGGAAGCATGAATTTTTGTAGCGGCCGCCAAGTCAATGAGTCGATTGGACACAGGGTAAGTTTGTTCAGGAAATGATAGGATAGACCAATCCATCCCTGGTTGCTTATTGAGCTGCTCAGTTGTGATTGTAACTGTGCCAAAACTATTTTCATAGAAACTTTCAGGGAAAATTGCTTGAATTTCTTCTGGTTTTGCGTTGGTGGCAAAATCATAATCCATGGTGGGAAAGGTGGGTTTCTGATCTTCAGACAGAAGTGAGAATCGGAGTGTATCACGCACGGCTCCACCTACGATAAACACTTCAAACCCTTCTTGTTGCAGCCTAAACACAATAAATAAACTTTCAGTACGGAGTGGTAAGAGTGTGCCAGATTGCATAGGTTTTACTCAGGTAAGTGTACCATAGTTTGCATTGTCCGATGGCGGTATTTATCACTGAGTACATGTAAAATTGGTTAGGTATAGGGTAAACTACGTAAAGTACAAAAAGGGACAGTATGGCACCACAACACGCACAAAAAATTGGTAGCATAATTTTCTTACTCATTGGAGGCATCTTCGCAGTGATCGGTACTTTGTTTATGTATCAGTCAGTGCAGCTTGCAGTCACTGGCATCAAAACAACGGGAGAAGTACTGGAAGTCCTTCGTTCCAGGGATAGTGACGGAGACACCTCTTACAAGCCAGTTGTGCGTTTTAAAACTAAAACCGGTGAAACCGTTACTTTTACGAGTAAAGTGTCATCGAGTTCATTTAATTATTCTGCAGGAAAAACGGTCAATGTTGTGTACCCAGCAGCAGATCCAGATTCTGCTGCAATCGACTCTGCCTTTACTGTGTGGCTGTTTCCTGGCATATTCATGGCTTTTGGGTATGGTTTTATGGGTATTGGTGGATATATGTTGTACCGAGACCGTGCGCGAAAGGCTATGATAGAACGACTAAAGGTTTCTGGACAGCGGATTGACGCGCAGGTCACAGAGGTTGGACAAAACACAAGCTACAAAGTGAACGGCCGAAGTCCGTTCTGTATTTTTGCGCAAGCCGAAATCAATGGTGGAATCGAGATTTTTGAAAGTGACAACTTATGGTTTAATCCTGAGCAGTTTGTAAAAGTTGGGCAGACTGTGCAGGTTTTGTATGATCCGGCTAGTCCTAAGAATTACTACCTCGACACTTCGTTTTTACCTAAGTTGAATGGCTAGTGGACTGTATAATGGGATCCTATGGTTTCGTGGCAACTACATTCAGATGTGATTCCAGACTCAGTGGATGAGTTAGTGAAGGTGGTGCTGGCATCTCGTAATATCGAAAGTATATCTGAGTTTGTGCATCCACCCAGCCCACTAGACCTCACCCCAAAGGCTGTTGGTATTTCCGAAAAACCTTTAGCAAAAGCCATCAGTCTAATCAAAAAAATCGGTGCAGCAGGTGGTGACATCTGTATAGTAGGCGACTACGACGCAGATGGCATCTGTGCCACTGCCATTGCCTGGTCCGTGATGCACGTATTGGGGTACAAGGTTAGACCGTTTATTCCTAGTCGTGAGAAACATGGATATGGTCTAAATAGCAAAGTGCTAGCAGATGTTCTCGCTGACGGCAAGCCTGATCTTATTATTACCGTAGATAACGGAATTGTTGCACATGCGCCTGTCGCTGAGGTAAAGGCCTTGGGTATCAAAGTGATAGTGACAGACCACCATCAACCAGAGAATACTTTGCCAGAGGCAGATGCTATTGTGCATACAACAAAGCTCTGTGGTGCTACTGTGTCATGGATGTTGATGCAGGCACTAGCGCCTGAGTTGGTCGCACAGCAGCTTGAATTGGCAGGTATTGCCACAATAGCTGATCAGGTGCCTTTGGTTGGTGCCAATCGTCAGTTTGCGGTACATGGGGTGGCAGCGCTTCGCACTTCCCAGAGAGTGGGGTTACAGGCACTTTTTGAGCAAATGGGCAGTGTCCAAGCAGAAGCGAATAGCCATACTGTTGGATATGGAATTGCCCCAAGAATTAACGCAATGGGTAGATTGGCGCATGGTATGGATGCGTTGCGATTGCTGTGTACTCGCAACAAACAGCGGGCATCCGAGTTGGCTCAGGTGTTAGGCAACACCAACACCAGTCGGCAGTCTCTAACTGAGGACTTGATGGACAGTGCTCGCGTGCAGGCTAAAGCGCAGGCTGATCAGAGAATTTTGATTGTACTTTCTGCTGAGTTTCATGAAGGAGTTTTGGGATTGTTGGCAGGTAAACTTACCGAGGAGTTCGGTAAGCCAACAGTTGCAATAAAAGTTGGCGAACATACTAGTAAAGGTTCAGCCAGAAGCATTTTGGGTATCAGTGTTGTAGAGTTACTACGGCTTGTTCGCTCGGAGCTTTTGGAAGTTGGTGGACATCCGATGGCAGCTGGATTCGGGTTGGAGAGTGGGAGGATGGTAGTATTTACGGAAAAATTGCATGCTCTTGCTTTGGAGAAAATATCAGTGGAACAGCTGGAGCCAAAGTTAGATATTGTTTGTGAGTTACCTCATTCGCTGCTGACACTGGAAGCCGCTAGTGCGATTGAAGCGCTGCAGCCATTTGGTCAGGGTAATCCCGAGCCAGTGTTTGCTATTAAGAATCTTAGGCTCATACATAGTAAAGTGATCGGGAAGGATGGACGCCATTTGAAGTTGCAGTTTGGGACTGATGATCCACTATATCCCAGTGTTGAGGCTGTGTGGTGGGGTGGGGCTGATGGTTGGAAATCTCAGTTAGGTGCGCAAATTCAGATTGCTGGATGTCTAGCAGTGGATAAGTGGAAACCAAATAGCCATAAAATTTCAATAGTCATTGCAGATGTGATAGCTAACTAGTCAGTTAACTGAAATGCTAGATAAATGGGAAGTCTAATTTAGTTTTCAACTTCAGATAACGAAGAAATTCTAGGCATGATTCTACATTTAGGTTTAAAAACTTCGCTTCTTCTGCCAGTGTAGCTTGCATTACGCTCTTTGGAGAATGCAGAAATATACTTCTGTACCATCTCATCTTCCTCAATGAGGGCAAAAATTCTTTGGAAGGGTAAAACTTCATCACCAGCAACTGTATACCTATCTGAGGACAAGTTGTATATTTTTGACAAAGCTATAATAACCTCAACAATCTTTTTTTCATCACCAGTAATCTCTTCACCTTCAGCAAACATTCCTTTTAATTTGGTTATAAGTCTGTACAACAGCTTGCTACTCTCAAAAGCGAGACGTTTCCTAGCTAAAGGGTCTTTTTTTATGTCATCTGGCATGCAGTTGCTCAGAATAGAAACGATATACTCATCAAGTTCATATCCTTCTTGATATGCAATATCGAAACCCTCAAAAAGAGCAATTATGTATGTAAGTTCGTCTGTAAACTGAAACTCAATACTTCCAGATAAGAGTTTCCATGCCACATTTTTTTCTGCTGTCGATAGCAAACGACTTACATTTCGTGCCCAATCATCCCGATTATGAAATCGTTTTCTCAGTTCATATAGATCTATAAAATACCTTGTCTTAAACTCTCTGCACAATACATGCAACTTGGTTATTGCTTCAAAGTCATTAGTGTTCTCTTCACCTAACCAATGAACAGAGTTGAAATTCACTTCTTTAAAGTGCTCTAGCATCTTCTGTGATTTCAAAACTCTCCTGCGATGAAATTTTCTTGTAAACCAGTTTGAGCCAGCTAAATTAAGCTCATGCTTCATTAGGTTTTCAATTAATGTTGTATGTTGAGATAAAGTTTCAAGTGAAAACTTTTCGGACTTGAAAGGGTGTCGTTGTTCTGTGTGCTCTGACTGATTAGAAGTGTCACGCGATGTATCAATATTTTCTGTGTCGTCATAATCTGAAGCTGCAGCACTTGTGGCTTTAATTTCTGGAGCAGTTGGAGATAGGTTCATAAATAGCGTTTTACCTAGGGCAAGTGAGTCAATTAGATTTAAGAGGGATATAGCACTATCAAATGTGCTGGGCCTTTTTCCTAAATATGGGTGTGGAACGGTACCGTCTCCTGTAAGTGTTCTGCGAACTGTAGAAATGAACACAGACCAACTTGAGCGTAAATCAACTGTCTCTGCGAAAATATCATCAAACATTGTTTGCATTATTTTTAGAAACGTGGCTTCATACCACTTTGTAGCGTTGATGCCATCTACATCTGTAAACTGGAAAGTATACTCACCAAACTTTACGACAATGTGATGTGGGACTACTCGATTATCTTCGAGGTGTGAATGGCTGGCTTTTTGTAATAAGTCATATCAGGTAGCTTGAGAGAGCAGTGCTCCGGCAAACTGAATTGCTGAACCAAGATTTATTAGTTCTCCCGTTTCTTGACCACTAACTATTTCCCGAAAAAACAACTGAAACCCCTGATCTGGGTTTGTTTGATCTTCAATTACAGCAAAGTTTTGTGTACCGACTCCACTAAAAAAATGTTTTTCATCAGCCTTATCGTTTTCGATTGCTCAAGTTCACCCAATGAATCATCATGCTGTGCTAATCTATCAAAACGTTTTGTTTGATCCGACTTTGTTGTAGGTTCTCTAAACGATACATGGCTATTCTGTGCATTGAGTGCTGCCTCATTCAGTGTTGAGTGCATAGTTGAAAATTGGCATCAATTTTTCTTAAAAAAAATATTTGTTGGTAAGTAACAATATACAATATTTTCACAAGTCGTGTGTACATTAAAAACTGTAGTACAATACTAGTATCAACCCCACAGCTTGCCGACACCAAGCAATGTGTAGCGATGCACAGGGTTGTGTGCAAAGTATCTGCCTGAGGTAGACAAAAGCACACCGGGTAAGCCCGTAACCGCTGGAATCAAGCCCCGCTTTGGCGGGGGCGAAAGAGGTGGCACCGCCGCTCCAAGTTATACTAAACTGGAAGGCCCTCTTGTGTATCAGTTACTGGTATGCAAGAGGGTTTTTCTTGTATATCAACACCCGAAAGGCGCTATGCAAACCGCATGCACCACACAAGAAGTACAGAGAACTATGGTTGTCAATTCCTTGGATCATGTTGGCGAGTCGATCAGGCTTGACGGCTGGGTTGGGAGTAAGCGCGACCATGGCAAGCTCACCTTTATTGATCTGCGCGATCGTACGGGTTCTGTACAATGCGTTGGGTTTCAGAAAATGGGAGAGCTCACTCCAGAGTCAGTTATCTCAATAGTAGGCAAAGTTAAACAACGCCCAGAGCGGATGGTGAATAAGGAGTCACTCACGGGAACAGTCGAAGTAGACGTGGAAAGTTACACGGTACTCAATAAATCACGCGAATTACCAATCCCAATTGATGGTGATGGCTACGAAATCAACGAGGAGTCACGATTGCGGTATCGCTATCTTGACTTGCGTCGCGAGCGAATGCGCAATATTTTTAACCTGCGTTCCAAGTTTATCCAAGCGCTCAGAGTTGAGTTGTTTAAGGACGATTTTGTAGAAATCGAGACACCACTTTTGACTAAATCAACCAAAGAAGGTGCTCGGGACTTTATTGTACCTTCCCGCTTCAATCCCGGGAAGTTTTATGCGCTTCCACAGAGTCCACAACAGTACAAACAACTGCTTATGACCGCTGGTATGGAGCGTTACTTCCAGGTTGCCAAGTGTATTCGAGATGAGGACTTGCGTGCAGACCGTGGGTTTGAGTTTACCCAGTTGGACGTAGAGATGAGTTTTGTGACACAACAAGATGTGATGCAAACTATCGAGAGGACCGTAAAATCAGCTGTCAAAGCAGTTGGAGGCAAGTTGCAGCAGGAAGAGTTTCCTGTGTACACGTATGAAGAGGCCATTAAACAGTTCGGCGCCGATAAATTTGATTTACGGACAGATTCGGAGAAAAAAGAGGGTGTGCTAGCCTTTGCTTGGGTTGTTCGCTTCCCTTTCTTCAAAAAAGTTGACGTCAAAGACGCGGCTGAGGTAGAAGATGGCAAGAGTGGCTGGACGTTCACGCACAACCCATTCAGCGCACCACTGGAAGAACATCTGCAGTGGCACTTAGCTGGAGAACACCAAGGCGAAATTTTGACCAGTCAATATGATTTGGTCTGCAATGGCTTTGAGGCGGGCGGTGGCAGCATTAGAGCCCACAACCCCGAAGTGCTGAAAGCAACTTTCAAAATCATGGGTTACTCCGATGAGCAGATCCAAGAAAATGTCGGGCATATGCTCGAGGCATTTGAGGTTGGCACACCACCACATGGTGGCATTGCGTTGGGGTTGGATCGTTTGGTGATGCTGTTGGCTGGTGAAGAGTCACTGCGCGAAGTGATTGCATTTCCAATGTCGTCTAGTGGTCGGACTGCAGTGATGGATGCTCCGAGTGCGATTGGTCCGGCGTTGTTGAAGGAGTTGCGGCTATCTGTGACTAAGTGATGAGAGTATTATGACAACTTGACTAGAGATATGATCCTGATCATACTCCTGTGAGGACATGCTTATTTTGTATGATAGCTTATGGTCCATGAGAGAAAACTAAAACTCGAGCAACAACCCACGATTCAACTAATGGAGGAGCATGAAACCGCATTGAGCTTAGTGTTCTCTTCGCTAAATGGTTTAGTACGGCAACTATCAAATTACTCGCAATTAAGTACGCGACAGTACGACGAGTACGTTGTCCAAGTTGATTTAGATCAGCAGATAAAAGCATTTGAAGAACATAGAGCTAGCTTTGGCTAGTAGATCACTTACAATTCATGACACGCTGCGATTCGCACAAATGCGAAATAATTCGGCACGCCTCGATGCCATGAGAAATGAGTGCAACGACTCTATCGACAAGATGTATGTGCAAACTCAAAGACACATTTTGGATGGGTTTAAATATGTTAGCAAGGCGAATGCCGCATCTGTACGGACAATAGAGTCCAAGCTCAGTGTATTGAAAACTGCAACTACAGTGGGGGAAGTTCTTGCAGTCGATGTATTAATCAGCAGGTCGTAGAATATAAGCATGAATTGCCATTCAGACACGTAGTGAGTAATTGGGTCTCTCCTATTCTAAAAGGAATCCAAAGCATTTTGATAGAGCATTACTCTTTAACTGCTGTGATATCTAATGCGGTTTTTTCATCCGAGACGAATAGTGAACTAGTAGGTGTGTTGGAATCACAGGTGATTGTGCCAGATGATGCGAGCTTGCAGCAGGGTATGCCATTTCTTGATACCAAAGAAATGTTTCGTAGACTGGGACCTGCATTTTTGCAGATAAAGGAGGAGGTTGTTGCAGAAGTTTTAGAGGCACAAGTTATTCTCAAAAGAATGCATTCTGCTGATGCATCTGATGATGTTTTGCCAATGATCTTATTGCTTACACAAAAATTTAAAATTCAAGAGACAGCATTTAAAAACTATGTTAACGCTTTACCGCCACATGAGTTGCTTTTTAAGGTGCCTAGAATTGAGCTGTTTGGGAACCGAAAAGACGATTCATTTGGTATGCTGTATGAGAAATTTGTTTCCATTCCTAGAAAAGTGAAGCTTGAGCATAAGTATAGTACGAAGCTTTGAAAGTATTACTAGTTAAGCCTATTGCGCAACAAAGTTGTATGCAGTACGCTCACATATAACACTTATGCGAATGAGGGGGACATATGGGGGGCGAAGGACTAACTGCTAGTTATCAATTTGTTTGGCAACACCTAAAGCAAGGCATCATGAATGAGTTAGTGAAATATAGGATTCCACATACTGATTTATTATATGATCTTGGGCATAAAGGAAGATCTTTTGATGATTTTAAGATAGATGCAGATTTCTTTGAGGGACAAGAAGAGATAGCATTAGATGCTTTTTTTGATTCGCAAGCTAGTAAGATTGAAGACTATGTCGTCAATCGATCAAAGGAGTGGGAGCAAATTGGGATAGACAAGCTGCTCAAACTTGCCTCAAATGATCCAGATAAGGATTCCAAAAGCTACGTAGCAATGAGCGAACTACTAATAAATGAGTATCAAAAAAAAGAAATATCTGGTAGTCAAAAAATTTCACTCCCACCTTCAGACATACTAAGCAAGCTGTTTATGTTTGCAGAGTTAACAGCGCAGCTTAGATTTACCGCATCAGCTCACCGAGAGTATAAATTGAGCGAAAAAATTAATTTTAAGAAGTTTGATGAAGTGTAATGAACTCATAAACATCAAAAGCAAGAAATGAACATATGGCAAGTGAAAATGCAGGTCATACTAGCATAGGTTTTCAGAAACAGGATTTACCAGATTTCGATATTCCCAAGGACAATCTATTTGTCGTTCGACAGACCGACGCAGGGTCATATCTTAGTGGTTCTGAATCTGTATTGAATTTATCAAACAAAGCAGCTGTTGAGAATTTGATGTCTTGTTATTCTTCACTTTTTGATGAGAATGTGCAAGTTGATACGACAGACCTTTCGGTATTTGTAGATTCAGCCAACGAAAACGGCTGCACAGTTAGATTTATAGAAGCTGGAAATGATAAAGCGATTGTGTATTTTAACAAGAATTATGCTGAGATAATTGCATCAGATCAAAAATTGTTTAGCAAGATTAGCAGTAGAGACAGACATAGAGTTTCAAATTTGAATAGGGGTATCACTGCAAAAAATTGGAAAGAATTCGGTAATGAGAAGTTGTCATTCTCAGAGTCTGAGATAGCATCACTTGCAGAAGAAGTTGTCAAACAATTAGACCGAAATTCTGACCCCGAGTTAAGCGAGGAACGATTGTTGATTCATGAGCAAAGTCATTTAGTGGATAGAAATAGAAATGTTCGTGGAATTTCTGTTGTTGCAAAAATCAATAGTTTAAATGCCGAGCTTGACCAGATTAAAACAGCTTTGCTTGATTCAACCTCTGATGAATCAAATTTAAATTATGAAAAACAAGAGGTGATATCGCGAATTCGGGAAATTATGAGACACATGATGCTAATGCTTTCCATGATGGAAGCAGAATCCATGCTACATGAAACTTTTGGTAGGGTTGTAGAGTCGCCAAACACATATTTCCATGGACAAATGTTGCTGAGAATTGGGGAAGTTCTGGGCGAGCTGAAATCAAAAGAGGGTCAGGTATCCGATTTTGAGTATGACATTCGCAATCTTTTTTACGGCGAAAACGATGGATTTGCTTCTAGTCAGCATGCATTAGGAGCCGTAATTCTTATCTTGGGAGAAAAAGTATTTAAGAGGGATGGGAGCGGTGAAATTGATTTCGAATCCTTACTCCCGGAAGATATGAGAGCACATTCAGTAATGGAAAAGGCGAACTACATTGGTGCAGTTGTTCTCAAAAAAATTGCGGAAATAACTATTCACCACGATGAGTATGTTAACGAAGTAATCAGTAGTGATTTCAAGTCAAAGCTTGTAGAACAAATTGGTTTATTGCGAGCTTCTACTTTAAAAAAGATTGCTGAACTAAAGCATGGTTATGCTGAAATACTAAGTAGTCAACATTTTTCGAAGGATGACCAACTTATTTAAAGAGTCTCAAATTCGTGCTATTGATTCGCTGTTAAGTAACAGTCTTGGAACTCATAGTGCCACCATGCAACCTGAAGATTTTATGAAACAGTTTATTTCAGCCTTCTCAGAATAATATTGCATTCCCATTTAGCAGTCGCAAAGTTGTGATAACATTTTTCGATATGTACAGAAAAAAAGTAATTTCTCTCGTTGCATTGGATTTCGTTTCACTGCTATTATCAAATAATGACTAACGAACTTGTGAATTCAGCAACGTCGGCTTTAGACACATCAACTAGAACAATTAATACACTAACCAGAACAGTAGGAAGCACACTTGCGGTGCCTATGAATCGGTTTTTAGTTCAGTTAGATGAGAATGAAGCTAGACAACTCGAGATTGCTACTACGCACGCGCACGCGGTGAGACAAACTGCGCAGCGTTCGCTATTGAATACGGACGGCGGATTTTCAGAAGTTACTCAAACTGCACAACAGCAGCGATTTAATTCTACTACTTTTACATTGTCGGATATTCTGACACAGGGTGATGAAAAAACTGAAACAACAAAAACGGATAAGATGTGGGGATTCTTCGTAACGCACCGCCGTTCAACTCAATCAGGAAATAAAATTTTTAATCAAATGCAGAATGAGACTCAACGAGCGGAATCTTCAAGTAACCTTGCAGGTACAACAGGGTCTACTAAAGACCGTTTTGCCAAAATGGGTAGATCTCTAACACCGGAGTCGGTTGCTCAGGTATGTCGTTCATATGAAATTGCATTAGATCAAGGGGCTTCGTTTAACCCATTCGAGACAAAGAAATTGATGTCAGAAAGACTTAGTTTTTTGCAGTCGGTTCGCAGTAGCTAGTAGTGCTTATGAGATGTCGACAATTGGTCTTCAAAGGATGCAAGAGGGATTACCAGAAGAAACGCTGAATAGAGCTGAAGTAGATAGGCAGCAGCTGGTTTTACTCTACATGGAGATTGGTCTCCAAGAATTCATACAGGGCTTTGATTTGTTACTCGAAAGTGCTTCAGTACATGATTCAGCACAGCAATTGATGACTTTAGTCAACTTGGCTTATGAATTTAATCAGGAGTTTGGTAAAAAATTGTTGACACGCTGGGCTGAAAAGTTGCCAGATCAACTTCCAGAGGTTAACTGCGCATTTTTTATTGCTTACTCTCAGATGTTTAAGAATGGAGTTTCGAGCAATTGGTTGCCAGAGACACAGAGAGAATTTCTTGATGGAATGAGTTTCATACTTCCCACATTGCTGAATCATGATGCTCCAGCAATTGTTATAAGTACACTAAAAAAATTTCTCCTCGATATTTTCATGAGTGATGGAAATAATGCAGCCAAAGTGAGACTTTATGAGGTATATGTTGAACAACATGCAGAAGAATTGGGAGCTGTAATTAAATTAATATTTGATACACAAGTTAAGTTGCCCAGTGAAGTTGTACATAAATTGTTACCGACAGTTTCAACAGAACTATCAGCAAAGAACTCATCTACAGAAAAGGCAGCATTACTGATTGGAAACACAAAAGATGCAGTAGATATTGTGAATTATTTGAGGAATCTAGTAACAGATTCTCAAGAGTTGGCTTCAGTGGAATATCAATTGATTGTGGCTCTTGTGAAGCGATTTGGTGAGAATGAGTGGAAAATTCCAAATACTCGATTTTATCGAGCTGGATTCTCAACCGATGAAGCACCAGTGCTAATGAAACTTGTCAAAGAAGGTTTTTCGCCGATTCTTTTAACTGTAAAGGGATATACTAATATTGCAAACGAGTTGAGCTGGATTAAAGAAAGTTTCATATTACAAAATCAATCTGTACAATTGACTCTTGATCCTCGGTTGCCCCAATCGTATGAATCATTTCGCGAGACCGGATATGCAAGACAAGTGTTTCCTGATTTACATTGGCTAGAAGAGTTTATAAAATGCTATGAATTAATTGAACAAGATCCAGTTCAAGTAGAGAATAATCTTTCTGAGGCTATTCAAATATTGACTGAGTGGTGGGGTTCAAGGAGTGCTGCACTCATGTTTGATATATATTTGAGAAGTGTGAATGCTGATGCACTGAGCAGCTTTAAGCGTATTGTAGCAGGATTGCGGCAGATACATGGTCAAGAGTTGCAGCGTGGACTAATTGAAGCAATCGATAAAAGATTTTTAGCAGATCAGTTGCAAGAACTATCACATTTTGAAGCTCTTTTAGTTCAATCAGTTTCAGAACTTAAGAGCATCAAACTTGGATTTCTTGAACGAAGAATGCGCAAACAGATTGATGCAATTGTCGTACAAGCTGAAGGTATTATTTCTGAGATAAATGATTTAAAAAATAACATCGATAATACAACAGTATCGCTTGAAGGAGCATATGCTCTGTGGAAAAATGTTGTAAAGATGAGCAGAGAATTTAAACAGATATTTGTTGATCGTTCTTCTAGGCTGCATAGCATGCGAGAAGTATTAACAGCTAGTAGACTCACGACAGAAAACCGAGAACGTCTTTATACTGCATATCAGAGAATTTCTCAGCTTGCTAGTTACGAAGCAGATAGAACTGAAGTTGGTGCAATAACTGGATATAAAATAACCAAGTTACCCGCACCATTGACTTTTTTTCAAAAAATGACCGAAGGTAGAATCCATATTCTACAACACCTCACAGCAAGTACGAATCCTACGATCTAAGAAAATGTGTATTAGCTAAAATCCTAATAGGATATTACAATGATTTCACAGGAACCTCTGTCTAATCCTCTCAAAGAATCCGATATAACTAATAGAGCTGAATTGCAGTCCATATTGAGAATTTTACCTCCAGATTTATCAGAACGCATTCAGATAACTTTTCCGCAACCCGAACTATTTGTTTCACAAATTATTATTGGAATGAGGAAAATTATTCGTTTCTATGAATCGAAGGAAGACGTTAATAATGCTCGTTTATCAGCTGCATTGCTAGACTCTTTGAAAAAGGAGTTCAGGACTCTCTCACCTCGAGAGTTTAGAGACAACTTATTTTTAAGGAGCACTATAGCAGTTGCAACAATTTCCTTCATCTTCGCTTTGATTTCTGGTGATGTAAGTGATTTAGAAACAAAAGTTCTGGGAGTTGAATTACTTGTGCTTGCTATTTCGTATTTTAATTTTATTTATAATAAGCCACGCTCAGTAAGTGCTGTCACACTTTTCAGAAATGCACTGCAAAATAATGAATAGGATGTAAGCGAAAGAAATCTAATATTTGCTGTTTATGCAATCTTATAATTAGTGGCAGCAACTGCAATAATTCCTTGGAATCGAATTTGCAATTGTTGAAAACTCTGGCGAAATGGATCCTCTAAGAGATTGCTTAAGAATGTCTGATTATTAAGAATGTCTGATTATAAGGAAAATTATAGTGCTTTGTATGAAAATGACAAAACAGGATTGATAATCATGGTCAGTTCCCGACAGATATTTGAAACCCTGAGCACTGGTCAAGCAAAAAAATAGGTGAAGAATTATCCAAAACTTCCATACTTGGTATTCCAGAGTGGGTGCTGCCACAACAGGCCTAGCCTATAGGCAACATTAAATTCAACTAGTACAATTTCAGGTGTGCAACTTCGCTTCGATCAGTATGTAAGTCTTACCCTACTTTGTGGCGCCCTACTGCTTTCTGGCCTAAGCCAGCCAATAAGTGCATCGCAAGAACCCGGTTCAGTATTTCTGTTGGAAAAACCAGAAATCACGATCCCAATCACCGACTCAACCGTGGCAGAACCAGAAATAACCGCCACCTCTGCAATCGTCATAGACGAACAATCTGCAGTAACGCTCTTTGATAAAAACTCTCAACAGCAATTTTCCCCAGCCTCCACCACCAAACTAATGACCGCCTTAGTCGCCAGGTCAATTTTTGAGCTAGACATGGCGTTATCAGTTCCCAGCATTGTCAGCGCCCTTGACGGCACCCGCATGGGGTTAGTCCCAGGTGAGCGACTATCTGTGCAAGCACTGCTCAAAGGAGCGTTAATGCAGTCTGGAAACGATGCAGCTATAACGCTAGCTAGTGCACACCCCGCAGGTATAGACGGTTTTATCTTAGATATGAACTTATTAGCAAAGATCTATCATCTAGATCACACCTCATTCAAAAACCCAATAGGCTACGATGCACCAGAGAATTTTTCGACAGCAAGAGATCTTGCATTGTTAGCCAGATAAACAATGCAAGATCCAGTACTGCGCAAGATCGTTGGCACAACCGAAGAAGCGGGTGAAGTTCTCATAACTCAATTTATGCTAGGAAATCAATCTATTTTGGTTTTAGTCATGGGAAGTAAAGATTTGAAGTTGGCACTCCCCCACACGGTGGTATTGCTCTAGGTCTAGATCGATTGGTGATGCTTTTGGCTGGTGAAACCTCGCTGCGAGAAGTTATTGCGTTTCCAATGTCCTCTAGTGGTCGGACTGCGGTGATGGACGCGCCGAGTCTGGTTAGTTCGGCGTTGCTGAAGGAGTTGCATTTATCGATCAAGCAGTAACTTATTCAGTCTATAGCAATTATTAAACGTGATCCAGTAATCTACCTCTAATCTAGCGTTGCAAAATTGGGGTGAAACAAATAATGCCCAAGGAGACAAATCGTTACTATGAAAAATACTTGTGGACAGTACAGATAGTAATTGTTATGTTTTGGGTTTATACTATTCTTAATGCAGTAAATTTTTGGAAAAAGGACAAAATGAACAATCCAGATACTGATTTAAGTCCTGACATAGAAACAATATTGCACCAGTATCAAGAAATGAGCCAACTTGGTGAGAGAAAAAAAATTTGTGGATTTCTTCAGTCAAGCTGAAGAAGGGCTCAAAGAGAAACTGACTGCACATTTAGAAGAATCAGACCCAAGAGAAACTGCGGTGATTACATTCATGTCCACATTAGTTCAGTTCGTGAAAAAAACAGGACTAACAGTCAGTTTCCCAGGGACTGGTAGCCGCTTTTACGAAAATAATCACCAACCAGAGGATGATGATTTATGGGAAGAGGCAGTGAAACCTTTTCTCAATAAACAAACCTTTTTAGACATGGAATATATTGTAGTAAATAGAAAAAGTGCTGCTAAAATGAAGGATCAAGTATCTGGGAATAGGAGCTTTACATTTTTGTCAGCCGATGTCGACTTGTTTATACTGTTCCCAACAGGTAGAATTTCTGGTGTATTGAGCACAGAACAAACAAGTAAGCTCTATGTCTTGCTCACGTCTGCAGGTATTGTGGGAGCAAGTGCTTGGTACTAGAGCAGCAAGTTTCTGTGTTGAAATAATCAACAATTCTTTCCTCAGCTTGACTTGAGAACTCTGCCAAATCATACTCCACTGTGGACACACATTTTGTGTGCGTGATTATGGAGTCCGAACAACAGCTAAAACAAGAACAAAAATCTGCATATAGCCTCTTGGAGCAGTATGCGAGTGAGATGCGTTCTATGCTTTTCTCGCTGAAGCATGTAGCACGGCAACTTGGCATTTTTTCAAAATTAAGCACCCGACAATACGATGAGTTCACCAGGGATGTGCAACCAACTCAGCAACTAGAAAAAGTACGAGATCTTCAGCAGATTCTTGCAGGTAAAACCTTGACAATTAATGAGGAACTGCGTTTTTCACAATTGAGGATCGAGTTGTTTCGACTTGAATCAGCACTGCAGGATTGTAGAGATATCATCAACCAAAAGTATTTACAGTCTCAGACTGCTATTGTGCAGGGGTTTAGGTATGTGAGAAAGGCTGATGCGGTTTCTGTACGTGCTACTGAGTCTCAGCTTGTCACTTTGCGTTCTGCAGCAACTGTCGGCGCAGTTTTTGAAGTGATGACAGAGTTGGAGCGGCTTGGTTGGGAGTTTCCTGGTGCTGTTGTGTCTGCAAGAACAGTAGATGGAGATGGGTTGCTACGGCTCAGTTCAGAAAAACCAGCGTCAGTCCAAACTGAATGCTCACAGTTTGTTACAGGATGCATAAATCAAACTGTGACTGGATATCAGCATGAACTGCCATTTAGACATCTAATGAGCGATTGGGTTCGTACTTATTTTAAAAAAATTCAAAGCGTTCTGATCGAGCATTATGCAGCAGTAAACTCAATATCAGGCACTGTTTTTGCGTCTGAGACTAACAGAGAGTTACTGACAGTGTTGGAATCACAGATAGTAGTGCCAGATGATGCAGGGTTGCAGAAGGGTACACCCTTTCTTGAAACCAAAGAAATGTTGCAGAGATTGGGACCTACATTTTCGAAGCTGAGAGAGGAGATCATAGCAGAAGTTCTTGAAGCGCAGCAAATACTTTCAAGAATACAATACGCAGACTCAACGGAGAATATATTGCAGCATATCTTGCTGCTTACACCAAAATTTAAAATTCAAGAAACTGCTTTTAAAAACTATGTTAATGGTTTGCAGCCACATGAGTTACTGTTAAAGGTTTCCCGAATAGAGTTGTTTGGAAACCGTAAAGACGATGCGTTTGGTGTGCTCTATGAAAAATATGTTTCTGTCCCTAAAAAAGAGAGAAGCTTAAACGAACATGCCAAGTTACTAAAATCTTACTGATTGTGGAACATAAACCAGCACAGATGTAGTATTATGAGAACAAACGTACATATCAACTAGATAAACAGTGTGTCACTTCGGCCAGATCAATATATTTCCATTGCTGCCATTAGCGTTGTCTTAGTGGTAGTGGGAGTTATCAGGCCAGTTGGAGCAGCTGATACATCTAGGACGTTTCTGTTGATCGAGAAATCTGAATTTGTGTTGCCTGTTATTGACCCAACAGTTGTGCAGCCACAAGTAAGTGCTGCTGCAGCGATTGTAATCGATGAGCAATCTGCCGTTACTTTGTACGAAAAAAATGCTACTGTCCAGTTTCCACCAGCTTCGACAACCAAGTTACTAACAGCACTTGTAGCTCGATCAATGTATGAATTGGACGCTGTACTCACTGTCCCAACACTGGTAACCGCACTGGATGGAACAAGAATGGGACTTGTTCCAGGAGAAAAACTTCCCGTTTCAGCACTGCTGCAGGGAGCACTCATTCAGTCTGGTAATGATGCAGCCTTAACACTGGCAGCAGCACATCCAGCTGGTGTTGGAGGGTTTGTATCAGAAATGAACTCGAAGGCAGATTTTCTACATCTCACTCAATCAAATTTTACTAACCCAATTGGGTATGATGCACCTGGACAGTTGGTTACGCCAAGAGATCTGGCATTGTTAGCCAGAGAAGTAATGAAAGACCCTGTGCTCAGAAAAATAGTTGGCACTGCTAAGGTTCAGGTATCAGATACTAAAGGGGCGATTACCCATGACCTTGTGACTACACACAAACTTTTAGGTGTAGATCCCACTGTGATTGGTATAAAAACAGGTACAACTGAAGAAGCTGGAGAGGTATTGATCACTCAGTTCAAGAGAGATGCTCAATCCATATTGATTGTGATTATGGGTAGTGATGACCGCTACAAAGATACACAAGAGCTAATTGAGTATGTAAGAACTGCGGTACATTGGGAAACAGTATTTAGCGTACCAGAAGCCCGATAGTTTGGGTACTTGTGTGATACCATAAAGGGACATATGCAGATAACAGTTATAGGTACGGGGTTTGTTGGTGTAGTTTCAGCAGCTGTCTATGCTTCATTTGGTAATACTGTATACGGAATAGATATTGATGCTCAGAAAATTGAGTCACTTCGTGCTAGCACTGTGCCATTTTATGAACCAGGCCTGCAAGAGTTATTACTTGAACAGCAAAAATCGGGTAATTTATCATTTACCACAAAGTATGAAGAGGCAGTACCTGCTTCTGAAGTCATTATCATTGCGGTTGGTACCCCATCTGCTGCTGATGGTGGCGCAGACTTGAAGTTTGTGTTGTCCGCAGCGCAATCAGCTGCAGAGCACTTACAAGAGAACGCAATTGTAGTGATTAAGTCGACTGTTCCCCCTGGCACACTACAAATAGTCGCTGCAGAACTTGCAAAGCACACACAAAAGAAATTCTTCATTGCTTCTTTGCCTGAGTTTTTACGTGAAGGGACAGCAGTTCACGATACGCTTCATCCAGATAGAATAGTGATCGGTACAGATGCACCTGAAGTTGCCGAAAAGCTATCAGAACTTCACAAGCAGCTAGCTGCACCAATTGTCATAACTAAACCCCAGTCTGCACAAATGGCAAAGTACGCTGCAAATGCTTACTTGGCATTACGTATCACCTTTATTAACCAGATAGCTGATTTATGCGAAAAAAATGGCGCAGATGTTGAGGAAGTTGTATCCGCTATTGGGTATGATAAAAGGATTGGCTCACATTACTGGTATCCAGGTCTTGGGTACGGTGGGTCATGTTTCCCTAAAGATGTGAAAGAACTCGCGCACTACTCCAAACAGGTTGGTGAAAATGATAACTTGTTCATTAAGGTCAATGAACTGAACACAGATAGAATTCCCAGGTTGATGGACAGTTTTGGCAAAGAAGTTGGTGGATGGGAAGGAAAACAAGTTGCAGTCCTTGGTCTATCATTCAAGCCAAATACTGATGATATGAGGGAAGCACCTAGTCTTTCAGTTGTTCCAGCGCTACTGGCTGCGGGTGCAGTTGTTCGTGCCACAGATCCTAAAGCAATCGATGTAGCACGAGCTCAACTTCCTCCGTCGGATAGGCTCACTTTCTTGCAAACTGTTTCAGAAGCGTGTATGGGAGCTGATGTGATCTTGCTTTTGATCGAGTGGCCCGAATATGTGACGCATGAGTATGGTAAGTATCGTTCAAACACAACACAGTGGTTTATTGACACAAGAAATCAGCTAGATCCAAAGGTTGTCACTGAGTGGGGTTACACCCACCGTGGAATAGGCAGAGGTGCATGAGGTCATACTAATAACGGGTGGCACTGGGTTTGTGGGCACACACCTGATGCAGTTACTCGCCAAAAGGCAGAATGAGATTCACGTGACATCACTAAGTGGTGAGTCAGTTTCTGTCGGAGAAGTACAAGTACATCAAATTGATCTTTGTGACTCAGAAGCTACTAGAAGTTTGTTTGCCAAAATACAGCCAACTCAGGTGTATCACTTGGCATCTCTGGCTGCAGTTGGTTCGAGTTTTGGGCAGGCTGAAACCGTTCTTTCACAAAACACGAAGCTGCAGCTGTCTGTACTGGATGCGGTAGTAGCAGAGGCGAAGGAAGCACGGTTCCTTCACGTCAGTTCTGCAGAAGTATATGGTACAAGCTTGCCTGATGAATTGCCTATAACAGAACAGCATCCGTTTAGACCATCAAACCCCTATGGTGTGTCTAAAGCCACTCAGGATTTATTGACAGGGTGCTATGCACAGATGTATGGTGTACAAGCGATTCGAGTTCGGCCGTTTAATCATATCGGTGCAGGACAAAGTGCTGCATTTGCAGTACCAGCATTTGCTAAACAGTTAGTTGCTATTGAACGTGGAGCAGAACCAGTTTTGCAGGTGGGCAATTTGCATGCTATTCGTGACTTTACTGATGTGGAAGATATTACTCGTGCATATGAGTTGCTCATGCAGGTAGGCGTACCTGGGGAGGTATACAATCTTGGTTCAGGCACAGGATATAGTATGCAAGATGTTTTAAACCAAATGATTGAAGTACTAGACATACCATTAGATATGCAAGTTGATCCAAAAAGACTGAGACCACTTGATATTCCAGTCATGGTAGCAAATAATGCTAGGATGAGGGAACTGGGTTGGGAGCCAACTATTTCACTTTCAGAGTCACTTAGGCGTATTATTGAGTATTGGAGATCACGACCATGAAAAAAGCATTTATAACAGGCATTACTGGACAAGATGGTTCATACCTGGCTGAGTTGTTGCTCGAGAAAGGCTATCAGGTGTTTGGTTTGACTCGTAGAACCAGCACTCAGAACTACGCCCGCATCGAGCACATTATGCGTGACCCAAACCTTGAGCTCATTTCAGGTGATCTGATTGATCAGCATTCAATTACTTTTGCTATACAGGACATACAGCCTGACGAGGTCTATAACCTTGCAGCACAGTCGTTCGTGCAAGCCAGCTGGGATCAACCAGTACTGACTGGCGAGTTCACAGCTCTTGGTGTAGTTCGTGTCCTCGAGGCACTTAGACTTGCTTGCCCTGATGCAAAGTTTTATCAGGCTAGTTCAAGTGAGATGTTTGGCAAAGTTCAGGAAGTGCCACAAACCGAGCAGACCCCATTTTACCCAAGGTCTCCTTACGGTGTTGCTAAAGTGTATGGACACTGGATAACAGTGAATTATAGGGAGTCTTTTGATATGTTTGCAGTTTCAGGCATACTGTTTAATCATGAATCTCCTAGACGAGGACTTGAGTTTGTGACTAGAAAAATTGCGAATGCTGTTGCTCGGGTTAAGCTCAAAAAACAATCACACGTAGAACTGGGGAACCTCGATGCAAAACGAGACTGGGGGTATGCAAAAGATTATGTTGAAGCTATGTGGATGATGTTGCAGCAAGATACTCCAGAGGACTTTGTAATTGCTACTGGGGAGACACACTCAGTAAAGGAATTTTTGCAACTGGCATGTGCTGCTGCTGGAATTCCTGATTGGGAGGCAATCTATAAGCATAATCCAAAGTATGATCGTCCTGCAGAAGTAGATTTACTGATAGGTGATCCCAGCAAAGCTAAGAAGATGTTAGGTTGGCAGCCAACGGTGTCTTTCCAAGATCTAGTTACTCTAATGGTACAAGCCGAGCTTGAGTTAGAAAGCCAATCAGTCTCATGAGTTCCCAAAAAAAAGCAATCATTATCATCCCAACCTTCAACGAGCGGGAAAACATTGGAAAAGTAATTCCACTACTTTTGGAAGAACGAGAACATGTAGCTAAGGATTGGAATCTACAGGTACTAGTTGTTGACGACACTTCGCCAGATAAGACTTATGAAGTGGTTGAGGAATTGACTAAGAAATATAAGGGAGTACTGCACTTGTTAGTGAATCCAAAAAAATCAGGTTTGGGTGGTGCGTATCTTAAGGGTATGGCAATGGCATTTGATGAATTGGGTGCAGACGCTGTTTTTGAGTTTGATGCTGATTTATCCCATGATCCAACAAAAATTCCACTATTTTTGCAGGCTTTGGATCAAGGTGCTGATATGGTACTTGGTTCTCGATACATACCAGGTGGATCTATTCCTCAAGATTGGGGATTACACCGAAAGTTTCTAAGTGTGGTAGGGAACATCGTGATTGCAATTGTTTTTACTAACTTTTCTGTTCGTGACTGGACAAGCGGGTATCGTGCTATCACTAAGGAAGTGTACGATGCTGTGCACCCAGAGTTGCATTCTGAAAGATTCTCTGGGTATACTTTCCAAATTGGTTTCTTACATACTGCCATCAGAAAAGGTTTTAAGGTTTTTGAAGTTCCGTTTCATTTTATTGATCGAACTATAGGTACTTCAAAAATCGGACCAGAGTATATAAAAAACAATCTTATGTATATTTTTAAAGTACGGGCAAAAGAGATATATCAGCACCGTGTTTTTCGATTTGCCTTTGTGGGCGGAATTGGTGCCGTAATCCAGTTGTTGTCATTGGCACTGTATAGAATGATATTGCCAGATTTTGCAGTTTCTGTCCTGACAAGCTTTATGCTGGCTACATTTCTGAGTATTGAGACAGCAATAGTATCAAATTTCTTGATCAACAATGTTTGGACGTTTAGCGATAAGAAGCTTTCAGGTGCAGCACTGCCTTGGAAATTTCTGCAGTTCAACCTGGCTTCGTTTGGTTCAATTCTGATTCAACTAGTAGTTGCGGCACTCGGAGAGTTACTTATAGGTATTAGACCTCTTTTTATTATTGATACTGGGACTATCTTTGCAGTTGTAGGAATATTGATCGGGATGTTTTGGAACTTTTTTGCTTATACCCGATTGATATGGAAAACCAAGTAAGGGTATGCTGTTATTTAGTCACTGGCTCTCAGAGAGTAAAAAAACAATCAGACTCTGGCGATTTCAAGACTGGGCAGTGCTGATTACGATTCTATTTGGTTCATTTTTTCGTTTATATAATCTTGCTGACTCTTTGCAGTTTTTAGGCGACCAGGGAAGAGACGCCTTAGTTGTGGCGAGAATTTTTAAAGAGTTTGATCCTGTCTTTATTGGACCTGTAACGTCTGTTGGGAACATGTACTTGGGTCCATTGTATTACTACTTCATGGTACCTTGGCTTTGGCTCAGCTATCCAAGTCCTCTGGGTCCGCAATATGCTATCGCATTTGTGGGCATTTTGACAAATTGGTTAGTGTGGGTATTGGGAAAACGGATGGTAGGAAAAGTTCCTGCTGCTATTGCTGCTGCTTTATTTGCGTTTTCGCATGTTGTTGTAGAGTACACAAGGTTCAGCTGGAATCCTAATCCTATTCCCTTGGTTTCCTTACTAATGATGTACAGTACGTTCCGCGCATACAAAGGCGCGTATTGGCATTGGGCATTGGTTGGGCTGTACGGAAGTGTGATTTTGCAACTACACTACATGGCTGCTTTGACGGGAATAGCTGCTCTGTTAGTTTGGTTGTACCAGTTTTGGAAAGCCCGTACTGATCGAAAGGCCGTAAATGAAATGGTGAAGTATGCCGTATTAGCAGGATTTATTTTGGTTTTATCATTCACGCCACTTGCCTTGTTCGATTATAGAAATGGGTGGATAAATACTAAAGCGTTCAGTGAATTAGTAACTGGCTCTGAGAATTTTGGTGCAGCTGTAGAGTCTGATCAAGTGAGTGAAATCATACAGACTTTGAAGGAGTCACACGGTCGGAGTATGCACATTTTATTTGAAGTGTTCATTGGGAAGCAGAGAACTCTCAACACTGCACTTGTGGCATTATACCTATTCATAACTTCAGGAGTACTATTGTCTAAAAAAGGCAGAACTGTGCTCAAAGATGCTCCTGGTTTGCTGATTGTGTTAGTGTGGTTTTTTATTGGTGTGTTTGGAACAAGTGTGTATAAACATACGGTCTTTGATCACTACATAGGATTTGAGTACCCAGTTGCAGCACTGCTCTCAGGTTTTGTCTTGTACCAGCTAGTTAAGCTGCATAGAGTTATGGTTGCTTTAGTGTTGGCTGGGCTTTGTATGTTTGTTGTTTACAATGTTCCAAAGATGCCACTGAATAGTGCAGGATGGTCAATATATGATATGGAGCATGTCTCAATGGCAATTGCTGACAAAGTTGCTTTAGGTGAAAAATACAACATCGTGCTTTTCTCACACTCAAAAGATTTGTATGGCATGAACTATAGATATTATTTGGAGACTACAAAAAAGCAGCCAGTTAGAGAGCAGAACTGGACAGAAGCCGATACTCTTTTTGTCATTGATGAGGAACGAACTGGTCGTGATGTGTTATCAGCCCCTGTCCACGAAATTGTGACATTTCCTAGCAAACAGCCTGTAGATATGTTTGAGATTGATGGAGTACAAGTTTGGGTTTTGCGCGCACCAAAAACTCAAGATTAATTTGGTGTATGATACTGTTATGCAACCATTTCTCTCTGTAGTAATACCTTCTTACAACGAATCAAAAAACATGGAGTCAGGTGCCCTGAATGAAGTTGTAGAGTATTTGGCAAAACAAAAGTACAGTTGGGAGCTGATATTGAGTGATGATGGATCTACTGATGGTACGCTGGTGCTCCTGCAGCAATTTTCACAAAAACATGCCCATATAAAGGTACTGCATAACAAGCACGCAGGGAAAGCGCCAACTGTTCGTAGTGGCATGTTGCTGGCTAAGGGTAAGTGGCGATTATTCACTGACTTTGATCAATCCACGCCAATTTCTGAAGTTGAAAAGCTGTTTGAGGGAACTAAAGAGGGATATGACGTTATTATTGGATCTCGAGAGATGGTGGGGGCATTGCGGGATGCCGAGCCGTGGTATAGAAGGTTAATGGGCAGAGGTTTCAATATTCTTGTACAAATAATTGCGGTACCAGGAATTCTTGATACACAATGTGGGTTCAAGTTGTTCTCACAAGAGGCCACGGAAACGCTGTTTAATCACTTGGTGGTGTATGGAACTGATTCAGAGAGATCAGATGCATTTACAGGTGCTTTTGATGTCGAACTGCTTTTTTTGGCAATTAGACATGGTTTTAAGATCAAGGAAGTGCCAATTCTTTGGAAGCATGCGGAGTCAAACAGAGTGAGTCCAATTAAGGACTCACTACGGATGTTTAGAGATATCCTGAGAATTCGTTTTGCTGCTACTCGAGGAGAGTACCATGGATAAACTGCAGCTAAGGATTCTTTGGTTGCTGCTGAGTGTACTGTTTGTTTTGTATAGTTTTTACGCAGTGTGGAGTTATAGTCTTACCGATCCTAATTTAGTTTTTACTAGCTGGCAACCGTACTGGCAGGCACAGCAGTGGTTGTGGCAGTCCATATATGCAAATGCTCAATTGCAATCGGCTTTGTATGTAGTCTTGCTGTTAGGAATATGGGTAGTCTATGGATTAATTGTGCACCAGCTGGCATCTCATTTTCGCAGTGTGCTCATGCAACCCAAGCATTGGTTAGTAATTTTGGCTGTTGCAACTCCCTTGGTCATATCCTACAACGCTCTTTCACATGATATTTTTAATTACATCTTTAATGCCCGCATGATTATCCAGTATGGTGCTGATCCACATGTACAGACTGCGCTCAAGTTTGTTTCTGATCCATGGGTACGGTTTATGCATAACACGCACACAGTTGCTCCGTATGGGTATGGCTGGACAGCAATAACTATTATTCCCTACTTGCTTGGGTTTGGTAAGTTCACAGTAACTTGGATTCTGTTCAAACTTTCTGCGGCACTCAGTTTACTCTTGTTAGCTGCAAGTACGAATTGGCTCTCAGTTCAGGTTCGTAAGCAACCACTAAGTTGGCCAGAAGTTGGTTTGCTTTTTCTGAATCCATTACTTTTGATTGAAGTGCTAGGTAATGCGCATAATGATCTGTGGATGATGGCCCCTGCACTAGTAGCAGTGGGAATAGCACTGCGTTTTGGGACAAAGAAACTTGGTTGGTTATTTGGACTAATTTTGACTTCAGTGAGTGTCAAGTACGCTACTTTGGTACTTCTTCCAGCGTTTATTCTTATCTTATATGCAGAGAACATTTGGGAGAGACTTCGTAGTAGATTACTGCTTCGCTTACCAATGCAGCTGCTTGTTCCACTTATCGAAAGATTGATCGGTGATAGGGTACGCAAAAATATTGTGGGAATAACTGCAACTGCTGCTGCAATTTTACTTTTGTTGCCACTGCTCACGAGTAGATCTCAGCAATTTCATCCTTGGTACTTACTTTGGAGTTTGGTTTGGTTACCATTTATTTCAGTGCGATTTGTAAAAGTTTTATTAGTTTCTTTCAGTATTAGTTCTTTGTTTAGGTACGTGCCTTGGATATATACTGGTGGTTTTGCGGGTGAAACAGTATCGCAACAACAGCTTGTCACTTTGGTAGGAGGAATGGTTGGAATGTTGCTTTGGTTTGCTTGGAGTAGTGTACGAATGAGGAGTAAGAGGTCAATTATTTAGCAGTATGAAAAAAATGCAGGTATTTGTACTACTATTTCTTCTTGGGTATGCTGCCACGCATTTGTATGGTTTGACAGCATTGCCGATTTTTGCAGATGAGGCAATATACATCCGATGGTCACAGTTGATTATTGATGATTGGCAACAGTATGTATTCTTTCCACTAAATGATGGTAAAACACCATTGCTTATGTGGTTACAGGTGCCTTTTCTATTGGTAATTCGAGATCAACTACTGGCAGCTAGGTTATTGTCAGTACTAGTTGGTTTGTTGCAGGCAGGCGTTCTTTTTGCCTTTACTAGAAGAATTGGTGGTGGACGAATAGCTGCTGCACTTAGCGCAGTGCAAGTTGCTATTTTGCCGTACTGGTATTTTCATCATCGCATGGCATTGATAGATGGACTTCTCACCTTGTTGGTCTCAGTTGTGGTGTGGCTTACTTGGGAAGCATTTATAAGAGTTTATATAGTTACTCCAAGCTCGCTTAGTTGGCACCAGCTGAAAAAGCTCTCCAAAGACAAATTGTTTTTGTTCACTACACTTGCTGCTGGTTTAAGTTTTGCTGCTGCATTGTTGACTAAATTACCGGCTGTGTTGCTAATTCCATCTCTGCTTTTATTTGCGGTTATTTCGGGAAAGAGTACTGTAGAGAAACTAGTGCAACTCGGAACGATAGTGGCCATTACGGTTCTTGGGTATGGCGTCTTCCTCACTCAAGCGCTGCACCCCGCTTTTCCACAGCTATTTTCTAGGGGTGGTGACTTTCTCTTTCCCATTTCACAGTTTTTGTCTGGTGGCGTTCTTCAGCAGACTCTTCCGAGTGTGCCAAACTACGTCTCGTACTTTGTTCAGTATGCTACGGCACCATTCTTGATTTTTCTAGCACTTGGTCTGTTCTATGGAAAACACAAACGGTGGGTGCACACCCTATTTTGGTTGGGTGTTGTATTTTTAGCACCGATGCTAGTGTTGGGAAAAGTGGTCTACCCCAGGTATTTGCTACCTGCAATGCTCTTTTTTACACCTGCCGTAAGTTTAGCGATAGAAGGCAGTATAGTTGTGCTTAGAAAGAAAGCGTTGCAGCCTGTCACCATCTTTTTTGTTGTTTCAGTTGTTTTACTCTGTGCGAACATTGCAAACCTTTCAGCACAGTTTATGCTGCCTGCACTGTTTCAGCCAAACCAAATACCGTTTGTTTCTTCTGATAAAGAACAATACTTACTTGAATGGTCATCTGGACATGGCATACTGGAAACTGTAGAGCTTGTTGCTTCAGCTGCACAGAGTAAACGTATTGCAGTAGCCACAGAGGGTTACTTTGGTACGCTGCCAGATGCTCTACTAGTCTACTTTTTCACGAGGTCAGTAGAGAACATTTCAATTGACGGCATTGGTCAGCCTGTACAAGAAATTCCTCAAGAGTTTTTACAAAAAAGCCAGTCTGCAGATGAACGCTGGCTGGTGGTAAACAGTCATCGATTGCAACTGGCCAATCCAGGTACCCTCTTGGCTGAGTACTGCAGACCATTCGGTGCTCCTTGTTTGCAAGTATGGCGACTCAATGAGTAATGATGACACATTTCACCGTTACTTTTTACTCTATACAATGCAGCTGTTGTGCAAAGAATTGTGTTGATTATACTGCACCTGCCCATATTTCAGTCGCTTCGAGTGCTTTTGGGTTTTAGTGTTCAAGAGTTAGTGTGGTTACCTAGCTACACTTTGATGAGAGGTGAGTTCTTTCGGCATGCCATGAGTACTCCAATAACAGTTTTAGCTGGTTGCATTGACGCCTCGATTCAGAGTACACCTCAAAACAAATCAACACTTTTGCAGGCAAGGGAAGTGTGCAGATCTGTGGAACGGCTGGTAAAAAAACTGACAGTGCCAGCAGAGCAAGATGAAGCATTTGAGGTACATTCAGCAACCAAAGAATGCATCCGTGTCTGCAAAGTACTGCACCCAGAAGCAATTATAACTTTACAGTCCGCACACTCCACCGCTCTGACTCTGAGTGGTAGCGCAATTCATTGGCAAGAGGCACTAAGTTGTGCCATTACTAATGCGTTAGAAGCATATGGGTATACTGCAACATTTCGGCCTGTCACAGTGCTTGTGTATCAGGATGCTGAAACACTGCGTCTTGAAATTATTGATTGTGCCTCAGGTATGTCAGCACTGAGGAGAATGATAGTAAGACTTCCTGGAATTACGGCAAAACGAGCTGGCTCTGGTTTGGGTTTACCATTCGTACAGTATGTGGTCTGTGATTTGTTTAGTGGATTAGTAGAAATAGAGAGTAGCCCAGGGCGGGGGACAAGAATGAGGTGGGTTATCCCAATTATTGATCAGTGATGCTATACCCAAAGCCACGAGATGTTTTGATTAAACCTGAATGTGCACCAAGTTTACTCCTGATTCGGCGAATGTAAACATCAAGGGTACTTGTGGTAGGCTGATCAGATTGGCCTTGCCAGACGTAATTTATAATATTCGTACGAGAGATAACTTGATTCTTGTGACGGCAGAGACACTGCAGTATTGCAGCTTCCATTTTTCTGAGTTTTATAGCTGTGTGTTCGTATACTATCGTGCCGCTTTCTGGAAAGTATCGAATTGGACCACAGACAGTACTTTCTTGCTCCAGTACCTTTTCGCTGTATAAAAGACGTTTTATTTTGAGTTCAAGCTCTTTTAATGAAAATGGCTTTGGTAGATAATCGTCAATACCTACAGATAGTCCTTGGATACGGTCAGGAGTTGTCCCGAGAGTGCTAATACAGAGTGTGCGCATGGTAAAAAAGGCTTCATGAACATATGTAGCTAATTCAAGACCGTCACCGTCAGGTAAGAGCCGATCAAGTATGATGAGATCGGGCCTTTTTCTCTCAAGAAGTAAGTAGCCATCAGTTAGTGAAGTTGCTAGATAACAGTTGCACTTAAGGGATTTCACCAGTTGCTCTAGCTGATGCAGTAACTGTTTGTCATTTTCAAGTATTAATATTGATTTCATTTGAGTAGTATCTACCCTCAAAATCATGAAAACCATGTGTCACTGTGATGTATTGTTTTGTGATTTCTGATTCACTCTAGCTTGGAAGTGCTCTGATTCATCTAGTAAAAATAAGCCAGATATAGGTATACTCATACTATGGAAATATTTTTCGAATTATCTATGGTGTTACTGCTCACAACTGTCATCAGTTTTTTGATGCGGTGGTTAAAACAGCCCTTAGTGGTAGGGTATATTCTGACTGGAATAGTAGCGGGACCGAGTGTGCTAAACGTTATTCATTCTACAGAAACACTTGAGCTGTTCTCTAAGTTGGGGATTGCTCTGTTGCTGTTTATTGTTGGACTAAGTCTCAACCCTAAAGTAATTAAAGAAGTTGGGAGTGTTTCACTTGCCACCGGCGTTGGACAAGTTCTTTTTACTGCAATAATTGGTTTTGTCATAGCATTGCTGCTTAAACTTGACGCAGTAGCAGCTCTGTACGTCAGCATCGCATTGACTTTTAGTAGTACCATTATTATTTTGAAGTTACTGTCAGATAAAGGTGAGCTGCAAACATTGTATGGGAAGATTGCCATCGGCATGTTGTTAGTTCAAGACTTGATAGCTACAATTATATTGATTGTCGTTTCGTCTATTGGGAATGCAGATGGTGGATCGATAGGAGTTGTGATAGCAGCAACAATCGGGAAGGGGTTGTTGTTATCTGTAGGGGTTTTTGCAAGCATGCGCTGGGCGATTCCTGCAATTACTCGTGCAGCTAGCAAAAGTACTGAGCTGCTCTTTATTTTCGCGCTTACTTGGGGGCTTGGGCTTGCAAGTGTCTTTCAATATGTTGGATTCTCGGTAGAGATAGGAGCATTGATCGCTGGTGTAGTTCTGTCTGGAACGGTAGTTGCAGAAGAAATTGGATCTAGAATGCGACCTCTGAGAGACTTTTTCATTATTCTGTTTTTTGTTCTGTTAGGATCGAGTTTGGTGTTGGATTTATCTGCGCACATTCTTGTACCTGTCATTGTTTTCTCACTGTTTGTACTGCTTGGAAACCCAATCATCGTTGTGGTTCTTATGAACTTACTCGGGTATCACAAAAAAATTGGTTTCTTTACTGGTTTGACGGTCGCGCAAATCAGTGAGTTCTCGCTTATTTTAGCTACACTCGGGTTTCAGGTTGGCCATCTATCTCAGGATACGCTAACAATTATTACCCTGGTAGGGCTGATTACAATTGCTGGTTCCACGTATTTAATTTTGTATAGTCAAAAGTTGTATCCACTGGTGCAAAATATTTTGCAGTATTTGGAACTGAGAAAAAGTGAAACCAAAACTCAGTCAAGAGGTTCGCGGTATGATGTGGTAATATTTGGTTTCAACAGATCTGGACATGAGTTTTTGCAATTGGCTGAGGAACTTGGGTACTCTGTGGCTGTAGTAGATTTTGATCCTGAAACTGCAGATCGTTTACCAAACAAAAAAATTCCTCTATTGTTTGGTGATGCGGGTAGTACTGAGTTTCTTGAGTCATTGCCTTTAACAAAATCAAAGTTGGTTATTACAACGCTGCCAGCTCACGATACAAATATTTTGGTGACCAAGCATTTAGCATCTTTGAAGGGAAATCCTGTCGTGATTGCCTTTGCTCAGCATAAGTCGGAAGCATTGAGTCTCTATGATGCTGGTGCATCCTATGTTGTTTTGCCACAGCATGTTGGAGCACAGCACGTGCTGGGGATGGTGAAGCGGCTTGGGTTTAACTTAGAGAGTTTCTTGCGCAAGAAAGATGGCCATTTGCGAGAGTTGGCTGGGCGAGTGGCTTAGTTAGCTACTGCACTGATCCCGAACTAGGATTCGAACCTAGGATAACAGAGTCAGAATCTGTTGTGATGCCACTTCACTATTCGGGAATGAACAGATAGGATTATAGCCCATTCAAAACGAACACACTACTCCAAATTTAATGCTGGGTAACTATACAGAGAATACTCTTAGAGAGTGCATTGTACTGCGCTTGTAAAATATTCAACTCGAGAATTATGAGTTGTCTTTCATCGTAAATTTTGTCCATCTGATCTAAAATATGAAGTTGCTCATCTTTCGAAGAGGGTTTTGGCATATCAAAATATCCAGTGAATACCGCACTCTATAGGTTTGCTTAAGCCACCAACTCTGCAATTTTCTGAGCAATCTGTTCTTTCGTAGATTCTGGGGTTATGGTAAGGTCTAGTTTTTCGATAACTGCTGTTGGGGTGTTGGACTGAAATTCTGACATACATATTCCATTATATTTCTATAAAGATACTGTCCATAATTTATCATACTAGGACAATTATCAATCGATATCGGTGCTGATTCACTTTGCACCAAACTACTTCTTCTTCACCCCAACCAGCTCAATCTGACTAAACCGTTTCTTAATTTCCTCCCAAAACTTCTCCGCCACCCGATTTGAGTACTGCGCATGCACACCTCGCTCCATACCCGCACACAGCTTGCGCTCCCAAAATCTCATTACGTCTACCACATCGCGGCCAAAGGTGTGAAACTTATCACTCCACTGGTCGGGATCAACCACAAAACCGTCATGGATTACTTGGAAGGTGTCGAACAACGCAACATTCTGTTCGGACATTAACTGATAATATTTTTTGTATTTTTGTGGTGGCATGAGTGCTGATTGTAAGGACTAACTATATAGTTTGTCAATGTACTCTGTGAGCATTCGCTCAGCACTGAATTGTTTAGAAAGCTCAACTGATCGTTGCATCATCTGGATCCAGCCCGTAGGTAGATTGTTAGTGTCTCGCTCATAATACAGTGGCACAATATTTTGTTCAAAAGTTTGATAGGTGTTTTCCGAGATATTCATGTGGTCGAGCACCCAGCCAGTGTCTGACCACTCGACTTCGGCTGCCCAACCATCGGCTACTGTGCACTGCAGAACACCGTTACTAATAGCTTTCATGCCCGAAGTCCCACAGGCCTCTCGACCATACACAGGCGTATTGAGCCAAACATCCGAGCCACGGGTCAACATTTGAGCGACTTCGATAGAGTAGTTTGGCACAAACAGTGCCTGGCCGCATAACTCGTTTTGCATGTACTTGATTATCTCTTGCAGTTTGGCTTTAGCACCTGTGTCGCCCGCGTGCGCTTTGCCAGCAATAAGTAACTGGACGGGTTTTGTGCTGTGCTTCAAAATGTTGGTCAATCGGGCAATGTCAGCAAACAACAGAGGGAGCTGCTTGTAGTCGGCCAGACGACGTGCCCAGCTGATCACCAAATGATCAGGATTAAAGCTGTACCCCGTCTTTTGACTAACAAAATCCGACAGCTGACGCTTGAGCTGCATGTGCCGATCCCACAGCTGAACAGGTTCTGAAACAACCAAGGGAATCTGCGAATCCTGCCAAGTAGGCATGTGTACCCCGTTGGTAATAGAAGTCCAGTGAAACTCTGGCCATGCTTCGGCCGATAATTTGCTGTGTAGTTCACTGACCCCATTTGCTCGGGATGATGCGCTGAGGGCAAAAGGAGTAATGCCAAATGCACCCGGCTCTGGCGTTGCACCATCAGCTAGAAGCGTGTCAATACTGATTTTCATTTTGTCCGAGTAGTAGCGTCCAAAAACCCGCAGCAAATCCATGGAATATCCTTGGTTTCCAGCAGCGACCAAGGTATGATTTGTGTAGACAGTTTTTTCTTTAGCCAGTTTTTTAGCAGAGTAGTAATCAATGCCATGTGTGTCCATGAGTTCTCTAATCAACTGCCAATGCAAAAATGCAGGCCGACCTTCATTGAGATGATATTTGAATGGTCTAATTCCCAGCGAATGCAGTAGTTTGACCCCTCCAATACCCAAGATCAATTGTTGTTTGATCTGGCTTTCCTGCGTTCCCGAGTACAGCAACTGTGTAATAGAGCGTTCAGACAGCTGATTTTGATCAGTCTCGGCATCAAGTAGAAATAAGGTGACATTTGGTGAGTACGTTTTTTTCCAACAGCGCAACCAAACATCAACTTCGGTCATGTGGACTCGCACAAAAACTGGTTGCTCGTCCTGATACACATGCTCGAGGCCTGCTTCTAGTGGATCATACGGCATGTCTCTCTCAGTCTGCATACCATCTTCCGAAATGTCCTGAATTGCCTGATACCCACGATAGAGGAGTCCTACAGCAACAAATGGCATATCGCTGTCAGCAGCTTGTTTCACCGTATCACCAGCCAAAATGCCCAGCCCACCCGCGTACATTGGCAAGCGCTGCTCAAGCCCATACTCGGCACAGAAGTAGGCAATAGGATTGCTAGCGGATAGTTGCGAACGGATGCTCATGGTGGGCAGGCTGCATGGATCTAGAACTAATAGCTGAAACTTGCTACAGTAATACTACTATAGTCGCACAGAGAAGGAAACCTATGCAATACGAAGATATTGTCAACTTGCTTGGTGATGAGGCAGAAAGCCTGCTGAACCATGTTTGTGAGAAGATACCTTCGTCAACTATCCATCATACTGGTAGACACCACGTAGAAGAGATTTTTGCCGTTTCTGATCGAACACCTGCCGTGTTGGATAGCCTGCACAGGTTGTATGGAAGTGGTAAATTAGCAGATACCGGGTATGTGTCAATTTTTCCTGTGGATCAGGGAATGGAGCATACTGCAGCCTACTCGTTTTATCAAAATCCCGCATTCTTTGATCCTGAAACAATTATTCGTCTTGCAGTTGAAGCACAGTGTTCGGGTGTTGCCTCAAACTTGGGAGTATTAGCGTTATTCTCCAAAAAATATGCGCAAAGCATACCATTTATTGTAAAGCTAAATCATAGCGAACACCTTACATTGCCAGAAAAAGTCGACCAAATTCAGTTTGCGAGCGTAAAGCAAGCAAAAGAATTGGGTGCTGTTGCAGTTGGAGCGACAGTCTATTTTGGCTCTCCAGAGTCACATAGGCAAATTCATGAAATTTCTATAGCATTTGCTCAAGCTCACGAACTGGGTATGGCTACCATTTTATGGTGCTATCCCAGAAATGATCGATACAAATCGGGAACAACGGATTACTCTGATTCTGTTGATATCACCTCACAAGCAATTCATATCGGTGCTACTATGGGTGCTGACATAGTAAAACAAAAACTTCCCACTGCTGCACATGGATTCCAAAACCTAAAGTTCAGCAAGTTCACAGATGCGATGTACGAAAAACTTCTTACTGATCACCCTATAGACTTGGTTCGCTACCAAGTTGCTCATGCATACATGGGAAGAATTGGGCTGATAAATTCTGGGGGAGAAAGTGGTGGTGAGAAAGACTTACAGGAGGCTGTGCGTACTGCTGTCATAAATAAACGTGGTGGTGGAAGTGGTCTTATTATTGGAAGAAAAGTATTCAAAAGGCCATTTGCGGAAGGGGTAGAGTTGTTGACAGCCGTTCAAGATGTGTACTTGAGTGAGAGAATATCTATAGCATAGACTAGGAGCATATGAGTGAAATAGATTCGTTAGTGCCCGCAAGACACAAAGAACTCGGTTTTACAAGTAAAGAGTTGTCAGCAGAACACGGTTTGGAAATTGATACACGAGAGAAACCCTTGGTTGCTGTCATTCAGCGTGACGTGGGTGTTCCGGATGTAGCCACTCCTGTGTTTCAGTTTGTTTTTCAGGATAAACAGCAAGATGAACCAAGACATATTTCGCTTTGGGTAGAGTGGGTCGCTTTACATGAGGCACTTTCTCTGATTACAGATCTTAGTAAAAAACCTGATGAATTGATGCTCACTGACTTATATGGTTGGCCTGTAAATGTTGTCTTAGACGATCTAACTTGGCAACAGATTCAGCAGCAGTGGGAGATTGATCAAACAGAGTCAAGTGCGGATCTTAGCCGCCAAATGCAACCAAAAATAAAGTTTGCGGCGGGCAAAGAGTCAGAATTTTCTCAAACTAAGCGTGTTGAAGTATCTATAGAGCAACTTGAATTGAATGGTGAAACAGCATTTTTCTTCACGTACATGTCTGGTGCTGATAAAAAGGTTTTACGTAAAATCGGCAATCCTGGAGAAGTTGAGTTTGAACTGATGGTTGGGGCAAGTTCATTTGCGGATTTTATGCTGAATCAGCCAGTTGCGCCAGAAATTTTTATTAGTGGTGAGACTCTGATACATGGAGGAGCAATCTCTTCGACAGATTACTTTTTGCCAATTGCTACATTACGAGGTCTACACTCTGCACTCAAGGAGCAAGCTAAAGGACTAAAAACTGAAACAGTGGATGTAGAAACACTTTCAGCAGAGGTATCGGAATTAATAGACAAGTGGGCTCAGTTCCAAGCACGAGCCATTGCACAGAAAATTGAGAATAAGAAAATACTTGTGCCGCTGGTTGCCTTTTTTGGTGCTCTGAGTGTGGATGCGTATCTTTTGATACGATTGGCGATTGGATTTGTAAAACCAATTGAAAACTTTGACGTACTGTGTTGCATGGGTTTACCCTCATTCGCAACAACTGTTGCAACGTTTTCATGGATGATGAACTCTATAGACACTGCAAAGTCTGCTGTGAACGCGTCTGCAGCTGAGCAAAGCCAAGTGTGGACTGAAATTGATCAAAAAATGAAAGAATCCGTTCGCAGAGAAGTAGCAGTAATCAAAGCAACATTGAGAGGAAAAAATGGCTAACGTACCTGAACTTGAAACCATTATTGACTCTCTTTTTTTATCAATGGATGTAGATCAAACCGTGGTTGAAAAAGCTAAGACTGCCATACATACGGCGATTATCCATGAGTTGCTGTATACGCTGAGTGTTCGTTTGCCAAAACAGGAGCAAGCAAAATATCTCTCAGGTGATGGAGCTCGCACCTCTTCAATTATTACAGATTTATTTGAATATTTTGGTGAAGAGGAAGTAAAGAAGCAGTATAGAAAAATTGCCTTACTGAAAATTACAGATTTTCTTTCACACCTCAAACGGGCAAATTTGTAATGACTGCTCGTATTTCTAGTAGCTTTCTGGTATAATTCATACTTCGTTACTTAGCGTTTTTTGCCGTACGCTTCACTAGTACACTTCAGGCTCAGAAAACATACCATGCAGATCAGAAATATTGCTATTATTGCGCACGTTGACCACGGTAAAACTACCTTGGTGGATGGTATGCTCAAACAAACCCATACATTTCGAGACAACCAAGCAGAGATGACCCAAACAACGATCTTGGATAGCAACGATCTAGAGCGAGAACGGGGTATCACTATTCTTTCAAAAAATACTGTTGTTTTTTACAACGACTATAAAATAAACATTATTGACACACCAGGTCATGCCGATTTTAGTGGTGAGGTAGAGCGTGTTATCAGTATGGCTGATGGTGCGTTACTGATTGTTGATGCTGCTGAGGGACCTCTCCCACAGACAAGATTTGTTTTAGAGCAAGCACTAAAACAAGCCATGCCAATCATTGTCGTAGTTAATAAAATTGACAGAAAAGATGCTGAACCAGAGAGGGTTTTACAAGAGGTAGAAGACTTATTTCTGCAAGTGGCTGAAGACGCAAGTCATTTAGACTTTCCAGTCATTTATGCAATTGGTCGTGAAGGCAAGGCATGGAATCATTTACCTGCAGATTGGAACGAGGACGCGACTCTTGAGCCTGTTTTTCAGCAAATTATCGAAACAGTGCCTGCACCCAAAGGTGATCCAAGCAAGCCTTTTAAAATGCAAATTTCCAATTTGGACTTTGACTCCTACAAAGGGATCTTTGCGGTTGGAAAAATTTCCCAAGGCACAGTCAAACCTGGTCAACGTATAAGCTTGGTTCTCGAAAACACCGTACAAGGCACAGGCACCGTCCAGGAAGTGTTGACAAGCAAGGGACTTAGTCGAGTAAATACACCTGAAGCATTTGCTGGTGACATTGTGGCATTAACTGGACTAACGGACATCGCGATTGGTTTGACAGTCACTGATCCATCAGATCCAACTGGATACCCAGCTATATTTATAACTGAGCCAACATTGAGCATTCAAATCAATACCAATACCTCACCATTTAGTGGTCGCGAAGGTGAGTTTGTAACCATTCGTCAAATTGGTGATCGTTTACAACGCGAGCAAAAAACTAACATTGGTTTGCGCGTTACCGAAAATCAGCGAGGAAGTGGATTCATCGTAGCAGGTCGTGGAGAGTTGCACTTGGCCATCTTGATTGAAACAATGCGGCGTGAGGGCTATGAGTTTGAAGTCAGTAAGCCTGAGGTTATTATTAAAGAAATAAATGGAGTAAAGTCGGAGCCAAGAGAAGAGCTGACTGTTGAAATAAGTCAGGATTATACAGGCGTCATCATGGAAGAACTATCGAAGCGAAGAGCGGAGCTTAAAGACTCCAGAACTGATGATAAAGGTGTGGTTCGTATGATTTTTGAACTGAGTAGTAAAAACTTACTAGGATTTCGCTCAGAAATTGTTTCCAAAACTAGAGGAAATGGCTTATTCGCTAGTCGATTCCTGGGTTTTTTCCCAGTTTCAGCGGACATTATAGGTGTATTGCGTAATGGAGCTATTATTGCTTCAGATACAGGGACTGCCACAGCGTACGCTTTAGAGTCTATTCAACAGAGAGGTTCAACATTTGTGGCACCTGGAGTAAACGTGTATGAAGGGCAAGTCATTGGATTGCATAAGCGACAAGAAGATCTTGAGATGAATGCAGCAAAAGGAAAGAAACTGACTAACATGAGAGCTGCTAGTGCTGACCAGATGATTCAGCTCGCTCCCCCTGTAGATTTAAGCTTGGAGCAGTGTATTGACTTTATCCAGGATGATGAGTTACTTGAAGTTACACCACTGAGTTTACGTGTGCGCAAAAAGCACTTGAACAAAAATGAGCGGAACAAAGCTCGGAAGTAGTGCAGGCTTCTTTCAGTATATGTAACATACACATTGATCAAAAAGTGTGTAATAAGTTATAATATAAGACTTATGAACACCTATACCTCAGAGTATGAGCTGTTAGCGGGCAGGCTAGATATATTTCCTCAGCAGGAGTATCCACAGCTTGATCATGACACAGTAGACTTGCTTAACATTCGATTAACAGAAATCGAAATGAGATCAAATAGAGTTCTCGGGACACCTGAAAGGCAAGCTGACTGGGCTACACTGACCATACTGGCAGGCAATGTTCGCAGGCTAGAGGCTGAGTTTGCGCAACAAACTGAGTACACAGATTTTTATGAGTATGCACAATCTGTGCTTGGCGAGGGTGTAACTGTGGTATTGAGTACCAATCAAATTGTTACTGTTTTAACAGTTTCAGAGCATCTGGATGCACTGCTGCAAACTCGTGCCAGCGATCCCAACTTTGGGTTTTTACAGCTGGCAACTGAGATGATTCTTGGTCGAGCAGTACAGAATGCCTCGAGAAATGTTCGTGATTTTGCCACAGCTCAAACACTTTTCACACAAATGTTGGTAGAGCAAATGGATTCTGGTGATACATATGATGAGGCACTCGCTGCGGTTTGCGCGGACCTTGGTTTGTCTGTAGAACTTGGACAAGCGACAATTCAGTTTCTTGATCAATATTTAGAACATGTTGTAACAACAGGAGATACTACAGCTGCAGCGATTAAGCACGATATGGTTGAACAAGCAACATTAGCGGATTCATTTCCTGATGATCAGTCTCGAAACACTAGGGGTGTTTTTGATACCCCAAGAGGCTTACAATGAGCTCGTTGAGCAGTACAAACCAGTTACAGTAGCCAGTCCCAGGCACGAATCTGTGGAAGGTGTATCTCCTGGAATGGTAGCAGTTAAAGGTACTTCATTGATGCCTCCAGCACAAGCCGTTCAGCAAGAAGGGCATATACTCAAACGAATAGAAGAGATACTAGCTGGCACGTCAAATGGCACATACTTAGAAGGTGCCGCATCAGCAGTTCCGCTTTTAAGTGTTGCTGCTTGTGTATTCATCTTCGCCATGTTTATCAAAGCGAAGCGCAGATTCCAGTAGAGTTCCGCACCGCTATACTACAAACTCACCATCCCTGTAAATTACCCGCTTTTCCCCACTTGTCAGCGTAGCTGTTACAGTACGATCCGTGGTAGAAATCATATCTGTATGTTCTGCAGAGTCATTAAACCCCATAGCGCGCCACTCTTGTTGGCTAACATTTGCAGGGTTTCCTCTGTAGCAATCATGGTAGGAATTACCGATTGCCAAATGAGTGTTGCCAAATGGACCACCAATGTTTTCATCAAACAAAATTTCAGCCATAGGGTGGGTAATACGTGACATGCGTTTGTCAGTCAATGAGTACTCACCAATCTTATTAGCGTTCTCAGTTTTAAGCATTTCATCTAGCAAACCTTGGCCTTTCTCAGCCTTTGCTTCTGTAACAAGTCCTTTGTGAAATCGCAAAAACGGCTTTTCAAGCACTGCGCCATATCGGTATACTGGCTGATTGAACTGTACCCATCCTTCAGTACCTCTCCAGTCTGGTGATGTGAATAACTCGAAACTTGGTATGTTTCTACCACTGCCTCCATTCCAAATTCTATTTTCACCAAGTTGCACTCTTAGTTCAATATCCGAACCTTCAATATCAAGCCAGTCTATTCGCAGTGCATTTAGTGACTCTTTGATATGCTGTTGGAGTTGGTACAACATTTTCCATTCGGCTATTGGATTGTCTGTATCTAGAAAACAGGCTTGAATGATTTGTTGCCAGTACTCTTCTATATTCAAGCCCACAATGGAAGCTTTAGCTTCAACTCCCCATAAAGCTAGTGTCCACGTATACTGGCCACGGTTCTCTTTGGCTATCATGAGATCTCTAAAGGGTTTTCTAGCTGTGCGTGGTAGCATGATTTTTTCTGGAGAAATTCCTGCTAGCTCTTCTGGATATACATCAGCGATAATGCTAACGGAGTGGTGTAGTAGCTTGGAACGTGCTTCGTAGTAACGCTCTGGGAAAAAGGCTAGTTGCTTGGGGGTAGCAAGGGAATAATAATCTTTATCAAAACCAGTAGGCATCAAGCGCATAAGGGGAATTCCACCTGCCTTTAACACCATGTTCTGTAAATGTAACGCCAATGGCTTGGCTACATCTGGCACAACTAGTTCAACAACTTCGTCTGCTTGTAGGCCATGGCCTGAATTCAGAGCAAAATTGATTAAGACATCTGCATATTTTTCTAGTACTTCCTCTGAAGGAATGTATGTGTTCTGAGATTGTTGTACCATATAATTAAAGTGTCTTTAGTGCTGCTATTACTTGGATAAAAGCTCGGGCTCTGTGCGATACAGTCTGTTTCTCGGTTGGGTCAAGTTCACCGAATGTTTGTGAATAACCATCTGGGACAAAAAGTGGATCATACCCAAAACCTTGAACGCCTCTTGATATTGTGCTGATTTGCCCAGTAACACATCCTCTAAATAGCAATGGCTCGCTGTCTGAGTGTACTAGAAGACATGCAACCGTGGTAAACTGAGCACTTCTGTTATTCTCTGTTTTTAGTCGTTCGAGTAGAGCCTCATTTCTGTCAGTATAACTTCCTGGATGCCATCTGTTGGAGTGCACCCCAGGTTGTCCGTTTAAAGCCAAAACCTCTAATCCTGTATCGTCTGCAATTACTGGTAGGCTGCATGCAAGTTGATATGCTTTAGCTTTTAGGATTGCATTTTCTGCAAATGTACTGCCTGTCTCTGCCACTTCAGGTACAAAAATGCCCATGTCTTGTGGTAAAATTGGTTGCCATGACGATTCTGCAAATAACGGAACGATCTCGGCAAACTTGTGTGCATTGCTTGTTGCTATGACAACTCGCTGATCGGTCGTCATACTCAATCCGCACCCCCACCAAGTCCACCAAACCCACCAAGTGTAGCTTGCAGTTTCTTTGCTGCCATTTCCTGAGACTTCTTGATAGCTTTGTTAAGTACATCTACTACTGGTTGGCTGCTCACACCCTGTACTGAAAGCTGCACAATAGTTTGATCTCCGCGGATTACTACGACAATATCACCTTCTTCAATGCGAATTTCCTCTCCTGCAAGATCTTGTTGCATTTGTTTTGCTTGTTTTCTGAGATTATTTAAATCTCCAAGTGCTTTGAGTGGGTTACCCATTGCCATATGTGCTCCTTTTCGTACGTTTGTACGGTCAAATTGTACTACATCAGTGCCGATGTCGCTAGCTCTGTAAGCTTTGATGGCAATGCGTCATGAAGTGTTTCTGAGTCATCACTCGAGTGCTCTAGTACTTCGATACTAATATCAAGTGTCCCTCCACAAAGCTGTTGAATACAGTTCTGAATGACTGCTTGTGACTTCGAGTTCAGTAACTGATCCTTATGAAATGAGTAAAACACTCTAATGACAAGTTTTCCCAGAGTGCCTTCTATTGGCTTGGCCGACTGCAGAAACGCTCCAAGTGTTGCATTTGCGCTTATTACTAGACCCACAAACTCATTCCACTGAGAGCATACCGTGTTTCCATCTGCAGTTTTAGAAAAACTGCCAGCGCTACTAGATTTTTTTTCGGGCTTGTTGGCTGTGTTGCCAGAACTGGAAAAGGCAGCAAGTTTTTCTAATTTGGTGCCTGATGACTTTTTTGTTACAGTTTGTTTTTGACTTTCTGATTTACTTTCAGAATTTTTTTTTTTGAGAGCGCGAAATAATGTCTAGACATTTAAGTTCAAGAGCAAGGTACGGTATTGGACACATTTGTGTGACCTCAATAGTACTAAACTCAGCAAGTAAAAACTGTATTATCGGTGCTGACCACTCAACGTGTGCATTTGTACCAAGCAACGTTGAGACTAAAAGGGAATGTAGTCTAGTGAGCAACTGCGTATACAAAACTTTTTCTGGAATAGCAGATTTACGGAAGTCTGAAAAAATTGCCACAACGGTATTAGCTTCTTTACTGATGATAGAACGCAATAACGAGTCTATTTCTTTAGAAATGTTTGCTACCCCTAGTTGTTCAGATACTGCCAGTAGTGTGAGCTTCTTCTCTTTGACTGAAACACTCTCAGCTAGCTTGACGGCATCCCTAAAACTACCGTCTGCAAGCGCGATGATTGCTTGTAGTGCATCTAGCTCATAGGTAAGCTTCTCAGCATCCATGATTGTGGTTAGTGCAGACAATATCTCAGAGTCTGATGCTTTTGAAAACTCAACTGTATAGCATCTTGAAATGATTGTAGGTAGAATCTTGTGCAGTTCTGTTGTGGCTAGTATAAATACAACGTGTGCAGGAGGTTCTTCTAGAATTTTGAGGAGTGCATTACTTGCTTCTGTCGTTAGCATGTGTGCCTCGTCAAGAATAAACACAGAAACAACGCCTTCCTGTGGAGGTAAAAAGACTCTTTCTTTTAAGTTTCGGATATCATCTATGCCTCTATTACTAGCAGCGTCAAGCTCATGAACAACATAAGACTTACCTTCAAGGATTCTAGAAATAAAATCATCATCTAAGCTTGGCTCGAGCAAAACAGACTGTGGGCTTTGGTTCTGCGAAGTGGATTGAATACGCTCTAGTACGCCCTTAGTATTTTTTGGGTCATTCAGTACAGCTGCTAAAATTCTAGATGCGGATGTTTTACCTGTTCCTTTCGGTCCAGCAAATAAAAACGCTTGTGGCAGCGCACTTTGCTTTAGTAATCCCGACAATCTTTCCCTAACTTTGACAAGATGCAGTTGGGCAATCGTTTTGGGACGGTATGTTCTATTCCAGGTCATAATCACTCATGATGGTAGCCTAAAACATGTAGTAAGCCGTGTTCTAGATAAAAACAAATCTGATCATCAACTAGCTTACCATACCTTTTAGCCATCACAACAGCTTCTGGAAAACTGATTACAATGTCTCCCAAATGTGGGGGATAGCCAGGCGGCATTGGGAAATCTGTGAGCTGGTGCCTTTCATGCTGGGGAAACGACAGTACATCAGTAGTACCTTGATGATGTAGTTTTGACTCATTTAACTCTTTTATCTTTCTGGTGCCAACAATAGATATATCGAGTTGTGCATGATCTACGTTATGTTCTTTCAGAACACGCTCTACAGTTTTTCTGAGTTTTTTCCGATTGACGGGGTATCGTGAACCAACATTCAATGTGACCAATATCATATGCAGTATCCTAGCAGGTTGTTATCTGACAGTCGAGACAAACTATGCCAGTGCAAGTAGTGCACGATCAAGTTTTTCTGAAAGTAATTCCTGAATTGTTCCTATATCAATATTATGGAGTGTAGTGAGCAAATCGGGAGACTGAAAGTTTTTTGAGTACGCATTGAGAAACGCTATTCTTTCACCTTTAGTAGGAATAGAATGCAACACTGTTGTTATGGCAACTATATCTAGTAAGTAAACTAACTGATGCCAAATGTGATTTCTACTCTCAGATGACTCTAATGGCCCGTGTGCCTCAATAACTGACTCAAAAATTGTATTATTGATTAACTCAGCATAGTATCGAGGCGGCAGTGGTTTCATTGTTGCATGCCATTCATTGTTGAAAACGCTAACGGAACAGGGCCGAGCGGAATTTGATTAGACTCATCTTCTACAAAAAAAATAAGTACTTTGCCAAATGAGCCTGGATTCCAGCAATTGAGTGAGCGAATCAGTTCAGGAGATCCTAAAAATTGACGTGAAGGAGTGTCCACAAGTCTATCTGCAATGCACGCGACGACAAACGATTGAGATGAAGGATTGATAACTAACACTTTTCGGTACTTAAACCATTGTATAGTGCCTTGAATATCTTGAAACGTATTGGTTGAAGCAGATACAGGCACTCCAACCCAAAATTGCTCTCTTAGTTCTGTAAGTTCATCTACTGGTGACTGTGAGGAGAGCCAACCATATGCTGACCTATAAGGTGACAATCCAGCTTCTTTAACAGCACTGTGTTGATCCAAATGGTCATTTGGGTGACGTTTAAGATGCTGACCTGCTCCTATTGTTCCTGAGTTACTCTGTAATCTATAACCATCCAATTCTGTAGTTACAGAGAATCCG
Source organism: uncultured Pseudomonadales bacterium (assembly GCA_964607285.1). GTDB lineage: Bacteria > Patescibacteriota > Microgenomatia > UBA1400 > PJMF01 > CAZBMX01. Next base: position 178,779 of record CAZSJW010000001.1, read on the forward strand.
AGCAAATCACTGAGTTGTTGCTCAATGTACAACAGTTCCTCTGGAGACACTTGCGTAGCATTCGTGTGCATGATTTCGGTTAGCTTTTCAATTACAACAAAATATTCTTCATGGGAAATTTGCTGGATGTACTCAGCTGCAGATTTTTCGCTAAGCAAAGATTGTGTGACCTTCTGCGACACGCTTGTGGAACTAGGGCTACTGTTTGCTAGTGCATGTATGGCTTCGTATTGATCGATCCAATCGCGAGCTTCTGGGTAGATGTCAGTCAACTCAGTCAATTGAAGTTCAATAGTTTCTTGAAGAATTTGGCTAGTGGTGTTCGTCGGGGCAGACATATTTTTATTATTAGTGTGAAACCGCTATTATTGCTTCCTGCAATCGTGTTAGCACTTCTGATCTTTCAACAGCTGCTATGGTGTCAAAGAGCGGAGGTGTTGCGGTTTTACCAGTAACTGCAACTCGCAACATCATAAAAAATTGACCTGGTTGCCAACCCCATTTTTCTTGCATAAGGCGTACCTGCTGCTCAAGTTCATCGGCTTTCCAGGTAACTCCCTTAAAAAGTTCAGCTGTTTTCTGGAGTTGATCAATAACTATTGTATTTGTGGATTTTTTTGTGAGTAATTCAGTTTGTGGCTGTGGTCTTACAAAGAAATACTCAGTGAGTGGAACGATATCTGCTAGTGTGACTAATCTCTCAGCAACCAGAGGAAGCAGTACAGGTAGTTTGTCTTTTCCAAAGTACTCTGGCAGGAATGGTTCACATCTAACAGCTAATTCATCTAGACTAAGGTTTCGAATATACACACCATTTAACCATTGCAATTTTTTAACATCAAAGACTACGGATTTTGGACTTATATCCTTTGGTTCAAACTCTGCAATGTATTCATTCAGTGTTATCACTTCTCTTTGATCCTTAGGAGTCCAACCTAGGATCATAAAAAAATTAAGAAGTGCCTCAGGTAAGTATCCTGACTCTAAAAATGAAACTGCTGAAACAGTTCCTTTTCGTTTGCTCATCTTGCCTTTGCCATCAGGATTAAGAAAAACTGGAATATGAGCATATACAGGCTTTTCCCAACCAAATGCTTCATACAGCAAAATATGTTTGGGCGTAGAGCTAATCCATTCCTCACCACGAAAAATATGGGTAATATTCATTTCATGATCGTCAACAACTACAGCCAGGTGATAAGTAGGGAAACCATCAGATTTTAGTAGCACCTGGTCATCAACACTTTCAGAGTTTATGGTGATAGTTCCACGGATTAGGTCTATGAAAGTGATATCCACTGCATCTGGTGATTTTAAACGTATAACGAATGCCTGACCATCAGCGATTGCTTTTAAAACCTCTGTTTGTTTTTTCAGGCAATGTCTATCGTATTTAGGGGGTATTTTTTCAGCAATAGATTTTTCTCTAACTTGTGCGAGTCTCTCACTGCTGCAAGTACAGTAGTATGCATGACCACTCTGAACTAGCTTTTGTGCCATGCTTGCATACAGGGGCAATCGTTCAGATTGTGTATACGGTCCATAGGGACCACCTTTGTCTGGTCCTTCATCCCAATCCAATCCATATTGATGAATTACGGAAAGAATCTTTTCCACTGCACCATCTACTTTTCTGACTTGGTCAGTATCTTCAATTCTAAGCACAAACTGGCCACCATGTTTTTTTGCAAAAGCATAGTTTTTTAGCAGTGTTGAAATGTGGCCTACATGATACTCACCTGTGGGACTAGGGGCCATTCTGGTTCTAACTATTTGAGTGCTCATAAGGTTTGCATTATACTCTATTACTTACTGCACTGGGGACTGCACAAAAGTTGGATCGAGCGCACTAACAAATGCTAGGAATCCTGAATCAACATTTTCAAAAACATATATTGGTTGTAAATAGTCTTGTTCATCGTATGAGTCGTAGTACGCCATGCTGACCGACCGAACTACAGCAACATCTGCGTCACCCTTTTGCGCTATAAACCCCTCACCCGCTTGTAGTAGTTGCCATGCAGTCCGTGCTGAGCGAAGTGGATAGGTATGCATCTGAGAGTAATCCACAGCATTGTACGCATATTGTAAGTCAACGATTGTATTGTTATTTTGCAGACCTCCACTGATTATGGCACTGATAACGCCAGTGTACCCATCAGGCGTGTACATTCTATAAACGGTATCAATGGGATTTCTGTTTAAATCAACTTGAATAAAATCTGCATCTGATAAAGAAACTGCTGGAGCGAGTTCACCTCCTAAAGATTTCAGATACAGAACTTCTCCCGCTGCAGTGGCTACATCATCTGGGAGTAGATCAGCTGACTTTAAGTAGTTTTTCACAGAGTCGACTGCCTGAAAATTGTTTGGGAGCACTGTATTCGCAACCAATTCTGGTCGTGCTAAAAAATCAGACTGTAAATCAAAGTGGAGAGTCCTTGTATTGATATCTATAGTAGTCTCAAGGGGTTGCGATTTTTTGAACCTATAGCGTTCGGTGCTAAGAATTGATGGTTCAAATAAAAAACCATATGTAGCAGCTATAGATTTTGCTTTTTGGTCTGCTAGAAGGTTAGCGGTCATTTTAGGCATAAAGTAAACTTTGCCTCGGTCTCCATATTCAGGTAAAGACCCAGTGGGTGTTTCTAGCTTGTATTCTAAGGGGACTTCCTCAGAGTTCCTCTCAGGAAACTGCAGTTGAGGTAATTTGCCAAACCCGACAGTTGGAGGAGGTGGCGGAGCAGGGTGTGTTGCTTTCCAATAGGCAACAAAACTATTGAAAGTCACGCGGCCAACCATCAGCAGGAGCAGGACCACTAAACCGTATTTGACGATTAAACGACCACCATAGGTGATATTTGTTAATGTAGGGCCTGTGCTGACAGTCTGTGGCATAGATGACTCTATCATATATACTATCATCATGTGGATCAACATCCTAACTCTGTTTCCCGACTATTTTTCCTCAGTGTTCTCTAGTTCTATTCTCAAACGAGCCAATACGACAGGTACCGTAGAGTACAGAATTATTAATTTGAGAGACTTTACCCAAGACAAACACAGGGTGACCGATGACAGACCGTTTGGCGGTGGACCAGGAATGGTCATGAAAGTTGAACCGATTGATCTAGCTTTACGAAAAATTCGATCAGAAAGTCCTAAGGCATGCACGCATAGAGTTGTATTACTCTCAGCGCAAGGTGAAAAATATACTCAGGGTAAGGCAAGAGAGTTTGCAGCTTTGGATATGCTTACAATCATTTGCGGTCACTACGAAGGGGTTGACGAACGAGTGGCACTACATTTAGCAGATGAAGAAATTAGAATTGGTGAGTATGTGCTCACAGGTGGTGAACCTGCTGCCGCTGTTATTGCAGACAGTGTAGTACGGTTATTGCCAGGAGTTCTGGGGAACTCATGCAGCACACATGATGAGTCACATGATGTCCCTGGTCAGCTGGGGTATCCCCAATACACTAGGCCAGCAATTTATAATGGTTGGGAAGTGCCTGCCGTTCTGCTTAGTGGTGATCATAAACTCATCATGAAATGGCGACGAACCCAGCGAAAAAAAGATTCCTAGAGATTGTTTGCTGCACGTACAAGTTCTAACGCTTCTTTGATAGATTTTTGTGGACCGTATGCCCGCCTCAACTTTTCTGTACTCATAGCTGTGTTCTTTTGGTATGGTCGATTGCTTTGTGCTAGATAAGTGGCCAATGTGCCCTCATGAACTGTACCAGGCAATGCAAAAATTGATTTGACCACTTCAGCAAAAGCAAAGTCAGTCCATTGTTCGCCACTTGTAGCATTGAAAATACCTTTAACATGTTCTTTCGCAGCCCACTGTAAGACATGGGAAAAGTCATCTAAAAAGGTGGGTCCAAAGGTATGATCGATAAACTGTGGTGGAAGTGTGTCTGTCTGCAAACCAGTCACTATTCTCCTAACCGTATCTGGTCGGGAAAAAGGGAGACTCCGAAATGGTTGGTCAATTCTAAATATAGTCCAGCTTGCACTTGATCCTGTTATAACCTGTTCTGCTTCTGCCTTTGTATATCCATACCACTCAATAGGTGATGCTGGTTGTAATTCTGAATATAGGCCGTCAAGTGAGCCATCAAATATGTAGGGTGTTGAAATATGGATGAGATGTTTTTTAGTTTCTGTGGCTGCTTGAACAACATTTTTTGTACCGATTACATTAACTTGATAAGCAGTACCAAGTTGATTGTTTTCTTGTTTCCATGCTTCTGAAACATTTGTAAAAGCTGCACAATGAATAATAGCTTGTGCATTGCTGTCAGAAACGGCTTTTTTTACCTGTTCTAACTGAGTGATGTCCACTGGTTTCTCAGTGTTTGATAGATCTATTGTGTCAAATATGTACTCGTTTTGGTACTGTGCCATAAACTGTGAGGCAACAAGACCGTTACTACCAGTGATAAGAAGGTGAGGTTTTGCCATGATGATCAGAGTACTCGTCTATCCTTTTGTTAGTTCCCATACATCTGTGCCAAATTGATCCCAAGGCAACCTGTGTTCATCTGGAGCATGCATCAAAAATTGTTCACTTGTTGCGTATACCAAAGTCATGGGTTTCTCATAAATATTTGCGACGCCGTGTGCCACACCTGAAGGAATTCTAAGCATGCGGTGCTTACCTGCTCCAAGTACTATTCTTTGGTGTACATCGAAAGTAGGAGAGTCTTGTCTGATGTCATGTAAATTTACTAAAAGTCTGTCAAATGGTGAGCAAAACCACAAATCTTCCTGTTTGAAGTGAACATGATAGGCTTTGATGGTGTTTGGAACCATGACGGAAAAGCTTACTTGCTTAACTGTAAAGGCTGGTTCCAACTTTTCTACCTGAGCGTTGTCAAGTCTAAATAGCTCAGCAAAATTTCCTCCGTCATCAGTAAAAAACTGACATTCGGTAATTGAAACGCCCTCAATAGTTGGCATACTTTGATATGATTGAATAGTTACGTTCTCTCTATATTTTTGGTCGATATGCATGAGAAAATCCTTTAGCCAGTCGTGGCTGTGGTGGTACGATTTTGATATTGTGCAGTGAAGAAACTTGATTCCTTTGTCTTTAGCGGTTGCCACCAAGAAGTGTTGTTCCTGTACCAATCAATTGTCATTTGTAAGCCTTCTTCAAATGAAACTGCTGGCTTCCATCCCAGTTCTGTGGAAATTTTTGACCAATTTACACTGTATCTGCGATCGTGTCCAGCACGATCTTCAACATGCTCAAACATATCAGTTGGGTTACCCGTTAATGTAAGTATGCGTTGAACAACTTCAATGTTAGTTATATCTTCAGTTAGTCCCCCAACAACATACGTCTCCTGTGCAGCACCTTGCAGTAAAACAGCTTCAATAGCAGTACAATGATCTTGCACATACAACCAGTCTCGAATTTGCTTGCCATCTCCATAGATAGGAACTGGTTTTCCTTGCATACAATTCGTTATAGCTAAAGGTATGAGTTTTTCAGGAAACTGATATTCTCCATAATTGTTTGAACAATTAGTTATTGTGTAAGGAACACCATAAGTTTCACCGTATGCTCTTACTAAATGATCCGAACTAGCCTTACTTGCTGAGTAAGGACTTCGTGGATCGTACGGCGTAGTTTCAGAGAATTGTGCATGGGAGTCAAGTGGTAGTGTACCAAATACTTCATCCGTAGAAATGTGATGGAAGCGTTTCAATTTAGTTCGTCTGGCTGCTTCAAGTAGTTCGTAGGTACCAAGGACGTTCGTTTGCAAGAAAATGCCTGGGCCAGAAATCGAACGGTCTACATGTGTTTCCGCCGCGAAGTGAACAATCATGTCACAATCTGCCACTAATGAAGAGACCAGCTGAGAATCATTTATTGATCCATGAACAAATGTGTAGTTTGAATGGTCAGAAATTGACCTAAGTGTTTCAACATTTCCGGCGTAGGTCAATGCGTCTAGATTGATAATTACATCATCTGGGTGTTGCTTGAGCCAATATAAAATAAAATTAGCACCGATAAAACCTGCACCGCCAGTGACTAAAAGTGTTTGATGTGCCATTTCCATTCCTATCTAATGTTTATGATTTTGTCCTTCGTTCAGCTCTGATTATAGAAGGCAATACCCCATAAGTGCAAGTTGGTATCACTCAGTTTTTGGGCAGAATAATGAAAGATCTAGTATCTTAGCTGACAATTGTGAGTTTTTTCTGAGTGCTTGTTGGTATAACTCATGGTAGTACCCCGCAGTGATTGCTGTGAGTACTATGGATATGGAGAGAAACAAAACAATTAATTTTGGGGGAAGTGGCTGTAGTGCATTGCTCGTTTCCACAGTTTTTATCATGGAGAGTATCCCAAAATGGCCCTCACTTCATTTTTAAATAAGGGTATATCTCTAACTATATAGACCCATTGACCATTGTATGCATACTCAGGCGGGTGTACTAACACACCTGAAAGAGAATCAGGATAGATTGATAAAATACCTCTGGAAAATGTGATTGGCTTGTGAACAGTCACGCTTTGCACTACCAATGCAGTCAGTTCAGAGAGCGGTATTTCGTGCTCAAACTGATGTTTGTATACTTGACCAAGTTGAACAAGTATCTCTGGCTGCTGTAAGGTGTCAGCAGACAAAAGTTTTTCTGCAATGGCTGTAAGTAATTTTTGTTGCCTGGCTGAACGAGCTAAGTCTGTACCTTCTGATCCCGACGCATGCCGACTGCGCGCGAACTGCAATGCACGAGTTCCATCAAGTGTTTGCGTTCCTTGTTCAAAGATCACAGTTTCATACAACTCATTTGGATCAGAAACTATAGTGACATCCACATTTGATTTCGGAAATTGGCTGTCGGTAAATGATTGGTCTACATGGACCTGGACTCCACCTAGTGAATCAACTAGCTCTGCAACAGTGTCTAAAGTAACAACTACAGTATGATGAACCTCGATGTCAGTGAGGTTCTCGATTTCTGCTTCAACAAATCCAGCTGGTTCAAGATTTTTTTCTAAGGCACTGCTAAATAGTGCGTTGATACGAACGTCTAAATCCTCTATCCAGAGATCTCTAGGAAGTGAAATCATTGAAACAGTGTTAGTGTTTGTATCTAAAGAGACAATCAAAATAGTGTCAGTAAGAGGTTTGCTTCCAGGTCTTGTATCTAATACATCTAACCCAAGCACGAGAAAATTTTTATGACCAGCCGAGTCAACTGTTGGAGTTGTTTGCAGACCAGTTTGTACTGATTCAGAAACACTGCTCCAAGAGAATCCAGACTTAGTAAGAATACTTGTGGCTGAAGCAAGCCCAATTGTTGCCAAGATAAGACCTGAGAGTGCAAGTAACAATACTGCAGAGAAAATAGACAGAAGTAAAGTAGTTATAAGAGTATTATTAAATGAAAAAATCGATGATTCTGTAGTTTTCATGGACAGATGTATCTTACCACTGCTGTGTAAGCAAGAGTACGCTACAATAATACCGTATGTTTTATCGTGTTGGTATATCACTTCTATTGCTATGTATTGTTGCTTCTGGCACCTGGTCTTTGTTAGCTAGTGGTTTTTATCGAGGACATGATTTTGTCCATGCCTCACGAATTGTGGAAATGAGCGCAGCCTTGCATGATGGCCATATTCCACCCAGATGGAGTGCTAACTTTGGATACGGATATGGCATGCCACTTTTTAATTTTTATGCACCGCTACCATATATACTTGGAGCTTTTCTCTATCAATATGTTTCTGTAATTACAGCCATAAAGTTGTTGATTGTGTGTGCCACTGTTGGTACGACTTTTGGTATGTACAAGCTCTCGAGAGATTTTACAGGTCATATGGCAAGTATTGTTGCAGCACTAGCAGCGACAGTTGCGCCTTACAGGGCTGTAAATATTTTTGTGCGTGGTGCGCTTAGTGAAGCTTGGGGAATTGCATGGATTCCTTGGCTTTTTTTGGCATCCGCAAGAGTTGTCAGAAACAGAGGGGGTTTTCTACTTCTTAGTGTTGTTGTAGCAGGTATGGCTCTCAGTCATAATTTGGTTACGCTCATGGCAATTGTCAGTTCAGGAATTTGGGCAGCATTATTACTAGTGGGTGAGCGTTGGTATCACAAGCGCACGTATCCTGAGCTTTTGCGCCGACTGGCGACACTCTTTACTGGGTATAGTGTGGGTTTTGGGTTGTCTGCTTGGTATGTTGTGCCCTCATTGATTGAAAAAAATTATACGCAGATAGACCAAAAAATTTTGACGGGGTACTTCGATTTTCGATTGCATTTCTTGTACATACGCCAGCTGGTGATAAATAATTGGGGCTATGGTGGTTCAGAGTGGGGACCCGATGATGGTATTTCTTTCTTTCTTGGGTATGGTCAGTTGCTTGCATTAGCAGTATTTATAGGATATTTAGCATGGGGTTTTTCTGCAGCTATGCAAGGTAAAAAATTAAAAGACACTCAACAATATTATATTGCTTTTGCAACCATGATTACTTTGTTTGTAACGCTTGCTTTAACACTGTCACATGCGCAGCCAGTTTGGGAGTATGTGCAGTATCTGAAATACCTCCAGTTTCCCTGGCGTTGGTTGAGCGTAAGCACTGTTTTGCTTGCTTTACTTGTAGGTTTTTCTATAGAGATTTTTACCTCAAAATATGTGCGTGCTGCTTTTGCGATTTTTATGAGTTGTGTGCTGCTGCTGTCTGCTACTCACTTTAGACCAGAGTCATTATTAGATGATACGGATTCCTTGTACTACACGGATCCCGCAAGAATTCGCACACACATGAGTGAGATACTTCCTGACTATATTCCCATTGATTTAGCAATCAATGATCTCAAGCCTGCAACTGTTATTTTAGAATCAAAGGGGGGAACAGAGTTACAAGAACATATTATTTCTAGAACGCATGAGCACTTAGTCCGTATTGATCAAGAAGCAACTGGTCCTGTTGAGTTCGCAATTGCCTATTTTCTTGGGTGGAGCGCGGAGGTTGATGGTAAACCATCATTAGTTGAACCTAATGAGTTCGGTTTGATATCTATCACGATACCAGAAGGGAAACATGTCGTGGGCCTCTTTTTTTCGGAATCACCAATTAGGAGAGTAGCAAACACAATATCAGTGATTAGTGCGGTTATGCTAGTTGCATTTGGTTTCCAGAGAACCACTTTCCCGAAGAAATAAAACCTTTACATATATACATACTATGGAATCTAAACAACAATCTAGCTCAGAGTCACAACACTCCATCGCCGTACTTAAGAAAAAAACTGTATCTGGTGCAGTTTCGTACTTCGGTCGAACACTTTTTTTGCAAGGCATTGGGCTTGGTTCGGCAGTTATATTGAGTTGGCTATTAGAACCTGAAGATTTTGGTGTATACGGGTTTGTAATTCAAATTATTGGGCTACTTACTTTTGTGTCTGATATTGGTTTTGCTGCGGCTCTTGTACAGAAAAAACAAGAGCCGACAAATACGGATTACAGAACTACCTTTACAGTGCAGCAAGTTTTGTCATGGATAATAGTATTTGTGGTGCTTGCACTTATCTCGACTGGATTTGTTTCTAATAAAGCGGGTGTGAGTGCTGATTGGATATTACTAAGTTTAGCGATTTCATTTCCTTTGGCCAGTTTTAAGACAATTTCCTCAGTAATTCTTGAGCGAAAACTAGAGTTTTCCAGATTAGTTATTCCCCAAATTGTAGAACAAATATTGTTTCACGGCATATTGATATGGCTTGCCTGGAAAGGATTTGGCGCGCTTTCTTATGCCTATGCGATCCTTGTGAGGTCAGTTGCGGGAACGGTAGTTATGTTGCTCATTGCGCCCTGGAGTGTTGGGCTTGCTCTAAATAAGGCTTCTTTCAAGGAATTATTTGGGTATGGAGTAAAGTTTCAACTAAATGATTTTTTAGCTAGAATAAAAGATCAACTGTTTTTTTTAGCACTTGGCCTGGTTATGCCTCTTAGGGAGTTTGGCTACATACAGTGGGCAAAAAATTGGTCACTGTACCCATACTTGCTGACTGTCCAAAATGTTATGGCGATTACTTTTCCAACATTTGCACGCTTGCAACATGACAAGAAACTTTTGGGAAGAGCAATTGAAAAAACTTTGTACTTTATTAGTCTAATTGTTTTCCCAATGTTAGTGGGAATGATTATTTTTATCAATCCAACACTCTCTTTAATTCCAGGATATGCTAAATGGCAACCTGCATCATATGCCTTCATATGGTTTACAGCAAGTGTTTTTTGGAGTGCTATCTCCACCCCACTTACAAATACTTTAAATGCGATTGGTAAAATTAACTCTACATTGCGTCTTATGATTATGTGGACAACCATAACTTGGATTTTTGCTCCAATTTCTCTATGGATTTGGGGATACACAGGAGTTGCATTTGCAGCATTTCTTATGAGTTGTACTTCGTTTATTACTGTATATATGGTACAGAAAGAGATCTCATTTGGCTTCTTGAAATCAGTGGGGAAGCAGACGCTTGCAGCAGCGATCATGCTCAGTGTTGGATTACTTGGTTTGGAAGTGTGGTACAAAGGCCCCTGGCACCTGATGGGTGGTATGATTATTTCTGCCAGTGTATACATGATCGCTTTCTTAACTCTTGGATGGAGGCAGTTTATTGTTGAAGTTGTGAGTTTGCGGACAGCAAAGGAAGTCAGATGATATGGGACTATCAGTTATAATTAACACTAAAAACGCAGTGAATACACTTGAGAGAGCAATTAGTTCCGTGCTATTTGCTGATGAAATTGTAGTTGTTGACATGCAGAGTACGGATGGAACAGTGGAACATGCTAGGAAACTTGGTGCAACTGTTTTTACTCATAAGGATGTGGGATATGTAGAGCCAGCTCGGCAATTTGCTATCGAAAAAGCATTGCATGATTGGGTATTGGTGCTTGATGCAGATGAAGTTATTCCTAAAAAACTTGCAGATGTTTTGCAGAACATCATAAGTAAACCAAGCGATGGTGAAATAGTCGCGTATGCACTGCCCAGAAAAAATCGAATATTTGGGGAGTGGATATTGTTTGCAGGATGGTGGCCAGATTATCAAATTCGTCTTTTTCGTCGAGGTAAAGTGCAATGGTCCGAAGAAATTCACTCTGTACCCACAATCATGGGGAAAACAAGCGAACTTCCTGCAAATGCAAATGTGGCTATCGAGCACTACAACTATGAAACAGTTTCAGAATTTTTACAAAGGCTTGACAGGTACACAACCATTCAGGCTACATCTGATGGTATAAAGCAATCAGGTGTTACAGATGCATCAGTGGTTTCAGTGTTTCGTTCTGAGTTTCTCTCCAGACTTTTCGCTCAAGGAGGAATTAGTGGTGGAACTCACGGAATGTCATTAGTTTTTTTACAATCATTTTCTGAAGTTATTCGCCACGTAAAACAATGGGAACTAAGCGGCTTTACACCAAAGAAGGAGACACCAGAAAATCTCGTTGCTATACAGAGGTTCCAGTCTGAATTGGCGTACTGGATAGCAGATAGACAAGTTAGACAATCATCGGGACTGAGCAAACTCTGGTGGAAATTAAGACGAAAACTTCAGGTATAATAAAATCACACTGTGATACACGTATCTATTGTTATACTGCACTACAACACACCTAGAGAAACTCATTCCTGCCTGAGATCTCTAAAAGACGTAGTACTTACTAAGGGTAAGTGCTCGGTCATTGTAGTTGATAATGCCTCTAGAGAGACTTTTCAGTTGACACAAACTGAGATTGCACAAGGAGTACAACTGATAAGAAGTAATAGCAACCTTGGCTTTACAGGTGGCAACAACTTGGGAATGCAGTATGCAGTTGAACAGTTCAACTCTGACTTTGTTTGTTTGCTCAATTCCGATACATTGGTAGCACCTACATTTTTGCAAAAGATGATCGTGTTTCTTGAGAATAATGCAAAAATTGGCGCTGTTTCACCTTTGATATATTTTGAAAAGAATCATGAGTACCATGCCAGTAGTTACACTAAGGATGATAGAGGAAAAGTGATTTGGTTTGGTGGAGGAAGCATAGATTGGCATAATCTGCTTGCATTTCACAAACATGTAGATGAAGTGGATCGAGGACAGGTTCGAGATTCAGTTCTTGAAGATTACCTAACAGGATGTTGTATGCTTATCCGTCGAGAAGTATTGGAAAAAGTAAATGGATTTGATAATCGGTATTTTCTTTATTTAGAAGACGTAGATTTGAGCATTAGAATACAGGAAGCTGGGTATAGTTTGGGGTTGTGTGCTGAATCAATCGTGTGGCACGCAAACGCTGGCTCGAGTGGCGGTTCTGGCTCATCTATTCACCAATACTACCAGACAAGAAATCGCGCTTTATTTTTTTGGAGCTACGGGACGATCAGACAAAAACTGACAATCATGCGTTGGGCTGCTCGAGTACTTGCCACAGGAAAGTCTGTTGAGCGAAAAGCAGTGCTACATGTAATACTACAAAGATATGGAAAAGAAACAGCAATCTGAAGAACCTACCATTAGTGCTTTGATACTGGCAAAAGACGAACAGGATATGTTGGAATCGTGTCTTTCATGTTTGAAATGGTGTGATGAGATTGTGTTGTTAGACACTGGTTCAAGCGACGACACAGTGCAAATAGCAGAACGTTTCGGCGCGCGTGTTATTAGATTCAAACATTCTTCATTTGCAAGATTACGAGAAGAGCTGCAAAAGCACGCTAGATCAGAATGGGTTTTTTTTGTAGATGCAGATGAGCGAGTTCTGCCAAAGCTTGCTAAGGAAATACAAGTACACATTGAAACAAGTTCCGTTGCAGCGGTAAGTATGAAACGAGCTAACATTTTTTTTGGTAAGACACTCTCGTACGGTGGATGGGGTACTGAAATTGTGACTCGTGTTTTTAAGTCATCTGCACTAACTGGCTGGAAAGGTGATATTCACGAGAGTCCTGTGTTTGAAGGAGCTGTATCCACTGTAACAACGCCACTTGTTCACTTGACTCACCGCAATACCAGGAGTGGTTTACTCAAGAGTGCAGCTTGGACTTGGATGGAAGCGCAAGCTTTACATCACTCAGGGATAGCAACGGTCACAATGTGGACACTTTTAAGAAAAGGATGCATGGAGTTCATAAGAAGGATTTTTTTAAAAAAAGGTTATAAAGATGGAATGGAAGGTATTATTGAGGCGATTATTCAGTCATGGAATCGTGTTATTGTGTACATTCAAGTATGGGAGTTGCAACAAAAGCCAACTTTACCGCAACGGTACTCGTCCATTGAGTCTGAAATTGCTGAAAGCTGGAAGAAATAATGTTAGTCGCAGTGTACTCACCCTATTTATCAGCACAAGTTATTGGTGGAGGAGAAAAGCACATTCTAGAGTTTGCCAGAGTCGTTGCCTTAAAGCACACTGTACACATAGCTTTGAGCAAAAATCCAACTGAGCCATTTACTCATCAAATAAAGAGGCTTTCAGATGCACTTCACTCATTCCTGGGGTGGTCCACAGATATGTTTACATTTGTCGAAACACCATTAGGTACATCGGCGGGAGCAATAGAAAAATTACTTTGGACTCAGCGATATGACTACTTGTACTCTGTGACAGATGGTAGTTTGCATTTTAGTTTAGCTAAGAAAAACAATTTGCATATTCAGATACCTTTTACCAACTCGCATTCTTCAGTCATTGATAGGTTAAAATTGTTAAACTGGACTGTAAAAAATACAAACTCAGAATTTACCAAAAATATTGTAGAGAAAAGTTGGCAAACAAAGATACCATTTGTTCACCATCCCCTTGTGCAATTGGCTGAGTTTGCTCCAAGTACTAAAAAAAGCAATGTCATACTAAGTGTAGGCAGATTTTTTACACATTTGCATAGTAAACGTCAAGATATACTTATCGAGGCATTCAAAAAATTAGTGCTAACCTACCCTAAAACATTTTCGAGCTGGAAACTGGTGCTTGTAGGTCCTAATGATGATGAGCAATTCGTTCGTAGTTTACAGAAGCAGGCACGGGGATTGGCAGTTGAATTTTTCCACAATATAGAAAGAAAAACATTGGTAAAACTGTATAATTCATCACGATTGTACTGGCATGCTTCAGGATATCAGCGTGATCCAATATCCAGTCCTGAAGCTGTGGAACACTTTGGTATTAGCATAGTTGAGGCGATGGCAAGTGGAGCAGTACCCATTGTTGTAGGTTCTGGTGGACCTGCCGAGATTTTATCTGGAGATTTACGTGTACTGCAATGGCAGAGCATAGATGAGTGTGTAGCAATCACTTCATCACTCATACATGAGAGTCAGGATGAAACTAAGCTAAGAACAGCATGCATACATCGAGCAAAGGATTTTTCAGAAAAAGTATTTGAATCTAAAGTTTGGCAAATGATATGAAAAAGCAGCCAATCAGTGTCATAATACCGAATTATTCTGGCTATACGTTGTTGCAAAAGCACTTGCCAGATGTATTTACAAGTTTGCAGAGTGGTGACGAAGTTATTATTGTTGATGATGCAAGCCCTGATAAAAGTGTAGCCTGGCTCAAAAAAAAATTTGTTCTGAAAATGGTTTCGTTAGATGAATACAGGGGTCAGTGGCAGTTGGGCAAAAAGAAAGGTGATTTACGACTTCTGATAAACGGATCAAACTTGCGATTTGCCGCAACATCCAATAAAGGTGTCTCTGCTGCTCGTAATGATCTTATATTTCTGATAAATACAGATGTCTCTCCAGTTGGTGAATGCAGGAATACTTTAGTATCATGGTTTGATGACCTTTCGATTTTTGCTGTAGGTTGTTTGGAGTATGAAGAATATATAGGAGGAACTGAAAGCGGTAAGAATGTGCTCTGGTTTGAAAAAGGACTTTTTTTTCATGCTAAAGCGAACAACATGAACACTGGACCAACTGCATGGGTAAGTGGGGGTAGCGGCATGTTTAGAAAAAAGATATGGAAAAAGCTGCACGGCTTTGATATACAATTTGCTCCTGCATATTGGGAAGACATAGATTTAAGCGTTCGAGCAGGTGATTTGGGATATTCCGTTATTTTTGATAGATCAGCTGTTGTATTACATCAACATGAGAGCACAAATGCTCATACCTTTGGTAGCAAGACTTTATTGAAAATGAGTTGGAAGAGTGCTGACCTTTTTACCCGAAAACACGCATCAGTATCTCAGATGGTCTCCTACTATTTTTGGAGACCACTTTGGTGGTGGCAACGATTTAAAGTTATACGACTAAGCAGCTAAACTCTCCAGAGAGTCTGGCTTTGCATTGGTGAAGTCCATACGGTACAGTAAGATAAGGAGCAGAAAGCTGTAACAATTTGGTCTGAAAGTACTGTATGAAGCAGTCACGTGCATTGTACGCATTAAGCATTGTTATTGTTTTGGGCGGATTGTTGCGCTTGTATGCTTTAGGCAGCGTTCCACATGGCTTGGCATGGGATGAGGCAGCAATTGGATATAATGGTTTTGCTATTGTAAAAACTAGGCGTGACGAATGGTTGCAACGGCTACCTGTTTCTTTTCGCTCATTTGGAGATTATAAAGCTCCCCTTGCTATCTATATAAACGGTCTTAGTACAAAAATTTTGGGTTTACATCCCCTTGGAGTACGACTTCCATTTGCAGTTGCAGGAACAGTATCAATCGGTGTTTTCGCAGCGGTACTCTTTGAGCTCTGGAGAAATGAAAAGGAACAATCAGCCGCAATGCTTGTTGCCGCTACAGCATTGATGACATCGCCGTGGCATACACACTATTCTAGAGTTGCATTTGAGTCAGGCATTGCATTGTTTTTACTTCTCTGCGCAGTTTTTAGTTTTCTGAGGTTTTGCATAGATTCTAGAATTACTAGACAGCTGTTTTGGGTCAGTATATCTGCAGTTTCAGCATCTCTATCTTTGTATACCTACCACAGTTCTAAAATCACCACACTTGTTTTACTGTTTGGCATGATGATTATGTTCAGAGAGAACATGAAAAAAAGAGTTTGGGCTGTGCTGCTTGGTGCTTTGCTTTTCTTCATTACTATACTTCCATTACTTCGAGATTCAATTTTTGGAGACGGATTGACCAGAGCGAATGTTACTATATTTTCAAAAACACAAGACGTATGGACAGCGATTGCCACCATGCTACAACAGTTGTTGACACATCTTGATCATAGATTTTTAGTGCTTGGGCAAACAACATCACTTCGTCATGGTGATGGGATGTGGGGTGTTCTTCTTCCAACCACATATTTCTTTGCTCTGCTTGCTGTTATGTACTTTGCTGTTCGTATATACACTGCTGCCACATCGACTCAAGTGTTCTTAACAAGTCCGTCAGAGAGAAGAACAATGATTGCCTTTCTTTGGATAATTGCAGGACTGTTGCCAGCAGCTATAGGCACAGAAGTTCCTCACAGTAACCGTGCTTTATTAGCCTTGCCAGGATTCTTGTTACTAGCAGTTGAAGGGGTATTTTTATCCTGGCACACATTGAAGAAACTTGCTATTAACCAAAGTGTATTAGGTTCACACGGTGAAAAGAACCTTGTTCCTAAGCTTGTGCTGGGCACTCTATTCATGGCTCACAGCTTTATTGCTATTTCCTACATAAGTGACTACTTTACTCATTTCCCAAAGAATTCCACTGCCGCTTTTTCTGATGGGTATCTTGAGGCAATGTCAATAGCTGCGCAATACGAAAAAGGCACTCATGGAAGACCTGAAGTTGATACAATTTTGTTTAGTGATGCTTACGGTCAGCCGTATATTTATGCTTTGTTTGTGAGAAGAACCGACCCTATCTGGTATCAAGGTGGATCGTTGATCAAGTACCAATTTTCATCAATCAAACCATCAGATTTACTACGTGAGAAAACTTTGGTGGTTGCAACACCTGGTGATGGTCTGCCAGTTGCTTCTGCAGACCACGTGGTATACGGAAGTGATGGATCCATACGATTTTTACTATTTACAACACCCAAATGAGCAATCGTATTTTCAGAAATCATATCGCTATTATTCTAGCAATTCTATTTGTAGCAGTAGTGTTGCGTGTTTACTCCCTTGCCAGTTTACCTATAAGTCCATATTGGGAGGAGGTGGCAGTTGCGTATGATGCATACTCATTACTACAGACAGGTCATGATCATCATGGAAATTTTTTGCCAGTTGTAGCCCTTGAGTCGTTTGGCGATTGGAAACCATCTGGCTATGCGTATGCACAGATACCTAGTATAGCCGTTTTTGGTCTTCACACATTCGCGCTAAGACTCCCTGCAGCAATTTCAGGGGTATCCCTAGTAATATTGGCAGGGTATGTTAGTTGGAAGCTCACCCAAAGTATGACTGTCCTGACGCTTGCGATGGCTCTCACTGCAATTTCCCCTTGGCAGATTATATTTTCTAGGGCTGGTTGGGAAGTTATGCTCGCAACAGCACTTTTTTCTTGGGGGGCTGCAATCGTAACACGTGCTTTGTTAGAAATGCCTAAGAAATCTGAACTGTTGTTAATTCTTGGTTGTCTATCGCTATCATTCTCTGCTTACACCTATCATGCCATGCGACTACTGGTCCCATTGTTTTTGGTTAGTATAGCTTTGTTTGCTATTGCAACAGCTCATAAAAATAACAAGAATGAAGTAAAAGTGGTTTTTAAAAACTGCATCATTCTCGCGCTTGTAAGTTTTCTCACATTTATACCATTTTTACGTGTTTGGGGTTCCCCTGAACTTGGACAACGGTTTGCTGAAACTAGCATTTTTTCTGACATTGAAATCATCCATCGAAGTAACGAAGCAATTAAACTAAGCGATAACTCTTTTTTTGCCAGAGTAGCACATCATAGGTACGTAGAGTACTCCTCAGTACTTTTCACTAACTATCTTAGCCATTTTAGTCCGAAGTTCTTATTTATCACTGGCGATGTAAACCCAAGACATGCAACAGGATATGGAGGTCATTTATACGGGCTAGACTCCATATTGCTAATTGCTGGTGTCCTTGCAGGTCTCTCGAGAGTTACACACTCAAAATCTTCAAGACCTTGGGCATTTTTTATATGTTGCTTAGTATTTCTATCTCCAATACCAGCAAGTGTAACCAACGCGACCCCTCACGCTTTACGAACACTACCAATGAGCTTGGGACTACTTATTTTAGTATCTGTTGGTGCTCAACAGTTACTTGCAGTGACTACAAAAAAGTTTGAACGCTTTTTCTCTCAAGCAATTATACTCACTGTAGCAGTTCTACTTTACAGCTTGCAACCAATAGCCTGGTGGAGACACTATACAGCGGTCTATTCTATTACTTCCGCTTCTCAGTGGCAGTACGGATATAGGCAATTATATGAGGAGTTGGCTCGTCTTAGTGAAACTAGTCCTGTATCAGAGATCTATGTGAGTAGAGTGTATGGTAGACCTGCCATGTACTTATGGTTTTATAGACAAACACCACCTTCTGCTGTTCAAGAAGTTAATTCAATAGCTAACAAAGATCAAGGAGAGTATCTTGAGTTTGACCGTTATAAGTTTTTCACTAAAGTATCGGAAATACCCATCAAACCAATGATACTTGCAGTTTCTCCAAATCAATTGCATGATGTAGTTTCTCTGAATAAGTCTTTGCAAGTTTCAAGCATACTACGTAATCCTCAAGGAGAAGAAATCTGGTACATTCTTACGCAATTTGCAGAGTAATATAGTATATATATGTTGGCCTAAATACCGTGTTTACGCTATTAAAATCAATCACCTCCTTTCAAATATATGTACTTCTAGTACTATCAGTTTTTTTGACTGGTGGGGTGGTTGTTAGATTGTATCTACTAGGTTCCATACCGTCTGCTTTGTACTGGGATGAGGTAGCTATGTTGGCTGATGCTCGTATGTTGCTCCAACATGGTACAGACTTGCACGGTAAGTCTTGGCTGCAAAGTACATTTGTATCTTACGGTGACTACAAACTACCTGTGTACATCTGGATGACTACTATCAGTGCAAAACTTGTTGGTATTACACCTCTCGCAGTACGGTTACCCAGTATGATTGCAGGGTTGCTTACTGTGTTGAATGCCTCTTTAATTACTGGATTGATCATGCAGACTTTGCATGTACCAATTAGTAAAAACCAAAAAACAATTGCAGTTGCAGCAACTGCTGCACTTGCTGCTGTAACGCCATGGTCTATTTTTTTCTCCCGAACAGGATTTGAAGCACATCTTAGTCAGGCAATTGCGGGATGCTCTGTTGTTTTACTTTTATATAGCTTGAAAGCCACTGTACGTCCTGTTTTACAGATGTTAGGTGTATGTATAGCAACTTTGATTGCAGCATTAGGAGTGTATACATACTACTCAACAAGGTATGTCATACCAATTTTGTTTTGTGTGGTTATTATCGCAGTTTTGAGCCAGAGTTCTTATGGGTTACAAAAACGAATAAAACAGACTGTATTGCTTTTAGCTATGTTTATACTGACTTTTTGGATCAGCCTACAACCGATACTACACTCACCGACATATGTCGCCAGTAACCAGTACAGACTCTCTACACCATCAGTGTTACAAATGGAACCATTTGTTAGCACATCCAACGAGTGGAGAGCTATGGCAGGAAACACCGTTATAGATCGTGTGATTTTTCATCGAAGAGTGTTTCAAGTGCTGCAGTTAGCAAAACATATAGCTAATCACTTAGATCCTACGTTTTTGTTCTTTTCTGGAGATGCTAATCTTCGGCATGGAACGGGGCGGCACGGCATACTGCTTTTTACCACTCTTCCAGCTGTGCTAGCGGGATGGGGTTGGCTATTACTCAGATCAAAGCTTTCGGCCAGCATATTTGGTATATGGTGGTTCGCTGCTTTACTGCCCGCTTCTGTACCATATGAGGTTCCGCATGCTTTACGTAGCTTAAATGCGCTGCTACCTATCATAATAACTACTGGTGTCGGGTATAGTGTGCTTTTCGAGGCTATTCGACAAAGAGTGGGTAGAGTAGTACGTATTGGATTAACAATCCTTTTATTGGTCATACCGTTTTTAGAATTTTGCAGATTTTCACAGTACTATTTTACTGTGTACCCATTTCAGTCAATAAATGCATGGCAGCAAGGATACTGGGCAACTGCAGAAACAATCTACGATTGGTCAGACACTCATACTGTAATTATTGATGAGTCTGAGGAAAGACTAGTGTTATGGTTATTTGCAGCGACAAATATTTCTCCAACTTTAGTCTTGGAATCGATGCAAACGTATGGACCACTGCCAAGGAATATAGGTAGCATTGTTGTCCAGAAGTTAGAACCAGAAATAGTGCAAAACAGTGGTCCTGTACTCTTAGTTGGTTCTGAAAAAACTATGACGGCGTTTATGGAACAGACAGAAAGAATACCGAATACAACAATACAAATAATCTCCAGTCATTCTGATGATACGTATCTTTTACTTGAATATGCACATGAAAATTAGTACGCAGCGGTTCACTGCTATTGCTTCCATATTATTTGCAGTAGCATTACTTGTTAGATTGATTGGTCTAGCTACACTACCTTCAATTTTAAACCCAGATGAAGCAGCAATTGCTTACACTGCGTATTTACTATCTGAAACTGGTATGGATGAATGGGGTAGAACATGGCCGATTACGCTGCAATCCTTTGGAGATTATAAGTTAATTGGGTATCCTACAATTGTTGCGTTCCTGTTTAAACTTTTTGGTCCTTCTGAGTTCTTAGTTCGACTTCCAGCTGCAATTGCAGGGACAAGTTTGGTATTTCTTGGAGTACGGTGGAGTAAATTGCTTAAACAAAGTAGTATCCTGCAATTGGTGACAGCGTTTCTTTTTGCCTGTACTCCCATATTTATATTTTATTCGAGAATGGCATTTGAAGCTACCGTTGCACTGTCACTGCTTATAACTGCTCTTTTACTCTGGTTTAGAACAGATATTTATAAAAGAATGGCACTTTATGATGTAGTTGGAATTATTTTTTTTGTGGCATCTTGTGTCACATACAATACTCCACTGCTTTTGCTGCCGTTTATTTGTTTTGCTATTGTTTGGTGGCGTGGACTGCTGAACTGGAAATCATGGCTTCTCTTAGTATCCCTCCTGATAACAGTTGGCTTTATCTTTTTTACAGTGCTACAAGCTGCTACAACCCAAAAGTCCGCTATCACAATATTTTCTGATCCTGGCCAACTAGAGCTTGCGAATACCTTTTCACAGCGAGTACCATCACAGATCGCTTCATTTGCTAAAGCACCAGTCTACTATGTTCTCAAAATACTTGAAAACATAACTCGCTCAATTGGCTTGTCATTTTTAGTGATACGAGGTGGAGGTCACCCTTGGCATGCTTTGCCTTTACATGGCCATTTGACTCTTCCTGAGTATCTCTTAGCATTATTAGGCTTAGTCTTGAGTGTTTTAATACTAGTGAAAGCATTAGTAAAGAATGGAGTGAAATTTATTTCTGAACCGCTGGCATTAAGAACGTTTGGATCAAAAATATTACTTATATTTTTTACTATAAGTGGCTTAGCACCAGCTGTAGTTACCGTAGATGCACCTCATGCTACAAGAAGTCTACTTTTTTTATTTTGTTTAGTTTTATTAGCAGGCATTGGGTTTGAATACATGTTGGAGTTGGTACATTCAAGAACTGTATGGATACATCGCAAATTACACATCATTCCATGGTTTGTATGTATTGCATTGTTATTGAGCTTTGTTCAGTACATAATGGCATACTTTTTTTGGTTTCCTAACAATCATCCTCAACAATTACAGACGGGCTTCAATACTGCTGTACAAACAGTAGCATTGGAATTTCCTGATGAGGAGGTTGCGATTGTTGATCCCCATGGCACCTTGTACATATTAGTCAGTTGGTACCTACGCTACAGTCCAGAATATTTTTATGCCACAATTCATAAACAGCAGCCAACAATCATTGGTTTTAGATATGGCGAGCGTGTCGGTCAGTTTCACTTTATTGCTGAGCTGAGTGATAGAACTACTGAAGCTGCAGCACTGTACTTCAATGGTAGAGAATGGATCATCGCGCCTTAATACAAAACCAGCTATAATATAGTGCAAGCGGATTTTATGCCTAAAAAGAAAACTGTGGAATATCCTACAATATCCGTTGTACTGGCAACGTACAATGAAGCTCAGAACATCGGGAGATGTCTAGATTCGGTTAAAGACTGGGCATCGGAGATTGTCGTTGTTGACGGCACTTCAAGTGACGCTACAGCAGATATTGCCAGATCGTATGGTGCACAGGTCATAACAACTACAAATAAGCCAATATTTCACATCAATAAGCAGTTAGCGATGGACGCTGCAAATGGGGATATTGTGCTGCAGCTGGATGCAGATGAAGTTGTTGATTCTGAGTTACAGTCGTTTATAACTACTTTTCAAAAACAATATAAGAAGGAAGTGTACGACACAAAAAATCAACCTGTAGCATGGTGGATAAAGCGAAAGAATATATTTTTAGGACGTTTTTTGCGAAAAGGTGGCCAGTACCCAGATCCAGTCATTAGACTTTATCTCAGAGGTTTTGCTAAATTACCCCAAAAAGACGTTCATGAACAAATGGTTGTGAGTGGCAGAACTCAGTTCGCTGCAGGCCACTTAATTCATTTTAGCAATCCAACCTTTGGTGACTACCTACGTAAATGGAATGCATACTCCAGCTTAGCAGCAATGGATTTGTATACCGCAAAGAAACAACTTGGATTTTCTATGCTGATGCAGTATCTATTCATCAAACCTCTTGCTACATTTTTTCTGATTTTCTTCCGTCATAAAGGATTTATAGATGGATTTCCAGGGTTTATTTTTGCCTTGATGAGTGGCATCTTTCATCAGGTAACACTTCTTAAAGTTTGGGAGTTGAAACAACAAACCAAATGATAGTACACATTGACACTAAACCACTGCTCTCGGGACATGCACATAGAGGTATTGGTATCTACACAAGATTATTGGCTCAATATCTCGAGGAAATACCTGATTTGACAGTAGTTAGAACGGCGGCAATAACTAGAGCCGAAACAGTACCAAAAGCAGATCTGATTCACTATCCTTTTTTTGACCTTTTTTATCCCACTCTACCGTTTCATTTAGCTTCTAAAAGTGTAGTCACTATTCATGACATTATTCCATTGCTTTTTCCAGAATATTATCCTGTAGGGATACGTGGAAAATTAGCATTCAAAAAACAAAAACTGGCTTTACTGACTGCTCAGGCTATCATTACTGACTCGTTAAGTTCCAAAGCAGACATTATTGAGCATTTACGGGTTGCTGCTGATCGAATTTATGTAATCCCTTTAGCAGCGAACCCAGAACTTGTTGCTGCAAACAGTAGCGAAATTAGTCGGGTTATTAGAAAGTATGAATTACCTGATAAATATGTACTGTACGTTGGAGATATAAATTATAATAAAAATATTCCGCAATTGATCAAAAGTATAAAGTATCTTGATGCTGATATTCACTTAGTATGTATTGGTAAGAACTTTACACCACAGTCCATACCAGAATGGCAATGGATAGAAACGCAGCTGGCTCTTTCTGGCGTTTCCAATAGAGTTCATTTTCTAACCACGGTGTTACATGACTCATCTGAGGATCTATCTGCTTGTTACTCGGGTGCTGTAGCTTATGTTCAGCCGTCACTTTATGAGGGCTTTGGCTTACCAGTTCTTGAAGCAATGCAGTGTAGAACTCCAGTCATTTCTACACCCGTTTCTTCATTACCTGAAGTGGGTGGAGAGCACTGTGTATATGCGCAACCAAGTGCAGAAAGTATGGCGCAGGCTATAACTGAAGTAGCGAATTGGTCCAAAACGAAAAGGTTGCAAATAGTTCGGGCTGCATCGCAGTGGGCAGAAACTTTTAGCTGGCAAAAAACTGCACAAGAAACATATTCAGTGTATAAGCAAATATGCTCATAATGTGGAAAAACGCCTTACTGTATATTGTTTGTTTACTGCTGGTCTTGATTTCTGCAAGAGTCTACTTTTATTCAGGAGTACCTTACACTCATGATGGAGAGAACCATCTAGCACGGTTTGCTAACTACAAGGCAGCTCTTCGTGAAGGACAAGTGCCACCAAGGTTTGCCCCATATTTAGAAAATGGCTATGGATATCCAGTTTTTAATTACAATTATCCTCTTGCAAATATTCTTTCAGTTCCTTTAACAGTTATCGGTATTTCATATGAACTCACATTTAAACTACTTGTAGCAAGTAGTCTTGCCATTGGCGGATATTATCTCTGGTTTTGGTTAGGATTATTTTATAAGAGTAAAACTGCTAGATTGGCGGGACTACTGAGTTGGCTTTCATCATCATTTCTGATTTCCACAATTCTCTATCGTGGGAGTATAGGTGAACTCCTTGTGTATGCTTTAATTCCCTCTTTGTTGTATACCATTGCTACTCTTGTTAGAGGAAGAGCAATAAACATACTGGATTATGTGCTTTGGATAGCGTTTCTCCTTGCGCATAATGTTAGTGCACTATGGATTACACCAACTCTATTATCCTATTTTTGCGTAGAGTGGTGGATACAAGGGAAACAACTTCTAGTGGCAAAGCAGATGGTGAAGTTGTTCGTAACTTCTGTCTTGGCAACTCTATGGTTTTGGTTACCCGCTCTAGCTGAGATGCATGCAGTGGTGCTCAGTGGAGCACAGAATGCTATGGGGTTTTCAGATCACTACCCAACGTTTCATCAGTTACTCGTGGCTCCACTCCAGTTCGGCTATTCATTTCCAGGTTCTGTAGACAATTTATCATTTGCGCTTGGGTTAGTGTTGTCGTCTACTCTTCTAATATATCCAATACACTTCTGTGTTCAAGCTTTGCGTGAAGCTGATCAATTTCCTGCAAATATTCAGGTTTTCTGGGCATGGTTTATCAGCATGCTTTTATTGTTTTTGCAGCTTTCCATCAGTGAAACACTATGGCAACTTCTTCCAGTAATGAGATTTATTCAATTTCCTTGGAGATTGTCACTCCTTATACCTGTTCTAGGTTCGTTGATCCTTGTAGACCTAATATCCAAACTGGGAAATAAGTGGCAAAAACTAGCTCTGCTTGTTATAGCGATGTATTGGTTGCAAATATCTAGTACCAAACCATTTGAACTTATCCATAACTCCGATGATCGATATGATGCATTCTCACTGAACACAACAACGCAAAATGAAAATAAACCAACCTCGTTTACATTTTCAGATATTGGTACAAATCAACGTAGCCCATTCTTCTATGAAGGCTTAGGAAGCATCGTAGTGACTGAATGGAAAGGAAGCTATAGAACCTATCAAATTGAAGTCTCAGAATCTGGCTCAATCATTGAGCCTACAATGAACTTTCCTGGATGGGAGACCATACTTGATGGTGAAGAAATGGCATATATTGATTCTGAAAAAATTGGTGGAAGAATAGCTTACAAAGTAGAAAAAGGCTTTCATGAAGTTACTACCACTTTTACTCAAAAAACTATGCCAAGAAGAATTGGAAATACGGTAAGTCTTATAGCCATTGTCTGGATCGGTATATCGGGACACTCGTATAGAAAACAAAAGTGGGTTTCATGAAAGCACTGCTACATAGAGCACTCATATTGCCAATACCCAGGTTACTATTTGCATGGCTTTGTTTACTTTTCGCTGTATCCGTGATTAGTGACAAAGTTATACCCTATGATCCAAGTTTTCCCTATGTAGAAATAAATCTTGCCAGTAGCGAACTGCCCAAGTACATTTATTCCTGGGCAAACTTTGACGGTGTACACTACATAACAATTGCGCGTGAAGGTTACTTATCTGTATCTCTAATTCAAGCCTTCTTTCCATTTTTTCCAATACTTCTTAGCGTTGCAAGACACATACATATTACCTACATTGCATTTGGATTAATCCTAAACATTGTTGTTTCATCAATATTTGTAAGCATTTGGTACTATTATCAGCGTTCCCAAAGAGTCAGTGGAGATATAGCACGGTATGCAGTGGTTTCATTTTTAGTGTTCCCTACCAGCTTTTTTCTTATTTCATTGTATTCAGAGAGTATTTTTTTGCTGCTCTGCATGGCCACCTTTATTGCTGTCTCACATCGAAAATGGTTTATAGCTGCAGTGTGTATAGGTTTGGCTACAGCAACCAGGTTGGTTGGCATATTTTTAGTGCCAATGATCATGCTTGCTTTACTTGAGGATAGCTATACGATTCTTACCAAAATTAAGGCATCCAACGTTGTTTCACACTCAAGTTTTCAACACACTATTCTTTCAAACATATTTTCTGCCCTATCGATTATTACAATTGGGTCAAGTGGCTTGCTTGCCTTTATGTATTATTTGCAAAAGAATTTTAACGACGCATTATATTTTTTTCACGTTCAAGCTGAGTTCGGTGGCATTCGAGAAGAATCAATTGTGTTTTTACCCCAAGTGCTGTTCAGGTACTTAAAAATACTATTCACACTGAAACCATTCACCCTTCAATATTATTCAAGTGTTCAGGAACTAAGTTTGACAGCGTTAGTGGTGATTGGTTTGTTGATCTCTTGGAGAAAGAAACTGTTGCCACTATATCAAATCTATTTCAGCATAGCTGCTATTGTATTGCCCAGTTTGACAGGTACTTTATCTAGTATGCCCAGATATGTACTTGTTGCTTTACCCGCTTTTACTGCCTTTGGCTGGGTACTCACACACTACCCATGGCTCAGGCCTTGGTGGATTGGCTGCTCGACATTTCTGTTAGTATTTAATACTATACTGTTTGTACAGGGCTACTGGGTAGCATAGGAAAATAATTATGAATATACTAGTGACGGGTGGCGCTGGATTCTTGGGGAAGCATCTGTGTCGGGCATTGGCTGATGATGGTCACACCGTAACTGTGGCAGATCTGCATACTAATACAGAGTTCCCAACACACATAGTAGACATACGAGATGCAGACAGATTACCAGCAATTGTAAAAGGTGTTGATGCAGTTTTTCACTTAGCTGCAAAGATTGAAGCTGGTGAGTCTGTGACAAAGCCTGCTCATTACTTTGATCACAATGTGAATGGTACCCTTAAGATCTTGGATGCTATGAAGCAGGCAGAGGTGCCGTTTTTTTTATTTTCCTCAAGTGCGGCAGTGTACGGAGAACCAATTCGAGTACCAATTTTGGAAGATGATAGAACATTACCAATCAATCCGTACGGAGTAACAAAGCTTGCAATGGAAGGTCTCGTTAACTCATACGTTGCAACCGCTGGTATGAGTGGGATCGGTTTGCGATACTTCAACTTATATGGTCCCGAGGAAAACCATGAACCTGAAACCCATGCGATTCCTCGGTTTATACAGCAAATATATGAAGGTAGTGAAGTAACAGTATGGGGCAGTGGAGCACACAAACGTGATTTCATTTACATCCAGGATATTGTAAATGCTCACCTTAAAAGCTTGCGCTACTTACAGCAAAACGTGGGTACTTATCAGTACTTTAATATCTCAGCAGAGCAGCCGTGCAGTGTCTCAGAAGTGATTGATAAAATTTCATCTTTGGTTGGAAAAACAGCTTTTGTCAAGCACTTTCCAGAAAGACCAGGTGACCCAATGCTCCTGTACGCTTCAGCTGAAAAAGCAAGATCATTACTAGACTGGAAAGCGGAGGTTTCGTTGGACACAGGCTTGCAAAAAACAGTTGCGTATTTTTTACAAAAATGGAAATAATCACACTAGAATAGTTCTCAGAGTATCATGTATGAATAAAAATGTTTGGATCATTGTACCTGGCTACAATGAGAGTAAGTACATAGGAAGTGTTTTAAAAAAAATTAGCAGCCTTTCAAGGCATATCATTGTGGTTGATGATGGTTCTAGTGATGAAACTGCGGACATAGCAAGGAAGTTCACTGAACATGTCATTGTTCACCCAGTCAACTTAGGTAAAGGAGCTGCACTGAAAACAGGATGTGAGTATGCATTCTACAACTGCGATGCAGAAGCTGTAATTTTTATAGATAGTGATGATCAGCATGACCCAGAAGAACTGACTAAGTTTAAACACGAGCTTACAAATGGCGCTAGTGTTGTATTTGGTCTACGTTCCTTCGATCAAAGAATGCCACTAATACGGATCATGCTCAATCGGGTTGCATCAGTGCTAATATTTTTTCTGTTTGGTTCATACATTCCAGATATACCAAATGGATACAAAGCCTTGAAAAAATCAGCATACAAAACAGTAGCATGGGAATCACCAGACTACGCTGTGGAGATGGAGATTGCAGCTCGTGTAGCAAAGTACAAAGTTCCATTTACGATTGTTGAAGTTAGTACTATCTATCACGATCTAGATCGTGGTATGACTATATTGGATACACTTAAAATTGTATTGAGAATTCTAAGTTGGAGAATTAACCTATGAGTACATTTCAAGTTGCTGCAATACTGTTTGCACTGTTTATTATGTACACCGTTTCCATCCAAAAAAGAAAACGAGTGATAGCAACTGTTGAGGCAAGTTTCTGGTACTCAACTTGGGCATTTTTTATAGTTATTGCAGTGTTTCCAAACCTTTTACTTGGGCTTGCGGGAGCACTTAAATTTGCACGTGTGTTCGATTTTCTTGTTGTGATTGCATTCATGATTTTAAGCTTATTAGCGTTTTATAGTTACTTTATGATTAAGCAGTTAGAAAAAAAACTAGAACAGGTCTCGAGAAGCGTTGCCATCAAGGCAACCCAAAAAAGAATTAATGAGACGTAACAATAGAAATAACAAACATGAAGCATACAACTAAGAAGAGGCCAACGCTCTCTGTTATCATTCCTGCTTTTAATGAGAGACATACGATTTTAGCTGTTCTCAAAAGTGTACGCAGTTCTGGTGTACTTTCAGTTGAAACAATAGTAGTTGATGATGGCTCCACTGATGGTACAAGGGAAATTCTACAAAAAAACAGTAAACTGCTTGATCAGTTGATTCTGCGAGTAAATAACGGTGGGAAAGGTGCCGCCCTCAGAGATGGTATTCAAGCAGCAACTGGAGATATACTTATCATTCAAGATGCAGACTTAGAGTATGATCCCATTGAATATTCTAAACTGATTGCCCCGATTTTACAGGGTAGAGCAGACGTAGTGTATGGCTCCCGATTCATTGGCGCTGAGCCTCATAGAGTAGTATATTTTTGGCACTACCTAGCAAATATAGTACTTACAGTGTGGAGTAATATTTTCAACAACCTAAACTTGACTGATATGGAAACAGGATACAAAGTCTGCAGGAGAGAAATTTTGCAGTCCCTAAAAATATCTGAGAATGGGTTTGGCATTGAACCAGAACTGACTGCCCGTCTAGCTGCACTAAAGGTGAGAATATACGAGGTCGGCATTTCCTACCACGGTAGGACGTATGAAGAGGGAAAGAAAATCGGTTTTTCTGATGCACTTAGAGCATTTTGGGTAATTTGCAAATACGGAATTGGTTTAAAGTTTATTCCGAACCTCTAGGAGAAGTTGTATGCTTGATAGGATCTTGATTACTGGTGCAGCCGGGTTTATTGGGAGTCATCTCGTTGATTTTTTGCTCGAAAAAAAAATTTCCCCCAAACAACTTACACTACTTATACTTCCTGGAGAATCTTTGGCAAACTTACCAGATAAACCATTCACTATTGTTCGTGGAGATATACGTGACCCAGCAGCGGTACAAAAAGCAATGGCTGGCGTTACTACCATTTATCACTTAGCGGCACGTATTGATTTTGATGGCACTACGTATGATGAGTACGAAGATGTCAATGTTACTGGAACACAACACCTGATTGATGCCTGCAAAGGTAAAAAGATACAGAAATTCGTCCTATACAGCAGCATTGGCGTGTTTGGGTTGCCTGCAGGTATTGGGAACATTGAAGGATGGGATGAGACACATCCTAAGACGTATACTAACTTTTATGGGCAGTCGAAGTGGGAAGCTGAATTGAGAGTAATGAAAGCCCATGAAGATTTTGGATTGCCATATGCCATTATTCGCCCAGCAAGTGTCTATGGCCCACGAGAAAAGGGCCCAACACTGGCACTGTATAGAGCAATTAAACATCACCGATTTTTACGAGTAGGCAGTGGTATGAACAAAATGCACTATGTGTACGTCAGTGACCTTGTTCAGGCTACATATTTAGCTGCTCAGAGTAAACGAGTGGCTGGTGACTATATTATTGCTGGTGCTAAACCTACGCTGTTTACTGATGTGATAAGTCATATTGCTTCTAGCATTGGTCAGACAGTGCCAACATTGTCACTTCCAACTTCAATTGCACTTGGCATGGGCTATGCACTGCAAGTACTGGGATCACTGCTTAAGTTTCAACCACCAATTTTTCCATCTAGGGTACGAACTATGACCACAACCTATTACTACTCAATTGAAAAAGCAAGGAAAGAACTTGGGTATAAACCTCGCGTTTCATTTGCACAAGGCGCAATCCTGACGGGCAAGTGGTATATGTCTCAGGGGTGGTTATAATGAACACTCATGCAAAAAAATCAGCATCACCCGCACCGCTCATTTCTGTAGTGATAGTCACCTATAATGCGGCAAAATATATTGATGCATGTTTAACGTCAGTGCTGACTTCAAGCTGGAAACCTCTTGAGATAATTGTTGTTGATAACGCATCAACGGACAATTCCCTGGAGAAGCTCAAAAAATTTAAGCAGAAGATAACGCTCTATGCACTTACTGAAAACATAGGGTACACAGGTGGCAACAACTATGCAGCTGCCCGAGCTCAAGGTAAATATGCATTTTTTCTCAACCCTGATACAAAAGTTACTTCAGATGTATTTGGACCTTTAGTTTCGGCCATCAATCGTACTCCAAAGGTCGTAGCTTGCCAACCTGCGGTGTATCTTTTAAAAAGTCCCAAACAGTTGAACTTAACTGGTAAAGTAACCCAGTATTTAGGGTTTGACTGGCTCAGAGATTTCAACTCTGATGTGCTGCCTGAGGCAGGAGAGATTACCTCCTTGAGTGGCTCTGGTTTCCTGATTGATAGAGAAATGTTTTTGCGGGTGGGTGCTTTTGATGAAAACTTTTTTTTGTACTTTGAAGATAGCGACCTCAGCTGGAGGTTGAGACTGTTAGGGTACAAACTTTGGTTTGAACCCAAAAGTAACATGTACCATGACTACAAGTATATTCCTGATCCAAAGTCACTACTACTTGCAAAAAAACTTTACTACTACGAGCGCAATAGACTGCTGATGCTTTGGAAAAACTACTCATATCGAACATTGATCATACTAGCACCCATGTTGCTATGTACTGAAATAGGCATGCTGTTTTACTGCGCACTCCATGGAGCTCTAGTAGGTAAAATTCGTGGGTATGTAGATTTGGCACTGAAAATTCCGACCATGAGGGCATCTCGCTCCTGGGTGCAAACTCAAAGGGTAGTATCAGATGCTGAGCTTATGACTAGATTTGCACTTAGCATTGACTTTAAACCCTTTTTAAACCCAGCAACTAGATATATTCTAAACCCCATCGCCATTCTATATTATAGAATGGCAAAGCATCTAATCTGACCATGCGGAAACCTATTTTAGCCATTACAGGACTCTCCGGCTTTCTTGGTCGGTCAATGCTTTCGAGCCTAGTCAAAGATTATCAGGTAGTGGATGTGTATAACAGACAACAGACACTTCATCCTTTGGTAGTGTCACACCATGTTGACTTGCTTGACACAGCAAGCATTATTCCAAAACTGCAAGCAATCAAGCCCGATCGTATCGTACACATGGCTGCATTAACACACATCGATCGGTGTGAAGCAGACAAATCTAACGGTAAAGATAGTGTGGTATGGAATGTAAACGTGTTGGCTACTAAACAAATAGCACAATACTCAAAAGAAACTAATACACACCTAACGTTCATGTCTACAGAGTGCGTGTTTGCAGGTACTAAGGAACAGTACTTTGAGAATGATATACCCGACCCTAAGAATTGGTATGGAGAAACAAAGTACCTTGCAGAACAGCAACTCAATGCTCAAGGCTGCCCTGCAGCAATTGTTCGAGCTGTTATTGCATATAACAGTAGCCAAACTTTAGATAATTTGTATGGATACTTCTATACACAGTTTAAGGCAGGGAAATCATTTAGTGCTGTGTCTGATCAAACAATTTCACCAACCCACACCAACAGAATATTCACAGTGCTAGATGCTGTCATTAGCAAAAATCAGATAGGCACGTTTCATATAGCTCCCTCAGATTCATTGTCTCCATACCAGTTTGCTCATTTAGTTGCGACAAGAAATGACTTTGATGAAAAGTTGGTTCAACCAGCTAGCATGCAAGAGTTTTTTGGCAAAAAAAGAGCTGAGCTTCGCTTGCAGCACGCAGTTCTAAACTGCGAAACAACCAATGAGTTGCTTGGTATTCCGCCACAGACAACAGAAGAGATTTTCGCTACAATGTGATACATACGTATATAATGAAAATACTTGCAGTTGTACCCTACTTTTATCCAGCTTGGGCCTATGGAGGTCCTGCTAAGCTCGTTTATGACTCTAGCATGTACTTGGCAAAGAAGGGTCACTCCGTTTGTGTGCTAACATCTGATGCGTACGATGCAACACAAAGAATGCCAAAAAGTAAGTATCTCAGTACTACGCCAAATCTAGTGGTGCGATACTTCCGAAACATTCATAACACTCTGGCATACAGATTTAATATTTTTTTCACTCCAGGTTTTTTCTTTAAAGCTCCACTGGATATTCTCAAAGCAGATATCGTACATATGCATGATTTTTATACTCCGCAAAATGCATGGACTGCACTCATTTGCACTCTGTTTTCCAAACCATATATTCTCAGTGTGCATGGCTGTTTAGAGTCAGCAAGAATGGAGCAGAGAAGCTTGTTTAAGAGACTCTATTTGCTGTTGTTTGGACGCTTCATGTTACTACACGCAGCTGCAGTAATTGCCACCTCAGAGAACGAAGTACTTGCCTACAGAAGCTATGGTGTTCCAGATGAAAAAATTCTTCGGTTGAAGCATGGCGTGGATCCTGCAGAGTTTGCCACAAAAGTCACAAAATCTGCTGCAAGAAAGAAATTAAAACTACCTCCTAAAGCAATTATTGTTACTTTTCTGGGTAGAATTCATGCAATCAAAGGATTAGATCTATTGGTTTCTGCGATCGCACAACTGAAAACTAAGAACGTCCATTTTGTAATTGCAGGTTCGGATGATGGATATAAAGCTGAATTGCTAGTAGACATTGCAAGGCAAAAGGTATCCGACAAAATCACCTTACTGGGTACCTGCTTTGGTGCAGAAAAAGCACAACTGTATGCAGCTAGTGACATGTTCGTGTACCCTTCACATTCAGAAGGATTCTCACTAGGAATCCTAGAAGCAGCTGCTGCTGGCTTGCCACTTATTCTAACTACTGGTTGCCACTTTGATGAAGTTGCGGCAGTTGGTGCTGGTAGCATTGTCCCCCCAGATTCAAAGAAACTGGCTGCCACCATAGCTTTGTATGCTAAGTCTGCTGGTAAGCGAACCGCTGCTGGAAAAAATGCTCGTAAACTAATTACACAAAAATACAGCATGAGCATCGTGTACGATTCATTACTTGCACTATATCAACACCATGTCTAAAATTTCAAAAAAACACCCTATTGCTTTGTTAGTTGGCACTCGCCCCGAATTAATCAAGATGGCGCCAGTTATTCGTGAACTGCAAAAGCAGAACGTGCCCTTCATTTTTATTCACTCAAACCAGCATTACTCACAGGAAATGGATGCTGCTATTTTGGCCGATTTAGCACTCCCTAAACCTGACTATCACTTGCATGTTGGATCAGCAAGTCACGCCGTACAAACAGGAAAAATAATGGAAGGGGTGGAACGCATTTGTATACTGCGTAAGCCATCTCTATTGGTTGTCCACGGTGATACTAACACTACCCTTGGTGGAGCATTGACTGCAAAAAAATTGCACATTGCCGTTGGGCATGTAGAAGCAGGTTTGCGCAGCTTCGATTACAAAATGCCCGAAGAAATAAATCGAATATTGACTGATAGACTGAGTGATATCCTGTTTGCCCCAACAGAGCTTGCAAAGCAAAATCTACTAGCTGACGGAATTCCAAGTACCCACATCATTGTTACAGGAAACACTATCGTAGATGCAGTACAAGAGCACTTACCACTGGCTATGAACTCTAAAATAAAGACGCAATACCAAATACCAGATCGTTTCATTGTTATTACGGCACATAGAGCTGAAAATGTCGATTCAAAAAAAACCTTGAGTCAACTGCTTGAGTTGGTTGAGTTCGTCCACAATACTACCCAACTACCAATTTTTTGGCCAATGCACCCACGTACTAAGTCTAGGCTACTTGAGTTCGACTTACAGCTTGGCGCAAACATACATGAATTACCACCGATCGGGTATCTAGACATGCTCTGCCTGCTCAACTCGGCGGAACTAATTTTGACTGACTCTGGTGGAATTCAGGAGGAAGCGTATATTCTTAAACGACCGCTGATTACACTTCGTGATTCCACAGAACGACCAGAGACACTCTCTGCTAACTTCATAGTACATATGAACATTAACAAATGTAAAAAAGCAATCACTGCGTTCGCCCAGGGAAAAATCAAGTGGGGAAATGAGTTCGGAACAGGTGCAGCCGCCAAGCGTATTGTTGCTGGTTTGCTCTCAGTACAGTAGGATCATGCTATGCCACAGAATAAACCATCAGGCAAAACCATTTGCGTTGTAGGACTTGGGTACATTGGTTTGCCAACAGCACTCTTGCTAGCTGATGCAGGTAATCAAGTGCTTGGCTTTGATGTTGACCAGATCAAGATTAAACAATTGGAAGCAGGATTGCTGCCATTTTCAGAACACGGCTTGCCAGAGCTATTTGCTACTGTTCAAAACAAACGCACATTCACTGCAACTACAAGCATTCAATCCGCAGATGTTTACATCATAGCAGTGCCAACCCCCCACACAGGCAAGTCTGCAGATTTACAGTATATTGTTGCAGCACTTTCCAGCATTAAGCCAGTTTTTCCAAAAAATGGCACGATAGTGATCGAGTCAACTGTAGGACCAAGAGATTGCATTGATATTTTGGAACCATTAGTTGCAGCCTGGGAAATACCCTTTAGTTTTGCTCATTGTCCCGAACGCGCTATTCCTGGCAACACCTTGCATGAAATGGTACATAACGAACGCATTGTTGGAGGGAGAACTCCAGCGGATACGAAAAAAGTAATTACTCTCTACAGCACATTCGTCCAAGGAAAACTGCACGGCACCACCACCACGGTTGCTGCATCGTGCAAAGTAATGGAAAACACCTACCGAGCTGTGAACATTGCCTTAGCCAATGAGTTTGCACTGATTGCCGAGCAACTAGAGTTCAATGTGTGGGAAGCAATCTCGCTTGCCAACAAGCATCCTCGGGTGAACATTCATGCTCCTGGGCCTGGAGTGGGGGGGCACTGCATACCAATCGACCCATGGTTTTTTGCACAAACTCAGCAAGAAGTACCCAGTGTTATTTCAACAGCACTTACTATCAATGATACAATGCCATCCCATGTGGTTAAACAGGTTGAGCGAGAAATTAAATTACTGAAGTTGCAAAAACCAGTAATTGGCATACTTGGTCTGTCTTACAAAAAAAATGTAGATGACACAAGAGAGTCACCAGGGTTCCCAATAATAAAAAAACTGCAAGAAACTTTCTCTGTGATGATTACAGATCCATATGTTACTCATTCGCCAGCAATGACAATTACGTCTTTGGAAGAGGTTCTACATTCTGCAGATGTTATAGTGCTCATCACTGATCACGATGAATATACGAGCTGTAATTTCAGTAGCTACCCAAACATTTCAGTTGTGCTAGATACTAGAAATATTCTTTCTGAAATACAGTTTGTGAAGTTTCAGGGCATCTGGAAAACACTGGGAAATGGTGCATGAAAGTGTTGCTGATCACTGACTACTTCCAACCAAAGTTCCCATACTCAAAGGAAATCATTGCCCAGAAACTACAGCATAATGGCCATACAGTTCGTGTTGTGACTTCGGATAGATTTTTTCCTTTCCCAAATTACGCAGAAACCACCCAAGCTGTGTTGGGAGATAGGGTTCAAAAAACAGGTGTCGTTCATGAGGGTGGTGTCACTATAGTTCGCAACAAAACCAAACTAGAGATCTTCAGCCGTGTTTGGTATAAAGGTATAGCGCAAGAAGTTCATACATTCAAACCAGATAAAATAATTGTTTTTGGAGCTGCCTCGCCCTCCGCAATCATTGCTGCCAAAGTTGCAGCTCATATAGGAGCTCGACTCACACTTGTAGATAGTCACTTGCCATCCGAGCTTGATAGAGGAACTCTCATGCAGCAGGTAGCAAAAAATGTATTTTATGGGATTTTTAGACTAGTTTTTGCAAAGAAAATTTCATCTGTCACAACACAAATAATCGCACAGCAAGATGCAACAGTTGCTTTGATCAAAAATACCTATGGACTTACCTCGCCAATTCAGGTGATACCAAATGGAACAGATGTAGATCAATACTACTTTGACAAGTCGGCTGGGGTTGCACTTAGAACAAAACTGAACATACCTAAGACTGCATTCGTGGTTATCTATACAGGAAAAATTATTGCAGCTAAGGGTGTTGAACTACTGCTGGAGAGTTTTTCAACCTTTCACAAGAAGGTACCAAACTCATGGTGCGTGATAGTCGGCGAGGGGCCAAATGTCTATAAGGAGCAGTGTAGAAATAAACTGAGTGGTTCCGCAGCCAAGCACTGTTTGTTTGTAGGATTTGAGAAACCATTAAAGTTACGTGCATATTACTCCATGGCAGATGTGGCAGTGTGGCCGCTCCAGGACTCATTTGCCATGAATGATGCAGCAGCGTGTGAACTAGTATTTATTGCAAATGACACACTTGGTGATCAAACCCGAATCAGTAATAATAATGCTGTGCTTTACAAAAAATCAGATACACAAGATCTTGCAAGCAAACTAGAGTACCTGTATCATCATCCAGCAGAACGGAAGAAGATGGGAAAAAGAGGTAGGGTGCTTGCTGAAACAGTATTGAGCTGGGACACAATCGCACAACAATTTTTAGCAACCTAATCTATGAACTATTCACAAGCAGTTGCACTGAGCACCACTACCATCCACTCATTCTTAGGTGTCAAGCAACCCCAACTGGAGGATCAAACACACATTGATGCTGCTGTCGAGTGGCTTTGCCGAGCACAGGACTTAGAAACTGATGGCGGTGTTCCAGCTTGGTACTCTGTCCTTACAGGCTGGCACACCTCATACATTGAGACGACTGGGTACATTATATCCACCTTTTTGGAGTGTGCAGATCAACCCTATTGTCCGCTTGAACGCCAAAATAACCTTCGCGAGCGTGCTATCCAAATGGGTGATTTCTTGCTCACAATGCAACATCCTTCAGGTGGCTATAGAACACATGTGCCGTCAGTACGAGCTAAATCTGAACCAACAGTGTTTGATACAGGGCAAGATTTACTTGGTTTAACTGACCTATACACGTTCACTAGTGATAAAAAATATCTACAATCTGTCAAGTTAGCAGCTGATTTTTTGTGTAGTATTCAAGAATCAGATGGCTCATGGATCAAGCATGCCTACGGTGGCGTACCCCATACCTACCATACCAGAGTTGCCTGGGGTTTACTTAAGGTATATGAGCTAACCCAAAATAAACGCCACAAAGAGGCGGCGCTTGCAAACCTAAGATGGTGCGGTGAGCAGCAGCAACCAAATGGCTGGTTCACCAACAATGAGCTACCGCCTCCAAACCACCCAGTGCCATTCACACACACTATTTCCTATGCAATTGAAGGTTTCCTGTGGTCGGGTTTGCTGCTCTCTGACTCTACACTGGTAAAAACAGCACTGCGTGGGGCTCTCCCACTACTGCAGTTTTATGAAGAAAAAGACTTCGTGCCTGGTTCATTTAATGCTCGATGGCACTCAGATGATAGATTTAGTTGCTTAACCGGTGATGCCCAGCTGTGTTGCGTGTGGCTGCAACTATTCTCCATTAGCAAAGATATTCGATTTTGGGACGGTGCAACCAAGCTCTTAGAATACCTAAAAACCACACAGTATACCGTCTTTGGTCCAGAGTCGATTCGAGGAGCAATAGCTGGTAGCCAACCTGTGTACGGTGACCTATGGCACCAGACTGGGTACTGCAGAATGGCGTACTTAAACTGGAGCACTAAGTTCTTTATTGACGCGCTGTTGCTCAAACAAAAACTTGCACCACTAGCCAGTTCACTGCTATGAATTACCTAAAGATATTACTCAAACTGCTCAACCATCCGAACAATAAAGATGCAAAGATAGCTGCCATTGGCAGGATACTTTGGTGGAAAATAAATCAATTGTATTTTCATTTCCCAGTTGTTGCACCACTAACAAACACCACCAAAATTCTCTGTTATCCAGATAATTCTTATGGAAGTTTTGTGGTGTATGCACGTTTTCCTGAGTATATGGAACTGAAGTTTGTAGAAGAGTATCTGCAGCCAACAGACAACTTTATTGATGTTGGAGCACATATTGGTGACTTTTCCATTGTTGCGGCAAGTCGGATTCTGAAAGGTACAATACTTGCGTTTGAACCAACTACAGAAACAGTTCACGAGTTTCGCCAAAACCTTTTGCTTAATGAAATGACAGATCGAGTAACTATTCTAGAGAAAGCGGTATCAAACAAAAACGGCACGATACATTTTGAGCTTGAGTCAGAGTCAGAAATCAATCACATCAGTGCCAAATCATCAGCAAAGACTAGAAAAGTAGCAACTACCAAACTTGATACTGTTTGCGCAGAGCACCAACTATTATTTGTAGACCTATTAAAGGTCGATGTGGAGGGTGCCGAAGGCTTGGTGTTTGCTGGAGCACAGTCACTACTCTCAACTCAGAAGATAGGCGTGATACTCTTTGAAGTCAATCCAAAAATGAAACAATACAGTACAACAACTGCTGACCTTTGCTCTTTGCTTGAATCGCATGGCTACACACTATTTAGTGTCACCGAGAAGGGACTCAAAGCCTTTTCATACAAATCATTTACACTTACTAACACAATCAATTTAGTTGCTGTCTCTCATCGAGCGAAAGTGCAAAGAAGAGTCAAGAAGTTCATACATGACAACAATTAGCCATGTAGTTGTTTTGCGACTACTACGAAATACCTTTACTAAAAGAACACGAGAGAAACTACGAATCATAGATTTTGGTTGTGGAGCTGGTAGTTTTTACCCAAAACTAAGAACACTCGCAAAGAATATTGAGTATATTGGATGTGATATTAACGAGCAGAGCATTACAGTTGCTAAAAAACTATTTTCAAAGAAACAAGGTGCCTACCCAAAGTTTTTTACACTCACTAATCCTGACAAGTACACACTTGGTGCCACTGCCAATGTGGATGCAGTGAGTGCAGTAGGAGTAGTACAGTATTTGTCAAAAGCTCAAAGAGCATTATTTCTAAAGCAAACTCACAACGTGCTTAAAAAAAACGGACATTTAGTTATTAGTTGTTTGTCAGATCACTCGCTGTATAAATTGCTTGATCTGTATCGATTCTTAGTTCCACACGGCAGTGTGAACCGTAGTGAATTCGTACTTGAGCTGCAATCCTTAGGCTTTACTATTCAAGAATCATTTGAAAAAGGACTTATATTCGCACCATTTTTCTCCCATGTGCTCAGTTTAGGATTTGACGTCATTGATGTACTACTGTATGGAAAAACAGGCTCTATTGGACCAATGGGCAAGCTTGCTCGGAAGCTAGCTGACCCACTGATAGCACTCGAATACAAAATGCCAATTGACTATGGATACACGCTCTTTATCGTTGCACAAAAGTGAAGTTCCACATGTCACGAACGGCTAGATCGTACCCAGCTGCAACCAACTTTAGAATCATTCGGTACGTTTTGTACACAAAGACTGGCTGATCAAACTCAATTAACAAAACTTTTGGCAGTTTTTTTGTAGCTAGTATGTCTTCCAACACAGCGTACTCTGCACCAGAAATATCCAGTTTTAAGAAGTCAACATGTTTGTGCTTCAACTGTTTTGCTAGTGTGGATATTCTCTTACATTCAGCCTTGAAGCCTGTAGGTGTGTTCTGCAAATTAACAACAGAGTGTGATACCCATCCAGCTTCGATTGGCGCAAAGAAATCCAGCGCCACATCCTGATGCCACACGCCGTACGGGAAAAAATGCAGCTGCTTTTGTTTCTTGTACTCGCGCATGAACTCAATTGCTTTCGGCGTTGGATCAAACAGATATGCCTCACAACCAACTCGTTTGGTAAGTGCTAAATCAAATGAAATATCCGTGCCTACACCAACTAAATAGTAAATCCAGTTTTTCTTCAGTAACTTGGTGGGCACATACCAACCACCTTGCGGTGAACCCCAACGTTCAAGTTCTATCTTGCTAGGATTCAGTAGACTTTTTCGCCCCAACAACAGAGTCAAGATAAAGTAATTGAACCAGGTAAAAAAACTCAGCTCTAAGTGTTTGGCGTACCGCATGGGGGTAATTATCTAGCGAAGATGCATATACAGCAAGAGCGTAAATGTGTTGCAACTCAGCCTACATTAATTCTGTGATTTTCCGTTGCAATGAAAGAGGAAGAAATCGTTGCAGCCTATCAAAATGCAAAAATTTTGAGCGTAACAACTCGATTGTTGCCCTATCAAATAACTGCAGCTTGCTAGCGAAAAGTACCACTACTATAGTGTACACTCCACCTGAAAGTAAAAATGAAAGGAGTGACTGCGGCCAAAATCCAGACAGTTTCACAAACAGGATAAGCAGTGAGAAGAAAACTGCATATACGGAATACAAGCCAAAGGGCAGAACAAATCCTAACTTACTCTGTAGGACTTTTATAAACAAGATAGTGAAAAGCAACTGAAGCACGGCATTTGCAGCAATGAGTCCTGTTAGTCCAAACAGGTAGATCAGAACAGGGCTGAGTATCATATTAAGCATAAACAGAACGGAGGTAATTTTAATTTTTTCCCTCAGCAGTCCCATACCTTCCAACACTAGCCCCAGATAGCTCACTAAATTCGCAAGCAAAAATGCTATCGAAATCAGCATTAATGGTTGCTCTGCCAGCATTAGCCATTTATCTGTGAACAAGGTAAGAATTGTACTTTTGGCAAATAGAAAGATAAAGACTCCAAAATACAAAGATACGAGTGGGATGAATTTAAGCAACATAAGAACTAGGTACGAAAGTTTTTTTACTCCCTCCTCAGCATCATCCTGAAGTGATGCGACAACTGGAAAAAAAACCCTCATGAGCGGAGAGAGCACTATTGTAGGAAGCGTCACAACTGGGTAAATAATGTTGTACACACCAACTGCTCCGACTCCCTGAATGAGTGTGAGAAATATCGTGTCTGCGTTGTTATTCAACTGATGAATAAATCCATTGGCAATGTTAGGCACTGCGTACGTACTCAATTTTTTAAACAACTTTGTACTCCAGGTAAAGCCATATAGCATCTGCGGGTGTTGAGCAACAAATAGAACGGTAAAAACGACGAGAGTTACGGCATATGCAACCAACCATGCAACAGAAAGTGATACAAGTGTCGCTGTTCCAGTAAAAAATAGCATAGCCGAGAAAATAAATGTCAGCAAAAGTCGAATAGGCTGCAACAAGGAGTGGTACAGCACTAACTGCATACCAATAAACAGGTTCCTAAGCTCCAACGCAATACACTCGAAAAGTAAAAAAACTGCAAACAGCGGTATGATAGCCACAGCAGAAGGGGTTTTAAAATATGCAACTGCAAACTGTTCGCGACCAATTATGAATACAGCCCCAAGAATCACTGCAAGTATAACACTGCTCAAAAATCCATAGAGAAATGATAGCCAAGCTTCTTTTTGCTGGTTCTGAAGTAGGAACTTAGGTATGAAGTACGAAGCGGCTTTTCCAAAACCAAAGTCACTATATGAAGCAAAAAAAGCTACTAAACCCAGAACTGCGTATACAAGGCCAAACTCTTCGATACTCAAAGCTCGTGAAAGAATAATTCTTATACCATAGCCTAGTGGTGAAGAGAGCACAGTTATAAGAATAACAATCATACTGCCAGAAACGATTTGTTCTGTTATTGATTTTCCATTTTGTTGTTTCATTGCCACTTACTCATTTCTTCGGTGAAAACCGTATCATGAGATATCCAAAATACCCTGTCAGTACAGAATTAAATCCAAAAAGCCCTGCAAAAAAGGATTTTGGAAAATCCCAGTAGTAAAATGGCCGCAACCACCAGAAATCAAATGTTCCTTCATACACAGCAGAGTGCAAGTGCCATATCTTCCAGGGATTTGTTTCTATCTTACCAAAGTACTGGTACTCTGCATTAAAGAGTTTTTGTGAAACTTGCGAAACATACGGATATGAAAGGGTAGAAATTGATTGCTGTATGCCATTTATATTCGCTATCTGCAAAAATACCACTTGCTTTTTTGTGTAACTTGCTGAAGGATCATCCAGGAATTTCTTGAAAATAAGCAGTCGATTGTTCTTAGCAAATAAAAGCTGCTCCGGAATTTCTAGCTGTATGCGTTGCTCCTCACCAATTGCTAATTCCAGTCTGTCAGGTTGTAACAGTTCACCGTTAAGTTCAAAACGCAGTTCAGCAGAACTGCTACTCTCTAGGTCAATCTGATGATTTCTTAGTTGAAACTCAAGTGCATCAACTGGATGATTTGAGGGGTTGTCAAATAAGATCACAGCCTCACGCATCGGCTCTCGCCACACCGCATTACCCACTAAAAACTCTCGCTCAAAGCCATCATGTAGCCTAAAATTGAACGGTCCGTATGAATACAGTTGTTCAGCCTCACGAAGCCGTTGTACAGCCAGTTTTGCCATGTTGAAGACAGGTGAATACCGAGGGACGATATTGCCGTATAAAGTAACGTCAAATCTCTCTCCATTCAGCTCTGCTGAGTTAGCCAAACGGAAAAATCGTACCTGATATGGCAAAGCAATACCGAGAACTGCAACGCCCAGTCCTAAAGCAAATAATGGTGCAACGCAAGCCGCAAGCTCAATCTTTTTCATCCTGTGTACTATAGTTGCAACTATAAGTAAACCTAACGGCAATACTGGTAACATATATCTAGGGCCCCAGCTTGCATCCCCATGCCAAGAAGGGTAGTTTGGAGAAATTACTAGAGTGCCAAACATGTAGAGATGCACTACAAAAAGCACCAACCATGTGAGTAGTTCGGGATATATTTTTTTTTCAAGTCTAAACCAAAACAATACTAGGACGAGCAAGAGTGGGCTGAATATAAAAATGCTTTTTCCTGGACTGAGCAACAGACTCCAAATGCCCTCAATGACGATAAATGCGGGAGGGGATGATAATCCAGGAAGAGAACCCGTAGCTTCTACTGAAACACCACTTCCTCCAAATCGCACTGCATTGAACCACAGATAGAGTATCAAAAATGGTAACAAGCCTACCAGACCTGCAACTATCTCATTGCCCATTTTTTTCAGTTGTACCAAACTCTGCTGAAGCAACTCTCTTCGTTTCCACTGCTTAAGTAGTATGTAATATAGGGCTAACGCAGGAACCGCCAGCACAAATGTTTGATTATACGCAATAACAACAAGGCCAAAGCTAGCTCCTGCCGCAACCA
The DNA here is from genome assembly GCA_964607285.1 of uncultured Pseudomonadales bacterium. GTDB lineage: Bacteria > Patescibacteriota > Microgenomatia > UBA1400 > PJMF01 > CAZBMX01. The sequence continues at coordinate 222,695 of CAZSJW010000001.1, forward strand.
ACCACCAGTTGTTTTGAGTCAAACTATGCTTCTTCACACAGTAGAAAGTAAGTGTCAAAAAGCTAACAAAAAACATCTGCGCAAATGTGTGTTTGGCATAGGTTATTAAGTTACTCGAAATGATTGCCCCAAAACTCAACACAACCGACCAGGCGTGATTAATTTTGAGTTCCCTCATATAAGCATATAAGGTCACGACCAACAATGCGCCAAAAAAGGCATTAGTCATGCTTGCAAACAAAAGTACCGGCCAATCATTCTGCAGTGGAAACGCTTGAATTGGTTCTAGGTCAGCTATTCTCAAAAATAAATCTTCCAGCATAACAGCTGGTATAAGTGCCAGCGAGTACCCTAAGCCAGTTGATGCATACCACTTGCCGTTACTCGACTGCTGTGCATTCATATAGATGTTTGCATCCTGTGCGAATGACGCCTCAGGCATTTCGAAGGTATGATCAAAGTAGATGCGGCGCGCAATGGCTAAGTACTGCAAACCATCTTGCGAGTCCACGAACCCAGAAGCTAGAAAAGTAAAGCAAAAGAAACTGAAACAAAAGTAGACAAGTAAAAACCTACGCATACAGGATTATTTTGTAATGCCCGCATTATACGCTACGAAGACTTTTTTTGGCGTGTCGTCCATAACAAGTTTTCCATCCTGCAGTAGCAAAGCGCGATCACAAAATTCTTCGACATCTGCCTGGGAGTGGCTCACAAAAATCACAATTTTTGTTGAGTCTTGTTTAAACTCATTGAGTTTCTTGAGGCACTTTTCTTGGAACACACGGTCGCCAACAGCGAGAACTTCATCAATTAGGAAAATGTTGGCAGGGGCATGAACAGCAACAGAAAATCCAAGCCGCATAAGCATGCCAGTTGAATACTTTTTGATGGGGGTGTGCAGGTACTCGTCAATTTCACTAAACGCAACAATGTCATCAAAAACAGCATCAATTTCTTGCTTATGCATCCCTAGAATAGCAGCATTTAAAAAAATGTTTTCATATCCAGAAAGTTCCCAATGAAATCCAGCCCCAAGCTCAATAAGTGGAGATATTTTTCCCCGTACTTCAACAGTTCCCCTCGTGGGATACGTCACTCCCGCCATTAACTTCATTGCAGTCGACTTGCCCGCACCATTTTGACCTACAATCCCGACTGTCTCTCCTGGCTCAATTGTAAAAGAAACATCATGAAACACCGTGTGTTTCTTTGCCCATGGTTTGCCCGATATCAAACTTGGAATAAGTTCTTTGAAAGTTCTGTCTTCCTGCAAGTAGAACTCTTTATCAACATGCGAGAATATGATGTTTGGTTCACTGAGATGTTTAGTCATATACTTCTATTAAACAAGATCTGCAAATACTTTTTCGCTCTTTTTAAAAACCACATAACCCACAACAAAAATGACGAATGAAACGAGTACGCTAGAAAGCAGTATGGTCCACTCAAACGGATACCCAAACAGTGCAGAGCGGTAGCCTTCCACAATGCCAACCATAGGATTAAGCTTGTACAGCTTTACGTACTCTGTGGGAACTAGCGACAGTGGGTACACAATAGGCGTCAGATACATCCAAACTAACAGCACAAGGTTTGTGACATACTGAATGTCTCGATAAAATAAATTAAACGTGGAAAGCAGGAGTGCTAATCCAGATGTTAGGACAGTTTGTACCAAAAATATAGGTATGAACAAAAGTGCTGTACTTTGAAATGGGACTTTATAGGCAATCATCAGCACTAAAAACACCAATGAGGCAAAACAAAAATCAATCATCTTGGAAATCACTACCGAGTACGGGATTATTTCTCGAGGAAATCTTACTTTTTTTAATAACACCTGATTATCAACTAAACTAAGTGTGGCAGCCTGCAGCGACAACTGAAATGTTGTCCAGGGTAACAACGCAACAAACAAAAAAACAGGATAAGGAATGTTTCCGGTCGGAAACCTAAATACAACCGAAAAAACAAACGTATACACAAGCATTTGCGCTAGTGGGTTAAGCAAAACCCAAGCATACCCCACGAACGACTGTTTGTACCGGGCTTTGATTTCTCTCTGGGTCAGTTGGAACAACAAGTACTTATGTGATTTAAATGGGAGCAGAACGCTTCTCAATAGTTGCATTATTGGCTAAGTATACGATACAGACTTTCCAACGGGTAGAGCAAATACTTTTTAGAGGTAATCACCTACTAGTAACAATGTGTTCACAATATGGTAGTGTATTACGTAGATATACCCATTTATACCAATGATATTAATGTATGCCCGAGCTTCCTAGCGTCTCAATTTTGATAGTGAACTATAACGGCCAACATCTGCTCGCTGAGTGTCTTGATGCAGTTTTTAATTTGCAGTATCCCAAATCTAAGTATGAAGTAATTGTGATTGATAATGACTCTAAAGATAACTCTGTCTCTTTTGTTTCTAAAAACTATCCGCAAGTAAAAATTGTTGAGTCGCCCATCAATTCAGGCTTCACTGGTGGCAATAATCTTGGATTTGCAGCTTCCACAGGTGAGTATATTGTTTTACTTAATACTGATGCGCGAGTAGAACGCAGTTGGCTGTCTGAATTGGTTAAAGCAGCTGAACCAGAGGCAGTCGGAATAGTTTCTTCAAAACTATTATTTGATATTCCTTTTGTTGAGCTAACAATCGAGGCAAACTGCATCCCAAAATCATCTATTGAAAACTCGATAGACTTCTCACCCATAGGTATCTTGCTGGAAGATATTCAGTGCAGCAGAGATGAACACACTGGATTAGTCTGGTACGAATCTGGATTTTACGAAAAGAAGCTGTCAAACATTGCTACGCGATGGACACGGGGCACAGGCACAGTACTATTGCCATTCCAAGGCTCACAGAGTGAGTCGTACCGCATCACAATCCACGGATACCCCACTGAAAAAAAACTACAAACACCTGTTGTTCTAAAAGTGGGAGGGAAGATAGTTGACGAAGTTCTGCTAACGTCAAACGAAGTAAAGCAGTTTGATTTGACATTAACCCGCAACCAAGTAGAGCATCTACTAGAATACCGAGTGCAGAACGCAGGGAACATACTACTTTCTGATGGATTCAGTAAAGATCGAGGTAGCGTAGTTCGTATAGCTAATAATGAGCATGTTGAGTTTTATGAAAAAGACTCTGTACATTACGAGCAACCTGCGCAACTTCTCGCAGCCTGCGGTGCGGCATGTCTGATTAAACGCTCTGTGATTGATCACATTGGATTTTTGGATGGCAACTTTTTTATGTATTATGAAGATATTGATTTTAGTTTTCGTACCTGGAAAATGGGTTGGGATATTGTTTTTGCCCCGAAAGCTCGAGTTTTTCACAAGCACAAGGCCACTACGGGCAAAGAAGAAACCATTTTTTTCCTGCACATGGTCGAAAAAAACCACCTATACTTCGTGGTAACACACTACCCATTGTGGGTTGTAGCAGGTGAAGTGTTCACATTCTTTGCTCGATTGACTGTCACTATACTCAAGTTTAATGTGTTTCGATTTCGTGATAACATCGTGCGAACAAATGTTTGGAAAATCAAAGCAAAAGGGAGAATCCTGGCTGCCAGCTTTTTTATAGGACATATAGGACAGTTACTCAAAAATAGAATTTTTTTACAGAAGCATCAAAAAAGAAGCTATGCAGAAGCACAACAATACATCTACTAATACTATTAAAAATATGAAGCCTACCGCTGCCATCTATGACCGGTGGCTATCTACACTCGGTGGCGGTGAACAAGTAGTGTTTGCCTACGCTGAGGCGCTCAAAGAACTTGGGTACGCTGTGACCTTGCTATCCCATGCCCCAATTGACACTGAAAGAGCTGAGAATAAAATGGGCGTCTCACTGCAAGACATTCAAATTACCTATTTACCCTATAAATCTTCGCGTGAGCTCTCAGAGTACACTGAGCAATACGATTTATTTATTAATAGCTCATACTTAGATTACTTTCCCAACCGATCAAAACTGGGAATTCTATCAATTTTCTTTCCCAGCGAAATTTATCTTTCACCCTACGAGTTTATTAAACGTGCGTTAATTATTCCCTCATTCCGATTATTCTTTATTTACCCACTCAACTATGAAGACTTTCTTTACGACGAGTTTACGGATAATATCTTGTACAAGTGGCTTGGTACAGCTTCCACAATTGTGTTCACAAAATCAATTAGAAAAGTTAGTTTGGATCTTTTTTTTGAGACACTTGAGTTTTCTGTTCTGGAACGTATCCAGTTTTTGCTGAATGAAGAGCCAATACAGCCCATCACAAAAAAACTTGACCATAGAAATAATATAGTTACCTATACATTTGATCTTGAACAGGGCCTATCTTCACAAAAAACCTTAAAAATTGTTTACACTAATTCTCACAAAGCAGCACTCATTCGATTGACAATCCCAAGCATTCGGTATGTTTTGTACAATCTTTTTAAGCGCTTTTTTCCCAAATGGGAGATGCGCTTACATGGTGGTCCTGGTGTAACTAAACGTTCTGATCTTGAGTCGTACCAAAAGTTACTGACAATTTCTGATTTCTGCAAAAAATGGATCAAAATCTACTGGGGACTCCAGAGTGAAATACTGTACCCACCAGTAAATACAAAAAACTTTACGTCTAGCAAACATAAAAAGAATCACATTATCCATGTAGGGCGGTTTTTCGTAAGCGGTCATAACAAAAAGCAGCTGGATTTAATAAAGGTGTTTAAGAACATGGTTGAGCAGCATACAATTCCTGATTGGGAGCTACACTTCATAGGCAGTGTGCATGAAGGGGTGGAGCATGGTAAGTACTTTGAGAACTGTCAGGATGAGGCACGAAACTACCCTATTTATTTTCATACTGATGTGCCATTTGTTGAACTTAAAACCCGTTTGTCAGAAGCAAAAATCTATTGGCATGCTACAGGTCTAGATCAAAATGAGGAGAAGGAACCAATTTTATTCGAGCATTTTGGAATAACCACTGTTGAAGCAATGGCGTCTGGATGTGTGCCTGTTGTAATCAAAGCCGGTGGTCAAAAGGAGATTGTTACAAAAGAAAGTGGGTTTCTCTGGGAATCGAGACGTGAACTCACCGAGCAAACAATGCACTTAATTACTAACCCCGATGAACTATCATCATATAGCGTTGGGGCTCAGAAACGCAGTGTGTACTTTGACAGAGAAAACTTTAAAAAACGATTTGAACAGATTTTAAAAAAGTAACAACCCTACTGTTTTGTTCCCTCGAAAAACAACCAGTGGTACCACTCAATGTCGTGCCAGTCTTTATTGCCGTTTTGCCCAACTGCCTTCCAATTAAGCTTGAGCACACGACGCCACCCTTGGATCGGATTCCAATCTGTCAAGTTTGTAAAACCTGCTGCTGCAAACCAACGTGTCGCATCTGCCTTGGTCCATAACCAGTGATGCACGTCATACTCGTTTAAATGCCCGCCAACACTCCACCGTTGCAGCCACTCCGTTGGCACACGTTTTTTCGATGCTGATTGCGCTATCTTCTCAAAATCGGGCGTCACGATACAAAATTTCCCACCAGGCTTCAAGACTCGATGCATTTCCGCCAAAACATCAGAGGTAGTACCATATCTTTTTTGTAGTTCGGCGCCTGCGTGCTGAGGATGACAAAAGTGTTCCATAATGTGCACTGCTCGAATTTCACCTGAAACATAATTGTCTGGGATGGGTAGCTTCCTTACATCTGATAAAATGTCTAACTTGGGTAATCCCGCCTGAATGTCTACGTGAACATAGCCAGGTTCTGGATTTGTTCCTGAACCAATTTCAAGTTTCTCAATTCCGTTTGGGTACTTTGCTCTAACCTGTTTTCTAGTGGTGCAAATTTTCATGCAGCTAGTATGTCATACTTTTTGTGACGAACAAATCCAAAGCAAAGTTTTCAGCTAGTAAAACTCTAGCATTTTTGAGAAGATGCAAGTGAAAGTATGACAAAAAATCAATTTACAACACTTCTAATAACATACTTACCACTACTAGTTGCTTTAGCTGTCTTAGCACCTCTGCTTGCAAGAAATCCATTTTCAAACCGCACACTGATACCCAACTTTGAACCATTTCCCGACGCACTGTACTATGTGCAACCACCGCACTGTTTACTTAAGGGGTTTGGCTGGGAACTCTGCAGAACTTGGGAAACTAATGTAAGTACAATTACACCTCCAGGATATTCGTTAGCACTTCTGCCATTCTTTACAATTCATAACGATACTAGAATGTTCTATTTCGCAAACAGTGCCTTGGCTTTTTTGTCCGTTTGCCTGCTGTTCGCGCTTGTTAAAAAAATCGCGCCCAACTTTTTAATACAACTGCTGGTTTTATTATTGTTCGTTACCAATTTTTACACATACTGGGTGCCGACTTTAGCAATGGCAGAAAACTTGGCAGTACCACTTTTTCTTCTAGGATTGTTTCTCGTATCAGATACACCAACACTACTACGGGCAACTATGCTTGCTAGTACAGCGTTTGCTCTGTACCAGACCAAACATGCTCTTCTGCCACTCACAATTACTTTCATGGCAGCAAGTGGAGTTCAATATTGGAGCGTACTTCAGAAATCGAGTACTTTCAAAAAACATCTACATCTATGGAAGTTCGGCATAAGTGCTCTGACGCTTGTGGGTTTGCTGCTAGCTGCTTATTACAACCTTCATACAATTTCTTGGGTGTTCAGTAGTAGTTTCTTCAAAACAACGCTTAGTAGCACAGACGGCGTCTGGTTTTCTGTTGCATTCTTTCCAAAGCATTTTCCAGCGTACCTCTCAACGTTGGTCGGGTCTTCGCAACGGTTTCTTTGGGAATTTACCCCACTCATGCCAGCAGTTGTGGGGGTAGGAGGCATAGTGGGCAGTAGTGTAGCTATCTGGAAACTCAAAAAACTGCGATTTCTATATGCGACTGTTTTACTAAGCACGATCTTACACATCGCTTTTATGTCAACATTCTATGCGCTAGACGTTCGGTACATTTACCATGTGTTTCCAGCAATGCTTGTAGGCTCGACCGCAGTACTGGAGGTAGGTAGAACGCTTGCGGCAAAACATCTGCATCCAATAAGCCTATCCGCTGGAGTGGTGCTGCTACTACTGGCTCTGAGCGTTTCAAGCGCGGTTCGACTAAAACAACAAGTAGGTTTGAATCTCAGACATAGCGAATCTCCATGGTGGTTTCATGCTGTTACCGAAACTAGTCAATATTTTTCCGGCAAACAGTTTAACGAACAACCCGTGGTCATCACTGCAATTCCACCATTCCTAGTTGATTATTATGGGCAAGACCGCTTTATGGTGTTACCACTCAGCGCTCAGCAAGACTTTCATCAGTACTTGCCTGCCATTTGGGGACCAGGCGAGTATTCGAATCTCACCGCACTGTACAAAAGCTATTTGAGTAGTGGCAGAGAACTGTACATCACCAACTACGGTACAGCAGGTGTCGGATACATTGCGGAGAGCTTCGAGCAAGTGGCTATAGATTTTACCATTGTTGAGGTGCAAAAGGGTTGCTATGAGTTATGCAACCTGTATCGCGTTCTTGAAAAAGACACAGTACAAGATTCCACGACACTGGTACAATAATTGTCTATGAGTAAATCCATACTGAGCTGGCTTGATGCATATGGATTATTACTAGCCTCCTGCTTTTTATTGCTGTTTATTCCACTGTATCCAAAACTACCTTTGTTTGATGCAATTCCTGGATATTTGGTACGCGTTAGATTGGAAGACCTCTTAATTCTTTTGATTGGTGCGCTATGGGTATTCCAGCTTGTGCGAGGAAAAGTGGCAGTTAGTAAAACCTTTCTGTCTCTAGTCATAAGCTACGGCATAATTGGATTTCTTTCCATCCTGTCTGGAATTGTGCTGCTGCAGACAATTCCATTTTCACCACTACATCTAGGCAAAAGCGTTCTGCACTACTTACGGTATGCTGAATACTTTTCAGTCTTCTTTTTTGCGTATGCTGGATTCAAAAAGATTTCCCAGGTGCGAACAGCCCTGTGGTTACTGACCGCCACAGTCTTCACGATTACAATCTATGGGTATGGGCAGCTCTATTGGCACTGGCCGTTGTTTTCTACGATGAACAGAGAGTTCAGCAAAGGTGTTGCATTATATCTTACCGAGTTTGCTCGCGTGCAGTCTACCTTTGCTGGCCATTACGATTTGGCAGCGTACTTAGTGCTTGTCTTGCCGATACTACTAAGTGCAACGCTCATTAAAAATCATCCTATTGAGCGACTGCTATTTGCTGGAGCACAGGTAGCTGGCCTGTGGTTACTCGTAATTAGCGGTTCAAACATCGCTCTAGCTGCCTACCTCTTTGGCGCTTTGACCGTTTGCGTACTCTATCTAAGTAGATATCCCAAACTTTTTAGATACAGCAGGAACGCAGTTTTAGGCTTACTGCTAGGCGGCATCGCAGTGTTTGCAACTGCATATAGTTTTGATCGATCTATTCCCAAACAAGCTATACAATCTGCCGAAGGCAACGCCTTTGTCATGAAACTTCCAGGAATGCCCTTGGCGCTCCGCACTACCAGAGTTGCTCTGTTTCCCGAAACCGCTCCAGCACCTGACAGTGCTCTGAAACCTGCCGACGTGCACCACGACATTCCTGACTTAGTTAAACAAGCAACTATATCAGCTACAGGCGAAGAATCCTATATTTTGGTAGAGCGTGACCGCACTTGGTCTGAGAATGCCATCAAGTATGGTCTATCTATGGGCATTAGACTTGACACACTGTGGCCGCAGGCACTTAACGGCTGGGCTAGAAGTGTATATTTAGGTAGCGGATATGCAACGCTCAGCAAACAAGGTGCGCAGCAGTTTACTGAAGCAGACAGCACAGACAACAATTATTTACGGAGTGTGGGAGAAACTGGACTGCTTGGCTTTATCATTTTTCTTCTGCTAATTGTACAGCTGATACGACTTGCCTGGCCTGCTACAAAGTCAGCCAACCCAATAGTTGCTAGTCTTGCTATAGGAATAATTGGTGCAACAGCTGGTCTTTTGGTCAATGCTGTCATCATCGATGTGTTCGTTGCTTCTAAAGTTGCATTCACGTTTTGGATGTTAGCAGGTCTAACTGCTAAGACAGTGTATCTTGCCCATCCCCAATCTGCTGAACGGTGGGACTTAAAAAACATTCTTTGGGCCAAGAAACAATTTCTTAGACACTGGCCGCTTCTGGTTGGAGTGGCACTCGCACTATTGTTGTTGCATAAGAACCCACTGCAAGAGAGAAGTAGCACCAAAGATTTACTGATCGCCCCACAAACGATTGAGTCTATTGTTTCTGCTCGCTGTTGGGCATCTGAACAACAGTGGGAAATTTGCACAGACTCAGTTCAGTTTCCAAGCAACACATCAAAACTATACGGTGCGCTGCTACTACTTACGTACTCTGTTTCCAACAATCCAGGTTCGTTTTTCTACCTCAATTTTGTGCTAGCACTTGTCTCAATCTTGTTTGTGTATTTGATTTCAAAAGTACTATTTGCTACACAATGGCTACAGTTACTTACCTTAGTTGCAACCGTAGGGCTGCTCTTTGCGATCGGAACAGTTGGACTACCAGTTGCAAGTACTATGTATTCCGTATTGCTGCTGTGTATAGCTTGGATAGTGCTGCAATGGCAAAAAACCACAGTGACAGTTGCTGGTATTGTGCTGGGTTTATGGGTACTGCTACCTCTGCCGAGTAACAAGCTGGAAGTGTTGCACTTGCTAGGACAATTCGTCGTTTTAGGCAGCATCACCATATTTGACAAAATCCTTACTAGAAAAATTAGCACACTTCAAAAGGCTGCTTCTTTTGGGATCTCTGTTTCAGTCGCTGCATTGGTACTGAGCCTCAGTACTGCGCCAGAACTTTGGCACAGACAGCTAGCTGAGTATAGTGGCCAACTAAAAACATGGCGAACCCAATCGATCATTCGTGCCAACCAATTTTTCGAAGGTCAACGAGCAGCTGAGAAGTGGTCACCCGAACACCCAAAACCCTACTTAATTACTACAGTTGATCCATTGTTCACTTCCGTGTATGGAAATGACTTGTATGCGCCATTGCCACTTTCCACCAAGCAACCGTACTACTCGGAAGTAGCAGAACACTTTCAGTTGAGTGACCGTAACACTTTGAGTGATTTGTATACAAATAAACTGGCTGAACAACCGGTATATTTCATTGATACTGATGCTCATACAGGCCAATATGCAACGGACTTCGCTGAGTTACGAAAAAACTTTACTGTTTGGCAAATTGACAGTGATTGTGACGAGCAGTGCAATTTGTACGTACTGCGTCCAACACCACCACCTGTTCCTACACAACCTATATCTGTTAACACCAAAACACTGTCTGCCACCGAGTCTGCTACATTCACATTTGCTACATACAATCATCGCTTCAACCGCTCTGTTGAGGAGTTAGAACACAGCATCACAGAGTTCATACCAATGATCTCACCACTGCAGGATAAGAACCTAGATTTACTGTTTATGGGAGGTGACTTAAGCACAGTGAGCGATGCAGGACATCAGTCATACTTCCTGAATTTTTTTGGTGATCGCATTGCGTCACCAATTGTGTATTCTCCAGGAAACTATGATGATGTAGAAAAGAAACTCTTCAAAACAGCACCACAACAATTTTTAGTAGGAAAGACGTTATTTGTAACTCTCCAACCAGCAGCTGATGGTGAGATCGACACCGACCAAAAACTTTTCCTCTACAACATAATATGGCAACTGGAAAAACAACCAGACATCACGAACGTAGTATTCATTTCTAACAGAATGGGCTGGATAGCAGGCAATCCTGATCTTGAACCACTAGCAACTGCACTTAACCAACCCTTGACACCGAATGATAGGTTTTTTACTGAACAATTACTACCTCGGCTCGCTCCACACACTGACAAACAGTTTTACTTTGTCTCTGGTGACCTAAAGGCAAACCCTGTACAGAATGTTTTATACTACCGTGATGGAAATATACAGTATGTAGCAAGTGCTACAAACAATCATGAGAGTGACGCCTATCTTGAATTCAAGATATCTAAAGAATCTGAAATTTCAATTGTGCCATTTAATGGCAATCATGAACAACTTCCAGACGTCAGCGAGTTTGGTTTAGATCACTGGCGAGCTGTAGCCCCACTAGTAGGCACCTACACGCCACCTAGCCAACCAACGGCCCAAGCTGTACTCGTTGGGAAAGTCCTTTACAGCCTTATGCTTGGTGTTGTCGGGGCCTTACTGTTCTTTGTTTTCAACAGACTGATGTTTCCTCAGCGAAGTTCACGGAAGTAATCAATCGTAGCTCGCAGTCCTTGTCCGAACTCTACCTTAGCTTTCCAGCCTAACAACTCCTGCGCTTTTGTAATATCAGGACGTCTCTTTGTAGGGTCATCAGATGGTAACGACTGAAACGAGAGTAGAGGATCTGTCATTTCTCCAGACAAGGCAGTACTAATCTCTTTGGCAGTTTGCAAAATTGTCATCTCTTGCTGATTGCCTAAATTGACTGTCTCTCCAGCGCCCTCAGGATGTTCGTACAATGCTATGATGCCAGCTATGAGATCAGAGTAGTAGCAGTAAGACCTTGTTTGAGAACCATCGCCATAGATTGTCATGGCTCTGCCAGATAGTGCTTGATTGATTAAATTTGGCAATACTCGCCCATCTGTGGGATCCATACGTGGACCATAGGTATTAAAAATTCGAACTAGTCTTGTGTCAAACCCAAAGTCTCTGTGGAAAACACCACAGATTGTTTCGCCCATACGCTTGCCTTCATCATAACAAGACCGAGCTCCATTGGGATTGACGTTACCCCAATAACTTTCTTTTTGTGGATGTTCAAGTGGATCACCGTACACCTCCGAAGTGCTGGCAAACAGAAACCGCGCCTTTGGGTTGTGTTCGCGTAAATAGGAAAGGAGCAGGTGAGTAGCATGTGAGTTTACCAAGTATGTTTCAACTGGATGCGCTTGGTAGCGAGGTGGGCTGGCAGGGGAGGCAAAGTGTAGAATGCCGTCAATGAATCGGTCCCTTGGCAAGTATTCAGCAGGGTGTTTAGTAACATCTGCCTCGATAAATGAAAAGCCAGCATGGTTTTTTGCATCAGACAAGTTCTCAGCCCGTCCAGTAATAAAGTTATCAACACCAATCACTGCGTATCCTTTGCTAAGCAAAGCATCACAGAGGTGTGATCCTAGAAAACCTGCAGCACCAGTAACTAAGATTGTTTGTGTAGATGTGTCAGTCATAGGTACATTGTATCGTACATACAAATAAAACAAGTACGTTGATCTCACGGTGATATAGCGTATACTAAATTCACCCTATTGAAGTAGAACTCTAATCATAAGGCTCAACTATGGAAAACGTACACACAGGTGAACCACTTGCTTACGAATCAGAAATTAAGAAAAATGCTCGAGCAATGGATTTAGACACATTGACGGAAGAAATTTCCAGACTCAGATCATTGATGGAAGAAGATGATGACGGTTTAGACAACTTAGTTTTAAGCATGTATACAGAAGTGCGCCAGGAAAAATCAGAAGTCAAACGACTGCATTCTCTGTTTGATCAACTAACTCCTCAAAACACACATTTTTTATTTGAATTCTTTAAGGATGTATCTCATATAGATGCAGAAGAAAGAGACTGGGAACTGAGACATTTAGCATCCGCCCTAGAAAGCACACAACATTCTGTGGCTTCAGAAGTTGATGATATTCGTCTCCAAAAGTTACACCACTATGAGACAGAACAGCTTGCACGAAAATTAGGCACTGTATCACCAAAGACCCAAGAAAATCTACTCAGTGAAATAACCGCTATGATGCAAGGTGAACCAGAAGACGTTCAATGGGACTTAGAACGGCTTTCAGAAATGCTGTACGAAAAATCACTTGAGTTAGAACACAGCTAGTACGGCATTACTCTGATATCCCCTGTGCTGCGTAATTCAACTGCTTGGATACGTTTGAGACGTGCATAAACCCGTCAATAATCACCATTCCAGAAATGGCCGTTAACGCTTCTGCCCATGAATGTAGTTGCTGTGAACTTGCTGAAAAGCAAGCAATTCTCCAGAGAATGTTCACAACCATTAGAAAAGTGAGTTGAGATAAGTCGGTTTTTTCCTTGTGCCCAAGTAGTGAACTATGCTTCTTTGCTAGATCCTCAAGCGATTGTTGCTTCCAATTGCCCAGCTTCTCCATCTATTGCTCAAATGCTGCGGCTGCACCTTGCTCATAGTCAACATCTGAAATTTTTGTGTTAGGGAAGAGAACACTAATTAGTTTGTTTGTGGTGGCTACAAACTCCTCTACAGACATAATTTGTGCCAACCATTCGCCTGAATGCCTGCCTGCAACTACCACCTGTGGAAAGTGGTCCTTCATAATTAGTTGAGCCTCAGCCAAAATTGCGCAATATGCCTGTGGTTGAATTCTCATCTCACGTCCTAAAGAATCCTGTATCTCTACCATGTGACCAACTGGTTGCAACGCAGCGCCTCTAATGGGTTCAGGTGTAGCACCAGGTTCGATAATTCTCACTGGTCCATTTTTTCCAAAAGACTGATATTTGAGTGACGGAGAAATTTCTGAAGCAAGTGCTAAAACACGACCGAGCTCGTAATCTGGAATATCTACTCCATACGTATCTAGGAACCTCTGTTTAAGTCCTTTGACCTGCCCTGTGTCTATTCTCAAAAACAGCTCTGTACACAGGTACTGTAAGTACTGGTGCTTGCGTTCACTCTCATTTCTAGACCAGTCAACTAATGACAAGGTGGAATTAAAACCATGTAAAAGCAAACCAGCTGTACCCAATACATCTGATAATGCGAGTATCGCCCCGTTTACACTTATCACGCTAATCATCCTAGTGATGAATGCAGCCACATCATCCCAACTCTCCGTTTCATACGGGTACGGTTTTTGTTGTATTTTTCGATTCTTCATGTTTAGTGCTAACACTAAATGATCTCTGTACAACTTAACGGCATATCGAGTGCTACGGTTAGTAAGGTCAAGGGTGTTTTCCTCTGAAACATCAGTGAGTGCTAACGAGAGTACTGATTGTTGCAACTCTGTGTATGCAATGAACGTAGCCTGCATATCCAGTGCAGACCCTGAAAATGCTTCAACAAATTTTTGGTATGTGCGCCGAACTCCCTCTGGCAATGAATCACTGTCTACTGACTTGATAATGTGCTCAAACTGACTGCGAAGGTCAGAAATACTCACTGGCTCAGTTAGTCCTGGTGAAGTGAAGTGATACTCTGAGTTGACATAGTCAGCTGCAGACATCGCCCCATCCCCATTCATATCAGCCGCTCGCAAATCTGCAGGGAGTGAAAGAAGCAAAGTTGTATTTGCAACTCTCGGCGCAACTTCGGGTGCTGACATTCTTTCCTGATGAAACCTAGCTATACTATCTACTGATGGCTTGCGAGCACGCATCGCTGCTAGCTCATCTTTGAGCCGTAAGTATTCTTCATCTAAGTCAAAATCGTCTTGAGGTGAGGTTTCCAATTGCATGTGTTTAAAATACAGTACTTATACATACTCAGTGTTATACAGTACAGTGCAATAGTCAGTAGCATCTCGTATACTATGTGTTATGCACACTCTTCAGAAACATACCTCTTGGGCAGTTTGTGTGCTTTTGCTTCTAGCAGTAGTGATGAGAATACCGCACCTTACTGGTTCATTTTGGATGGATGAAGCAGCACAAGCACTTGAGAGTGCCAGGCCATTTTCAGAACAACTCAACATTCGAAATGACTTTCAACCACCTCTGCTGCACCTTATCACTCATGTATCACTGAAGTTCAGTACTGCCGAGTGGTGGCTCAGACTATGGGGTGCTCTAATACCTGGTCTTGTCACCATTGGATACACATACAAATTTGGAAAACTTGTTTTTTCAGCTCGAGTTGGTGTCGTTGCGGCAGTATTACTTGCAACCTCATCACTGCATATCTTTTTCTCACAAGAATTGCGACCATATTCACTGCCAGCCATGTTGGCCATACTATCAAGCACACATCTGCTGCTATGGATGGCTACACCATCAAAACAAGGCAAACATCAGTTGCTTGTCTTTGCAGTAGCCTCACTCGCAGGCATGTATAGTTCGTATCTCTATCCATTTTTTCTTTTGTCTCAAGTTGTTTGGGTGCTTTTGAGTAATAAAAAATCTCTATTCTCTTTCGCTACTGCTTTGGGAAGTGTTTTCTTGGGATACTTGCCATGGATACCTATGTTTCTTGAGCAACTGGCTGCAGGAACGCTTGTACGAACACAGCTCCCTGGCTGGGAAAAAGTAGTCAGCATCCCGCAGATTAAAGCTCTACCCCTGGTGTTTGTAAAGTTTCTTTTTGGTGTGATCAATGTAGAACTTACCGTACCATTTATTGGAGTCAGCGCACTTGTTATCTTTTTGCTTCTGTACCTACTATTCAGACTCAGCAAACTGTACCGGTCAAGACTTCGCGACCTGTTGATATTACTTGCTGTGCCAATTACGATAGCGTGGATCGTTTCGTTCTGGATACCAGTAGTCCAACCAAAGCGTGTGCTGTATTTGCTGCCATTCTTCTATCTGCTTGTCAGTTTCGCAACTGTTGACGCACTATCGCAAGTGAAAAAAACTACTCAACTTGTAGGAGGGTGTTTGTTGCTTATTTTTATAAGTTTAAATCTACACGGAACACTGCAGTACTACCTACAACCCACATTACAAAGAGAAAATTGGCGTACACTCCACACACAGATTATTACACAGTACCCAGCAGAAAAGTCTGTGGCTGTTTTTTCATTTACCGCTCCATTTGCTCCTTGGACCTGGTACGACAGCGGGGAGTATCCCGTTTTAGCGACTGGTGCGCTCACAACAAGCGCGGTGCAAGACTTGCCAGAGTTGCTCAAATCAGCTACAAACAAAGAGTACATTTTAGTGTTTGACTATCTCAGAGACTTAACTGACCCAACAAACCAAATACCCATCACACTGATGAACTTTGGGTATCGCGAGAAACAAGTGATTGATTATCCAAATATTGGATTTGTGCGAGTTTTTGCCCGACAAGCTGCTACCCTCAGCACTGTAGGTTTGTAGTACCATAAGGTCATGCATATTGGTTTTGATATTACTTCATTGGTATTTCAGAGAGGGGTTTCTCGATACACAGGAAACTTGGTACGAAGCCTGCTAGCAGCTGGTACAGAAGTGTCATTACTGGGGTACTCGATGCGAAAAAAATCGCTACTTGATCAATTTGTGGCAAGTATCAAGCCAAAAAGTTTGATCCACAGTTCAATCTACCCATTATCCCCAAACCTCGTGAATTTTACTTGGCAGTATTTTGGCTGGCCAAACCCTGTACAGTCGCTACCTGGCATGCAACTTTTTCATTCTTGGGATTGGCAACAGCCACCACACATGCAGATTCCTCTTATTTCTACTATCCATGATGTTGCAATACTGAAATACCCCGAGACTGCACATCCTTTGGTGAAGAAAAGACATGAACAATCGTGGAGTACTCTCAAAAAACGACAGGCACGCTTGATCGCAGTTAGCCAAGCCACCAAACGTGATTTAGTTGAGTTGCTTGGGTATCCTTCATACCTAATTCATGTAGTACATGAAGCACTGCCAGAGGAGTTTAGACAGCTAACAAATGGCATAACTGAAGAAGAAGAGCAGATGGTCATTCAAAAGCTAAATCTTTCTAAACCGTTTGTTTTATTCGTGGGCACTCGTGAACCTCGAAAAAACCTTGCCAGATTGATTGAGGCCTGGCGACCACTAGCTAGCGACTTTCAACTCATTGTAGCTGGAGAATCTGGATGGGACGGTGTTTCTGAGCAGCAACACACAGATCAGCTCCGTTTTCTTGGTCGTGTCACTGACACCGAACTATCAGTGCTCTACGGACAAGCTAGTTGCTTTGCCTATCCATCCTTGTATGAGGGATTTGGTTTGCCAATTCTGGAGAGTTTTCACCACGGCACTGCAGTCATAACCTCAGATAACTCGGGCATGAGAGAAGTCGCCGGAAATGCAGCTGAGCTGATTGATCCAATTTCTGTAGAAAGTATTCGCAAAGGACTAACAACAGTGTTATCTGAGTCAATTCCAGATCAACAAAAGAGACTGCAGCGAATGATCATCAGGCAACAGATGTTTAGCTGGGATAGAGTTGCTCATGAGACATTGGCAGTGTATAAACAAGCACTTTCTGAAATACAGTAATAAGTATGCCAAACAAACGATTTCACTTGGTAATAGATGGGTACGAAGCAAACACAAGACACCGCGTAGGCAGTAATGTATTTGCATTTGAAGTCATCAAGGCGTTGTACGAGATTTGCCGTGATCATCTTGAGCTCACTGTTACGATTGTTCTGCCTTCTGAGCCAATAGCTGATCTACCAAAAGAGACGAAGCAATGGAAGTACACTATAGTAACCCCCGTTCCATTCTGGACACAATGGGGATTACCATGGCACATCTGGCAGAATCGCAATACCTATGACCTGCTGTTCACTCCAAGTCACTATGCTCCAAAATTTTGTTCTATTCCGTATATATCCTCTGTAATGGATACTGCATATCTTGAATATCCTGAGCAGTTTAAGAATAGTGATGCAGTAAAACTCAAGCACTGGACAGCATATAGTGTGAAACACGCTGCCAAAGTAATAGCCATCAGTGAGTTTACAAAACAGTCAATTATCGAGAAGTATCATCGCAACGCAGGTGACATCAAAGTTGCATACCCAGCTGCAACGCTCACGCAACCAGCTGCTCGCTCAGTTTTGGACAGGTATGGCATAAATTCCCCATACTTTCTATACGTTGGCACTATTCAACCTCGAAAAAACATCGCCCTACTCGTTGCAGCATATGAGCTGTACTGCAAGCTTTTCACCAAAGCAAAACTAACCCCACATCAACAAAAAACTATCAGACGTGCTCAGTTAGTTGTTGCTGGAAAAACAGGGTGGCTTGCTGAACCAATTGTGCGCCGTATAGAACAATCAACAGAACATGATGACATCATTCTAACTGGTTTCGTTGATGACAAGACAAAGGCTCGGCTGTATACAGATGCATCAGCAAGTGTTCTTGTAGGTTTGCATGAAGGGTTTGGCATTCCCCCACTTGAAGCACTGGGCTATGGAACAATTCCAATCGTTTCAGACACAACTAGCCTGCCTGAAGTTGTTGGAGATGCGGGCCTCCAAGTAGACCCCACAAATGTTAAAGACCTCGCTCAGGCCCTTTTTGATGTTCAATTCCTAAGTAGCAAACGAAAAGCAGTGTATCGTAGACGAGGCCGAGAGCAGTTTGCAAAGTTCAATTGGCAATCTACAGCAGAGATAGTTTGGCGGACAATTGAAGCAGAGCTCAGAAAGAAAAAATGAGTGTACCAATCTTGCTTGGTATCGATCCAGGATATGATAGATTGGGTTGGGCAGTCGGTAGTGTACATTTACATAGACTTCACATCACAGAGTATGGAACAATCGTTACAGATAGAACAGCTACTATTTTCTCTAGATTTCAAGAAATACTTATCAAGCTACAAGCCGTATTGACCACTCATCAACCAAATGAGCTTGCAATTGAAACACTGTTTTTCTCGAATAATAAAACTACGGCAATGCGAGTAAGCGAAACAAGAGGGCTGATTATTGGGCAATGCCTTTCAGCAGGACTAAGCATACATGAGTACAATCCCACACAAATAAAACAGACCGCCACGGGCTCAGGAAAAGCAGATAAGCGAATGATGGCAAAAATGATAGCACTGCAAACCAACATTACCGTTCGTGATACACTTGACGATGCAGTTGACGCTGTGGCAGTACTCCTTACCCACAGCTTACTAAGAAACTCCTCACAACTATGATTGCACTGCTTACAGGTAAACCGACCAGCACACGCAATGGATTAATCATAGATGTACATGGTGTTGGGTATTTGGTCTCGGTTTCAAGTACACTTGCAAACAAAGCTATCCAAAGTGAAAGCTGCACATTACATATTCATACTCATGTTCGTGAGGATAGTTTAGAACTATACGGGTTTAGCTCTGCGGAAGAAAAAGAACTGTTTCTGCTTTTGCTCTCAGTAAGTGGTGTTGGACCAAGAATTGCTTTAGCTATTGTCGAGAAAGGAGGTACTGCGTTAATTACGGCCGTTCAACAAGCAGATGTGGCTTTTTTTAGCGCAACTCCAAGAGTTGGGAAAAAATTAGCACAAAAAATTATCATCGAACTAAAATCCAAGCTAGGTAGTCTGCAAGATCTAGATCTTGGACCAGTCTCTGAGCAACAATCTACCGTTTTGGAAGCTCTCCTTAGTCTTGGCTTTAATCCTCAACAATCAGAACAAGTAGTACGTGATATTGATCCTACCTTGCCAATAGAGAAAGCAGTGCAGCAAGCAATTCAAAAGCTGGGGAGTACGTGAACTCTTTCGTAAAGTATCTAGACAGCCGCTTGTAAAGCTTGTACAACCATATCAAATGCCACAACCCATTTTAGCTAGTAGCTCAACACCAGATGAAGAACTACTTTTCACATCACTACGTGCGGGGGAGTGGGATGATTTTTATGGTCAAGAGGAAGTAAAGCAATCACTGCGAATTGCAATCCAGGCTGCAAAAGAACGAAAAGAACCATTAGATCACGCGCTGTTTTATGGACCACCAGGTCTAGGAAAAACTACATTGTCACTACTTATTGCTAAAGAACTTGGAGTGCAAGTCAAACTAACTTCTGGAACTGCATTGACAAAAGCTGGTGATGTAGCAGCGCTATTAACGAACTTGCAACCTGGTGACATCGTTTTTATTGATGAAATACACCGCCTACCAAAAGCCGTTGAAGAAACACTGTACCCAGCAATGGAAGACTGTGCACTTGATATTATGATTGGCAAAGGACCTGGAGCTCGCACACTCAGACTTGAGCTACCACCATTTACTTTAGTTGGTGCTACCACTCGTTTTGGCTTACTAGCAGGACCATTTCGAGATAGATTCGGTCTTATTCATCGAATCGAACTCTACCAACCTGAAGTACTAGCCAACATCCTAAGCAATACAGCAAAACGCCTCAACATCGCTATTGAAAATGATGCAGCTCTCGAAATAAGTCGCCGATCACGAGGCACTCCGCGAATCGCAATAAAACTACTAAAAAGAGTTCGAGATGTGGCACAGGTAAACGGAACTAGCCTCATTGAGCTTGCCGCTGTGCACTCAGCTCTGCAGATGTTTAATATTGACTCACTCGGCTTAGGCGATCTTGACAGACAGTTTCTGGAGCAAATTATTCATAAACACAAAGGTGGACCAGTAGGTTTGAGCACTATCGCCGCGCTGTTGAATGAAGATCCACTCACTATAGAAGAAGTGTTTGAACCGTTCCTCTTGCAAGCAGGGTTAGTCAAGCGGACACCAAAAGGCAGAGTTGTAACGCAGCTGGCATATAACCACCTTGGCTTACCATTCTCAGACACTGTATAATGACTCAAGGTAGGTACACCAGCACATGCAAAGAATAGTAAGACGTCTACAAACAATTTGGCTCGAACTGCAAACAGGGTTGCTTTGGTGGTTTGTTGGGTTTATTCCCTCTCATCATGTACGCCGATTTTTTTACAAACTGACGGGTATGACAATTGGTTCGGGCTCGACCATTCACATGATGGCAAGAGTGTATGACCCAAGACACATACGTATAGGTGCAGACACAATTATTGGTGAACGTGCTACTCTGGATGGCCGCCGTCAGTTGGCAAACTCGAAAGGTGAACTTGTGATTGGCAACCATGTAGATATTGCGTCAGAGGTTATGCTCTGGACAAGTCAACATGCTATCAACGACCCAACATTTGCTGCAACAGAATCAGCTAGTGTCATAGAAGATTATGTTTTCATTGGTCCCAGAGCTATTATTTTGCCTGGTGTAACTATTGGTAAGGGTGCCATCGTGGCAGCAGGTGCTGTAGTCACAAAAGATGTGGCCCCTTTTTCAGTTGTTGCTGGAATCCCCGCTATATCCATTGGCACTCGCACCAACACTGAACCAACGTACAGACTTGGCAGAGCTCGATGGTTTCAATAGTCTGTAAGTCCCTTTACAGAAAGCAAAGAACATGCTTTTAAGCATAATTATAGTTTCATACAACACAGAGCTGCTCACAAAGCGAGCTGTGGAGTCAGTGCTACGGGATATTGAGCGATCAGCAGTACTTGCCGACCAAACTGAAATCATAGTCGTTGATAATGCTTCTTCAGACGCTTCAGTTGTTATGCTGAAAAAAATGAAGCGACAAACAAGCATACCCTTTAGAATTCTGGCAAATACAACTAATGATGGATTTGCTGGCGCAAATAACAAGGCCATTCAGCGATCTACGGGCGCGTATGTACTGCTCTTAAACCCAGATACTTACGTGCAAGCAGGCTGCTTAGAAAAACTTGTCGCAACATTTGAACGCTTACTTCCCGACTCTGATACTGCCTACTCAGCAGATAAGCATGATCCCTTTGATCGATTAGGAATCGTAGCTGCAACCTTACTCAATCCAGACGGCACAATTCAAGCACAAGGTGGTGATCTTCCAACTTTACTCAGTGTGGCTGCTCAGTACCTCCTCATTGATGATATACCAATACTAGGCAGAGTATTTCCCACAACACAACATGGGCCAAACCGCTCGCAGCCACCGGTGAACTACACTGCCAGTAGTGAACTTGAATTACTGCCTAAAGGCTGGGTGGGTGGAACAGCCATGTTAATCAGGAGGGCAGTTTTTGACGAGATTGGATACCTAGATGAGTATATTTTTATGTATGGTGAGGATATAGAGTTCTGCCAACGTGCAGCAGATCATCACTGGGATGTCTGTCAGCACCCATCTGCACGAGTGACTCATCTGCAAAGTGCAAGTGCTGGTACACCAGCTGCGATACTTGGAGAGGCAAAAGGATATGTGTATATTTGGGCTAAGCATAAACCTGCATGGCAAAAACCATTTCTAACTGCAATCTTGCGGACAGGAGCGCTACTCCGTATGGTGTTATTCACCATACTTTCAGCACCACGGCAAAAAATCGCACCCTATGAGAGTATCTGGGAGAAAGCTAATTTATGGTGATACTCTCATGCTAACTACTCTCAAAAAAAATCTCAATACTTCACAGTTTGTAAGATGGTTTGATGCATGGGGGTTGTTTGTTGCTTCGCTAGTGCTAGTAGCATTCATACCAGTGTACCCAAAGTTACCTTTGTTTGACATAATCCCAGGATATATCGTGCGCGTGCGAATAGAGGATTTACTTGTATTTTCTACCATTTTATTGTACATAATTCAGTTGCAGAGAAAGAAAATTTCACTGAAATCTCCTATCACTCCATGGATTGGTTGGTACACAGTTGCTGGTTTCTGTTCACTTGTTTCTGGACTATTGATCGTTGGCAGCATCCCAATTGAACCTTTACACATAGCAAAGAGCTTTTTACATTACTTGAGGTATATAGAGTACTTCTCACTTTTCTTCATTCTTTTTACTGCTGTAAAATCTAAACTGCATGCGAAAATCCTGACGGGCATATTGCTTGCAGGCTTGCTTATCATCGGCATGTATGGTGTAGGCCAACGGTACTGGTATTGGCCAGTATACTCAACAATGAATCGAGAGTTTAGTAAGGGTATCAGACTATACCTGACCGAGCATGCCCGAGTACAATCCACATTCGGTGGTCACTACGACTTAGCTGCATACTTGGTTATCATGCTCCCGATTGTTCTTATGCTCGCGCTGCTCAGCAAAAAACGATCGATTTCACTTGCCTTATGGGCACTTTTCACTTTAGGTGTTTGGCTCATAACGGTGAGTGCGTCACGAACTTCATTCGCTGCTTTCGTGGTCTGTGCAGTACTTGCTGTAGGCTTAAGTAGCCTTCGGTTTTCCAGTATCAGAGAGCGTATCATGTACTCTAGTCTAAAAGGCATGTTTGTACTGAGTATAATTGGAGTTATGTTCTGGTCCTTTGGAGCAGACATCAGAGAACGACTATTGCAAACACTAGCAGGTTATCCTGTTGCTCATGGTGTATATACGTCATTGGCAAACTACACTACTGAAACAGGGTATGCAGCGCTGAATCTACTTCCTGAAACACTGAAACCCACAGCGCCACCAGTAGATTCCATCTCTACAGAAGAAATGGAAGCCATGGTTTCTTCAGATCAACAGCCCACAACTAGTAAGCCTGGTTCAACTGCACCAAGACCAACAGATGTGTATTCTGACATACCTGATATCGTTGCTCAAGCCACAATTTCAGCAACAGGAACCACCGAGCTAATATATGTTGAGCAACCAAGAACATACTCAGAGGCAGCCCTCAAACATGGTTTATCATTGGCTATTCGTCTCGATACACTGTGGCCACGAGCACTGCAAGGCTTTTACAATGATCCACTATTTGGTAGTGGATATGCCACACTGACAAAAGCTACCGTCACTCAATTTACTGAAGCTGAAAGTACAGATAATAATTATCTTCGCACCTTAGGCGAAACAGGCTTATTTGGTTTTATCACCTTCTATGGTGCAGTTCTAACTAGCGCATTCTTTGCCTGGAAGCTAGCTATGAGTCAGAAACTTAAAGAAAATGGAGAATTTTCCACTGCCTTAGGGTTCGGTTTTATTTGCGCTACCGTAGGCTTGTTGCTGAACGCCGTATACATTGATGTATTTGCGTCATCAAAAGTTGCTTTCGTGTATTGGGCGTTTGCTGGAATTGTTATCGCACTTTGGCGGCTAGAACAAAAATCAATCAAGGACACTTCTCAGTGATATCTATGCAGCGTTTTTTCTTCAAAAACATACTCCTTATTCTAATTGTGTTGCTTGCTCTGAGTGTACGTATGTATCGAATCTCATATCCAATACTTGATTGGCACAGTTTTCGACAAGCAGACACAGCTTCAGTAACAAGAGAGTACGTTAAATCTGGTTTAGCACAACCCTTTGTACCCCAATACCATGACCTCTCAAATATTCAATCAGGTCTTGATAATCTAAACGGATACAGGATGGTGGAGTTCCCTATTGTAAACTTGCTGACTGCTTCCATTTTGCTTGCTGTCCCAGAATTTTCTATAACTACTCTAAGTAGAGTGCTCTCCGTGTTTTTCTCGCTCGGGACTCTGATTTTTTTGTTTACATTTACAAAGCAATACTATGGAAATAAAATTGCTCATGTAACTGCACTTTTTTTTGCAATACTTCCCTACAGTATTTTTTACTCACGAGCTGTTTTACCAGAGCCCGCTTTACTTTTTTTTGCAATGGGGGCACTGTGGACTTTTAGCTTTTGGCTTAAAACTGAAAAAATTGGCTACTACCTTGTATCCAGTATATTTTTAGCAATCGCATTTTTATTAAAGCCATTCATTGCCAGTTATGCACTAGTGTTTGTAGTACTTTCATTTGCTAAGTGGGGAAGAAAAGCAGTATTCAAGCCGCTACTCTATCTGTACGCTGTTCCTGCAGTTGGTGTCTTTTTTTGGTGGCGACACTGGATAACACAGTTTCCGAGTGGAGTACCTGCTAATGATTGGTTATTTAACGGGAATGAGATTCGACTGCGGCCAGCTTGGTTTCGCTGGCTAGGTTACGAACGGCTGACAAAGCTGCTACTTGGGTACACAGGTCTCACTCTCTTTTTTGCAGGACTGCTACCAAAGGGTTTACAAGTTAAAAAACAACCAACTACTCATCTGATCATTTGGGCATGGTGGTTTGGGCTCCTCTTGTACTCTATCATCATTGCCACAGGGAGTGTGCAGCACGACTACTACCAAGTTATCTGGATACCTGCACTCTGTATAACTTTGGGGCAAGGTGTGATCACTGCAGATCGCTGGCTTGCGAAACGTCTCACACCTCAATACAGTTCAATCGCGATAGTTTGCATAGTAACTAGCATGGTTCTACTAAGCTGGAAACAAATTCATGGATTTTTTCAAGTAAACCATTGGGAATATGTGCGTGCAGGTCAAGCGGTGGATCGTTTAGTTCCAAAGGACGCTAAAGTGATTGCACCTGCGTTTGGTGACACTTCGTTTTTATTTCAAACAAACCGTAGGGGGTGGCCAATTGGTTTTGAAATTCCTGATAAGATTGAGATGGGTGCAACCCACTACGTGAATACAAGTTTTGACGATGAAACCAACCAACTAATGCGCGACTATGCGATCATTGAACAAACTGCAGAGTACGTTATTATTGATTTAACCACGCAAAAATAGCTATGAATATTTTAATGCTGACTCCCTACTTGCCATACCCACTGCTTTCAGGCGGGCAAATTCGCACCTACAATTTGTTAAAACAACTTTCGCGCAAACATGATGTAACTCTCTTTGCGCTCATAAAAGATTGGTCTGAAACAGAGCATAGCGCAGAACTTGAAAAATACTGCGCCAGTGTTCGTGTTTTTAAGCGTTCAAATAAACCATTTACTGTTAGTAATATTTTGCAGACTGCTTTTTCCTCATACCCATTTCTGGTGATACGCAATCATGTACCAGAGGTAATCAGTGCAGTTCAGGCTGAACTGCAAAAGAAACAATATGACTTAATTCACGCTGAAACGTTTTACATGATGCCTCATATTCCACCTACAACCACCCCAACTATCCTGGTGGAACAAACAATAGAATATGTTGGCTACGAGTCATATGCACAAAAAGCACCAAAGTTACTAAAGCCCTTTCTTAACATAGATATAGCTAAAATCCGCCGCTGGGAGACACATTACTGGAGAGCTTGCGACACACTCATAGTCATGAGTGAGGAGGACAAGCAGTACATCTCACAACAAATTGGGGGGAATACAAAAATTGAAGTGGTCGCAAATGGGGTTGACACTGACTGGTTCGCAGAAAAAAAGCAACAAAAACCAAGAAATCCAACTGTTCTTTGTGTTGGTACTTTCAAGTGGTTGCCCAATGTTGAAGCAGTCTGGTTCTTGGTCAAACATATCTGGCCACTTATTAAAGCAAGCATCCCAGACGCGAAACTTTGGATAGTCGGTAATGCGCCAACACCAGATGTCCTGGCACTTCAGGAACAGGATGCATCTATTACAGTAACAGGAAACATCCCTGACATACGAGATGCTTTTACAAACTCAGATGTACTCGTTGCACCTGTGTTAAGTGGCAAAGGAACCAGATACAAAGTCTTGGAGGCACTTGCATCTGGCACTCCAGTTGTAGCTACAAACACAGCCGTAGAAGGGCTGGAAGTACAACATGGAACCCACGTCATGGCTGCAGATACAGCTGAAGAGATCGCACAGTTGGCCATAGACCTACTAAATAATCCCAAAAAAAGACAGATGCTGGCAGAGCATGGCAAACAATTTGTTGAGAAAAACTATGACTGGTCTTTAATTTCTCACCGACTTGATAAAGTCTACAGAAACTTAGGTAAACAGAAAGCTTCCGCACATCATGACTAATGTTCTTGACCTGGAAATCATTATTGCAACGTATAACAGCGAGTTTTGGCTGAAAAAAACTCTTGTCACCCTTACTGAGCAGTACTTACGCACAGCAGAGTACAAGATCAAAGTTACTGTCGTAGACAACGCATCCACAGACGGCACACTGAGCATGCTCAGAAAGGAGTTTTCAGGGATACACATCCTGCCACTCCAAAATAATTTTGGATTTGCCTATGCAAACAATAGAGCACTTGAAAAATCCTCTGCACGATACTGCTTACTACTAAATTCAGATGTTGAATCAACTTCACGCTCTACCATTGATGTGCTTATCCAGTATATGGATGAATACCCAGAAGTAGGCATACTTACCCCTCGACTCGAGTTCACTGACGGTCAAATTGACCCAGCTTGCCATAGAGGTGAACCTAACCCATGGGCAGCAGCAACGTATTTTTTTGGCCTTGAGTCTATAGCACCCGCTAATCCAACTTTTGGTCAGTACCATCAGGGATATAAAGACCTCAATGCAGTCCACACTATAGATGCTTGCTCAGGTGCAGCACTGCTCATCAGAAAATCTACGTATGAAACTATTGGGTTGCTCGATGAGCAGTTCTTTATGTATGCGGAAGATCTTGATTGGTGCAAGAGGGCTCGCGAAGCTGGGTATCTAATTACATACAACCCTGAGGTAATTTTGATCCACCATAAAAATAAATCTGGCATCAAAAGTAGCTCACAAGCACTAGCCAGGGCGACCAGACGGCACTTCTACAACACCATGATACAATACTACGACAAGCACTACCGTGAGACCTATCCATCTCTGGTACGCAAGTTAATTCGGTACTTATTAATTATTAAACAGGGAGCAGTATGATGCATTCAACCCATAAACGTATAAAATTTCTATATGCACAAAGTGTGCTTAGCACTCTGCAAGCCATCATGGTATTCATTGCGGCATTATTTACCACCGCTTTACTTCCATCTCTGGTAGTCAGATTTTTTTATGCAGAACAAGACCTATTTGCAGCACCTCCAGTAGTTGAGTACATTCCCGTAGTAAGCTTTGCTATCTCAGCATTGTACTTTCTATACGTGATTGTAGCCAACCTACGCAGAGGTATGATGATTCGATCACTCACAAAGCAAGCTGAACTAGCTGAGCAAAGTGACTGTGGCGATTGTGGTTGTGGTGGTTGCGCACCAGACACATCTGTAGACATGTCTGAACTGCAAGAACTTGAAGAACTGGTTGATACGGCAATGAAAACAAAAAGTGCCACTAAGAAAAAATCAACCAAAACCAAACGAACAATTAAAAAATAACTTGCTTCAACCCACACAAGGATTGTATGCATATTGCGATTGATTGCCGGCTGGGTGGCATTGCTCACGCCGGCATTGGTCGATACATCACTCACATTGTTCAGGAATTGATCGCACTATCAACCCCTGATGTTCATTGGAGCATCATCTGTAGAGACGCAGCGCAGGCAAGTGAAGTACTTGGAAAGTTTCAGAAACACAAATCCGTTGCTGTAGTGTTTGTCCGTGCTAGACACTACACAATCAGAGAACAACTAGAACTTATTCCCGTGCTTTGGCGACTAAAACCAGATGTTTTTCACGTTCCGCATTTTAATGCGCCAGTTTTCTATTTTGGAAAAACCGTAGTAACCATCCATGATTTGCTGTGGCATGAAATGCGGGGCAGTAGTGTTACCACACTTCCAGCTTGGCAATACTGGCTTAAGTACTACTTTTACAAGCTGATAACAAGTATAGGTATATCGCATGCATCAAAAGTCTTGGTGCCCACGAAAGCCGTAAGTAATACTATTCTCTCATTTTACCCAAACGCAAAGCAAAAAATTCAAATTACTAAGGAAGGCGTTTCAGCTTCTTTCCTAAGTAAAAAGCCAGCAACATACTCTTGGACTGCCCGCAGCCAAGCAGGCCTGCTATATGTTGGTTCTTTGTACCCTCATAAGAATGTAGAGCTTGTTCTCAAGGCAGTACAGCGTATGTCTGATACAACCTTAAAAATTGTCGGTGCTCGTTCAGCATTTCTTCCTGAAGTACAGGCACTGGCAGCTCAATTGGGTATAGCGAATAGGGTAGAATTTACCGGAGCACTAAGTGACACTGAACTTGCAAAAGCGTATCAAACAGCCACTGCTCTTGTACAACCTTCTCGTTCAGAAGGATTTGGTCTTACTGGTATAGAAGCAATGGCAAGTGGAACACCTGTTCTTTGTTCTAACATACTAGTATTTAGGGAAGTGTACGCAGACAACGCTTTCTACTTCGACCCAACCTCAGTTGACTCATTCATTGCTACCTACTCCCAACTGAAACAAAAGAAATCTGCTTCAAAAATTGCTGCTGCCTACTCGTATGCTAGCACTTTCTCGTGGAAGTCTACAGCAAGTGAAACAATGTCCGCATACACACAAGCAGCGTATGCATAATCAAGTTCTGACAGATAGCGAGCTATCTAGAAACCCTACAGTTGCAATTGTATATGACAAGGCAAGTGTGTCTTTTGGTGGCGCGGAACGAGTACTGAGTGCACTTCACGAATTGTATCCTCAGGCACCATTATTTACCTCACTTTTCTCTTCCATGGCCCAGCAGTGGAACAGAGATATGCCCGTTGTTCCTTCATTCCTGCAATTCTTGAACTGGATTCCTAACAGTTACCGCCTTCTTGTCCCATTCTTTCCCTTAGCGTTTGAATCTTTTTCACTAGCTGATTTTGACATAATTGTATCTGTAACCAGTGGTGAAGCCAAAGGTGTACTAACAAAGCCAGACCAGTTGCATATTTGTTATCTGCTTACCCCACCTAGATATCTATACAGCCATGCACATGAGTATGAGTCTCACCCATCTGTCTCAAGTCGGATGCTACAACCCTTCATTCGGACAGCGACCAAATATCTGAGATGGTGGGATCAAGCAGCGATTCACCGACCAGACTATATAGTTCCTATTTCACAGCTAGTGGCGAAAAGAGTGACCACATACTACAAACTAGGTACAGAGAAGGTACTGTACCCACCCGTTGCAGCCACATCTATCGAAAAAGCTTACAGTTTACCGTACAAGTATTTTCTCAGCGTTTCCCGTCTGGTACCGTATAAAAGAGTAGACCTGAGCATTGCTGCCTGTGTAAAGCACCAGAAAACCCTCATAATTGTAGGCAGTGGCATGGAATACCAAAGATTGTTTACACTCGCCGCCAGCAACGCTGCAGTCAGAAAAAAAGATCAAAACCTCTATACATTTCTCCTAAGCGCCAGTAAGCTGCAAGCAACTATTTTATTTGTTGGTAATGTCTCTGAGGATGAACTACAGAAGCTATACGCTGGAGCAATAGCTCTAGTGCTCCCAGGACTTGAAGATTTTGGTATAGCAGCACTAGAAGCTGCCCTGCAAGGTACTCCAACAATTATGCAAAAAAACAGTGGTGTTGCAGAGATACTGACTGCTCCAAAACTTAGTATTCCTTTGTTAGAATTGACTGTTGATGCTATGATAGACAGTATGAAAAAGCTGGAAAAAACAAAATTTTCATCTGGACCACTCCAAGCTGCGGCTAGAAATCATACAACTTCATACTTTAAAAAGAGCTTCGCCCGACTGGTGAATCAGTTATGGCGACATCACAATACTACAAAGGAAACCTATGTCTCATCTTGACCATGTCTACGCAGTTGTACTAGCTGGAGGTGGTGGCACAAGACTGTGGCCCAAAAGCCGTAATACTTCACCAAAACAGTTTTTGAAGCTTGTCGGTGACGAGACAATGATTCAGGTTTCTGCTGCTCGTATCACTAAACTCGTACCATGGGAACGGGTGATTGTTGTGACAAATGAGCTATACAAAAATGAAGTCCACGAGCAACTACCACAGGTACCTGTGGAAAATATTATTGCGGAGCCTCAGAAACGAGATACCGCATTAGCTATGTTGGTTGGAACCCTATATGCGAAATCTCTGGACCCAAATGCCATTATCGTCAACCTAGCTTCTGACCACATTGTGACAGATACTAAAGAGTTTTTGCGTGTTATGACAGCAGCTACAAAAGTCGCATTTGAACAGGATGTGCTTGTGACTGTGGGTATTCAACCAACGTTTCCATCTAGTGGGTTTGGATACATTAAGATCGGCAATGATCTACAAAAGCTTGATAAGGGATTATCATTATTCACCGTAGATAGTTTTACAGAAAAACCAAATGTTGCTACTGCACAAGCTTTTATTTCTACTGGTAAGTACTTCTGGAATGCGAACATGTATGTCTGGTCAGCAAAGTCACTACTGGCAGCTTTTGAAAAGTACATGCCTTCACTGTATGAACTTACTAAAAACCTTAGCTCTGAATCAGCAGAATTATTTCATAGCAAACTTGCAGCGATTTACCAAAACTCTGAGAGCATCTCTATAGATTACGCAATTTCAGAAAAAGCGAACAATTTAGTGCTCATCCCTGGAGATTTCGGTTGGAATGATGTGGGGGACTGGAAAGTTGTCTATGACCTTGGCACTAAAGACTCGGCAGGAAACGTAATCATGGGTGAACATACAATTGTTCAAACACTTGCAATTAACTCTAAAAATAACCTCGTTCACACTAATGGCAGATTAGTGGCATTGTATGGTATGAGCGACATGATTGTCATTGATACAGAAGAAATCCTGATGGTTATACCAAAAGCTATGAGCCAAGATGTCAAAAAACTTGTGGAACACCTTAAAGCAGAGAATAAAAATGAGTATTTGTGATCAACGCATGTTATATACTGATGGGGTTCTTTTCTAGTATACTGAGCATAATGTCATACGCAGAACAAAAACGATTACTTGATTTAGTGGTAGCAACTATACTTGCGGTCGTGTTTTTGCCAATATGGTTTCTGATCCCAATTTTAATTTATGTGGACTCAGGTTTTCCAATTATTTTCAAACATAGACGTGTTGGCAAAAATGGCATGGCATTTGATCTATACAAGTTTCGTTCTATGGTGCCAGATGCTGATGAAATCTTGCATAAGCGAAATCCACAGCTCCTAGAACAGTTTAAAAATGGTGACTGGAAAATTCAAAATGATCCTAGAATTACTAGACTGGGTAGGGTTCTCCGTTCGCTAACCATAGATGAATTCCCTCAGCTATACAATGTCTTTCGTGGTGAGATGAGTATGATTGGTCCAAGAGCCTACGTCCAAAAAGAGCTCGATGAACAAACTACAAGATACCCTGAGACTAAACAATACGTTAGTCATATTCTTTCTGTAAAACCAGGGATCACTGGCCCTTGGCAAACAAGCGGCAGAAACGAGGTCCCATTCAAAACTCGTGCCAAAATGGATGCACAATATGCAAAAAAACAGTCTATCTGGGAAGATATTCAGATCTTGCTCAAAACACCTCAAGCGATGATCTCAAAATGGTAAATCACAATACTTTTTGCTATACTTGCCCCTATGCCCAACGCGCACACTCCTAGTAACTCCGATACACACGAAACTATAGCTACTCGATTGTATGAGGATACGATTACGGGCGTTTCCTCAGACCCTGCTGCACCAACTACTCCTGTAAAAAGCCGACTAAAAAAAAGCTGGAGCAAACGGAGTAAGATACTGCTGATTTCATTGCTTTTACTGTTACTTAGCTTTATTAGTACCGCTAGTGTGCTTGGATTTTACAGTTATCGTGTTGTTCTGTCGCTACGCGAACAAGCAACGATTGGTGAAACACAAGCCCGAGAAGCATATCAATTATTCAAGGCACAAGATTTACCAGGAGCAAAAAGTAAAATTGCAGACTTACAAAAAACTGTAGATACCACTAACTCACTATACGGTAAATTGTCATTTGCACGGTACATGCCAATTGCGAGAGGCTACTACACTGATGGACAACATGGCATGAACGCCGCTCAGGCTGGTCTGCGTGCTGCAGAACAATCAATGGCAGCTGTTGAACCATACGCCGATGTACTCGGCTTCACAGGTGAAGGTTCATTTACGGGCGGTACCACAGAAGACAGACTAAAAGTCATATTAGAAACACTAGATAAAGTAACGCCGCTGTTCGACCAGATCACAGAAGAGATGCGTACAGTGGAAACTGAGCTGGCAGCAATTGACCCAAATAGATATCCAGAGGATTTTAAAGACAAACCTATTCGTTCATACATCCTGCAAGTACAAGAGTTAAGCACTGGTGCTGTAAGTGCACTGACTGAGTACCGACCCGTGCTTGAACAGTTACCAGATGTAGCAGGAGGTAGAGGTGAAAGAAAAAAGTACCTGATTTTATTTCAGAACGATAATGAGCTCCGACCAACCGGCGGTTTCTTGACAGCCTATGCCATTATCAATGTAGAAAATGGCAAAGTGGAAGCAGAAAAATCAGATGACATCTATGAACTAGACCAGAAGTATAAAAAAACAGAAGCTATTCCACCTGAACTAGGCAGATATCTCACTACTGAGAAACTGTGGAATTTACGTGATATGAATGTTTCGCCAGATTTCAAAACGTCAATGGATCAATTTTACAGTGTGTACAAGAACATTCCTGGTGAACCAGAGAGCATTGATGGCATAATTGCAGTAGACACCCACTTCCTGACAAACCTGATGAAAGTGCTCGGCCCTGTGGAAGTTCCTGGATACGGCACATTTAGTGCTGAAAATGATCCTCGCTGTGACTGTCCGCAAATTATCTACGTCTTGTCAGAAATTATTACCAGACCAACTCCATACCTGCGTGAAGATCGAAAAGGAATTTTAGGTCCTCTCATGCGTTCACTGCTAACGAAAGCCTATACTGCACCAAAACAGCAATGGCCTCAGTTGTTCGAGACAGGATTCAAGAGTGTCATGGCTCGTCATGCACAGATGTACTTCCTTGATGAAAGTGCACAAGCAGCAGCTGAAACTGCACAAGCTGCTGGCAGAATGCAACCTGTAGAGAACAGTGACTTCCTAGGTATAGTCAATGCAAACCTTGGTGGTGCCAAATCCAACTTATTTGTCAGCTATGATGCAGTACAAACCGTCTCAGCGCCACGTGACGGTATGATCACTAAATCAGTCGAAATTACCTACAAAAACTCCCGTAAAGGGGACAACTGCAATCTTGAAGCAGGTCTGCTATGTTTGAACTCAACACTTCGAGACTGGACAAGAATTTATGTGCCTGCAGGCTCTGAGCTGGTAGAGGCACAAGGATTCACAGAGGAAGCTAAAATCTATGATGAAAACGGCTTTACCGTTTTTGACGGATTTTTTACGCTAGAACCACTCGGTACAGCCAAACTAAAACTCACCTATAAAGTTCCTTACAATGATATGGAAAAATATCGCATCACTGTTTGGAAACAAGGTGGCATTGAACGCTATGAGCTACTCTCCGATGTAGAGGGCGGACAAGAGAAAGTACTTGTAGAATCAGATCTCACATACGAAACTGAGTTCTAGGCTACAATACAGTCATGGCATCTCGAACATTTTCAGCGCAAGGCATAATCTTGAAGCGCACTGATAGTGGTGAACAAGACCGTATTGTCCACATCCTTACTAAAGAGCGTGGGAAAATGATTTGCGTTGCTAAAGGAGTTCGCCGTATCACTTCCTCCAAAGCAAGCAGCTTAGAACCTGGCAACTTCATCTCTGGTTTTTTCGTTGAAACAAAAAGCTGGCCACTACTGACTCAAGCAAAACTGATTGCAGACTGCGCAACCATGCCGAGAACACTACAAGCGTTTAGGCAACTTTCGCAAATATTAGAAATATTTGACCAAGTATTCGTGGAAGAAGAAATTGATACACCAATGTTTACTCTAATTACCAAGCTACGAAGCACCGTGACAAAGCCCGTCGTATCTACTGCTCTCATTAGGGCTCAATTAAGTCTTCTTATCACACAGTTGGGCTTCCCTCACCCAGACACCCGACCAAACCTTACTATCAGTGACTATATTTCACAACTCACCGAGCGACAAATAAAAAGTTATGACTACCTGAAAACTAAGTAGCTCTCACATGGTATACTAACTACTGTGTACTACTGAGTCTGTGGCAAGCTCAAAAAAAAGTAGGATCACACTGAAAGTGTTTCGCAGTTAGCGAGAAAAAAGGGTGGAACCGCCGAACATTGTTTGGTCCCTTTAGTAACAAATGTTGCACGGGAAAGGGTTTCATGCTAATTGCACAAAGTTCTCAACCATCTCTAGAGCAGATTACTTCTTTGGCAAAGCGCCGTGGTTTTGTGTACCAAACATCTAGCATTTACGGTGGCTTGACTAGTTCGTATGATTTAGGTCCACTTGGGACTGAGCTTATGCGCAACATTCGTGCAGCCTGGTGGGAGTTCTTTATTTCCAGACGACCAGATATGGTGGGCCTAGACTCACAAATCATGCTGCACCCACAGACTTGGGTTGCGTCAGGACATGTTGCCTCTTTTAGTGACCCGCTTGTTGAAGATACGGTGACAAAAAAAAGATATCGGGCAGATCACTTGATAGAGGCCTGGCTTAACAAGCATCCCGACAGCTCTATAGTTGTTGAGACAATGGATCTAACGGCTATGGCGGTTTTCTTGACAGAACACAATGTCCTGAGTCCTGATGGAAATGCCATCACCGAACCGAAGTCATTCAACCTCTTGTTTGAGACCGAAATTGGTTCTGTGGCGGGAGACAAAGCAAAAGTCTACCTGCGCGGAGAAACTGCACAAGGTATTTTCACTAACTTTAAAAATATCTTAGATTCAACCCGCGTCCAACTGCCATTTGGTGTTGGTCAGATTGGAAAAAGCTTCCGCAATGAAATCACTACGGGACAGTTTGTCTTCCGCACACTAGAGTTTGAACAAGCCGAAATCGAGTACTTTTTCAACCCTCAACAGACGGACTGGAAAGTGCTCTTCAAAGAGTGGCAAGACTTGATGTGGGAATTTGTGACAGAAGTCATTGGGATACAGCCAAAAAATTTGCGCTGGCGCACACACACCGATACTGAGCGAAGCTTCTATAGCTTAGAAACAATGGACCTTGAGTATCTCTTCTCATTCGGCTGGAAAGAACTGTGGGGCATTGCATACCGTACTGACTATGATCTCAAGCAACATGAAGTGTTAAGTGGCGAATCACTCCACTACACCGACCCTCATTCAGGCGAATCATTCATTCCCCACGTTATCGAGCCCGCACTTGGCTTATCTAGGCTTTTCCTAATGCTACTAACTGATAGTTATATTGTGGACACTGAACGAAACCGCACTGTATTGCGATTACCAAAATCCTTGGCCCCTACCAGAGCAGCAGTGTTTCCTCTGGTTCGCAACAAACCAGAACTGGTTGCTGCTGCTAAGGATATATGGCAGACGCTTGCGCCTCATCATAGAGTCAGTTGGGATGACAGAGGTAACATTGGTAAACGATACTTATACCAAGATGAAGTGGGCACTCCATACTGCATAACAGTGGACTACCAAACACTGGAGGATCAAACAGTTACTATACGCGAACGTGACACAGCTACACAACAACGAATTGCTATCTCCAAACTCATAGAATTCTTGAGGTAAGTGACAGTTTGCGACTCTAGTATTTTAGTATAGAATGGCCTCTATGCAGAAAAAGCTCATTATCCCGATAGCTGTTGTTTTACTTATCATTGGCGGTGTCAGTGCATATTTTTTGACCAGAGAAAACAAAACCGATGTAGCTGATACTAGGAAACAAAAGAAGAAAGTTGAAGAGCCTGTGAATGTCATCCCCGTAGCAGAACGCCCCTACGTACAGATCTCACCAGTAGCTGATGGCAGAAATATTGAACTACTTGTTAAATCGCTCAACAAACCAGCAACAAGCGCAGAGTATGAGCTTGAGTACCAGTCAGGCACTTTACTGCAAGGAGCGTTTGGTTTACTTGAGCTATCACAAGTTCCTGCAAAGGAAACAATTTTACTAGGCAGCTGTAGCGCAGGTGGCAAGTGTACTTACCATGAAGATGTGAAAGGTGGAAGTCTCAAGCTTACATTTGATGGTGCGGAGCGGTACGCAGTTAAATCAGATTGGCGATACTTTGAGAATACAGCTAAGGAAACAGCATTTTCTTCAAAGGATGCCAAGTTTCAAATTGAGTCAAAGTCATTTGCAACCCAACCATATGTGGTAATTTACAATAGCCCAGGGTATCCAGAGGGAGTAGAGGGTGTCGTGTCTGAAAGTTACTCATTGGCTGTGAGTAAAACAATTACTGGAACAGCTACCTTGACCATACGTGCTGAGCAAGAGGGTAATCTCCAGATTATGGGTTGGAATGGCAGTGAGTGGCAGAGCTTTGAGAGTACTGTAGATGGAAAGATGGTTAGTGCTGAGGTGGATTTGATGGAGTTGTATGTGGTAAAAAACCTCTTGAGTAACTAACCTTTTACTGTATGAAGGATCAAGTAAGAATATCGTATAATACAATTGCTGAACGGTACGCACAAACTAGAAAGCAATTCAGCAAGAGCAACAATTTTCACTTAGAACTACTTAATACATATCTAAAAAGTGGATCTACTGTGTTAGATCTTGGCTGTGGGTCAGGATTTCCAGTTTCAGCTTTCTTTGCAAACAAAGGTCACAAAGTAATTGGTTTGGACATTTCAGAAAAGCAGATTGAGCTTGCAAAAAGTAACGTCCCAGATGGGCAGTTTGAGGTAGGAGATATTGAAACCTTACATGAGTCAGCGTTCAAAGTTGATGCTGTACTTGCGTTTTACTCTATCTTTCATATTTCTAGAGATAAACATGCTGAGATCATAACTAGAATAGCTAGTTTTTTAAGTCCAGGTGGAATGCTTTTGATAACTATGGGTGCTGCAGAATGGGAAGGAAATGATAACTTCCTTGGAGTTAAGATGTTTTGGAGTCACTGGGGTCAGGAAAGAAATACTGCCATTGTACTTCGCGCTGGCTTTAAGATTATCATCAATGTAATTGATCACTCTGGTGAAGAAGAACACCAAGTAATACTCGCACAGTTAAAAAGCATTCAATTAACCAGAAAACCAATGATTTTTTCAAAACAGTAGTATTTCCCTCTGTTAGGATTATTGAGCAGCTCTGTAAGGAAACTTGAATTATAGTATGTATCGCCCAATCCGATCCCTTTTGAAGGGATGTCCATAATATAATACATAGATGCCCACTCAATGGGCAATGACTTTCGCAGTTCTGTTATGAATGCTTCCTTTTCCATATCTACTGCATGAAATGATGGATGGTTATCTGTTTTGCATTGGGCACTATATGACAATACTCCCATCTTTGGAATAATTGTCTTCAATGTACCTGAATACTCTGTCTTTTTGCTGAAATACCTGTTCGGTGCTAAGTTTAGCGCATTGTTGTTGATACTGCTAACAACGTGAGTTAGCTCGTCCTCCTTGAGTACTACACTTGTCGGCACAAAAATATCATCAACTGACACATCCTCTTTGCCCATATACCCAACACCTCCAACAATTCCGATCTTTGAAATATTTGGATTCAGTAGTAACAATGCCTTGAATTGTTGAGTTGTCAACTCAACACCCCATTGCAATTGCACGATACTTATTTTTTCACCCCGATATACAACATTTATAGCACGTACATATGCAGAATCTGAATCAAGTGACTCAACCTGTAATTGAGTGTCAATAAAAACAAAAGTAAGACCAAAACTTTCTAAGTAAAATTTTTCAATCGAATCTAAATAATTTGGATCAAAATCTTTCAATCGAGCCGTTTCAACAGCAAGCAACATTGACTCAATCTTTTCCCAAGGCATTTCGGTGTTTTCTAACAACCAAATGGCGCGAAGATAAAAAAGCACACTTTCAACCCTCCCTATGAAAACCCTATCTGATATACCCCAATGAGCACAGATAGAGGAGTAATCTGAGACTTCATTTGTTATGCAAACATCAATTGCAGAAGAATGGTTTAGGTGCTTGAAAACAATTGCTAATGAACGCATGGTATGTACTAACACATCATTACTAGCAACTTCACAATACAGTTCATCAGCCTTACCATTACGAAAATATTTCGGTTTGAATAAATGGTTATTTATACTGTTCTGAGTCCTCATTCGGACTAAGTACTGTGGAACTCTGTCAAATAATGTGGTTTTGAAGGTAATCTTTTTAACTTTTTTCAGCTCTTCCCATATTGGTGTGAGAGAACTATGGTAATCAATGTCACCAATACTCAAAACATGATCTGACGGTAGTGGGTACATGCTAGTTAAATCACTGTTTGTTTCAGACATTTTTACCCCTATATGTATGTATTAAAATATATATTACGGTATCATTTATACACACCCAGTGTGTATTATACAGTATGATTTAAAATATGGTGAATATAGGTAAGAGCTACATTCTCTTTCTTGCAACTAGAATCATATTTGGTGTAGATGTAAAAATCCTAATTAGTTTTTGCTTCAAAGATGCTGGGTCATTAATGTTCTTATATACTTCCTTCTCATTCGTACTAAGAACAACGTCAAATCCAAACGAATTAAGCATAACTTCCATTCCTACCTTTGTATAGGTAATAACATGTCCCTCATCTTGTAAAAACGGCGTCTTTAAACCAGCTAATCGGGCACCAAATCCGCCGACATCACCCGTATCGATTAATAAAAAGCCACCAGGACTTAGTAGTTTATTTATATGCAGCAATGCTAACTTTGGATTGGCAATATGCTCAATCACATCAGTCATAGTGATAAGGTTGATATCTGTTTCAGAAAATGGGGCTAGGACGGCTGGATCACAAATGTCACCACAAACAACTTTATCTAGTCGATTTTGCGCAATCTGGCAATCAGCCTCCGAGATTTCAATACCTGAAGAAAATTGTAGATTCAGTTGCCGTGAGATGCGGGATGCTAACATACCGATTCCACAACCAATGTCTAGCATTGAATCAATTTTCGCACCAGAATTTAAAAACTTTTGAATTAATTTAATATAGAATTCTGTATGGGCATCTCTCATCTCTTCATACGAATCAATATCAGACCACCTACGCAAGCCACCCGCATAGAAACTTTTTAATTCTTCATTTGTCGGAAGTGGATTGGCATAAATGCTACCACAAGCCGCACATTTACTCATACTGAGACCCATATTTTTTTCAACAACGCCAATATGACTACCAGATACCGAAGCACAAACTGGGCATGAGGATTTTTCTTGTTCTGTAAGTAATCTTTTCATCTTTTACTTTCTTAGTTGAATGATAGTATACGAAATGTTGTCAACTGTAGTGGTAGAGTAGATCGTAAATCTCCCAAAAACTCTCTCGAAAATACCGATAAATTTTGTTTGGAATGATTGTTCAATTACACAAAAGCACTTTCCTTTGTTTTCAAGTTTTGACCTAATGCCTATAAAAAAGTCAAGTAAGACTGGTATATCCAAGTGATACGGTGGATTGCTTAAAATTAAATCATACTTGCCTGCTATGTCTTCTTTAATATTTCCGGCATTCAATACTTGAACTCTTTCTGATAAGCCGAGCTTTTGAACATTCTGTTCAGCAACGTCAATTGCTCGCCTACTACTATCAATCAAATCCACCTGAGCTGCAGGAAAGTATTGTGCTGCAGTACAACCGATGACTCCCCAGCCACAGCCAGCATCTAGTATTTTTTTTGGTGTATCATCATTATTTTTGAAGATTGGAAGAACAGTCTCTAAAAGATACCTAGAGCCAAGATCAAGATTATTTTTTGAAAATAGACCATGTTCAGTCTGGTAATTTGATTCAAGTCCAAAGATAGAAACAGGAACTTGTGGAGCTGAAAGTGACTGCACCAAATCTTGATCAGATACAATACGTTCAGCAGCAAAAACTCTGTAACCGCCCCTACCTGTGAAAATATGTGAGAATTGCTCTGAGCCAAAAACCTCAGAAACTATTTTTGCATGACGCGGTGCCCCACTCTTATTATGGGTTACAACATACAGTTTACCCCCAATCTTTAGTGATGCATACGCCGTTAAAATATAGTCACGAATTGCATCTAATCCTACATGGGAGGGTGGTCTGAGTATCACAACATCATACTCGCTTCCAAGTGTATTCCCAGCAACGCAAAATGCGTTGCAAATTGGCAAAGTTTCCATTGTGTCCATATTTGCATCTAGATTCCTCTCAATAAGCCTAGTGTTGGATTCATCATCATCATATAAATAGATGCTTGCCATAGGATTTCTAGCGGCCAACAAAATGCCCATTGATCCATTCCCAGCGTTCAATACAAGTGCCTTGGATTTTTCAGGAATAGGGATGGTTTTTAATGCGACTTCAGTTGTTAAATCTCGACCAAAATCGGTACAGACTTTGTCTCCAGTTAAACAAGCATAAATTTTTGCTGATACATCTAATATTGAAAGTACTGGCAACTCTTTCTGCTTTCGATTAAAAATCTCGCCAGTGTTACGCTCAGTTTTATTTCTACCAGAAAACGTATCAATTGGATCAACATCAGCATCAGAACTAAAAGTGTCTTGTGTTAGCAATTCACCGTAAGTAGCATCACTAACAACCTTTTCAAAGTCGTCATCGTTCTCGAAACTCCATGTTCTACCTTTTTTTTTGTTTGTTTCAAAAAAAAGTGTCATATTAAATCCTAATTAGTTTTTATATAAGACTCGTTCATTATAGTTCACATCATGAATATGTCAATATAAATAATTATTGCGATATTAATTTATACGTATATAATACACACAGTATACACAGAATTCAGTAAGTCAAGCAATGTCAATTGAAAAAAAAAGAAATCTGTTATTCGTAACTAGAGACTTTAGTTACCCTGGTGGAACTGAACGCTTTTTTATTGACTTAGTGATTCATGCATCTCGATTCTCAGATTTCACTGTTCACACGCTCGATACAGAAGGCACAGGAATCTTCAACCCTGACACACATCAAGAGATGGAAAGTGCTGGAGCAAAGGTAATACGCACAAGAAATCATGGAAATCAGTTTTGGGACATATACAGAGCAAAGCAACTAGTTGATATTATCGAAAAAAGAAACATCGATATTGTCCATTCAGCACTATTTAATCCAGATTTTATAGTACTTTTAGCAAAACTTGGTTCAAAACAAGTTCGTCCATTGCTTGAGAGTTTTAGTTGCTACAAGCGTCTCCTGCAGATTTGTCCCGAGATTACGGATGCAGATGAGAACACACCTTCAACAAAATTATTTAAGTGGGTCTCCACAAAGTTTTGCTCATTCTCAGTAGCACTTGAAGAAAATACTCCTGCGTGGACAGTTCGTAAAAAAATTATTGACCACAAGCTGGAACCAATAGTCTCTACCCATGCTGATATAAGTCAGCTTGTCTCAAGCAACCAATTTAAAAAATGGCGCAATTGGTCTGAATCTACCGAACTAACTCCCTGTTGTTCACTTGGAGAAAAGGACCTGATCTACATTGAATCATTAAAAGAACAAAGAAACCAGCTAAGATTAGAACTACATCTATCAGATGCTTGTAAAGTATTTTGTACAGCATCGCGGCTAGTCCCCGGAAAAGGATTAGAACT
Organism: uncultured Pseudomonadales bacterium; assembly: GCA_964607285.1. GTDB lineage: Bacteria > Patescibacteriota > Microgenomatia > UBA1400 > PJMF01 > CAZBMX01. The sequence goes on from CAZSJW010000001.1 coordinate 264,980, forward strand.
TCTAGTGGAGTCTTTCTTAGAACACATTCGCAACCATCCTCAAGATATATTAATAATTGCAGGCTCGGGGCAGATTGAAGAACAACTAAAGCAAATGGCTGGCAACCATCCCAATATATTTTTTACTGGGTTTATACCGAGAGAAGAGCTCTTTAAAATTTTCATAGCTTCAGATGTAGGACTTTTACTTTCAGAATCTGAAGGATTACCTCTGTCCATACAAGAGATGATGGGATGCTCATTGCCTGTTATTGCTACAAATGTCGGAGGTATCCCAGAGCTAGTAAACTCAAAAAATGGAATTCTAGTTGAACCAAATAATACGATACAAATAAAGCATGCCTTTAATAAAATAGTGGCATATTCAGATGAACAACTTGCAGAGCTTGGTTCAAACTCATTAAAAAAAATTGAGCGAAATTTCATCAAAGAGCGTGTTTTTACAAAAATATTACAGTCCTATGAACAAAGCTGAATCAAAAAATCACATTTTCTTTGAACCGCACAGAGATGACTTACTATTGACGTTTGGTGGCAGACTTATTGAATTGCTTGAAAAAGGTGAAAGTGTCACGAATCACCTAATCTATGGTCGTGATGGTTTCATAAGACCAGCTTTTCTAAGGAAGTTGAGTGAAAGGGATGCGGAAACCCACGCATACCTAAAAAACATTTCTCAATACACTGGAAAAGAAGAAATATACGATTGGATCGTAACAAATCTGCAGAGCCAATCCATAGATCGGCTAGATTCTGAGTCTATTACTGATATAGGCATAGCCATTCGACTTATTGAAGAGCGGGCATGCATGCAGTACCTCGGGGTACATCTGATAGAGCACGATCAACCATGTGCATACCCACTCCGTGGATATAAAACTTTCAATGAAGACAATCCAACTGACATAGCAACTCAAACCGAACTACAATTTCATCAAATTGTCTTGCCAGCTGTTTTATCTGGAAATCTTAACAGTCAATATTACTTCTTATCAGGAATTGGTGGCCACCCTGATCACAGAATCCTTGCTGCTTCGGGAACTAAGGTTGCTCAATACACAAACAAAGATCAGTCTGTTTCTTTTGGTCAGGATTTACCCTATGCCGCAGTACTTGAGTGGTTTAGAAGATCAGACCTTGCATTGGAACAATTCGATATACAATACACCGATATATCACACACTTTATTACAAAAAATTGATTTGCTAGAACGCTTTTACAAGTCACAGCTATCACCAGAAGATCTTCGCGTAGTAGAAATGTTTCACAGATCAATCGTAAACTTGATGAGCAGGGAGTACTGTACGGACATACTAGCAAAACAAGGCATAGAGATTGATAAGGTTACCGCAATTGAATGCAGATATGGAACACATGCATAAAGAACAACTTCACCTTGTGTTTCCAGGCCTGCATGCAGAGAACTTTAACAAAGATTCTGGTGGTATCCAACTGGCTGAGGTAAACTTCGCCCAATCATACGCAGAAATGCAACTACCAATAACTACATATGTTGGTTCGAAAACTACAAGGAGTCGTAAACACTCAAGTGGTGTACAGATTGAACATGTTTCTCTTGGTCTTAACGAACCACAGGGAGGAATTACTGACTCTGAAACATTCTGCCTTTCCACTGTAACAAAGTTGGTTACAGCAACCTATGGCCAACCAGATAACATAGTTCATTTTACAAGTGTTGGTGCCGCAATGAACTTTTTTACTGACCCAATTAATTACCTACGAAGAAAACAAGGTGGGCCCCAAACTGTATACACGTTGCACAACTACCATTACGCAATCGCTAACAAACCATATGATGTTTTTGAGAGCTACCCAACTGAATGGCAATTTCTTCATGAACAGGAATCAAAAGTAATATCCTCTGCAGATGCTGTCTGGGTAACAAATCCCACTATTGCTGCTGAACTGTCAAGGCGTTTCTCTCGTAATATACAGTACGCTCCAAACACCATAGGATCCATTGAAAATCATCACATAAAATCTGTAAAAACGGACTTTATGATATTCACTACTATGTGCCGTCTTGCTAAAGAAAAAAATATCAAACGAACCATTGAAGCATTTTTATTGCACGCTAAACAACATCCCGATGCACGACTACTGGTCGCAGGTTCTGGAGAAGAAGATCAAGCACTCTGTGAGTATCTTGATTCAATACATTGCGCTTTTACCAGGAGAGGGCAGGAATCAATCAAAAACACAATACAACTATTGAATCAATTCAAAATAATATTTTTGGGGCAAGTTAAGGCTGCTGAAAAAAGACAGGTATGGCAAGTTACTGACCAATTTATTCTTCCTTCTTTGAGAGAGGTAAGTCCCTTAGTAGGGTTAGAAGCAATGATGTATGGAAAACCCATTATTGGCAGTGACATCCCAGGTTGGGCCGACTATAAAAATGAGGGAGCACCAGTAGCCACACCTGATCCAGCATCAACTGAATCCATTGCTGCAGCAATGGATATCATGAGTCATCTTACAACAAAAGAATTTGAAAAAACTGCTAATACTGCTAGAAGCACCTATGATAAATATCATGCCCCAAATGTTGTGGTCCCAAAAAGGCTCGAACTCTACAAACTGGTAAAAAATAATTCGCAAGCAGAATTATGACGGAGAAGAAATATTTAAACATGAACCTAATGGCTGTTTGTGGGACAGTGTATCGCAGGGCATCTGATGAAGCTAGTTCATCAGGCTCAGATGTAGCCCTGGAACAACAATTAGATGATTTTTCACAGCATGTTGGCCAGATATCTGCTGTATCGCTTGAAAAGACTGGTTTACCTCAAGTTGAAAAAATTGCCAAAAATATAACCGTCTATAGAGTGGCTGATGAATTGATCCCCCAAGCAATGCGCACAGTTCATGATTTACTTCACAAAGGTAGAACTGATGCAGTAATCGCTCAAGTTATGCACATGGACGTTGCCCTCAAAACTGCAAAAGATTTACAAATCAAGACAATTTTCAATCAGCATGACTTTGACGTTTTGCCGAGCATGGGAAAGGGCGGTGAAATTGAACCTACTTTATTTCTGGCTCCAAGCCGTGCTGTTGCGGAGAGAATAGCAGAAGTGGCTGGCAAAGAAGCAATAATTTATCCAAACAGATTTGCAAATTTGCATGAAATCATAGGAAGTGACACTATTCAACAAAAATATGACGTTCTAATGTTTAACCCAAATACGCTAAAGGGTGGCAATATATTTGTTGAACTTGCGAAACGTTTTCCTGAACTTCAGTTTGCCGCAGTTGAAGGATGGACCGATCTCAAAACCGGTGGAGTTTTTGATCTTCCTCTTATGCAAATCATGGCTCGGTCTTATAGTGGTGATGCTACTGCTGTCCAAATCCCAGAAGAACCATCCTTTACTGACATAAAAAATCTAACTGTTTTGCAACCTCAAAAAAGGGTTGGTGACTTGATAAAGGCAGCGAGGCTGGTGCTAGCCCCTTCTCAATGGGAAGAGGCGTTCGGAAGAGTGATTGTGGATGCAGGTTTAAACAACAGACATATTATTGCTAGTAATATTGGTGGAATACCAGAGGCAATGACTGTTGCGGGAATGCCAATTGAGACTCACCCACAACTTTTAGTGGACGATTACACAAACATTGAAGCATGGATTACCGCACTACGCTTCTTTTTACAAAATGAGACTAAACTGCCTAAACCAGAGCCAAAATTACCAACACCAAATATTACAGCAGTCTTAGATTACCTAGTAAATAACTAATGCAAGAAAAAATTAAGATTGGGTACGACCCAATCTACAATTACTATCCAACGCACCACGGCGAAATTATTAGAAGTACTCAAAATGACTTCGAGTGGAAGAGTATACCTGGAATGGTTCAAAATCATTATGAGGAATCACTTCTATCCGACTCAGCAGATGAAAGAGTGCGTTTCATTAGCGGTGGGACACTTGCCGCTGATGCGTGCGATTGGGTTTTCTCACCACACATTTTGCCTCTAAATCCTGAACAAAATAATAAAGTTGCTATGGAGATAGAGGCAATTGGCTGGCTGTTTGGCGATACGTATGAGGAAGTTTCTCAACCAGTTCCACAATGGAAGATCGATATATTTTGTAGAGCTATCATGAATCCATCACTTGTAAAAATATGCTGGCAAAGCCAGTCTGCATACGCTCAATTTACTGAGTTTCAGGTAATCTACAAATTGCCTACTGATGTCACAGAAAAAATTATGAGTATCAGCTCGGTGTTGCTACCAGGCTCAGCCATCACTGAGAAAAAGACACCTGACACTTCTGGTAATCACCTGCTTGCCACATGTACCACTGATAATTTCTTTAGAAAGGGGGGTGATGTTTTAGTTACACTTGTAGAGCTATTAACAAAATTGAATGTACCTCCCTGGAGTCTATCAATAGTCGGTAGCATGCCTAATGAGTTTATTAAGCGTATTTCAGCTGATAACGTACACATCTATCAATCAACCGATTTTAAAGGATTTCAAAAAAGACTTGATTCTGCAGATGTTTTTCTATTCCCTTCCCGTGCTGATTCATTTGGTTTAACTGCGATGGAAGCAATGAACCATGGTCTGTACGTACTATCAACAAGTGGAAAAGCCGTATTAGCTACAAAAGAGTTCCTATCAGACTATCCAAATCATCAAATTATTGAAAGTAAGGGTCATGACGGCACTTACGATATTCTAGACGAGCAGCTTTTCTGTACTGCTGTAATTTCCTTACTTCAAAATCCTATCAAGTTGCAAAGCTTCGACTCTCCATGCAACCTTGCGAGGTTGCGAAAAGATGTGCTCTCCGTTTTTAGTAGTTGATTGTTTTATCAATCATTCTTTTACCCTCTTTACAGAGGTTGTTTTTTTTGCCATACTCCATCTATTAACAAAATGGTAAAAAATGGTATTCCAGCCTAATAAATATGCTTATCGGGACTTACTATCACACCCTAGAAGCACATGGCCGAGTATCGTTACCCAAGTCTTTTCGCCAAACTCACTTACAGTGGGTGGTAACAAGAGGACTTGATGGAGGCTTGTTTCTTTTCCCAGCCGAGCAGTTTACTGCAGAGCTTCAGAAACTAAACAGTCGCTCCTTCACAACGAAACGCAACCGTGACTTTGTTCGCCTGATGACAAACGAAGCCATGGCAGTGACACCAGATAAGAACGGTCGAGTACAACTGCCCGAGTACTTGATTGAGTTCGCCAAACTCAACAAAAACCTTGTTGTAGTGGGAAGCTTGTCCCGAGCAGAAATCTGGGATCGAGATGCCTACCACACCTATATGCAAGCCACCGAATCGGAAGCAGAAGCAATCGCCGAAAGCCTAGCAGAAACAAAGCATGATTAAGCTTGATAGACAACACAAATCAGTCCTCTTAGCAGAAAGCGTTGCCGCGCTGCAGATCCAGCCAAATCAGTGGTACGTAGATGCTACCTTTGGACGCGGCGGACACACGCAAGCAATTCTCAAAGCAGGGGGCAACGTATTAGCCTTCGACTGGGATGCAGAAGCAGTTGCATATGGCCAAACCATGTTCGTTCGCGAACTTGAAGAACAGCGCTTGCTGCTAATTCACTCGAACTTCGAGTACTTGAGCAAAGAGCTACAAAACCTAGCTCCAGAGCAAAAAAGACCCAGCGGCTTCCTCTTTGACTTTGGCACCAGCACCGAGCAACTTACATCTAGCGAGCGAGGCTTCAGCGTCCATGATGACGGTCCATTGGACATGCGCATGGACACTCGCCTAGGAGTACAAGCCAAAGACCTGCTAGCAGCTGTTCCCGAAGTCCAGCTGGCCGATCTTTTTTTCAAGTTTGGTGGAGAAGAGGAGTCCAGAGGAGTCGCCAAAGCAATCAAGCGACACAAAGAGCCAATCACCACCACCAGGCAACTAACTGACATCATCAGCAAAGCAAAAAAGCGGCACGGAGGACACCTACATCCTGCAACAAAAGTCTTTCAAGCGCTAAGAATTGCAGTCAACAGCGAACTCACCGCAATCGAGCAAGCCTTACCAGAGGCACTCACCGCAGTTTTACCAGAAGGAAGAATCGTCACAATCGCGTTTCATGACGGAGAAGACCGCCTAGTTAAATTTGCTTTCCGAGACTGGGAAGCCAAAAACATGGGCAAAAGTATAACAAGTAAACCAATTACAGCATCAGCAGATGAGCTCAACCATAACCCCAGAGCTCGCAGTGCAAAACTACGTATTTTTGAAAAAAGTAAGTGAACATGACACATCGAACTATCGGAATTTACTACACTATTATCGGCATCATTGTACTGTCGCAAACAGTAGTAACCGTTATTTCTGGAGGAAGCATAGTGCTAAACAGTACAGCACTAGCGGAACTAAAAAAGGAAAGACAAACACTCTTGCAAACGCGCCAAGTTTTTGAAACTGAACTAACAAAACAAAGTGCCCTAACCGCCTTGCCTGAAGACGCGACTTTGCAGTATATTGCCATTACACACCCAATTGTGCTACCCAGCAGCAATACAGTGGCAAGTACACAACCCTAAGCATCTCGTATGACCTCCTCAGACCAGCCTGGATTACTTCCTGAAATAGTGGCACTTCGTGGTCGATGGTTTTTTGCTTTGCTGTGCATGATCTACATTGCTATTTTTTTTCGTTTAGGATATTGGCAAGTAGTAGAGGGAGCAGAACTGAGCTCAGCAGCAGACGATCAATACTCTAGGTCAGTCACAAAAACTGGCAAACGAGGTGACATACTTACCGCCGATGGCTACACTCTTGTGACAAACGAAGTCATGTATCGATTGTTTGCACAACCCAAGCAACTGAAAGATGAACCATTGGATATTGCCACCCTGTTGGCTCCACTACTTGTATCGCAAACAGCTAGCTCTGCAGCAGAACGTACCGATGAACTAGCACAAATCAAGCTAGACCTCACGGAAAAACTTTCCAAAGACCGCTCTTGGATCAACTTGCAGTATTCGGTCTCAGCACCCGTCAAAAGTCAGATTGAAGATTTAAACATTCATGGCATCGGATTTGATCCTTACGACCGCAGATACTATCCAGAAGCTTCAATGGCTGCGCACATACTTGGCTTCGTTGGAAAGACTGAAAACGGTGACGAAGTTGGGTACTTTGGATTAGAAGGTTCACTAGATAAAGAGCTAAAAGCACGTACAATAACTAACACAGTTTTGACCGATGCATTAGGTTCCTTAGTACAGTCTGATGGTATATTTTCAACGGCAATTTTAGACGGTCGGCGTGTTACGACAACCATCCGCCGTGACATACAACATGTGGCAGAAACTCAACTCAAGTTAGGTATGGAACAATACGGTGCCAAAGCTGGTGAAATCATCATTATGGAACCAAAGACAGGTAAAATTCTTGCTATGGCAAGCTTTCCCAACTATGAACCTGATCATTTTTATGACACGGACCCTCAGTTGTATAAAAATCCAAGCATCACAGATATTTATGAACCTGGATCTACTTTTAAGGTTTTGACTGTTTCCGCAGGCATCGACTCGGGGGTTATCAACCCAAGCACGGAGTGTCCAAAATGTGCGACTCCAAGGGTATTCGGACAATATACCATCCGAACTTGGAATGATGTGTATAACCCCAATATCATAATGGAGCAAGCACTTGCCAAATCTGACAACACCGCAATGATGTACATAACAGATTTGCTTGGTGCTGATCGCTTTAAAACATATGTGCAAAAGTTTGGAATAGGCCACACATTGGGGATTGAACTACAAGAAGATACGAGCACGCCATTTCCACAAAAGTGGGGTCCTGTAGAGTTAGCAACTATCTCTTTCGGCCAGGGCATTAGCACAAATAGTTTGCAAATCACTAATGCCGTAGCTGCAATTGCTAATGGAGGCTCTCTCATGCGCCCCATGCTAGTTTCATCTGTAGAAGATACTGTTTCAAACGAAAGCATTGAAATAAAGCCGCAAACTATTCGACAGGTTGTTTCCCCCCAAACTGCAAGTACAGTCACTAACATGATGATCACAGCAGCGCAAAGTGGTGAGGCTCAGTGGACCTCATCCAAATCCCACACTATTGCTGGAAAAACTGGCACATCACAGGTAGCAAATGCTGGAGGATATGACGAGAATAAAACTATCGCAAGTTTTATAGGATTTGCACCTCCAGAAAATCCGAAATTTATTATGTTAGTCAAACTGACCGAACCAACAACTTCCCCATGGGCAGCGGAAACTGCTGCACCCCTGTGGTACAAGATTGCAAGTAAATTGTTTTTGCTTTTGCAAATACAACCTGATAGAACTACGGGAACACCTGCTACAATTAGTACTAGTTTATGATCAAAGAACTTATTTATAAAATCAAGCGACCGTATCACTTTTTGAAAACAGGAATTCTAAACGGATTGATTTCCGAAGTTGCAAATGGTTTTCCAGCTAGAAAACTTAGCGTGTTAGCAATTACGGGTACGGACGGCAAAACCACATCAGCAACCCTACTGTACTTTGCTCTCAAGCAAGCTGGTTTTAAAGTAGCACTGCTTTCAACTGTTGCCGCATTCAAGGGTGAAACCGTCATTGACACTGGTTTTCACGTAACTAGTCCTCAGCCATCAGATGTTCAAAAGTTCATGGCAGAGTTAGTTCAAGATGGGTTTACGCATTTAGTTCTAGAAGTAACGTCTCATGGTGCATACCAATACCGTACCTGGGGCATTAATCCCAGCATTGCAGGCATAACAAACATAAACCAAGAACACCTTGACTACCATCTTTCGTACGACAGATACGTTGCTGCCAAGACACTTGTACTAAAACAGGCCCCAACAGTTGTGCTTAACGAAGATGACATTTCCTATTATCGTTTAAGAAAAATACTAAGCAACCAGGATATATCAATCCTGGCATACAGCATGAGTGACCGACTACCAACAGTTGTTTCCAAGGCAATTAGCGAAAGATTTCCCGAACAATACAATCGAATGAACGCACGATTAGTATACAAAATTGCCAAAGAGTACGGTATATCCAATAGTGACTTTGCAACTGCTGTGCAAAACTTCCCTGGCATACCTGGCAGAATGGAGAGCATCCCAAATAAACTAGGCATCTCCATTATTGTGGACTTTGCTCACACACCCCAAGGTCTGGAAGCCGCGCTCACTGCATTACGAAAACAACTGAACCAACAAAAGAACCCTGGGAAACTCATTGCAGTTTTCGGCTGTGCGGGACTTAGAGATAGCGGTAAACGTCCTATCATGGGAGCAATCGGTGCGGAACTTGCTGACTTCGCAGTATTTACAGCTGAAGACCCTCGAACTGAAAATCTTTGGTCTATACTGAACCAAATGAAGAGCTCACTTGGTACTCACCATACTTCCGTCACCTCAATTGCAGATAGAGGAGAAGCTATTGCTTTCGCACTATTTTCTATAGCTAAGCGTGGTGACACAGTTGTGATTCTCGGCAAGGGTCACGAACAAAGTATGTGCTTTGGCACAATTGAGTACCCATGGAGTGACCAGAAAGCTGTACTTGAACTGCTCACATAGTAACCTATGAGGAAAAAAACAAACATCCCACATGTGGTCGTCATGGGAGGCGGCACGGGCACCTTTGCGGTCACCAGTGCATTGAAGCGACTTCCTTGCACAATTAGTGCCATTATTGCCGTTTCTGATTCTGGTGGATCAACAGGAAGAATCAGAGACGAGTTCGGGTTTCAGCCTGTTGGTGACTTGCGGCAATCATTAGCAGCACTAGCTGATCTCTCAAGCCAGCAATGGATTCAAAAAATTCTCTTGTATCGTTTTGATAAGGGCAGCGGACTGCAAGGTCACAATCTTGGGAATCTTATTCTCACCGCACTTCAAGATATGAGCGGTAGCACAGGTAAAGCACTAGAGATTGCAGAAAAGATCTTCAACTTGCACGGGAAGGTTATTCCCGTCACAAACCAAACTGTGGACCTTAAAATTTTTTACCAAGATGGGTCTACAGTGATTGGGGAGCATATCTTAGATGAGTCTGATGAAAACCCCAAAAGCATTGATCGAGTAGAACTGACCCCCGAATGCACACTAAATCCAGTCGCGCATGAAGAAATTCTTACAGCTGATTTTATTTGTATTGGTCCAGGGGACTTATACGCGAGTTTACTTGCTACATTGGTAGTACCAGGGATCTCTGAAGCTTTTGCGCAAACCAAGGCAAAGATTGTGTATATACCAAACTTGATGACTAGACGAACGCAAACTCACAATATGACAGCTCGTCAACACGTTGATAAAATTGCCGAGGTGTTAGGTCGTAATGTAGACATCATTCTCATAAATAACACTACTATTCCTCAAGCTATTTTGAAAGCCTATGCTGCCGAACAAGAGTTTCCAGTAACAGACACTCTAGCTGCTGATACTAGAGTGATTCGAGCAGACTTTCTCAAAGAGCAGCCCGTACCAAAAACCGCAACAGATACTGCATATCGGTCGTTACTTAGACACGACCCAGAAAAACTTTGTGCTGTATTTAGAACGATACTTTTCAAGGCATGAAAAAAATATTTCACTTCAACCACGCACATTTAGTCGGTATCAAGGGCGTTGCTATGACCTCGCTGGCTCAAATACTCACTGATGCCGAAATTTCAGTTACTGGATCAGATGTACCAGAAAACTATGTGACAAAGCAGCAACTTGATCGTCTTGCAGTTGATGTCCAGTCTAGTTTCCATGAACCATTACCGCCCTTGACAGATGTAGTTATTTACACAGCAGCTCATCAGGGAGAAAACAACCCTCAGGTCCAAGCTGCGCAAAAACAAGGGATACCTTGTTATTCTCAGGCAGAGGCTATCAGTTTTTTTGCAAATGCAAAAGAGGTGATTGCTGTCTGTGGCGTAGGTGGAAAATCTACTGTGAGTGCAATGATTACCTGGATTTTAGAATGGAATCAACGCCACCCTTCCTTTTCAGTTGGCGTTGGCAATATTCCAGGACTCGAAAAAACTGGAGCGTGGAGAGCTAGTGGGCATCATTTTGTTGTCGAAGCAGATGAGTACGTCACAAACCCTACTGCTGTACTGGCAGGTGAGTTTGGCACCCCTAGGTTTTCATACCTCAAACCTAACTGTATTGTTGCCACAAACATTACCTTTGATCACCCTGACGTGTACGCGGACTTCGAGCACACAAAGTCCACTTTTGCGGGGTTCTTTTCTAAACTGCCGCAGAATGGTCACTTAATTGCAACCGAGCAAATATTACAACTTGGACTTCCTTTGCCAAACTGTGCAGTAGTTTCTGTATCAGATAGAGCGAATGCTACATATAGATATGAATATCTACCCCAAAAGAGCAAAGCGGGAACATCAGTCAGCCGCCTTATCATATCAAACTCAACCTTTACTGTTACCTTAGGACTGCCTGGAGAGTACAACATGCAAAATGCCGTGTGCGCAATTGCTGCCACCTCTACCGTAGGTGTTTCCGTACCAGATGCTATTGCTGCCTTGAGTACCTTTCGTTCCACTCAAAGACGATTTGAACTTCGGAAAACACGACTAAATAGTATTTTTTATGATGACTACGCACATCATCCGAGTGAAATTGAGGCAGTGATCAAAGCACTGAAGGAGTGGTATCCCGAGAAAAACGTGGTCGTTGCATTTCAGCCACATACATTTTCTAGAACACGTGCACTACTACAACAGTTTGCAGAGAGCTTGCAGCTTGCTGATAGGGTTCTCATCTTAGACATTTTTGCATCTGCACGTGAGGCATACGACCCTAGTATCACAGCTGCAACCCTGGCAGATTCTGTCCGCACCATAAATCCTCACATACCAACAACTGTCATTCCCGACACCCATGCGTTAAGTCAATACTTTTTGCACAAATTACCAGTCAATGCCGTTGTTCTCACTGCAGGAGCAGGCAATATTTATCAAGTGTATGATGAACTTCAATAGTACTGAATCTATGACACCACTGCAAAAGCAACTACTAGCATCGTTTCCCAACTACACCTGGTTGTTTGACGAGCCTCTCTCACCCCTAACGTATGCAAAAATTGGTGGTGCTGCAGAAGCATTGCTAAAAGTGACTGATCCTGAAATTGCGGCAAGCGTTATTAAATTTTGCACCCAGTCAAACATACGGTGTACCTATCTTGGTGGCGCAAGTAATGTCCTCATAGACGATGCTGGTATTTCGGGTGTGGTGCTTCAATATCAGGATACTACCGTGCGTGTGATCCAAAGTGTTCCTTCGAAACAAACTATTGTCTTTATTGCGAGTGGAACAAAAACAGCACTTGCAGTATCAAAAACGGTTGCGTTGGGATTGACAGGTTTAGAGTATTTTCTGGGGGTACCTGGAACTATCGGCGGAGCAATTTATAACAATGCTCATTACTTGAGCGACTTGATTGACAAACACATTCTTCGAGTCCAGGCTATAACAGAACATGGAGACATTGTTTGGTATACACATGATGCCTGTGCATTCGACTATGAACAATCTAGGTTTCAATCCAATCATGAACTTATCGTTGGCGCAGAGTTTGCGCTGACCGCTGGCGATCCTGAAACGTCAAAAGCAAAAATTGCCCAAGCTACTCAATATCGTGCTGCTTCACAACCGCTTGGCATACCTAGCTCGGGATGCATGTTTCGCAATCCAGCAAATACCCCAACACTTCGCCAACTGTTTCCACAATTTGCAGATAAGGATTACATTCCAGCAGGTTACCTTATTGATCAAGCAGGGCTGAAAGGTGAGCGGGTGGGTGCAGTTAGTGTGAGTAAAAAGCATGCGGCATGGATTATCAATGGAGGTAATGGCACAAGTGCTGACGTAAAGAAATTAGTGAGCAATATTCAAAAGAAAATTGTAGAAAAGTATGGTGTTCAGTTAGAAACTGAAGTTTTTTTCTTGTCAGATAACACTGACGAGAGTAGAAAGAACATATGATGAGTTTACAAGTCACAGGAGGAACACCACTGCATGGATCTGTCAGGATTGGTGGAGCAAAAAATGCATCATTCAAATTGATGATCGCAGCACTTTTAGGAGATACCGAGTCTAGGTTATTGAATTTTTCCCACATCAGTGACGTATCACTTGTTTCCAACATCATTGAATATCTGGGTGGTACAGTAACCCATGCAGGAGAGAGAGCCCTGTTTATAGACCCAACGCACCTAAACTCAGCCATCATAAACCCAGAACATGGTGAACAAGGTCGTTTTTCAACTATGTTTATTCCTGCATTGCTGGCAAAATTTGGCAGGGCAGAAGTTCCAACTCCTGGCGGTGACAAAATTGGCGTGAGACCACTGGATCGTCACTTCGATGGTCTTGAGGCTATGGGTGTAGTGATTACCCATAAAGATGGCATGTTCATTGCTGAGGCAAAAGAACTACATGGTGCTAAGTATCGCTTCTCAAAAAACACTCACACAGGTACAGAGACACTTATTATGGCTGCCGTGAAAGCCAAAGGAACGACTGTGCTTGAAAATGCGGCAGTTGAACCAGAAATTGATGATTTGATTACATTCTTGAACTCCATGGGAGCAAAAATCAAGCGAACAAAACCGCGAACCATTGAAATTTTTGGCGTACCATCTTTACATGGTGCTATACACAAACTATTACCAGATCGTAACGAGGCAGTGAGTTATGCCTGTGCCGCGTTGGTTACTAAGGGTGACGTTGTGATAGAAAATGCTATTCCACAACATCTCACCTCTTTCCTAGAGAAACTTGATGTAATCGGTGCTGGTTACGAAATAGGTAGCTATGGCATTCGTTTTTACTACAAAGGTCCTTTGCGTGCCACAGATGTAACAACTGCAATTGAACCTGGCTTCATGACAGACTGGCAGCCACTTTGGGGGACTGTGCTTACGCAATGTGAAGGGATAAGTACAATCCATGAGACAATTCACCCTTACCGATTTCACTATGTTGATGCTTTGCAAGCAATGGGAGCGCAGATAGAAAAATTCAACCCCAAAGTTTCAAATCCTGAATCAGTGTATAATTTCGATTTGGCCAATGACCAACCAGAACACTATCATGCTATTCGAGTCAAAGGGAGCACACAGTTACGTAGTGGCACATTCACTGTTAAAGACCTAAGACATGGTGCTACCCTCATCTGTGCTGCCATGGCAGCACAAGGTACATCCACTATAACGGGTATAGAGCACATCGACAGAGGTTATGAAGCCCTGGATGATCGCTTGCGCTCAATGGGTGCTGCTATTGAACGAGTGAAAATCAATGACAAATGAACTATAGTATTGAGTACTAGAAGACGAATAAGGTAACACGTATGGGATCACTTGCATTGTTTTTAAGCGTTTTAATTCTCTCATTTATTGTCATGAGTGTAGCTATCATCCCTTTTATAAATTTGCTCTATAAACTCAAGTTCCAAAGAGCCCAGCAAGAAACACGCGATGTATTTGGTGTTCTAACACCAATATTTAACATGTTTCATCAATCCAAAGCTGGAGTCCCTGTTGGCGGTGGTTTACTCATCATCACGGTAGTGTCTTTGCTATTTGCAGGTCTACTACCCCTGCTACACTCTGCAGGAGTCACAATCACCAGTATTCATAGAAATGCCCAAGCAGAAGTAAACATTCTTTTTTTCACCTTTTTGTCTTTCGGACTATTGGGGTTAGTCGATGACGTGAAGAAGTTTTTTAAGCTAAAAAATGCAGGTTTGTTCGGGTTACGAATGAAACACAAGCTAGTACTTGAACTTATTTTAGGAACTGCAATAAGTTACCTGTTGTACAGCTCACTTGGGATTTCAATTCTACATGTGCCGTTCATTGGTACGTTTGAGTTAGGGTTTTTCTTTGTTCCATTTGCTACTTTCACTATCGTAGCATTTGCTAATGCCATCAATGTTACTGATGGACTTGATGGTCTAGCATCGGGGTCGCTGATGATTTCTCTCTTTGGTTTGTGGTTCTTATCTGCACACATTTTGGATGTACCGATTTCATTGTTTCTAGCACTATTGATAGGAGCACTTATATCATTTCTTTACTTCAACGTTTTCCCCGCTCGACTTTTTATGGGAGATGTTGGATCACTGGCTTTTGGTGCGACCCTTGCAGTAGTTGGGTTGCTTCTTGGAAAAACAATTGCCTTGGTTGTCATCGGTTTTATCTTTGTCTTTGAAATTAGTAGTACTTTGATCCAATTGCTGGCAAAAAGATTTTTAAAACGCAAAGTTTTTCCCGCAGCTCCATTTCACCTGACATTACAGCAATATGGCTGGGAAGAACCAAAAATTGTGCAACGCGCGTGGTTAGTACAAATCATGCTCACCTTGTTTGGCGTATGGCTAGCCGTCCTTTAAAACTCATATGCGATCACTTGTCCGATCTACAACATGGGTTCAACTTAGTCCTGTACAAATCTTCGTACTTTTTGCAGTCCTATTTTGCGTCTTGGGTGTACTTTTTGTGTTTGAAGCATCAGTTGCAGAAAGCCAGGCTATAGTTGGACATCCATACCTTTTTGTTCGTCAACACCTTTTAGGATTAGGTATCGGTGCGATAGCTGCAGTTATCGGGTATCTGGTTCCCACAAAATTTTGGATTACCTGGAGTCATATTATTTTCTTTTTTTCAGTGCTATTACTCTGTTTAGTGCTTGTACCTGGAATTGGACTTGAATTGAATGGAGCACAACGCTGGCTATCCATTGGTCCACTCACATTCCAACCCGTTGAGCTTGCAAAGTTTGGAGTTGTAGCCTTCTATTCAGCATGGCTGAGCAAACACCAGAGAATTCAGCCGTTCATTGTCATTACAGGTCTACTAGCAGTGCTTGTCATGCTTCAGCCAGATTTAGGTTCATTGTTAGTACTTGGTGGCATAGCTTGTAGTATGTATTTTTTAGCAGGTGGCCAAATAAAGTACCTACTTGGTACAGCTGCGGGCATTGTTCCTGCATTAGGACTACTTATTTTCTTCTCACCATACAGATGGCAACGAGTCCAAACGTTTATAAATCCCGATTCAGATCCACTCGGCGCGAGTTACCATTTTAGACAAATCACCATTGCCCTCGGGCGTGGCGGTATATTTGGACAGGGTATAGGCAACTCCAGACAACGCTTCTCATTTATTCCTGAGGCAAGTACCGACTCCATATTTGCAATTATTGCTGAAGAAATTGGATATGTAGGATCGGGCATGTTACTCCTATTTTTTGTAGCCTTTTTTTGGGTAGGGTATAAAGCAGTGCTTCGCTCTTCAGTAACTGAGCCTGAGCGACTACTAGGACTGGGACTACTCGCATGGCTTAGTCTTCAAAGTGTGCTAAACCTTAGTGCAGTTGTTGGGTTGGTCCCTCTCACAGGGATACCTTTGCCATTTTTCTCATATGGAAGAACCTCACAAGTCATGATATTGTTTGCCACAGGCATACTTGCTCGTGTAGCAAAAAAACAACGGTAACTGTGTGATGCATTATGAAAATCTTACTAACTGGTGGTCATCTGACTCCTGCTTTAGCACTCATTGATTACCTCAAGGTACATCTCCCTGAAGCTGAGTTGGTTTTCGTGGGAAGGGAGTACGCTCAATCAAATCGACAAAAAGCACATGAGAGAACGGAAGTACAAGAACGAAATGTGCCGTTTTTCCCCATTCATTCAGGTAAGTTGGGATTTGCCAACCCAGTCCAATTAATTGGGCAAAGCTTTAGAATAATAGCTGCAACAATAACATCATTTGTAATCCTGCTAAAACTTAAACCAGACATCTGCGTATCATTCGGAAGTTATTTAGCAGTACCCGTAACACTTGCTGCTTGGGTCTTAAGAATTCCAGTCCTTACTCATGAACAAACCAAAACAGCTGGTTTCGCAAATCGAGTAATTGGACTCATGGCAAAAAAAATTGCCATAGCGTATCCTGAAAGCGTACCATTTTTCCCAAGAAAAAAAACTCTACTTACGGGTAATTTGGTACGAGAGCGAGTACTAACACAGTCAAACACAAAACCTGAATGGATAACCAATAAAACAGTACTCCCAATCCTGTATATTACTGGTGGAAGTCAAGGGTCAGAAATTATTAATAGCACAATATCACAGTCGCTCAAACGCTTACTGAAGGGGTGGTGTATCATCCATCAGTGTGGAAACCCCAGTGCGCACCGGGATTATGCTGCCGAATTACGCTTATCTGCAGCCCAACTGCCCAGCAGCTTGCAACAAAGGTACTATGTGAGAGAGTGGATTTCTGATAGTGACTTAGCTTGGATTTACACCCACGCTACAGCAATAATCTCGCGTGCAGGTGCGAACTCGGTAGAAGAAATAGCTTTACGAGGAATTCCTGCAATACTAATTCCACTTCCATTCTCTTTACGTGATGAGCAGCTACATAATGCTTTGGCACTGAGTGAAAAGGGGCAAGCCATGTTACTTCCACAAAAAGATTTGAATCCTGAGACATTGCTTTTGACTATTAGTCAGCTTACAAAAAAAAGTAGGAGCATTAAAGAATCTTTGAGCGATTATGTAAGTGATTCTAAGACAGCCTTACCAACTGTGACTAAACTGATAACTGAGATTGTGTAAGTAGCCTTTATAAACTAGTACGCATGAAAACTATCATAAGTAAGATTTTTATTATTTGTATTGCTGTCACTTTTTTGTTTTGCATGCTTCGATACGTTGTTGTTGTCCACACAATTACTTGTTCAGTAACAGACACAAGCGAACCTTGTCCAAACGAAGTAGTCTCAGATCTTCAAGTGTTGCTTGGAAACCCATTACTTTTTTCAAATCTTCCCACTGCAATTGAGTCGAGTATTTCAACTCAAGCATATGTATTGAACGGTTACAACCGACAACTACCTAACACCCTTGAAGTGCAACTGCACACAGCTGAGTATGAATTCGGAATCTCTACTGCAAAACGCAGTTTTACAGTCACCACAACTGGCAACATCCTTGAGAGACCAATCCCCTCCGAATTGCCTACTATTCATATGGAAAACAACTCTATCTCAGAGCACACTCTTCCTTCAAATGAAATTATCACAATAGGGGAAACAGCGCTTAGCACATTATCTGCAATTAACCTCCCTTACAAATCAATACGGTATGTATCTGACCAAGAAATGAAAATCGAATTGCAGGATACACCGATAACAGTTATAGTAGATCCCACAAGTGCTGAAGAGCAAATCAAATCTGTCCCACTTATTCTGCAAAGTACTCAGGTTCAAACAATACCAGAGAAAATAATTGAACTTGATTTGCGATTTAACTTGCCCGTCATTCGTACCTCAGTACTAACAGAATGACAAGTGATGCAACATCTCAGACTGCAGTTTCCCAAACTGCGGCAACTCTGATATGCTTAGCAGACTGAAACTATGGCTCAAACTTCTGTAATTACCGCGATTGATGTTGGGACTGATAAGTGCGTCACACTGATTGCATCTTTAGTACCCAACACGAACGAACTGCGAGTCTTGGGGGTCTCTGCCGTACCTTCCAAAGGCATGCGTAAAAGTCAGATCATTGACTTAGAACAAGTTCTCTCCACCATTACCGAAAGCTTGGATGGCGCAGAGCGTATGGCAGGCATGGATATAAAGAGTGCCTATGTATCAGTTTCAGGAGCACACATTGGTTCTTTGAACTCTAAAGGAGTTGTTGCTGTTGCTGCACCAGACCAGGAAATTATTCAAGAAGATGTAAACCGTGTTATTGAGGCAGCAAGAGCAATTTCGCTGTCTTCTGACAGAGAAATAATTCATGTCATTCCTAAGAATTTCAAAGTAGATTCACAGGATGGCATAAAGGACCCCGTCGGCATGACGGGAGTACGGCTTGAGTCTGAAGCCCACATAATCACTGGTATGTCTACAGCCCTCCGCAATTTAGAAAAGTGCATGCATGATCTTGGTCTGACCGTGGATGGTTTTGTGTTTGCTGGGCTTGCTGCAGCTGAAGTTGTACTCTCGGATACAGAGAAAGAACTAGGAATTGCAGTGATCGATATTGGGGCGGGCAGCACTTCGCTTTGTGTATATGTGGATGGATCACTTGAGTTTACTACTTGCCTACCTGTAGGGGCACGGCACATAACACAAGATATAGCCCTTGGTTGCCGCGTAAGTATTGATACAGCTGAAAAAATAAAGATAGCGCTTTCAGCGGAAGTTCAGAAACCACTACTACCACATGCTGGAGAGTCCAAAGCAGAGTTTAATAAAAGGCGCAAAAAAGCTGATGAACTTAAACTGGCTGACATTGAGCAATCGGAGAGCACAGAAGTTCTCTCAAAACGTGATATTCTTGAGGGAATTATGCTTCCTCGGATGCAAGAGATATTTTCTCTGGTTTCTGAAAAGCTCAAAGCACAGAATTTGCTATCCTCCATTCCTGCTGGTGTAGTAATCTCTGGTGGTGGGGCTGAAACTGCTCAAATTGCAGAAGTTGCAAAACGGGAACTCAATTTACCTGCTCGAATAGGGAAACCTGTAGAGCTGCAAGGATTAATCACAGACATTCATAAACCATCATACGCAGCAAGTGTCGGTCTGCTCATGCATGGTAAAAAACGAGGCAGCAGTGTGCCACCAAGTACATTGGGAGGCATTTCTGCTTTTTTCAAAGCCTCTCAACATACTGGTGGGGCTAATGGTTCTCTAGTACAAAAAATCATTTCATTTGCCAAGTCATTTTTGCCGTAAAACGTACAAGCTATATACACAGATAACTTTGTTCCAAGGTGTTTAAACCGAAAGCAAGCTTTGCAATCCTCACGAAACAGTGATACACTTTGAGCCGAATAGTAGATAGTATTTTTAAGCGATGTTATGGCATTAGTCAAACCTTCAAACACAACCTTCGCAAAGATAAAAGTTATAGGTGTTGGGGGTGGTGGTGGTAATGCGGTTAACTCAATGATTTCTTCAAACCAAATTCAAGGTGTGGAGTTTATTACAGTAAACACTGATGCTCAGGCTTTACTGACGTCAAAAGCAGACACCAAGCTGCAAATCGGCTCAAACTTCACTAAAGGTTTGGGTTCAGGAGCAGACCCAGAGGTTGGGCGGACAGCAGCCGAGGAATCATATGAGAAATTGAAAGATCTTCTTTACGACACAGACATGATTTTCATCACAGCAGGTATGGGTGGTGGCACAGGAACTGGTGCTTCTCCTATTATTGCTGAAATTGCCAAAGAGAGTGGAGCACTGACAGTAGCAGTGGTCACCAAACCATTTGCCTTCGAGGGTGTCCGACGTATGCGCACCGCAGAAGATGGCATCGCTTCACTAAAAGAAACTGTAGACACTCTCATTGTTATCCCTAATCAACGTTTGATGGATGTAGTTGATAAAAAAATGACCTTACTAGATGCATTTCGCCTTGCGGACAACGTTCTTGGTCAAGGAGTACAAGGCATTTCTGACCTTATTACTGTACCAGGTCTGATCAACGTAGACTTTGCAGACGTCAAAACTATCATGACTGAGTCGGGATCAGCTCTGATGGGAATAGGAGAAGCTAGCGGTGAAAATAGAGCTGCAACCGCAGCTCGTATGGCAATCGCCTCACCACTTCTGGAAGTCTCTATTGATGGTGCAAAGGGCATTCTCTACAACATCATTGGTGGTGAAGATATGACTATGACAGAAGTTTCAGATGCTTCAGCAATTATAGCTAATGCTGCTGATCCAGATGCAAACATAATTTTTGGTGCAACCATAAACGAGAACATGGGTACTAACATCAAAATTAGCGTCATTGCCACTGGATTTGACGACCGACAAATGGGATATGCAAATTCCAACCGACCTCTATTTGGAGCATACAGCAGAGACTCCAGGAGTCGATTAGGAGCACAGCGTGCGGATCAGCAACCACCTGAACCAACAGAGCCCACACAACCTAGGATAGACAGAGCTCCTTCTGGTTTTACACAACCTCTCACAACTTCACAAATTTCTTCTCAAAATTTATCTATGGCAACATCTGACCCTTTCGTAAGATCTCAAGCTTTTGGTGATCAAGTAGGAAATCAAACTCAACAAAAATCATCTGCTGTAGATACCAACCAAGATGAGGATTCTGATACAGATTCCACAGCGTTTGATGACGAGTTTGAGATTCCAGCCTTCTTGAGAAAGAAGTAGCGTACAAAGTTGAAAAAACTACTATATGGCAGTACCCACAGAGTTATTTGGTAAAGGTGAGTGTGCATTCGATTTTTATACCTGGGCTAAAAATGATGGTTCGTTTTCATGGGTTTCCTATGCAGTTCTGGTTGGCATTCTCAATGGATGCCCACGACCAAGAACTAATGTCGAAAAAAAAGTCACACATACTTTTGGACCTGAAAGTTCTGCCAAAGCATATGTAAAAGACCATCTGCCACAAAATTTTTGGTGGGGGTGGTTGTTAGATACTATGAAACAACATAACCCCGTGTTGCATACTGCCTGGATTGAGTACAGCGAACCAGTTCCATCTGACATCAAGTATGAGCCTGAAAATGTGCCCGCAAACTTCTTGAATAATCCTATTCGATTATTAGCTACAGATGCAGCTTACTCACTGATTCTGGGCATACATCAAAGACTAACGAGCGAAAAACATGTTCTATATGAGTTTACTGACATCATGGATGTGGTGTATCAAGAGCTACTGGTTGCTACCACCGTTGAGACATTTGT
This sequence comes from uncultured Pseudomonadales bacterium, assembly GCA_964607285.1. Taxonomy (GTDB): domain Bacteria; phylum Patescibacteriota; class Microgenomatia; order UBA1400; family PJMF01; genus CAZBMX01. Next base: position 286,744 of record CAZSJW010000001.1, read on the forward strand.
TGCGAACGTCACACACATACTGAATGACAAGTTTCCTGTTCACCCTGAAGCGTCATCTTAAAACGATTGATCAACATTTTTTGTTGCAATTTATGCAGTCATCTGCAGTTTGCATATCCCAATAGTTTTGTTATAATCAGCTCAGAAATAGTAGTAACTACTCATATCAACTATGCGCTTCATCGAATCCATTCGCTTATACCTCAATAGGAAAGAAAATAGCCAACAGGCTCCTGATGATTCTGGTGCTACAGATCTAGGAGTGCAGCTATTTCAAGATATGGCAAGTAAGTTACAGGCTGACAATCAAGGTTTAAAAGATGAGGTAGCTCAGCGAAATGCAGCAATTTCACAACTCAAGCTGGAGTATGCAGTAAAATTGCCGAACTTGAATCACTTCTTGCACAAAGTGTGCAATATCCACAGCAACCTAACGAATTTGGAACTGTCATTGCTCTGACAGAATCACAATCCAATCTGAATCTTGCTGTACAAATCGCTCATGAACAGCAAGAAACACCTGCAAAGTATGAAACGCTTCTCAAACAGTTCATTGCAGAAGTAGAGCAGTTGCCAACTGACACTGACAGCTGGTTTTCATACTTTATCAATATTTGGTCAAAAGAGTTTCCTGTCAGTATATCTTTTCGATTTAGAAATCAAAATGGACTGGAGCAGCTGGATTTTCTGGTGGTGGGAAACAGTGGTGCTGAACAAAAAGTGCTCACTTGCTCAAGAATTATTGGAGCGAAAACAGCTGAATTTACTGTTACTGAACATAGTAAACACCAACTTGAAAAAGTTGTTGCCTTTTGCGTGGGGCTTGCGGAACAGTGTGCGAGTACTCAAACCTCCGCGATCTCAATTTTGCAACATTTCGATCATACAAAAACTACCACCCTCATGGGGTATTCAGCCGATAAACCAGGAATACTGGCCGTTGAGCAACCAGCTACTAGAATGAACAACCAACTGAATCTAATGCACCTACTGCATGAATTTGGGAAAAATTTGTAGCTGCAGTGCTATACTTTCCCTATGGAAACTGAACAATATACCCCGTTACGCTTGCCAGAGCTGGCAGCGAAACTGCTAAAAGAACTTGGTCCCGCCAGTGAAATACTCTGTGATATCAATGATCAAGGTTTTGTCACACTTACGACTAATCATGGAGTGGTATTAAATTCTTTACTTACTCCAAAATCCAAAATTAAACAGGATGAGAAAAGAAATTCATATACGGGATGGTGGTTTGGAGATACACTTCATATAAATGCTAGGGATGCGGTCAAACATACAGTTGGTAAAGCAATTCTTGCACATGAATTCGGTCATAATGATATATGGTTACAGAGATATGATCATGATGAAGTCTTAGAAATGCAACTATTAAATAGCTATTCAAGGTCGGGTGAACCACTAGAAAATTTGGTTTCACAAATTAGCAAAGTAGCACGTATTGTAATTACGACAGAGTTAGAAGCATGGGAAAGCGGTATTCCTGTAGCAAAACTGATCGGCGTACCTGAGCGAGTTTTTGAAAGTGTTCGCGCGAAAGCCTTAGAGCTGTCATTTCTGACAACACTTGAGACACTTGCTGAGAGGTTAGAATTTTTTGTTCTCAGTAACAATCAATTTCATAGCGATTTTTTGACACAATCAATGGAAATCTTTCATCCTTTCGAGGGGGAGCAAGTTAAGTCAATTGGTGAACTCATTGATACAAAGCTTACAAAAAAAATGATTGAGGACGGCGAGCATCAACTGCAATTGTTACTCGAGAAATAATCAGGGACACTTTCTGAGTGTATGTTGGAATCTATCTACTCAGTCAGCAATCTAGTGCAATACTTCTGTTGATCTTAATACAATGAGTAGATACCGACACTTCAGCTAGCGTGCCTCTGCAATCAAGTCCGGATGTTCTTTATCGATATACCAGTAATAAATAATTTCTAGCAATCTTCCAAAGTATTTTTCTGCATAACTGTCTTCTGCATCATCTGGATCTGGGTAGTATGTTCTCAAGAACTGCATAGCCATTGTGATTAGTACTTCCCTGTTCTGATCTTCGAGTGGCAACCGCAACACTGCCTCGGCAAACGCACCTACGTTTCTCAGTTTAAGTCTGTTAAGGACAACACCAATCAGTAAACAATGATTAAAATTGTCTTCTCTCAATTCAAAGCTTAAAGCTCTGTACAATCCCAACAACGTTGAGAACTCACTCGGTTTTCCTTGATCGTGCTCAACAACCTCAAGAGCATTGTTCATACTTCGCAAGGTAACGTCTGAAATTGCATTATTGTGGGCTCTCAAAGCTGCTTTTGTGGTTGCATCCACAAATGGTAACAACGGAACCACAAAGGCTGGATTGTGATCCGAAATTGAAGGGTCAATAGCTATTAGATCTTTGAAAACCTGCATCAGTTCAACCAGTTCACTGGAGTTTAGTTGGAGAATGTTTTTTGAATCTTTGCACACTTCCAAGAAACCATTAAAAATAATTCCTGCATACTTAGGTAGGTTAAATCGATCTCGCTGTAACATAGCTCGTACCTCTTGAGGATCCAGTACTGCTACAATATCAGATACAGTTGCTTCAGACTGATCATCTGTCCCAAGGGTATCAGCAAACTTGCTGAGGAGGGTGTTCCTGATCGCAAGTATTGCACTTTTCATTTCTGCAAAAATCACAGGGAAGGCGAGATCGTTTACTCCAGGTTTTAGTTCTGTTCTATCCAAATATTTATGAATTCCTGGAATTGGCTTATCTTCATTCCTAGCTAATCGAACCAAGTGCTTGTAGTCAGAGAGCAACTCAAAAAAATTTTCAGCTCGTTTTTCATTTGTAAAGCGTGACAAACTACAGTCTTCAAAGGCCCTGATAATCAAGGCGGCTTGTTGCTCCGTAGTCAACTCTTCCCGTGCGCAAAGAGAGATGACCCTATACGAATCTTCCTCTTGCCATGAGTGCTTGGTCATTCTTAGGGAGACTGCAACTAAATCAGAAAATAATTGAAAAACACTGTCGTCATTCTGCTTTGTGTTTCTGGGAAACTTAACTTCGCCCGCAATATACTCTATCCATGCTTCAATCTTTTCACGGAGAGCACGGGTAATCAAGGCATCTGATCTACAGAGTGCAGCCAGTGCATGTGCAAGTCCTTTTGAGAAAGTGTTCACGTATCGATTTTTATCTTTCTCAGACCAATCAACCCAGTCTGTAAACGACTCTTTAAACTGAATTATAAGAGTTTCTAAGTCTACCGTGAATGAGGCGCCACTAGATTCACGACCTCCACCCTGCATTTCCATAATCTGTCCAATGGTTTCAAAATCCTGAAGAAATTTTTTTTCAATCCTTGCTACATCACCACGATTTGCTCGCACTTTTCCAGTCAGATGTTGGTGCAGTTCCTGCAATTCATTCCGCAATTGTGGTAGTACCCGCTTATAAATGAATGAAGGATGCTCTGTATACTCTGGTGATTTCATGCGACATTTCTCTATTTAAAACTTAATAGCTGAATTATACTGACGTTTTTTTGGTTGACAACAGGTGTTTATCATGTGACAATACGAACACGCCATCATCCGCCATCAACGGAGAGCCTCGCAGCATGCGGGGTGCGCAGACCAAAGAACTCGCCACAATGCGACACTAGACTGGTCCGGGTAAGCCCGTAATCGCTGGAATAAGTCTCGCCAAAGGCGGGAGAACAGAGGTGGTACCACCACATAGTTGGTCCTCTTGCAAACGTATATACGTGCAAGGGGATTTTTTTGTCCCCAGAAAGTAACAATGCCAACCAAACAACCACTACCAGCCCAACCTAGCTTTCCACAAATGGAGGAAGAAGTCTTGGCATACTGGCAAAAAACCAAAGCTTTTGAGAAGTCAGTGGAGATGCGCTCCGCTGATAAAGCGTACATTTTTTATGATGGACCTCCATTCGCCACTGGCCTGCCACACTACGGACACCTCCTCGGCTCAACATCTAAAGACGTCATCCCTCGCTACTGGACTATGAAGGGCTACCGTGTGGAACGCATCTGGGGCTGGGACTGCCATGGCTTGCCAATTGAGCACATGATAGAAAAAAAACTCAAGATAACTGGCGGCAAAAAAGGCATCGAGAAACTAGGTATCCACAAGTTCAACGAAGCCTGTCGCTCCGAAGTGCTACGCCTAGATACCGAGTGGGAGAAAATCATCGCTAGACTAGGACGTTGGGTAGACTTCAAGAACAACTACAAAACCATGGATACATCATATATGGAGTCTGTTTGGTGGGGCTTTAAGCAGCTGTTTGACAAGGGTTTGGTCTATGAAGGCAAGAAAGTGATTCTCTACTGTCCACGCTGTGCCACCCCACTCTCAAACTTTGAGATCGCCATGGATAACAGCTACCAAACCGTCACTGAACCTTCTAACACCTACAAGTACAAGCTCAAGGCAGAAGAAAATACCTACATCCTGGCTTGGTCTACAACTCCATGGAACAAGCTGGCAACTCCAGCTTTAGCAGTTCACCCAACACTCAAGTACGTCAAAGTCAAACAAGGTACAGAGTTCTACGTCTTGGCAGAGAGCACTCTCAAAATTCTTAGCGATGAATCATACGAAATTGTCAAAACCTATTCGGGCAAAGACCTAGAAAAGTTTGAGTTCGAGCTTCACTACGATTTCTATCCGCGTTCTCAAGGTCAAAAAGCAGGCGTGATAGTGGCAGATGAGTTCGTCACAGCTGAGGAGGGCACGGGTGTTGTTACCCTAGCCGTCTACGGCGAAGATGACTATCGTGTTATGAAAGCCCACAACATTCAGATGGTGGAGCATGTTGATGATGAAGGCAAGCTCAAACCAGAGGTTACACAGTGGGCTGGTATGAACATCCAAGCCGTTAATCCCTTAGTCAATGCTGATCTTGCGGAGAGAGGCCTACTGTACTCCGAAGAACCACACACCCACAGTGTGGCCGAGTGTTATCGCTGTAGCACTAGGCTGTACTACGCACCAATGCCAGCTTGGTTTATCAATGTGCAAGAACTCAAACAGGATTTACTCGAACACAACGAGAGTATCAACTGGTTCCCCAAACATCTCAAACATGGTCGCTTCAAACATGGCTTAGAAACAGCACCAGACTGGAATATCTCCCGCTCCCGCTACTGGGGCACTCCAATGCCAATCTGGGAAAGTGCAGACAAAAAACTGCGCAGAATTGTTGGTTCTGTAGCAGAGCTGCAAGAATGGGCTGTTGATCCAGCCAAGGCTGCTGCAGTAACCGATATTCATCCCGAGTTCTTGAGTGATATCGAGCTTTGGGTTGATGCTGAGCGCACAGTCAAAGGTACCCGAATCAGTGAAGTCTTCGACTGCTGGGTCGAGTCGGGCTCCATGCCGTTTGCCCATCGTCACTATCCGTTTGCAAACAAAAAGCAGTTTGAGGCAACTTATCCTGCACAGTTCATCAGCGAGTACATTGCCCAGACCCGAGCCTGGTTCTACACCATGCACGTTATGTCAGTGGGTGTGTTTGGCAAACCCGCTTTTGAGAACGTTCTCACCACGGGCACAATCTTAGCTGAGGATGGCAGTAAAATGAGTAAGTCTAAAAATAACTACCCAGATCCCATGGTCTTGATTGACAAATATGGCGTAGATAGCTTGAGGCTGTATTTGATGAGCTCAACGGTCATGAAATCGGAAAATCTGAACTTTTCTGAAAAAGAAGTTGGAGACATTCGCAAGAAAGTCTTCCTGATCTGGTGGAATATGTATGCGTTTTACCATCTGTATGCGCCATTTGAGGCACAGGAAGTAGCTGAGTTGCCACCGCTCGAAGAAGTCACTGATGTCATGGATCGCTGGGTGCTGAGTCGTTTGGCAACAGTTACGCTGGAAGTCACCAAGGCATTTGATTCGTACAATACTATCAAGGCGTCTCGGCCGCTGATGGAGTTTGTGAATGAACTTTCTACCTGGTACTTGCGTAGAAGTCGTGAGCGGTTGAAGGACAACCAGACATCGCTACGGGTGTTTGGGCATGTTTTGTATCGACTGGCACAGTTGTTTGCGCCGCTTGCACCTTTTTTTAGTGAGAATATCTACCAGCGAGTGCTAAACACAGATCTTAGTGTGCACCACACGGATTGGCCAGTGCTGGATGCTAGCTTGAGGCATCCAAAGCTAGAAACTAACATGACACTCATCCGCTCCGTTGTTGAACGAGTGCATGCTGCTCGCTCTGAGGCTGGAATCAAAGTTCGGCAGCCACTGGCAAATGTGGCAGTTACTGCACCATCCAAACCTGAAGATAATCTGCTTGCGGTATTGTTGGAAGAGGTCAATGTTAAGACTGTTAAGTGGACAGTGGGAAGCGACTTAACGGTTAATCTCAACACAGAGCTTACTCCTGAATTAGAAGCTGAGGGCAAAGCGCGGGAGCTAATCCGAAGCATTCAGAAGTTGCGGAAGGAAGCGGGGTTGCAGGTTGGAATGCACGCTACTGTTACTGTGCCGATGAATACAATTTCAGAAGAGTGGCAGAATCGGGTAGCTGAAATCACGTGCTCAACCATTTTGGTTGGTGACGATTTAAAAATCAGTACCGAATCTTGATCATAGCTCAGCAACAACCAGGGTACACTATTTAACTTCTTAGAATTAGATACGTAGCATCATCAGTGACTCGGTCAGCCAGTTGAGCAAGTACTTGCACAGGATTCGATGTCCTCCCGATTTCAAATGCAAGCTTTAGCATCTCTTCCGGCGTGCGTTCTCTAGTACCTATCGGAAGTTTGTCCAGTCCGTCTGTCCTCACAGTAATTGTAAACTGCATTTCAGGCTCACGAATAAATTCATGCGCTGAAATTTTCTCTCTGTATTGGGACGCGTCTTGCGTTCCTGCTCCATAGTTTATTTGAGCTGGAGCTGCACCTGATTTGTATGCTATTTCACTGTGATAATTGTCATAGTCTGGTCCTGCAGTGACACCAATCCCTCCATCACCACCATCTAAATATAAAATCTTCAGAGGATCTGTCTTCGCATCATCATCTATCACGGCAAGACCTAATAAAGTCGAGCTCGCTATTGTTTGAGGATTACTCATGCCTGCTAGGTAACCCTCTCTTTGCAACTGAGGTAGTGATGCAGATCTCTTAACTGCAATCTGCTCTAACGTGTCCTTCCCAATTGAATGAAGGTATGCATCCGCGTAGGCAGCAGCTTGACTCATAACCTCAGCAACTCCATCAGCGTCTTTGATATCTCCATTTTTAACTGCTTTGATGCAATACTCTTGCGCTTTATTTACCAATACTCGAGCCGCAACATCTCCCAGAATAGTACTGCCAACTCCGTCTGCAACGAAAACCACCCTTACGGTGTGACTATTACCACTTCCATTTTCGATCCTGAAGGCAAAGACAGTAAGTGCATCAGCACATACCGATAGATCCCTTCCAGCCTCTGAGGCTCTAATACCTATCAAACCTAAATCGGGGGCATCAATAGTTTCTAGTAAAAATGCAGTAGTATCCTGTGTTGTTGCCTTAATTAAATTTGTATCAGTTTTAGACTCGCCACCCTTTCCAATAGATGTAATTCTTGACTTATCCTGGGTTAGAGCATGCAGCTCTGATAGGCTCGGTGCAGAATCCTGATGTTCTTGAGCTGGAACTATAGGTCTAAGAGCAGTAATTACTTTATCTGCAGCCACCTCAGGAACTGAGCTCGCACCTGTAATCGGCACCCATGATGTCACGAAACTTGGAGACTGCCGAGCTTCAATCTGCGCAACGAGCTCAACTAACTCATTGTCCTGGGGAGGAATCGTTTTTTTCTCGAATCTGAAGGGTAATGCTTTTTCAATTCTTTCTTTTGCCCTATAAAAAACTTCCATTATTCTCATGGGTGCAATTTTAAATGATTTTTTACATTTTTGCATTAGTTGCGATATAGCAAGTTATAAAATAACTGTATACGCAAACCAAAACACGCCCAATTTTTGGATTTTGCGAAGAAGTGAGCACCTAGAGCCTTCATGCCTCGACGAGCTACAAAATTCCAAAAAATAAACTGCTACAATGACACCATGAGAACCTGGATCCTACCAGCAACTATCATGGTTTTGGCGCTACTCAGCCTGGTGGTACTGTCTAGCATTGCACCGACCTTAGCACCCCGACAGGCAGTCTTTTTCTTGTTGGGGGGTGCTGTTTTCTATGCCGCAAGCTCAATTTCGTTCTCCCGATATCAACAGTCGCATTGGCTGGGTTTTTGGACGACCATAGCATTACTAATCCTGACGCAGGTACTCGGTCAGGTGACACGAAGCACAACTAGTTGGTTTACCATAGGTGGTTTATTTGCCGTACAACCCTCTCAGCTGGCGGTTCCGCTGGTTGGACTGAGTGCTGCCGTGACTGCCGCCCGCTTACACATGAGCGCCTTGCTATCAGTTGGAAAATATTTATTGCTGATTGGCGTCCCAACCCTTTTAATTCTCACTGAGCCAGACCTAGGAACCACAGTCATTTTTGTCGGGGGCATGCTGAGTATTCTCTGGCTGGCACCCACTCGCTTGGCCCATCTGCTCGGCTTAGTTGCTGCAGGTCTGATATTGATCTTCATCAGCTGGCAGTTTTTAGCTCCGTATCAACAAGCGCGCATTTCTTCTTTCGTCAGCTCGGAAGATCCTAGAGGAGCTGGGTATAACGCGCGGCAATCGTTAATCGCTGTCGGGTCAGGTGGGGTATGGGGAAGGGGACTAGGTCAGGGAGTACAATCACACCTACGATTCTTACCTGAACGCCAAACTGACTTTATATTTGCATCTCTGGCTGAAGAGTTTGGACTGCTTGGTTCACTGTTAGTGCTCTCGCTGTACGCTGCAGTTGTGTTCACTCTAGTAAGGACGGGTGTGTACAGTGACCACCCTGCAGCACAGTACTTTTGCTTAGCTATGGCCACAGCATTGTTTTTGCAGATTATGGTCAATATTGGGATGAATACTGGCATCATGCCAATTACTGGTATCACCCTGCCACTACTGTCTTATGGGGGAAGTTCTGTGATTGCTACCTGTGGGATGTTGGGGATTGTACAAGGTATTGTGCGGCAGATGCCTAAAAGCCAAGCAGTACTAATTTCATAGCGTATCTAAATTAAAACACATCTACAGACGTATCCTTCTGCCATCAACACATATTTGTGGTATAATCACTCTTCTAACGAAACTTCTCGAATTAGTCTGAAAGGGAATATGTCAGCAGTTGCAGTTATTCAACTCGCCGGAAAGCAGTATGTTGTCACTGAAGGGGAAACCATTAGTGTAAACAAACTCGAAGTAGCAGAAGGTGAAACCGTAAAGGTCACCGATGTTCTTTTGGCAAACAACGGTACAAATACACTAGTAGGTGCGCCGATCGTGGCAGGTGCAACTGTAACCCTCAAAGCAACTGAGAACCTAAAGGGTGAAAAAATTAGAGTTTTTAAGTATAAATCAAAGTCTCGCTACCGAAAAACTAAAGGTCACAGACAACTTCTGACCAAGCTCGTAGTTGAGTCTATTAAGCTCCCGAAAGCCAGTTAAACTCGTACTGGATAAGAGTAGAGTACCGTGGGGGTCATATGCAAGAATATTTATTCCTTCTCGGCAATACTCCTACACTTTCCTTGGCGGAAATTAATTCTGTATTTCCTGATTTAAACTGCTCACTTATTCATCCTCAAGTAGCCTTTGGAAGTAGTGCTTCCTTCGATCCCCACACTGCAATACGTAGACTTGGCGGCACAATAAAAATATTGAAGCCAATCGAGCAACACTCCCTGCTAAGCACAGAGGAAGCTGAAGAAAAACTCTTGGAAATCCTCCGAGTTCACCCAAAAGCAATCTCCAAACTACAGTTTGGCATCGGTGAAATTGGACGAGATCACCTACAACCTATTGAAGAAGCTGTCATTAAAGCCGCATTACAAAAAGAAGGTATCCCTGCACGATACCTCTTAGACAGTCGAGCTGGACTCTCTGCTGCAATCCTCTCACATAAAAAAGCCATTATTGAGTTTCTACTCATCAACAACGAAACAGCAACTTTCATTGCTGAAACTTTGGCTGTCCAAGATGTAGACAACTGGACAAATCGAGATCGAAATAAGCCATACGCAGATAGTAAAAAAGGCATGCTTCCACCAAAAGTCGCTCGCATGATGGTCAACTTGGCACTGAGTACAACAGAACCAAACTCAACAATCGTGTGCGATCCATTCTGTGGTTCAGGAACCGTACTACTTGAAGCAAGTGTGCTTGGTTGTTCTATCATGGGCAGTGATGCTGACCCAGTAGCTATCGATGGCACTGCTAAAAACCTGCGTTGGCTCAACTCGGAGTACAATTTAGAAAAAGAGTACACACTTCGTAATGCAGACGTTACAAAAGTACAGTTCCCAGCAAACAGTGTTTCACATTTAGTTACAGAACCATTCTTGGGTAAACCAGGTCCTAGAGAGCACCAGCTTCCAGGAATTTTTAAAGGCCTGCAAAAGCTGTATCTAGGAGCATTTAAGCACTGGAGGAACTTCTTGCAAGATGGTGCCACAGTTGTCATTGTTATGCCACTGGTCACAGATTTTGCAGAAACATTTAGTTTGAGATCTTTTATTGACGGTCTAACCGTGTTGGGGTATACTACTTCCTCTGAGCCGATCGTCTACGCACGTCCAAATGCAACTGTCCAACGCGAGATCTATCAACTCAAGTACACTAAACAAAGTAAGTAACATACTATGTCACACGTTAAAGCTTCAGGTAGCGTCCGCCAACACAAACAAGGCAAAAGAGAAGGTAAACGTCTCGGTGTCAAGTTATTTGGTGGCCAAGCTGTGAAAACTGGCATGATTATTCTTCGCCAACGCGGTGAACAGTACAAACCAGGCAAAGGTGTTGGGTTGGGCAGAGATCACACAATTTTCGCAATGATGGATGGTGTAGTGGCTTTCGGCAAGCGTTTCGGGCGCACCGTCGTCAATGTTGTAGCACAGTAACTACCTCCTCCGTTTCTTTAATTGCGTTCAAATCGATGACACTTCTTTGAGATTTATTGTACACTTATTTCATGTAAATGACATTTCAACTCAGTGGCTGGTTTTTGCAAACTGTAACGCAATCAGCTGGAGAAACCGAAGCTGCAACTTTTACTCGAGGCACATCAGTATTTAAGCCCGCCAAAATCACCTATCAAGATTAAGTTTGGAAGATTTACGAAAGAGGCTTAATCAAAACAGATTTGAAGTAGTGGATCAGACCAGCAAGCAAGTCATTGGATATTCAACTAAAACTTATTTCCTTAGTTAAGCAACTATCCAAGTGATGCTATACTACTCGTATGGCAGAAACCGTTCAATTGCTGGCAGTCAACTTGCTGCAGCCAAACCCATTCCAACCTCGCAACAAAATAGTCAAGGATGAGCTTGATGAGCTGGCAGACTCAATCAAAAAGCACGGTATTTTGGAACCTTTGATCGTGGCACACACTCCTGCAGGATACCAAATAATAGCGGGGGAGCGCAGATGGCGTGCTGCACAGCTTGCTGGACTCACAGAAGTCCCAGCTTTGATCCGAAAAACCACTCCAAAGGGTATGTTGGAGATGGCGCTTATTGAAAATGTCCAGCGCATAAACCTTAGTGCACTTGAGCGTGCACAAGCCTTTCAGCAACTCATGCGAGAGTTTAGCTACTCCGTTAGTGAAATTGCCGACCGCATCAGCAAATCAGGATCATACATCAGTAATTCACTGAAGTTATTGCAACTTCCTGATGCTATCAAAGATGGGTTGCTAGGAAAAATGATATCAGAAGGTCATGCTCGAGCAATTGCGGGCATCTCTGATGCCAAAGAGATGGTTGAAGTTTACAAACAAATTCTCAAAGAAAACGCATCGGTCCGCAGAGCAGAAGAGTTAGCACGTCTCACCAAACAAAAAATTGGCCAAGGTCCTGTAAGACCAATTCAGCCCAAACGTTTATATCAAGTAAACGACCCTCGAATTGCAGATTGGGAGGAGAGACTTAAAAAAATTCTTCATGCACAATCTAAAATAAAACTAAATCGAACCTATAAGCAAACACAGATCACCATCACTTTAAAAGGTGACCCCGAAGAGACACAGCGCGATCTAGAAACAATTATGAAGCTTGTGGAAAAGTAACTGTTTGTCTCTGCTGAAACGCATGACAGCGTAGATGCCCAGGTAGTATCACTGTTTTCTAATTAGTAATTCACTGCTGGAATTGTACCAATTGTATCTACTGGCCAGTAGCGGAAAAACGCCTTGCCGACAATTTCTGATTTCTGCACTGGTCCCCAAGCCCTTGAGTCACTCGAGTATGGTCTGTTATCACCTACCATAAAGTACTCATCTGGTCCTAGAGTCACAATCCGATCCTTGGTGTATGCACCTGGCAAAGTTTCGTACTCTTCAGGAATATACGGTTCCGTTAAAGGTGAGCCGTTTACAATGACTGAGTCATTTCTTACTTCAATGGTATCCCCAGGTAGTCCTAAAACCCGCTTAATGAAGTCACAGCCAGTACCTGCTGGACACTGTGCTCCTTCAGGAGCATGAAAAACTGCCACATCACCACGTTCTGGGTTGCCCACACGATAACTTACTTTGTCTGTTAGAACATACTCACCACTTAAAAAGCTTGGAACCATAGACTGCCCATTCACCTGATGCGGCTGCATAAAAAATAAGTACACAACTAAAAAGATTGACAGTCCAATGACTATTGTTTCAGTTAAATCTAAAAACAAACTACTAAATGAGCGAAAAATCTTAAACATACTCGGCCAATTATGGATGCTCGGACTAAGAGTTTCAAGCGGTAAATATGAGTAGACATGCAGGCATATCTATACACTATTGAGAATGGAGTTTTCCCAATAATTCAGTAATAATACAGATGTGGGATATACAAATGCAGCAATTAGCGGATTTAGTTGGCAGACAGTGCTTAAGGTAGCCACAGCAGGTATCACACTTGCTAAGATAGCGGTACTAGCTAGACTGCTTACCCCAGACCAATTTGGTCAATTCTCACTGGTGAGTATTGCGCTTGGCCTGTCTGAGGCCGTCACCGAAACAGGCATCAATGTAACCATCCTCCAATCAAAGCACTCAATTGAGTACTTTGTAAATACTGCATGGGTTGTTGCAATCTGTCGAGGACTACTTATAGGGTGTTTGATGGTACTGCTTGGCATTGGGATGAGTGAGTACTACGCAGACTCAACACTTGCCCTGCTCGTGGCTGTAGCAGCTCTTATCCCTGTAATAAAGGGATTTATTAATCCCGCCATTATTCATCTACGCAAAGAGCTCAGATTTTTTGCTGACAGTAGCTTTCGTTTCTCGCTAATAGTTGTAGATGCCGTGCTAGCAATTATATTATCCCTAGTAATGCCTTCTGTCGCCGCTCTAATTTTGTCTATGATTGGCGCAGCACTCTTTGAGGTAGCATTATCATTCATAGCTCTGGGGCTACGACCAAAGTTTGTAGTTGTGCCATCGAGACTCAAAGAAATACTAGTGAATGGCAAAAACTTGACCCTAGCAACTGCACTCACATACTTGAATGAGAATATGGATAACTTAATTGTCGGCAAATTGCTTGGCACCTACAACTTAGGGCTCTATCACAACGGATATCGCCTAGGACATAAACCAAACGCTGAGCTGGCGAGTGCGGCAAATCATGGCATCTTTCCAGTTTTTACCAAAATCGGGGAGGACGCAGTTCGCTTGCGCAGAGCCTTCTATCGCACGGGCATACTAATTTCACTGTTAGCACTGGTGGCTTCACTCCCATTACTCATCCACCCAGAATTCTTTGTGCAACTTGTCCTCGGTGATCAATGGCTGGCTGTGGCACCAGCACTACCATGGTTTACACTTGCAGGTTTTATGCAAGCACTACATGTAGTTGGCTACTCTGTCCTCATTACTAAAAAGAGGTATTCCATGCTCAACTGGCATCAGCTAGGCACTGTCTTGGCTACTACTGCTGCACTCGTAGTATTGTGTCCTCTCTACGGTGTGGTAGGTGCTGGCATAGCTGTGTTCTTGGGGAGGCTGCTGTTTTCACCCCTCTTAGGGTATGGAGTGTACAAAAGCCTGCACACATGAAACATACAGAACACTCAATCACAGTCTGCATTCTTACCCACAGGTCTGACTCACTATTCCTACAATCACTTGAATCTTCCCAATTTGCCCCTGAAGTACTCATCTTGGATCACGCAAGTAATAATGACTGGCAAGCCTTAGCAAAAAGGTTCAGATTCACAGTAAAAAAACTGGACTCTACATCCATCAGCAACTTTGGAGCAGTGCGAAATCTAGCATTGGAGGTTGTGACCACGGATTGGATTTTTTTTCTTGATAGTGATGAGTCTGTCTCGCCAAATCAAGCAGCTGTTCTCCTCACACTACTGGATAACCCCAAAGCTGCAGGATACACAATAACAAGGAATGATACTTTTTTAGGTCAACCCATTCGCCACGCTGAGGGTACAATCCGATTGACTAGGCTTATGAGAAAAAAGCGAGCCAAATTTGTAGGCAAGGTGCATGAAAAACCGACCATTTCTGGCGGTGTCTTTCACAGTTCGGTGCACATAGCACATCATCCACACATTTCTATTACTTCATTCATTAACAAAGTTAGTTGGTACTCACGGCTAGCTGCAGCTGAAAAACAATCAAGTGCTGCACAAAATTTCTTGGAATTACTCTGGTATCCTCTTGGCAAGTTTACATACAATTACTTTGTAAGAGCAGGATGGCGAGATGGTTGGGCAGGGCTATCCTACTGTTATATCATGAGTCTGCACTCACTTTTTGTAAGAATAAATTGGTATGAAAAAAATATTGTACAAAACTAATGCTCAAAACACTGTGCTGGTGCACCATAAAGTACTACTCTGGCTGCTCATTGGACTACTTGCTCTAGGACAGCTGCAGCGCATACAGCTAACCACCACTGTTGCTGGTTATATGCATGAAATCATA
The DNA here is from genome assembly GCA_964607285.1 of uncultured Pseudomonadales bacterium. Classification (GTDB taxonomy): domain Bacteria; phylum Patescibacteriota; class Microgenomatia; order UBA1400; family PJMF01; genus CAZBMX01. Next base: position 301,831 of record CAZSJW010000001.1, read on the forward strand.
CTGGCAGCAATGCTAGCTATCTTTCTAATTGAAAATCGAACCAATCGCTCAAATCTTTTTTCTATGTTTTCTCATGTAGCACATTCCCCTTTGATCTGGTTTATAGGCTGGATCGGTATTTGGACTAGCATCAATGCCATTCTTCAGGCAGATATTGTTCCCTTGCTGTATTTGGGTAGACTTGGGTTACTGGCTATGAGTGCAGTAAGTATTCACCTAACGTTTCAGTCAAATCGAACGTACTTACACTACTCGTTACTAGCGCTGGGTTGCATATGGGCAGTGTTGGGTGTGCTTCAGTATCTATTTATTCCAGATACCCGTTTCCTTCTGATTCTAGGCTGGGATGAGCATTACTACAGACTTATTGGCACAGTTTTTGACCCTGCCTACATGGGCATACTTATGGTACTTGTAAGTATTTTTTTATTTTCTGTACTCTCTAAAAAACCTACTCTACAAAAAACAATGCTAGTTTGCCTGTTCTCAGCGGTTTGCGCACTAACATATTCAAGAGCAAGCTACGGTGCACTCGCAATAGCGTATCTTGGCGTCTTGATCGTACAAAGAAAAACTGCTGTCTTTCCTGTGCTTGTCAGCGCGGTAATAGCTGTTGTCATAGTTTTTGTAGCACCAAAACCTGGTGGGGAGGGAGTGATCCTGACCAGAACCGCAAGCATCACTGCACGAACAGGACAAGCACAACAGCTTTTGCAAAACTTGCAACCAATGCAAGTACTCTGGGGTGAAGGTCTATTTTCAAAGCTAACAATAGAAGAATCCAAACAGGCAACCGTATTAGGTATTCCACAACACGCACGTGTGCCTGACAACATCTTATTGTTGCTTTTCAGAGGCACTGGTTTGGTGGGCTGCACATTCTTACTGTACGGTATCTGGAAACAATTTCACCAATTAGTAGAATCATTGCCATACCTTACCATTGCACTCGCCAGCACCATCTGGCATAGCCAATTTAACAATACGCTGCTACAACCCTTTGTGCTGTTATTTTTGTTGCTTGGATTTATGCCCACACTTGAAAAATTTACAAACGGAAAGTGACTTTGTATTCCTGTTCCAAAACGTTTCCACCCTGATCGGTAACAGTAAACTTCAAGTTGTTCTCACCCTCAGATAATCGTATTCTATGAGTAAATGCTCCCTCGCTATCAGGAAAGACTAAGCGATCATTGATAAGAATTCTTGATTTAGGCTCTGTTTTCCCCGTAATGGTGAGGTCTTGGTTAGCTCTACCCTGAATTTCTTGTCCTTCAGATGGATTCGTAATTTGGATGGAAGGTTTCTCTGTGTCTAGCAACACCAAATATGATTTACTGACAGCTGACTCATTTTTTGCTGCATCAATGGCATACGCTGAGACTGTGTTTTCACCCTCTAGTAAAGTGGCATCTATCTCGAAATCGCCAGTGTCTTGTATAGTAATCTCCTGATCTCTATTACCATTCAGTAAAAATACTAGCGTACTACCAGCTTCACCAAACCCTGTGATTAGTAATTGAGCACTGTTTGTGGCTTGGACAGGAGCAGAAACTATTGGTACTTGCGGTGGTAAGGTATCGATGGGGTTGAGAGAACTGGCATCGCTTAGAAATGCATTGATTATTCTGATAAACCCAGGAATTACAACAAAAATAAAGCCGAATAGAATCAGTATCGAAGCAATAATCAACAAAAAGGTTTGCTTTACAAGTTTTTGTCGTTCTTTGCGAACAAGTCGAGACGATGCATATTCGGGTCTTGGGGTTGCCATACTGCGCCAGTATAACTGTTGACCTTGCCAGACGCAAGCGGGGGTACATCTAGTTGGAGCAAGTGGCTATTTATCTTTTTTCGCCCGAATAGCTAGAAACAGCGGAAACTCACTCCTTGCCCTGTTTTCCATCCGTGCCGCTGAACCAGAGCTACTTTTGTTTGAGATCCATTCTTCAAGTGCGGTCACCGCAAACCCTCGATCTGTAAGCAACCCGACAATCTCCTGCATCGATCTATGAAATGACCAAGTCACGCTAGAATTTGGTTGCCCAGGGCTCATGGTTATTGGCACTTCTAGCGGGGAGATATATCTGTTCATCCATCGGTACTGCTGTTTAGTGTTTTCATCTACCCCCCATCCAGATTGTCTGGGCACTCTAAAGCAAGGGTGATTTAACACAAGCACGATAGTTCCATTCTCGTCTAACATGCGTGTAGCATTGTTTAAAGCTCCATCCCAATTTCGCATATTCTGCAATGACAGCAAGAACACTGCATGGCTAAAGTGCGATGCATTGGTGAGAAGGGGCTTTGTGACGTCCTTACATACAAATGTGTAATTTTGCTTCTTACAATGCGTACATGCATACTTGATTAATTCAGCTGAAGCATCTATTCCTAGGTACCCAGCAATCTGTGGCAATGCTTGTGTCAGAATTCCCTGTCCACAACCGAAATCTACCAAGGAGCTAGAAGGAGAAAGTTGCAGCAAGCGTAAAAGACCAGGCAAAATGACCTGCTGGTGGTAGTAGTGACCATCAGTTCCAACCAACTTGTCATACCAGGAGTTGACTGAGTTCCACGATGTGTTTGGCGGTGCTTTCATGCGATTTTTATTCTATATGCAGCTACACTGAACGGTGAGCCTGCGACCGGAATTGAACCGATGACCCGCGGTTTACGATACCGCTGCTCTACCATCTGAGCTACGCAGGCAAGAAAAGAGAAGCTGATATATTGTACCGCATTTTTATATCTTACGACTTGTATCTATCATGAAGAGATTAAATTTGTTTTAGTGACCAGACTTGGCAACATTTCACTGGAAAAGATATGCCACTTAATTCGGACAGTTTTGTCCTTTATTCATACTCAGTTTTAATGAATTTCTCACAAACCAAACTTAGAATGAACTCAGAATATGCTTGATACTCTAAAGCAAACCGACGCAAACAGTCAGTTTCGAACTAGAAACATGGCTTTTTTTGCTTTAACTGAAGTTGCAGTACTCACTGTATTGCTTCTCATTGCAGTAACTTGGTCACGACCCGATGCTGATAAACAAACTGTAGTAGTTTCACCATCAGCGAGTCCGATTGAACTGCAAGAACCATCAGCAACAACTTACATCGATGATGACCGCACTACTCCAACAGCAAAAGAAGCACTCCTAGAAAATATTATTGAAGACCCAGAGGCATATACTGGTCAACAGGTGACAGTCACCGGTGTTGTGAATGTTGTCTATACAGATAGAGCATTTTTACTTGATGGACCAGGGCTGATAAATGATACTATCTTGGTGATCAGTAAGACCGCATACAATGTAGAGTCTTTTGAATCTGTTGCAGACACCACTAAAACAAGTATTACTATTTCTGGTACAGTAGGGGTATTCGACCTGGCAACTGTTGAGTCGATGCTGAATTCAACTCTATCTTCTGCCCAGCTTGACACTTTTGCGAGAAAACTTTTATCCTTGTTGATTCTGTAGTAGCGAATTCCGAATGATACAGACTGCATATTCGTACTGAGATATGAATGCTACTCAACAAGATGTCTTTCAGAAGGTAAGTAAGCAGTGATTGCAGGTCCGTTTGGTTGCCTTAAAAAAACGGTTGAGAGTTTTTTTCCCACAAGTAACTTACTTCCACCCTCTACCTTCCATACCCGCTCAATCCTCATCTCTTTTTCAATAATTTTTCGTGATCTTTCCAGTTCAGCTTCACGAGATTGGTGGGAATCTTCCTTTTCTGTTGCTCCCGTATCGTTATTTATATATACGCCTTTTTCATCAAGCAGAGCAATTAGTAACGCCAGGTGCAAACTTGGAATTCTACTATGCAGAGAAATTGCATTCATGTCGCATATGACAGCCACGTTACGTAGCAGATTCGTACCTTTAATATTCAATGTAAGCAAGTCTATCAAATCCATTTTAACTGAAACAACGAGGTGTTTATTATCTTCAATGAATTTCAGTTCGTCATATTCTAGGTATGGTGGTTTTTCTTCGCTCTCTGGGTCAACCACTCTGCTAGTGTACGGTCCAGTACTATAGTAGTAGCCCTTTATTCTCTGGATACATTCATCAACATCCGCTCCCAGACTAGTAGTAACGAAAAGTACATTGCCATCTTGAACAGCATGTTCAAAGTGCTTTGCCAATCTAATCCAACTAACACTCAACATACCTCCCACATCTAGCATGATAAGCGGAAAGTCTGTCAGTTTTTTCTCTTTTAATCGTTGTTGGATAATGCTTGCAATCGTGAGCTCTTCGCCAATGAGCTCACCAAACTCTACATCCTCTGGCAATTCCTGTGCCTGCAGCCAAAATTTTCTTTCTAGGCTCGCTGAAGTATTGTCATTCGGTATCCAAACTGCTTTAGCGCTACCATATTCTCTCCCATAATCTCCGTCACCCAGTGGCCAATCTAGCTCTACTTTTTTCATTTCCAGCTCAAACTCATGATTTTTCTTAGCACGTTCCTCAAATGCGGATAGTTGATGCAAATGAGCAAAACCCGCAACTGTTTGCTTTCCTGCTAACACAAATGCTATTTCTTCTTCCGATAAATTAATTTTTTTGAGTAGCTTGATATCAGCGCTACTCAGTGGGCAAACTGTTCTCATACCCTCGTCATCAACCACAGATTTTTGCAGGCTTTCTACAAGTTTAATTTCAGATGAACTAAGATGTACTGCAGTTTGCGTGTTCAAGTTTGGCATGATTTCATTCCTATCAGCAAAGAATGAAAAGCTCTCAACCTGATTCAGTTCCTGTTCACTCAGCTGTGATCTTCCATACGTTTGATCACTAGCTAAGTATTGTTTACCTAACAAACTCATTTCGTTTTTCATATAATTATGGTATCACTCATTTTTCGTTCAGATGCTAGAACAGAGCTGGGTGAAGAATAAGGGCGCAAATCAGAATTGAGAAAGTTGAATAGCAACAGTATGGAGCGGGATACGGGAATCGAACCCGCTTCTTATCCTTGGGAAGGATACATACTACCAGTGTACTAATCCCGCTAGAAATCACGTCTATTGTAACACTGCTCACTGCAACCAACAATTTTTACAGTACCGTTTTCCCTATTCTAGAAATGGGAGAAGTGTTTGTATACTGAGTGCATGAGTGAAAGCCCACCAAAGATATTGGGTCGTTCTTTTGAGGCTTCCCAAAAAATCTCCACTGCTAGTAGAGAAGGGAGTACCTTGGCGCAGCTCGCAAGACAAGAGGGCTTACCAAGCAGCGAGGCGACAGAGCTGACATATAGAAAAGAGCTACTCAAGCAAGAACATTTGCAAGAGATTTGTTTGATGCAAGCGCGAGCCTTACAGTTTGTATTCGATGTCGCAATAGAAAATCCTCACATCACTAAGCAGGAGCTTATTGACCTGCTGAAAAACTCAGCAGACGTAGTACAACCACGATTCCTGGAGCAATTGGCTGAAACTGTTACAACATGTGCTGCATCTATTGAATCACTGCGTAGGGAAGTCATTCATGACGACACAGAAATTCAAGACAATCAGCGATTCACTGAAGAGGTTTTTACTAGTTTGGTAACTCCAGCGTATGTCACCAAAAAGGGTTTGTCCTCTGAGGATGTACTAAGCCTGACCAAGTTACCTCATACAGTAGTGTTTACTAGCTTTGGACTTATCTTGCATGTATACAATGAAGAGGCTTTCTCAATTTTATGGCAACCACCTATCGCTGGTGTAGTTATTGCATCGCATACGCTTACTTACAAAGCGAGACAATCACAGAATGAAAAAACACTCATTCTACCGATCACTGTAATTAGTGGTCAAAATCAAACCATGGTCATTGACCATGAGCAAGCGCACTCTGAGTACAACGCACTTGTTGACACCCAAAAGATACTAGATGTAGAAAAGAAGAGTTCAAGTTCTAGTGAAACAAAAGTAGCTGCAGAGATGGTTGTGAGTCAAGAAACTGATGTTACATCACTGACTGCAGAACTTGCACAATTAGTAGAACTACTCAGATCAGATCCAAATAATATATACAGTGTGCGAAAACAACCAGCTTTTCTTGCGGCTATAACATATGCATTACACAGAGCCAAAGATGAGTACATAGCAGACATGAAGCCAAAGGAAGGAGATGCAAATGGCAGATATAACATCTTGACTGATGAGTTTGGACCCTACAATTTTTTTTCATCTGCACTCAAAGTCGGTTCACGAACACCCTTGATGACAGAACTTTGGGATGTATATGCCCCACTGCTAGAGGAATACACAGCATCTGCCCGTTCTCTATATCGCTTTTACTCATCAGATTCAACTTGGGCACAACGAAAAGAACTCTTCCGCTTAGTGCTTGTTCAGTTCCCGATTGATCAGTGGGAAAGTCAGCTAGACCGCCTTGGTTTCATGAGAGAACGTGAATTAGCAACCTGTGCTGAGGCCGCTTCATTTGCCTTCAACATGGAGCTTTCTGCTCTAAATGGACTAACTGATGAGCATTTGATCTATCAGAAATTTTTCAGGCCCCACCTACAGCGATTTGATCAGATTTCGGAAGAAAATACACATGCGATAACCAAGAACCAATCGTATTCACGGCTGTCTGTTCTTTCTCAATCAAAAGAGAAAGTTAGAGCAGTACAAAATGAAATTAGGCAAACCCCAGAATACCGTTTTCTAAACAGACTGCAAGCATTCAGGAACATGGCACATGAAATTGAAAACAATATACATGAACTTTCAAACAGCATCCCCAGAAACTTTGCAAACATACAGGAGCTCGATCATCAGCTACAAATCCTTATCCAAAAACTGAATCAAACTGTCAAGTTTTCTGCTGATAGTACTCAGATGGAAGCTGCACTCATTCCCATAGTTGAGGAAATCCTACCACTCCATCAAAAATGTAAATCTATTGCTGATGCTATAACAACAATGCAAAATGCGGAACTGCTTGCTGAAGAGAAAGCTGCTGAATGGAGTATCACTCTGCCTAGAAAAGAACGACATATCCGAGAGAGTATTTTTTTTGCACACTTGCGAAAGTTGGAAGACAGCTTTTACGACAGAATCAAAGATCTTCCAGATTCAGAAGGCCTTATTCCAGAAGTGGCAAAGTTTGTCTCAGAGGTAGAGTCATACTTGGATACTGCTGGTTAGTTCGCTGCTGCACTACTACATTTTATTTGTAGCAAAATCAGTGAAAGAGTACTCTCTGCTTAGAGAGCACAGTCTCTAACTGTCTGTATTAGTACGTTCAGCTTGATAGTACTTAATCAATTCTTTATCGTAGGCGATACGATTGCCTTGATACAGCACCTCTTTTGCAGAAGCTAAATCAGGAAACGATATGCGAAAAGTAGTGAGTGTCCATTTTATTAACTCGAATACCAATCTGTTCTTTTTACTTCGAGAATCTTCAGTACTACCATAACGGTTGATATCAGCATCAATATGTGCCAACTCTCCAACTGTTCTTACTATTTCAGGTTGTTGTAAGCCAAGATCAGTAATTAAGGTTACTAAATATCCGCACCTCGCAGCGCATCATACCGTAAACTTCCTGAGAGTGTCACAGTTCCTTGATATTGTTCAGTACCTATACCAGTCTCTTTAACCATAGAATGCCTTTGATTTGTAAGTACTGAGAACAAGTATAGCAAACTACAAGATCAGTATATTGCACCTATTGATGCTTTTACTTAAGAAGATTCTGGTAAATTTTTCACTATATAGCCTTCATAATTGTTATTGTTTCTTTCTTTACAAGAGGTGGGATTAACAAACCCATCATTGCCATTGCATCCGTAGCAGTGGGAGCAGCAGCGACTGCGTTGCTATTCATTCCACTTCCCATCGGATTTCAATGGCATTACATTTGGGGTATTGCGGCAATCGCTGCTCTCTTTGGTCACAGATACATAGAGTAGCGAAAAAGCATCAAACCAAATCACAAAGCCGACTCAGAAATGGGTCGGTTTTTACTTCTCTAATTTTTTACTGAAAAAATCTAAAAATTAACTGCAGACGTAGCAAAAAAAGACTGTCTCTACTATCTCACGTAGTAGTAAAATGCACCATTCTTATGTTCCACGATTATTCTATCTTTGTCCTGATAAACATTGGTTACATGCCCTGGCACATACCAAGGACCTACGCTAGCAGAAACAATCTGGACTAAAAGCTTTTTTGCGTTGTCAGTTAACCTGTCATTGTTCTCAACAAAATCAGTAATAAAACGAGTCTCAAATGCAACCTGAGCTACAAATTCATCTATCACCATTTGTAAATACTCACGAGGATTCTTGGATTCCTTGTCTGCAGGACGGATATAACGTCTTGCTGATACTGAGTTTGGTTCAAAACTGCCTGTTGAAGCAGGGTATTTACCTCGTTTTTTTCTATCTATAGAATCTAATATAACTTTCACAGCTTCTGCTTTGAAGTAGCTATAACCCCATCTATCTTGCATGTCTTTCACCCGCTCAATAATTGTCTCAGGCTTTTCTCCTACATTTAACAAGCCTCTCTCTAAACCCCAATCCACAACATCTTGTCTTGTTTCAAATGGTGATTCTACAAACATACGAAACTTTCTTAGTCATTTGTAAAGATAGGCAAATTAATATACATCAAATGCAAGTAACAAGTAAGTACAACAACAAATTTTAATTTAATTTTTGTTTACAATTGCGAGCCCGACCAGATTCGAACTGGCGATCTCTTCCGTGACAGGGAAGCATGTTAACCGCTACACCACGGGCCCATTTGTGTCATTAGCTGATCCTTTGTTGGGACGGATGGCACCTTCACCATCCTCATGAGCCGTCTCCAGATAAGCGTGCGGTACAACAAGGTACCAATTGTCTACGGTTCAAAGCCGCAACATAGGCTCATCTAATGACAAAGTATCAGCAAATGTATTTGTTTATTAAAGCTCTCACTATTCAGTCTATCACTATTCCAACAGCCAGAGCAGAGCGATATTATACGCTACCTTCCGCAGGTTTGCCAAGCCTAAACAATACCCTGAACACTGAGCAAAAAACTCATTACCTCTACAGTTTTTGTCAGGATGAGGTATGATAATACAGAAAGTGAGAAACCTATGCCAACACTCATCATACTTGCCGTTATTGTCGGAGTCGCTTTGTACGTAGTTTCTATTTACAACGCTCTGCAACGCCTGAAAACCCAAATAGCAGCCAGCATCCAAGAAATTGGCAACCAGCTGAAACGCCAAGCTTCATTGATTCCTAACCTTGAGACAGCAGTCAAAGGCTTTCTCAAACATGAAAAAGGTATTTTCGAGATGCTCACTGCAGCCCGCAAGTCTGTGGCACATGCCCAAGAAACAGGTGCAACCGCAGACATTGAAACAGCAATCACTAAGGTTCAGCAAATGGTTCCTCAACTTAGCATAGCGGTTGAAGACAATCCAGAGCTTAAAAGTGATGCCACTGTCACCAAGTTTATGTCAGAACTAACAGACACCGCTGACAAACTCACCTACGCCCGCCGTGCTGTTATTGATTTATCACAAAGATATAATGAAAAACTAGTTACAGTTCCTTCTAGTTTGATTGCAAACATGTTCGGCTTTAAACCTGAGCAAGGTTTAGAGATGCCAACTAGCGGCTCACATTTATCCGTTTCTGGCAAAGAAATGGAAGACCACCGCGTTAGTTTGTAGTCTCCACAGCTACCTTTCAGAAAAAACCATGACACACTACGATTTGGTTTCCAGCAACAAAAACAAGTCTCTGGTCATCATCACACTTTTCATGACTTTTATAGTCGGAGCGGTGTATATCATGTCCGTTGGACTTGGATATGGATTAGACATAGTGGGGATTGCACTGATCATATCTGGAGTCATGTCATTCGCCTCCTACTGGTGGTCTGACAAAATTATCCTAGGTATGTCTGGTGCACGTCCTGCTACCCGAGAAGAATTCTTTGATTACTACACTGTAACCGAAAACATAGTGCTCGGGCAGCGTATGCCCATGCCAAAACTCTATGTTATTGATGACACTGCGATGAATGCATTTGCGACAGGTCGTGATCCTGACCACGCCGTAGTGTGCGCAACGACAGGATTACTCACTAGGTTGAATAGAGCAGAGATTGAAGGAGTTGTGGCTCATGAATTAGCACATGTTCAAAATTACGATATTCGATTGATGTCGATTGTGACCATCCTAGTAGGATTCATTGCACTTCTATCAGACTGGATGCTGCGTATGTCCTTCTATGGCGGGGGTAAGCGTGACAAAAATAGTGGGGGACAACTGCAAGTTGTGTTTATGGTGGCAGGCATTTTGCTAGCGCTGCTTTCGCCAATCATTGCACAGTTAATTCAGCTTGCTATCTCTCGTAGACGAGAGTTCCTGGCAGATGCCACCGGGGTAGGGATGACCAAAAACCCTGAGGGCTTAGCTAAAGCTTTGGAGAAAATTAGTCAAGATCGTGAGCCTCTAGAGGCTGCTAATAAAGCGACAGCACATTTATATATTTCCAACCCACTGAAAAATGTTCATGGAGCAGTTGGAACTTTTGCCTCGATGTTTCAGACTCATCCTCCTGTCAAAGATAGACTGGACGCTCTAAGGGGATTACAATAATATGATGGAACATTCAAGCAGTCTTAAACCAGCTGCAACACTACCCTTGGTAATCAATAAAATTATGTCTCCAGATGGCCTAGGCTTCAGCGTAGTTGCCTTTCTGCTAAGCAGTATGCTGTTTGGTGTGTTAGTACCCATCATAAGGATGAGTCCACTTTCAGTAACAATCAGTGAGGTTTTTTTATATAGTCTCATGACCGCACTAGCAGTCATCTTACTACAAGTAGTTTCAACGGTACTGTACGTACAGAGCACAATTATAGAGAGAAAAACAGCAACAATTGAAGTGTTGATCGGTGGATTCAGACATACCACGCTCTCCATCCCGCTCAATCAGCTGCAAAACGTACTGGTTCACCAATCAATACTTGAGAGAGCATTTGGGCTAGTTACCATTCAGATTTCTCAGCTTTCAGGATTCATTTCTGTTTGGGGTTTTCCCATCACCCGCGCTCAAAAATTTGTACAACAATTACAACAATAGATTTCAACTTGTCCTCGAGTTACCTTACGTGTATACTCGAGCGTTAGTAGTATGCCAAAAAAGCACACCGCAACTCACCAGTTTACCCCACAGTTTGTTACTTCCGTTGCTGCGTTAGCCAACATCCCCATCACAGATGAGGAGGCAGCAGCATATGGCGGCTCTTTTGCAGATACCATGCAAGTTGTCAACCAACTACAGTCAGTGGACATTTCAAATGTAGAACCCACTAATCAGGTAACGGGCCTAGAAAACGTCTGGCGTGAAGATGAACTTTGGCCAGAGTATATGTTCAGCCAAGAACAGGCACTTGCCAACGCAACACATACCCACAATGGATATATAGTAGTCAATCAAATAATTGATCAAGAAGATTAGTATGGCTGATCTTAATACACAGACGCTAGCTACCACAATCAAACAGCTGCGAGCCAAGGAAATTTTGCACGCTGAACTTTCTGCTGCACTAGAAACTGCAGTAAACAATGAAAATAAGCATCTCAATATTTTCCTAACACTGAATGATAATCAGAGAGAAGAATCCGCAAAAGCAGATCTGATGAGCCCACTTGCGGGTGTTCCAATTGCCCTAAAAGATAATATCTCCACCAAGGGTATGCGAACAACAGCTTCATCAACTGTACTGGATACTTACATACCAGTTTTTGACGCCAAAGTAACGGCAAACCTCAAATCTGCAGGAGGCGTTATTCAGGGTAAAACTAATCTTGACGCCTGGGCACACGGTTCATCAACTGAAACATCCCAATATGGCAGAACTCTAAACCCTCGCAACCCTGAGCACCTTCCTGGGGGCTCATCTGGAGGCAGTGCTGCAGCTGTAGCAGCGAATATGTGTATCGCAGCTATCGGCACTGAAACCGCAGGCTCAATTCGCCAGCCTGCTGCTTGGTGCGGAGTGGTGGGCGTCAAACCCACCTATGGCAGGGTAAGCAGAGCAGGCATTGCTGCCATGGCTTCATCTACCGACTCCCCAGGACCAATGACAAAAACGGTAGAGGACGGCGCGTACCTCCTAAACTACCTTGCAGGTAAAGATCCTCATGATGCTACAACTTCGGCACAGAAGGTTCCAGACTTTACAAAAGCTCTGCACAAAGACATCAAAGGTCTGAAAGTGGGGTATATGTACCACGACTTAGATGGCATGGAGTCTACAAACAACCTATTTTCTACAGAACTGAAAGTGCTGGAACGCTTGGGTGCTCATGTTGAACTGACTGATGCTATGGATCCTCGCCATGCTGTAGGTGTTTATACTGTTGTACAACGTGGAGAAGTGAGTAGTAATCTTGCTCGGTACGATGGGATTAGGCTTGGCAAAGATCGATCTTTTTTTGGAGCTGAAGCCAAGAGACGTATTATGCTGGGTACGTTTACACTCAGCAAAGGGTTTTCGGATCAGTATTACGTATTGGCACAAAAGGTGCGAACTTTGTTTATCCAAGACTTCGAGCGATTATTCAAAAAATATGATGTTCTAGTTGGACTCTCTTCACCTGGTTTTGCTAAAAAAATTGGTGCCACTGAAGGTGCTGCAATGTTTGGTGAGCTTGAAGACATGTTACTCGAGCCAAGTTCTATCACAGGTCTGCCTGGAGTAAATGTTCCTTGTTATCGAGATAGCAAAACAAATTTGTATCTAGGCATGAACATCATGGCACCCATGTGGCGAGAAGATCTGGCAATTCAGGTTGCCCACGCCTACGAGCAAGCAACAAACTGGAGTAGTTGGAAGTAGTATGGCAAAGACACACAAACCCACCAGCAGTGCAATCGCAAACGTCCTAGAACAGTACGATCTAGTCTGTGGACTAGAAATTCATGCCGAGTTGAAAACTAAGTCAAAGATGTTTTGCGGCTGTGTGAATGATCCATTTCACGCACCAGCTCCAAACACATACACTTGTCCAGTCTGTTTAGGCATGCCAGGTGGCTTACCCGTTCCTAACAAAACAGCAATTGAGTGGACAATTAAATTAGGTTTAGCACTTGGAGCCCACATAAACACATTCTCTAAGTTCGATCGGAAAAACTACTTTTACCCTGACCTAGCAAAGGGCTATCAGATCAGTCAGTACGACATTCCATTTTGTGAAGGTGGTGCTGTAGAACTGGCAGAGGGAACAGTCTCTCTCACTCGTATTCACCTTGAAGAGGATACAGGCAAACTGCAACACACTACTGTAGACGGCAAAAAGGTCAGTCTACTAGACTTCAATCGCTCAGGTGTCCCACTAGCAGAAATTGTCAGCGAACCTGAAATTACTTCACCAGCTCATGCAGCTGCCTATGGTCGTGAGTTGCGCCGCCTGATGCGCTACCTAGAGATTGCAGACTGCGACATGGAACAAGGCGGGATGCGGTTAGAAGCAAACATCTCACTCAAACCCAAAGGACAGAAGACACTGCCAAACTACAAGGTAGAAGTCAAAAATATCAACTCCTTCCGCTTCCTAGAACAAGCAATCGAGTACGAGATTGTCAGACAAGCTGAGATTCTTGATGCAGGCACAACCCCCTCACAGGAAACGCGAGGATTCAGGCCAGGGTCTGGGGAAACCTTCAGCCAACGCAAAAAAGAGTCTGCAGCTGATTATCGATACTTCCCAGATCCGGACATTCCACCGATTCGGTTTAGTGATAAAGCCATTGCTAAATTACAACAAGCATTGCCACCTAAACAATCTGATGTTGTCGCAAACTGGCAAGCTGCCTTTGGCGTGGAACAACGGTATGGAACCACACTAGCAACAAATAACTCTCGAGCACAATTTTGGAATACAGTCTGGAGTCTAGATCCATCTGCTGCAAATGGAGTAGCCAACGCCGTAATAAATAAGAAGATACAGCTTACTAACACAACTACTCCGCAAGCCATTCTCAATGCATACACTGAGCTTGCAGCAACTGATACTGTACCTGAGACTGAACTACTTAGCGCTATTGAGGCCGTTATCGCCGCTAACCCAGATGCCGTCACTAAATTTAAAAGTGGCGAGACAAAGGTTTTGGGTTTTCTAATGGGGCAAACAATGAAGCAGCTAGGTAAGAAGATTGATCCCTCTATTCTCAACAAACAGCTTGCACAAGTACTGAAACTTTCATAATTTCATCAAACAGTTTTTGCTAGAACTGTTCCAGCCTTTTGATCAATATTTGTTGTAGCTATGTGCAACCAAAAAGGGAGTGATATTTCTACCACTCCCTTTAAGTTGTTAAGCTAATCGTTACCAGGTATAAACCTTTGTTTGCCCGCTCTTTAAAGGGTCAAATGTAACGGTGCCTGATCCTGCAAGATCACTGGTCAAAGTTCGCAGTTGGTTGTTACCGACTTGAAACAACTCAACTCGAGTATTGCCTTTATATGCATACACTTGCACTGACTTGACGCTAGCTGGCAATCCATACTGTACTGTCACACTACCTCTTGGATACCCAACAGAGTGTGTTTGTACTCCGTTGACATCTTTCAAGACAGTCTTGCCGTCAGCACTTCTAACCTGGAACTGTTTGCTACCTAGAAGAGCAGGGTTTGTAACTGTGAGGTTGACAGTCTGATCACTATAGTATCTGTCCCAGTTGATACCGAAAGCTCCACATTCTTCACCATCAGAGATCTGTTGGAAATTGACAGTGGTGTGCATTTCGTACATTCCATTCGGGTCAGCATTTCCCCATTCACCTTGTGGTGGATAGTTTATTGTCAGATTTTGTCCCTGAATTAATGTACCCGTGCCCTCAGAGTAAACAATGTTTGGCGTGGATGGCACATCCTGCTGTTCAATGATCTCAGTCACATAGTGGTACAACACTGGGTACTCATCTGTATAGGTGATTACATCAGTTTGTCCCGATGTCCAAGGAGCATGTGTTGGCAATGGAGAGGCAAACGAGTTCGCCGTGAGTGGAGCGTTGGCTGGACACTCATTCATTGCAACATGGCACTGTGGGCCATCATTGTTCATTGGTAGATCGATGATGAAAACTTGTGAAGAGAACGGATATAAAATACCTTCACTTAGGTCAAAGATTTCCTGCTCCTCAAAGCCTAAAGACCAATTAGTTTTATATGCAACTAATCCAACATTGTCATATGTACAAGGAGGAGTTCCAGTATTTCCACCTGTGTTGTTGCTAATTTTAATGGTAGCTACACCTGTTTGACGATTCACATCAAACAAGTCATAAGTGATTAAACCTCTTCCAATTGGATCTCTACATTCTTCAGAAAGGACAGGCACAGCAGCATTGTCTCCCGTAGGATTAATGTTTAAACAGCCAGGATACTGTGGATTTTGCTCATCTGAGCGAGCCACAATTAAACGCTTCCCCTGAAGTGTCCCATTTGGATTTGTACTGTATCGTGCGTTTGGCCCCGAAGTCTGACCTACGTATCTTTTTCCGAAGTCATTGATAACTGGACCCCAGTACGCATCCACCTGGAAGTTACAATCCTCACACTCAACTCCTGGAGTTGGGGTAGGAGTTGGGGTAGGAGTTGGACTTGGAGATGGTGAAGGTGATGGGGACGGTGTCACACCAGGTGTTGGGGTAGCGGTTTGAGGAACCTTAGCTATCCAACTTGTAGTACACACGTTTCCACCTGCCTGAGACAGCTCTGGGGCATTTGGAGTAACAGGACCTCGGTTCATCTGTTGATACTGCGCTATGTAGACGCCTGCCACTGCGACAAAGACGAAGAAGAGTAGGCCTAAAGCCGGCAACAGCGTGCTTTTGGGAAGTTTAGTTAAGTTTTGCATCGTGTCTTTCATGGGTTTCTATACTCCTCAATTATTGCTGGCTACTG
>CAZSJW010000002.1:0-118852 GCA_964607285.1 uncultured Pseudomonadales bacterium
CTCGAACCCTTGACCTCATCATTGCAAATGATGCGCTCTAGCCAACTGAGCTAAGGGCCCAATAGGGGCAATCTTTTCTATTAACTTGTTTACTTTTTTTGGGGGTTGAGGGATTTTCTTGGTTTCTGTGGAGTCGCATATGGACACCCACCCAAAAAAATGTCATGTTTTCCCGAACAGAATTTGTATTTTAACAGCAACCATAAATGATTGCAATACTCTATTTCTTCTCCTTGTATACTTTCACTGCACAGGCTCCAAAATGATTTGGTACACCTACTTCTACACTTGCTGGTAATTCATTGCAACAAATTGTTCTATACTATAGTAACAAACATGCTTAGTAAGGACATAATACATGCAAAGTACAAACAATCAGGATGTCTCCCTTCCCAACACATTGCAAAAACAGTTGCTAACATTCTTTAATACTCAAGCTCAACTGTGTAGCGGCCGCGGGTCAGACGCTGCATCACAAGCGCAAATACTTACCAACTTTGCATGGGCTACCGCACTGGCAACACGCCATTATCAATCTAGAATTATTAGGGCAACAGATCTACAGTCAGCACAAGTCATTCACGCGCAAGAGCTAGCTAGAGAATATATTGGGTACAGTAATCATGATTTTTTTGCTACCTGTGTAGATGGCCGAAATATGCCAACAATTATGTTTTCCAAACCTCCCCATGTAGGAGGAGTATTACGCGCACCCGCTGGCACAGTAAATGGCTTTCTCCCTGGCCAAGGAAAACATGCAGTATTTATTGATCACTCAACATTTGTGGTCCATAGAACAACACAGTTACTCAAGGAAAAATCAGGGGGCACAATTTTCTATGGATTAGACTCACATATCAGTTGCGCAGCCAGAGGGCAGATACATGAAACAGAAGGTGGCCTGCAACAAGACGGTGGTATTCGCTCAGATGTGATCAATAAAATGATGACGGCTCGAGGAATTCTACAACTGAGAGCTGAGCTAATGACAGCAGGTGAAGCTGTAGCAGAAGTAATTCCCACCTTTTTCTCGTTCGACCCAAATACGGGTGGTGTCTGGTTTGGGCTAGAAGCATGTGTGGACCTCCCGCAAGTTGTAGAACACGGGTTTACACAGGAAATCCTTTCAAGTCTTATTGCTAGTGGTCAGGTGATCAGTAGTCGAGAACTGCTCACTGACCCATTTGTGCAAGTAGAGCTTTCAGCAAAACTACAAGAAAGCACCGCTGATTTTAGACATGCGTACCCCACAGCTCTTGAGAATAATTGGATGGCCATTTCGAGCTTGTATGCCAGAGGTCAAGGAGAACTGTTCACATTTCTGCACAATCGCATGGTTCAGCTGTATCAACATGCAGGCTGGCTCATTGGCGAAAAGGACGCGTTTGACCAACACAGCATCTCAGAAAGAACCATTACTCAAAAAACCAAGTTTTTACTTAAAAATTTAGTAACACGTTTCTCCATCGCGGGCACAAAAGAGACTTGGCCGTTCGATCACCACCAAGAAGAAATGGTTGTTATCACGGATGGCGGATATGCCCCGTTCCCCGCTACAGATGCCTTTGCAGTGTTCTCAAGGGACCTAAATGCACTTGTCACAAACACAAAGCTTACTATCGACTTAATTCGAGGCTCACGCAGAGGCAAAAAGCTAGAAAATCCCTTTCCAAAATTTCAATTTGATCAAGCAGCCTTCGTAGCAGCTCCAGTACTCATTTCCAATAAATCAATTGTTAAAGGTCTCACAGAAACCGAATGGGAAACAATAAGCTCTGTGGATTTAAATGTCGTCTTGAGCAACCTAAACTGGGATGATGACGCAATACTTAACTGGCAGAAACCACAAGTTTCAGAACTTATTTTGTCTGCTGTAAGCAACAAGCACATTTCCTTAGATATGGGTGGAGTCTTACGATTTGTAGACGCCACCTATGAGTTATTCCAAAGAATGCAAGTTTTTATGAAGGACAAGCATTTCAGACACATGATGTTTTCAGGAAATATTATTATCTTGAACACAATCGTGGATGAAAATAGATATCCGAGAATGATTATGCAGCTTGTTGTCTAACTGTCTAACTACTAGATGGATAGTACACTTGCCAAAACAGCTTTGTTTTTAAGTGCTGTGTCTTCGCCTAGTACACCGCCAAGTTCAAAGACAAAAGGCAGATCGTCACGTTTAGCCAGCTGCTGGTAATACGCTATCTGTGACTCAAGAACCTGTTTTACTAAGCCTACAGGTGCATCTGCTACCCAATCAGCACTGATCACATAACAACCGAGATTGAATATTTGTTCTCCACCACCAAGCGTAAAACAAATTTTATTTGCGATATGAATACCGTGTGGGCGAACCATGTGTGCTTTGATTTCATGCTCTAACACTTTGGGGTCTGTAAAAGGGATACTCCCTGCATACAGCAAACCATGACGATCGGCTAAAACCTCTGCGTGTTGCTGCATAGAGGCATCAGCTTGCTCGTAGGTTGTCAGAGAAAGTTTTTCTTTAACCCAGTCGTTTTCTTCTGATGCTGCAATACGCAAATCAGCAGCTAATAAACTCTGTAAAAGCGGAACAACTTCGGAAAATCCCTCAAGTTTGATACCAGCACCAACGAACGCCAGTCGCGTTCCTTCGTTGATTTGGACACCTTCATCTCCGCAGCTGATTACGTATGCCATACAAACTCCTTTAGTGTGAAACACTCGGGCAGAATGAGGATATTATAGCATACACCAGGCAAAAATTCCAGTTTTCGCCTGGTGTAAAAAGTCAGTTTTAAAACTTGAAAATGCCTACTCTTCGTCGGCTTCGTCTTCTGCCTCATCATCCACCATACTTTGAATTGCCTCGAGGTATGCATGCATATCTTGCTCGACTTTTTCCCAATCACCCTCTGCTTCGCGGATTGCGTTAAACAGCAAATCCATATCGATCAACAGTTGGTCATCAGTTACGATCATTCTTTGCTTTGCCATAGGAACTTTCTGAGTAACATTACTTTTAAACTAATTCGTAGTATATCAGCAGCAACCAACATTTGAAACACAAGCTAGTCGTTGCGGGGAGCAATCTCAGAAATAATTGGTGCTTGTTGCTGGGGGCTTGTGATTGCCGACATTGCAGTTTGTCGACATGGACAAGGTTGCGAAGGCAATCACCTGAGCGTGGTGAAGGTGCCGCGCATCCCACAGCAACAAGCAGCCAATTATTTATTTGTATTCAATTGGTAACTCAGTCATTACCAGACTGAGGCTCATGCGTCGTTGCTCTGAGTCAACACTTTCGACGTGCACAGTGATTTTCTCACCACGACTCAGTTGCTGTCCCTGTTCGAGTTTGCTTGAGTGAATTAAGCCATCGATACCTGGTTCAACATTTACAAAAACACCAAATGGCTCTACACGAGAAACAGTTCCACTGACAGTTGTGCCAGATTGATACCGTTCTTCAATGCTCTTCCATGGATCATCTGAAAGCTGCTTGATGGATAAATTGAGCTTGCCTGTTTTTTCATCAACTCCGAGAACGCGTACTTTAACTGCGTCACCGACCTTGTGATACTCTTTAGGATGCACAACTTTTTCCCAAGAAATCTCAGAAATGTGTACCAAGCCTTCAACGTGTCCAGGTGTCTTTGAGTCTGTGATTGGCACTTCAACAGTGACAAATAAACCAAAATGCATAACACCAGAAACAACTCCTTCATAAATCTCGCCTGCTTTGACAGCATCAAGAGCTTGTGATTTTTGAGCAATTTCTTGCGCTTCTGATACGTGTCGCTCTGAGAAAATCAAACGATTCTTCTCACGATCTACTTCGATAGCTTTAACCTGGACAGACTGTCCTTTGAGCTTGTGGAATGTTCCAACAAGTCCCTTGCCAAATTGGCTTGAAGGTACAAAACCTCGAGCACCATTCACAATAACAATAAGTCCGCCTTTATTGACATCAATTGCCTTTGCTTCGAGAACGATATCCTTTTTCAAGGCATCAGCGAAGTAATCCCACTTGGCTTCATTTGCAGCTTTTTTAAGTGAGAGCATGACCTGGCCCAAATTATTCTCTGCTGAAACGACTACAGCTTCAATCTCCTGACCAACTTTGAGTTCATCGATGTACTCCATCGCAACTTCGAATTCTTTATCAATGACAACACCTTCAGTTTTGGCACCAATATCCAGTGTCAGCATTTTGCGACTCTTACCAGTAACCTTTCCGATCACTGTTGTCCCTCGCTTAGGCACGACCAACGCATAGGTGGTACTGCTCAGCAGTTCCTCCATGGTTTTTGGTGCGGCAGTCTTCGCTGCTGGTTTAGCAACAGCTTTTGCAGCTTTTGGGGCTTGAGGAGCTGCCACAACCTCTGGTTGTACTACCTCCTGATCAGCGACTACCTCTAGGGTAGGCTGAGTTTCTGCTGCTGGTGCAGCGGATTGTTTGCTTTCGGCTGCGTCAACAGCCGAGTTGGATTTTTTCTTCGGCATAGCGAATACGATCCCCTTTCTGAAAGAATTCGTGAAGTATACCAGGTGGTAGAGGTTTAGTCGAGAACTGTGTAGTATTATGGAAAGAGATGAAAAAACTTTTAAAAACCCTCAAAGATATTCCCAGTCAGCCAAGCACTATCCTCATGAGAGTTGACTACAACGTACCACTGAAAGATGGCAAAGTTGTAGATGATAGAAGACTACGCGAGTCTATTCCCACTCTACATGAACTCTTCAAAGCAAAACATAAAGTGGTGCTTGTCGCCCATCTCGGTAGACCAGAAGGCCGTGACTCCAAACTTACACTAGAACCAATTGCCACGTACCTTCGAGATAATCTGAAACTTCCGATGCATTTTGTCCCTGACACAGTTGGTGCTAAGGCTCACAATGCTATTGAAGCACTTGAGCCTGGTACTGCTGTGCTTTTAGAAAATGTCCGCTTCTACCAGGAGGAAGAACAAAACAATCCTCACTTTGCCCAACAGCTTTGTCACAATGCCACAATATTTGTGAATGATGCCTTCTCTGCTGCCCACCGCGCGCACGCGTCCACCGTTGGAGTGACTAGATATTTAGAAAGTTTTGCAGGATTAGCACTGCAAAAAGAAGTCGAAATGCTTGGTGGTTTGATGGAACAACCCAAACGCCCGTTTGTCATGGTGCTGGGTGGAGCTAAAATTTCGGACAAAGTTGGCGCAGTCAGACATCTGGCAAACATTGCAGACTGTGTGCTCATTGGTGGAGCAATTGCTAACAACTTCCTCAAAGCAGATGGGTTGGAAATACACAAATCTTTTATTGAAGAGCATTCAGCAGACATCAAAAAAAGAAGTATTGATTATGTGCAGGTAGCCAAAAGACTGCTGAACGCACATAAAACTGAGCGCATGTTGATCGATGAATTCATTCCTCTGCCAAAGATTATCTATCCAATTGACGTTTTGGCAGCAGATTCCCCCGTTGCTACTCCAAATAAGATCGAGCATATCGAACTTACCCATCACGCCGAAGATACGCCGAATGACCGTGACATCAAGTATTTCGACATCGGACCTCAAACTATTCAACTATATAAAGCGGTTCTAGCTGAGGCAAAAACCATTTTTTGGAATGGACCTATGGGTATGTGGGAACAACCCGAGTTCTCTCATGGAACTGCAAACATAGCAAAAGCTATTGCCCGAAGTGATGCGCACACAGTTATTGGTGGTGGTGACAGTTTAGCAGCCGCTGAACACTTTGGTTTAGAAATGAAATACTCATACAGTTCAGCAGCTGGTGGTGCAGCTCTAGAGTTTCTGGGTGGAAAAGTTCTTCCAGGCATTAGGCCTTTACTCAAAAAGTAATACAAAGTAGATCAACTTTGCACTCTCAGACAAAAACACTGCATCTGATTATTGACACTACACTCTGCAAACCGCTATTCTGGAGTATGTCGCAACAGGTGTACTTGTTTGCTTGAGTGTGACAAAAAAACACATGATCAACGGAATTTCATCATTCGACCAAAATCCAGCAACTGGCTCATCTGACGCTGCAACTCCAGTTCAGCCAACTGTTGCAACACCGATGGCTCCACCCACACCTGTAATTCCACTTTTGCCTAGAAAAAAAGCACCAATGCGTGCAATCCTATCTGCAATTGTCATGGTTGTTGTTTTGATTGGAAGCGGTTCAGCCTATTACTTATCTCAGCAGAGTGCTGATGTACGCAATCAGGCGAGCACTGGTTCAACTTTAGTGCAAGAAGATGCTGGAACTCCTACTGCTCCACCCCCTGGTGGATATAACATTCGCTGCTCTTCGCTCGGAAGTCAAACTGGCAACTCGTTTGCAATTAACTGGGATTGTTGGGGTGGTGAGCATTTCCAATGGGCACGCCCTGATCGAATTGATTGGCCAGGGTACCCAGCACCTAAGCCATGGAAAATTGCTGGTTGGCACTGTCCACGACCTAATACTAGTGATCCAAATAATCCAAAGACCTGTAATTATGGAGATCCTGGAGCTGTTAGAGTTTTCATAACTGACAAGAACACTCTTAGTTACGCACAAGGTCGGCGGGATGGCAATGGCGGTGACGGCTCACCCTGTGACATAAACAGCCCAGATCAAACTCACTGTGTATATCATAACGTTACCAGCTCTACTATTTCGGCAAACGCCTACAACAATTGCGGTTTCTTTCAAGCCGATATTTTCGTTCCACATCCAAGTGGTCATCCATGGGATTTTGGCGGAACAACTAAATACCAGGTCTTAGGAGCATTTGTCCATGATTTCGGCAACTATGATAATTGCCAACGTGTATTCTGCCCAAGTGCTCCAACAGCACAATGTGTGTATGAAGCTGATGGTACGATTTCTGCTAATGTAGCCTGGCAAGATAATGGGGCTCCTGTTGGCACAAAGTACATCATCCGCGCTGATCATCAACCAGGAAATACCGCACAGTGCCAAAACACCACAACACTACAACCAGTTGGCTGGTACTGCCCTGCAGCAGGAGCAGGAACCAATTGCTACGTCAATCAAACCTGCAATGACCGATTTGTCTACGCTACAAAAACCGTTGCTACAGCTACCACTACAGGTCTAAAACTACCCAATCTTATAAACGGTGACACCTATAGTTGGGCAGTCCAAGTTGATCCTAATGGATGCCGAATTGAAGCGGGTACATTCAGATGTGCACTGGCAACTCCTTCGCCATCACCTTCGCCATCTCCATCGCCCACCCCAACACCTGTTGTATATAGTTGTAACTCTGTCTGCAACAACGATGCACAATGCCAAACTGCAAACGCGAACTACTTTTGCTACAAACCATCGATCACTGGCACAACACCTACCGATGATGCAGCTGTGGATACAAATAGGGCTGTTCTCGGTGTAAATACCGATGAACAATCAACAAGCAGGCAGGTAGCTGCATTAGCTCCCGGAACAGGCGTTCTTGGCAATTGTAGGCTTAAATCGAATCAAACATCAACAACTTGCCAAGGTACAGTGCCCACACCGAGTCCCACTCCTAGACCAACGCCAAGTCCTACTCCTAGGCCAAGTCCCACCCCTACCCCAACCCCAGTGGTCGGACCAATGTGTATCAGCATCACACTAAATAGTCGAAACAATCCTCCTAAACTCGGTGACTCTATCACGCTGACTTGTGGAGCAGTTACAGGTGTCACTGAGTACGAATTCAGAATTCGACAGCCTGATGGCCAAATCATCCCGATTAGCTCACTTAATGGCAGTCGAACCTCAGTGGCATACCAAATTTCGAGCCAAGGAAAATATGCTGCCCAATGTAGAATCTGTGTGAATAACAATAAGGGAGTTCCAATCTGTCAGGAGTGGGAACCAATGCCAGGCGCACCAGCACCAGCCCCGACTCCTACTCCAGTTAGTTGTGTACCCATGCCGCCTTGCGTCTTTGCTCAAGCTTGTGACTTAGCTGAGCCAGTTGAAGGCTGGTGTCCAGCTAGCCCAGTACCTACTGCATCTCCAGTTGTACAGTGCTCAGATGAAAAGTGTGCGCAAACTGTGCTCTGTTTTGCAGGTGGATATTCTTACTGCAGCACAACACCCCCTACTGTGGGGCAATGCATCTGTCCTGACGGCGCACCACAGAATAAAACAGATGCAGAACAAGCAGAAGAAGCTGCAGCAACAACACAAGAAACAAAAGCAGAATAAATAAACCATGTTAGAAGCAACGAACCAACCACAAGCGTTCTACACAAAAAACCCAGCTGATGCGCAGCCAGGCACGGTCTCTTCTGGTGCCAACACAGCATTCAATAGCGCTGGACCACACCCAGCATCGGCGGCTCCTACTCCGCTAGGTTCACCTCCAAAGAAGCAATCTGGAAAAAAACTACTAGCTGTGCTTGTGATCGCACTATTTGCGATAGTGGCAAGTGTAGGTGTATTTATTGCTATTAGACAACAACAAGTTGCTGGCCCACAGGCACCATCTGCACCAACTTCGAAACCTGCCGCCGCTGAGTTTAAATCACAAACATGTACTATCGAATGGGAAGTAGGACCTGAAGCATCTCCAATTCCTACCCCAACTCCAAAGCCAACACCATCACCAACTCCAAGCCCAACTCCGAGTCCTATTCCTACGCCAAGCCCGACTCCAATACTAACTCCAACCCCGTCACCATCACCAAGTCCAGGTGCTATAGTCTGTGGAAGCACCTGTACCACAGATGCACAGTGTGAAACCATAAATGACAGTCACTACTGTCATCCAACTCTCAAGGTTTGTCGTCTGGAGTCCAACCCAACTAACGCGCAGTGTGCTCCAGTTGTGTTGCCTACACCATCACCGACTCCTTCACCCTCACCAATTACTTATAGTTGTAACGGATCATGTACAACCGATGCACAGTGCCAAACTGCCAACTCAGACTATGTATGTGACGCAACGGCGGGTAACAAATGCCGACTTGATAGCAATCGAACTAACACAAGTTGTGAACCGGCAGTAGCAACCTATGCTTGCGGAAGTACTTGCTCCACAGATGCACAGTGCCAAACAGGTAACAGCGATCACATCTGTTATAGTGGCGTATGTCGACTCAGCAACAACCCAACAGCAGACAACTGTCAGTCGGTAGCGTATATCCCACCGCCTCCAGCTGTGGGATGCAATGAAACCTGTAGCACTAACTCAGATTGTTCGAACAGTAACCATATTTGTTACACAACAGCAGATGGAACTAACAAGTGTCGCCTAGCAAATTACGTAAATAGTGACACCTGTACTGCTCCACAAGTAGCATATGTACCACCAGCTCAGCCTGAGCTACCTGCGGAGTTACCAAGATCAGGAGCTACAGATTTTATGGACTGGATTAAAGCAGGGTTAGTGACACTCGGTATTGGTGCAGCTCTTCTGCTCTTGCTCTAAGCTAAATACCTACTATGGAAGTACTAAAAGGCCGATGAAAATCGGCCTTTTTTGTTTTTAATAATTTTTTTTATTACCAAATTTTTAGGGAACTTTGTGAATTGCAGGAGATGCAATTGGAGTGATCTGCATATCCTTTGTTATAGCAGGCGTTGGCGTGACTTCAGGGACAGAGGGTTCATCTGGTTCAAACTCAGGAGTCGGTGTAGCTGTAGAATGCTTAACATACGTTAAAGTAAGATGCAGCGTGTCTGAGTACTGATCAACTGCTGAAATCCTGAATGATGCTTTGCCTTCTACTTCTTTCTTGGCATACAACGTAGTTCCAGATGCAAACATTCGCTCATCGATATTATTTATCTTTTCACCAGATTCATTAGTTATTGTTACATTTACAGGGTTAAGTATCACAAACTTGCTACCTTGAGTGCCTACCTCCACCATGGACCAATCACCTAAAACTACATCATACCGGTTTTGACTTTGCAAAATATCAACTTGCTTGTTACATTTTTTGCTATCAAACCAGCTTGGACATTCCTCATCAAACGTTTCTATCCCGACAACAGCACCGCATGCAGGAAGAAGCAATGCTCCAGCACTAGCAAATGCTAACCACATAAAATCTCTCCGATTCACACGTAGAATTTCTTGATTGTTCATTGACATATTGTTTTCCAATTTTCTACTTTTTACTAGTATAGATGACTATTGTTGCTCACTCACCACTGTATCTCCCTGAGGAAAAATACCCGCTGCTGCAACTGCGTTTCCCAGTACTGCTGATGCTAAAAGTGAAAGTAGTATAAATGAGGTTTCTGAGTACGCAATGAGATACTCAGCGGCAACGCTCAGAAACGCAATGAGCACTATGCCCTTAGCAAGCATAAGCTTTTTTTCAGGGTCACCTATAGTCTTTGTCTGCCCTAATGTTTGCAGAATCTGACACAGGAGAAAAAAACCGATTGATACTGCAGCTACTGGCAGTATGTACTCCAGGTGGCCCTGGTTTTCCCATACTTGATTTGCTGCATCCGTCTGCATTTTATCAATACTCAGTAAGTATGAACGTATTACTACAACAGGCGCGACAGTACTCAAAAGGCGCCAATCCCAAGGAATAGTTGAAAGATCGACTAAGAGCTTCATCAAAGTGGGCAGCTCATTGCGGTTTTTTATCATATCTTCAAATTTCTACGTATTATATATACTTATTGGGATTTGCAAGTCAAGAAGACCTTTGCACTGTTTGATTGTTTTCGGTCGGTATATACTAGCTATTCATGTTCTCCCCATCACTTTCATCCTCAGCTTCCTATTCAGTGCGGGCGTTTATAAGTGACCTCAGGTCAGCTATTCGTCCATACCGTGGTACCTTTCTATTAGGTGTTTTCTTACGCATCACAAGTGACATTGCTGACTTGTACCCTGCCTGGGCGTTAAGCAGGATTGTGGTCCTTCTGACTTCCGAATCATACTCTTCTGATTTATTAGTTCGACAGCTACTGCTTCTCATGGGCGGGTGGTTCATCGTGGTGGGGTACTACAGCGTTGCGCATGGAGCTGCAAAATGGTTTGGGTACCAGGTAGCCGAAAGAGTTGCTCTTGATGTCCGTCTAAAAGCCCTAAAGCACATTTTTTCACTTGATATAGCTTGGCAAGAAAAAGAAAACACTGGCAATAAGATCAAACGTATCGATCATGGGAGTCGGAGCCTCGATACTGTCATTCGTATCGTGTTTGACGTCATCATTGAAGCTTCACTGAATACTATCGGTATGCTGCTTATTTTCTCGAGTCTGAGCTGGAACCTAGGTATAGCAATGTTGTGTTTCATGCTGTATTACTTCATTGTTTCCTCTCGGCTTACAACTAAAGCTTCAAAACAAGCCACAGTGGTCAATGGACTGGAGGAAGATCTGGAAGGCTTGAGCTATGAGTCACTAAACAACATAAAAACTGTCAAATCTTTGAGCATCCAGAAAACGCTTGCTGAACGCCTAGGAAAACTGACTGAAAATACTTACAAAGCCATCCGAAAACGAATCTGGTTGTTTAGACTCCGCTCAAGTATCTTGCACCTCTCATACTTACTCTTTGAAGCATGCATGATCGTATATATCTTGTATGAGATCTTACAAGGCAACCTATCAGCTGCAGTACTAATTCTGTTTGTTGGCTATTTTTCAAAAGTTGAAGAAGCAATATCAGAGTTAGCTGAGGTCACACATGAGCTGGTTATCTGTAAAGTCCAGTTTTCCAGGTTAAAAAGTATTCTAGATACGAAACCAACCATTGAAGGAGATCTCATCACAGCGCAACAAGTTGCAATGCCTGCAAATTGGCAAACTATTGAGCTACGGAATGTATCGTTTTCGTATGAAAATAAAGCCATACTCAATTCGTTCAACCTATCTATTCGGCGAGGTGAGAAAATTGGCATTGTTGGTTTATCTGGGGCAGGAAAATCAACTCTATTTTCTTTACTCATGGATTTATATGAGAACTATGAGGGAAGTATTCTAATTGACACAGTGCCATTACATAGAATTGATCGCCACGATTACGTAAACCACATCGCGGTTGTCTTACAAGAAAC
Source organism: uncultured Pseudomonadales bacterium (assembly GCA_964607285.1). Taxonomy (GTDB): domain Bacteria; phylum Patescibacteriota; class Microgenomatia; order UBA1400; family PJMF01; genus CAZBMX01. The sequence goes on from CAZSJW010000002.1 coordinate 12,024, forward strand.
GGAACTATTCAACTCTACACTCGCAGAAAATATCATCATTGGCAGTCAGCCAGGAAGTTTGTTGAACGAAGAACGCCTAGCTGGAGTAATAAAAAATGCTCACCTTACTGATGTACTAGCTAGATTACCAGAGGGCGCGCAAACAGTGATTGGCGAAAAGGGGGTAAAATTATCAGGCGGAGAAAAACAGCGACTTGGCATAGCACGGGCTCTGTACCGCCAGCCAGATTTGTTACTGCTTGATGAAGCAACCTCTCATTTAGATGTGGAGTCAGAGCGAAGAATTCAAGACTCATTACATGAGTTCTTCAGACAAGTTACAGCTGTGGTAATAGCCCATCGCTTATCTACAATCAAGGCTATGGATCGAATCCTTGTCATGCAAGGTGGCAAAATTGCGGAGTCAGGGAGTTTCTCTGAGTTACTGCAGGCAAAGGGAATTTTTGCGCGGCTGTGGGAGCAACAAAAGCTGTAAGACAGTTACATGAATGAAGTTGTATTTTGCTGGTAGAGAACAACACCGTCTACTCTACAGCCAGTGCCACCATCTAAAGCAAGTGGTCTAGCAATGACGTAAGAGTCACCGGGTTTGTTTAGATCAACACTTTGAGTTTTTTCCTCCGTTTCAAATAGTGTTCCACCTTCACCATCTACACCCATCCTCACGTGTGATATCTTTTTACCACCACTCTGAGTTATCTCAATTTTCCCAACGGTGTCTTCTCTTTTTGGATTGGGAGAGTCGCTTGTTCGCAACACATATTTGTCTCTGTAACCCGGTGGCGTTAAGTCAATTTTGTACCCTGCTGGCACTTCTTTTTTTTGTGCAAAAATCAGGCTGTTCAAAACTTCTTCCATTGAAATTTTTTCAAGTTGTAGGGGTGTGGGGAAGTGGTAGTACACAATTGCCATAGTGAATCGAGTATAGAAGTTGGACTGCCTAGAAGCAATTGTCAATATACATTAAATAAGAACATTTTATAGCGACACCTCAATAACTTGAGATTGATGAGTTCTAATCAGAGTTGTGTTCTTGTAGAGCAGCATAGCGGAAGGACTATCATGTCCACAAAAAATGTAACTTGGTTGTGTTCTATCAACATATGAGCGTACTGCCCGTGAGCCAACATGAACTTCGTCACCAGGTGTGTCTAATAAACCAAACGGAGCAGCGTGCAGTAAAAGTATGTCCACTCTGGGGAATTGACTCAAGTCGTTCTTTGCCTCTTCTTCACTAAACTGTGGACCACCATTTTTTTTGTATCTTGGACAACCTTGATAACCACCAATGGTAATACCGTTCCACTGAACAACCTGTAAGTGAACATTCTGTATTCCTAACTGTTCTAAATACCCAGGTGTACAGTGGTTGCCATAAACGCCAAAGGAAGGCTTAGATGATAGTTCAGCCTGGATTTCAGTGAAATCATAAATTGATAGATCCCCAGTTGTAAATAATAAGTCAGCTTGGTGATAGCGGTCCCTGAGTTTTGGATCGTGCTGATCTGAGTAGTGGAGGATATTCATACAGGTACTGAATTGTGATTACTATATTAGTTTAGGCTAGTCTTGATTTGTTCTATTTCGCCTATGCTCTTCTCTAGATTGCTTGATGAAGTCTTGGTGATTTGAATTGGGATCATAGTATCCTATGTCCTCCGTTGTCTCAGGATCACCCAAATACTTTTTATATAGAGCAGCTAGAAAAGGAAACCACCTGGTTGGCTCACGTGTGCGCTCTGTATAGTTGTTCAGCCTAGAAGTTTCTTCGGGAGTGAGTTTACTCATAGGGTGCCCTGCAGGTGGGATTGTTCGTGTCAATGTGAACAACGCTTATGTTATTACGAACCAAATTATAGATGAATTCATCCAAACTATAAAGGATTGGCAGATCATTTTTGCTGACTTTCGGTCTTTTCTGCCTCCTGCTTACGCACCAGCTTATACTTCTTAGAGTCTTTGTATAACGGATGATTCTCGTAATAACCACCTCCGCTGTTGTAATCTTTTACTTTTTCAGGAGTATCGAGAGGTATAAGAGTCACTTCATCGCCTCCAGCAGTTTGTAATTCTATGTAATCACCCAAGAAATGCTTATTAAGAGCTTTATCGTAAGCGTATTTGTCCATGCCTTCAGTTGCATATGGAATACGCCAAATTAAGTCGTGTGGACGTTTGTACTGCCTGTATTTAATCCCTGTCTCCTCATCAGTAAAATCCTCTATTTGTTTTACATATCCAGATTTGAGGTGTTTTTCAATGCCAATAAGGGAAAACTCCTCTCTTGCTTTGGCATCGGCAGCAGAATAGGCATCAGTTAATACTTTCATTTTTAGCCATACCCAGTCACCCTCGCCTTCATTTAGTTGTTTCCAAACTTTCTCTTGCTGTTCTTTTGTACCGTTGGTGAGAAGGTGAACTATGGATTTGTAGATTTCATCAAAGGAATATTTAGGAGTTGTTGCATCATCATTTGTCTTAGTTGTAACAGGTTTGGCTTTCTGTTTTCTCATAATGCTGACTTTAACTGACGGTCATACCTTTTGATTTCAAATCTTTAACAAGCTCTGCGTAATTAGGGAGTATTGATGCCACCAGATTCCAGTACCTCCTTGAATGACTGAACTCTTTAAGATGGCATAGCTCATGCACGACTATGTAATCTGCTAAGTGATCAGGTAATAATACAATTCTCCAATTAAAGTTAAGGTTTCTTTTCTTTGAACAGCTTCCCCAGCATGTTTTTTGATCCTTGATAGTAATCTCATTAAATTTAACTTTCAATTTCCTGTTAAAGCGTTTTACTTTCTTCTCAACTACTTCTAAGGCTTTTACTCTCAGTGCTTTATCATCCATGTCCGTAATAATTTGAGGCTGGTTCTTATGCAAATCTTCAAAAAAATCCATTTTCTCCAATACCCAGCGTGATTTTTGCACAAGGTACTGATCAATATTATTTTCTCTGAGGTGATTTGGGGCTGTAACTACGAAGTCCCCAGTGCAATAGACAGTAAGACGCATCCTCTTTGCTCTCTGGCTACGCTTGAGGGTGTATGCAACTTCCCGATTGTGTAGCAATATTTGTTTTTGCATTAGAATCTCTTGATAACAATATCAATCAGTCTATTTAGATATTTAGAAAAGTCCTCAATAGTAATCTTGCCTTTATATTCTTTCAATAGTATCTCTTGTAGAGTTTTCTTGGCACTTTTCAAAAACTCCTCACGTTTTGACGAGTTCTGCCATCCTTCATCAAGGATATTCGAAAGTCTATTGTCGATATCTTGCACCATTTCTATGAGCAAAGGTTGTGCAGCATCCTTGATAAACTCCTGCGAGATCACAAATAGTCCATATTCTCGCAAGTCCAATCCAAGTGCTTTTGCCTCGTCTGCTTTGCCTTTGATGTCATTAAGTAACTCGTAATATCTCTTTATTCTTTCAGATAAGTCGATTTGCTGGTTCTCAAACTCCTTTTTAATTGCTGATAGTCTTTCGCTAAACTTAGAAAAGACAGGGTTTGTTTCGACATTGATTGAGATTTCTTGCTTAATTATTTTCTCCAAGTTTCGAGCTTTTTCATCATCATCCATTTTGTCTAAGCGTTCCAAAGTGTAAAGATCATTTACTTTCAATTCTCGGAAGTTACGAGTAATTCCTTCATAATCAATTCGCTCTTGTATGAGAGTCTTAACCTTCTCTCCATACTCAGCCAGCATTTCATGGTCAATGCCTTGACTCTTAAACTCTTTTACAAAAGCTAAATAGAAACTTGTTATCCATTCAAATTTACGAAGATATTGGGACAAGAATGGATCAGGAGACAGGATTTCAAAAAGCAACTTCAGCCTACTATATTTGTCAGAGAAAAACTGTTGTTTACGTTCGTTGTCTGTAAATATCTTTAACGAGCGTCTCAGGTTGTCCATTGATGGGTCTTCAATGTTTATTCCAACGAAAAGATCCATTACTTCACCCAATACTTTGACAAATTCCTCTTTAAGTTTGTCGATATTGAGCATGGCTGAATCAACGATACTTTCGTCAAAGTTCAACGCATCGTAGAGATTCTTGGTAATTCCGTAATAGTCGATGATTCTTCCGCATCCTTTGTTGGGATACACACGATTGGTACGAGCTATTGCTTGAAGTAGATTATGATCACGCAAAGGTTTGTCCAGATACATGACTTGTTCAATCGGTGCATCAAAACCTGTTAGAAGCATGTCACAAACCAACAAAAATTTGAGCGGACTGTTTGGGTCTTTGAATCGATTGATAATCTTTTCTCGTTCTCGTTTATTTGTGTTGTAGGCTTTTAAGTTATCACTGTCACTATTTGGATCGCCAGGAGAGTACACAACTTCTGACCATTCTGGAGAGGTGAGTTGATCAATGAGTGCTTTGTACTTAGCTGTCGTTTCTCGGTCATAACACACGATCTGAGCTTTGAATCCATTAGGTTCAACGTATAATCGATAATGCTCAACAATATCTCGGGCGACTGCCTCCATTCGTTTGTCGAGTTTCACGAGAGCTTCTTTTTTACCAAACTTACGCATGAGTATATCTTTTTGCTCTTGGGTTAAATCCGTTGTCATTTCATCAAACTGTTGATCAACTTTCTGTTCATCGATAAAGAATTTAGAAAGTCTTGCCTCATATGTAACAGGAAGGGTTGCACCATCATCAATAGCTTGCTGAATCGAATAGTAGTCCAAGTATCTTTCACCATCTTGTCCGAAGTTCCGATGCGTATTGAGAGATGCTTTATCTATTGGAGTACCAGTAAAACCAAAGAAGAAAGCATGCTCCATTGAAGTACGCAAGTTAATCGCAGAAACACCCTCATTATCTCGGTGTGCTTCATCTGAAAGAACAATGATATTCTCATTAAGATTTTCAATATCCTTACCAAGTTCCGTGAATTTCTGAATGGTAGAAATAAAAATACCTCGCTCAGAATTAAAGATTTTTTGCTCCAAGTCTCGTCTTGAAGTTACTCGAATTACGTTTTTACCACCACAGTTTGTAAAGGTGTCGTATATCTGATCATCCAGATCAATACGATCAACCAAAACAAATACTTTTGGATTCTTCAATTCCTTATCAAAGCGTAGTTTCCATGCTGTAAAGAACATGGTTAAACTTTTACCTGATCCTTGAGTATGCCAAATGAGTCCACGTTTCTTTTCGCCAGCTTTCACACGCTCTACTATTTTGTTTGCAGCTCTTAATTGCTGGTATCGGGCAATCTTTTTTATAGTCGATTCTTTTTCCTTTTCAAAGACTATAAAGTTGCTGACAATATCTAACAACCTTTCAGGCTCTAAAAGAGCTACCAGAGTCATCTCAAGCTGTCCACCAGCCTTTTGTTCGAGTTCTTCATCCTTCCACTGTTGGAAGTACTGTGCTGGAGCATAGGTAGCACCATAAACCGATTTTAAGCCATCTGTCGCTATGTTATAGCAGTTTGGCCAGAATAGTCTCTGAGCGTTCTTTTCATATCGCTTGAGTTGCCCAACAGCTTTTGAATAATCTACTGATTGGCCAGCAGTAGGACTTTTGGCTTCAATATCGACAAGTGGGATACCATTCACAAACACCATAATGTCTGGGCGTATATTCTCAAGATTTCCTTCAAAATAGAACTGATTTGTTACTACGAATCGATTGTTGCTTGGGTTATCGAGATCGACTACCAGATAATCACGCATCTTTCCTGTTCGTGGATCTTTAAGGTTTACGCCATTGCGATAGAGTTTTAAGAACCCTTCATTTGTGTCGATCTTTTTGACTTCTCGAACAACACCCATTGCTTCATCTTCATCGATATCGTTGATTTTCTTAATTGCCTCGAGAAGATGAGGTGTAATCACGAACTCTGTCTCAAACTCACGCAACCTACTGAAGACCTCTGGTTTAATATACTCATATCCCAGAGATTGAGATAGATATTTGATTATGTGATTTTCGACTGTGTACTGTTCGTTAAATTTCATATTTTTGATTTTTTAATATGCAAGCTGTCAGGCAATAATTGATCAATTTCTTTATCGCTGAAAGTAAGTTCCTCGTTAAGTTGTAAAGCCTCCTGGGCTTTTTTATATGCCTTGCTACTTGTGGTTGGGGCAGATTTGTAAATAATATCAAGTTCACAGATAAGTTCGTCTCTTCGTTTTATAATGGTATCCTGCTTAATGGAGGAGTTGATAATATCGGCCATCAAACAGACATATTTCTCACGAACAAGCCAAAGAGAATTAGCCGCTAACTTATGCCTTGCTGATTGTTTTTCTGGATCAAAACTTAATTGAAAAATACTGAAGCCGAGAGTAATAGCTGAAAAGATAGCGCTGACAACCAAAAGTTGCTGATCACCAAACACTGTGCTTAACAGTGTCCCTGAAGTAATCCCGATCAGAAGGATATTGATCCACTTGACCCTTGAAGCATTTTCGCTTTGCATTTCTGCATCTTTTTCATGGGTCTTATGCGAATAGCAGACTCTACCGAATGATTCTCTAATTATTTTTAGGTTTGTTGTATCCATAAAACTATTTAATGTTTATAAAAAACTTTCCACTTCTTGCCACGCAGACTTCATTTTGTACGATAAAACACTCAACCCAGTGTTTGCCCTGATAAAGGGTACTTTCCCATCGAATTTGATTACCAAGAAAGATTTTTCCTCGTAATCCATTTGCTAATAATGCTTCCTGTCCTGTATTTACTACTTGCCAAAAATACTGAAAGTCACCAGTTGCATTAGTTGTGGCTATATACTTTAAGGACAAGTGTTTTTGTATATTCCTTCCATTTGAGTTTATTCCACCGAACTTTGTTGTCTTACTTTGATTGTAAATATAAGCATCAATACTAACTCTGCTTCTGTCCACAAAACTCCACTTTAACGGCTCAAAGTGTGAATAATCAGCAAGTGCAGGTGTCTCACTATCAACGAGTGAGGCAGATTTTTGAAGATGAGCAGGAAAATCACCTCCAAATACTTTTCTCCATTCTTCAACAGCGCTCTCTGGTTTATCATTTGCTTCAAATTCACACGCTTTTTTAGCTCTACTCAAAGCGGTATCTAAATGGCTTTTTATATCACTATTTGTTTCGTTTTGGCTAAAATACTCATAGAAGTCCCGTACCAAGACGGGGTATTCTTTTTCTGAAAATGTTTGGTCACCAAAATAGTCAACTATTTTATTTTCAATCAAATATGACTTCATTTTGATAGAGCAGCATTCTGTCCATTTCTTAATCATGCGAACCATTGACCTGCTTCTTCCAGTTTTGGCATCTGAATCTTTTATCTTTTTTATCTCAGCTCGAGGATCCCATTGTTCCCAGAAACCACCATTCTCTGAATTAGGAATAGTGAATGTCCCGTCTGTGTTTTCCCATGCAGGCAGAAGTTCTACCTGATGATGTGTATCTGAAAATTCTAATACCACCACCTTACCCCAAGCTTTTATGGGTGTGTTGGGATACTTTTCTTCCAGTATCTTTTTGATATCCTGAAGTAATTGTGATTGTCCATTTGATTGATTGTCGTTGTACTGATTGTACCTTTCTGGAGGCATAAAAAAGATAACATCAATATCCCTTGCTGGTCTGATATTGGTTTTCTTTCCGTAAGAGCCGATAAGTAATTTTGTTGATCCGTCATATTCTGTAGTGTAATAGTGGTCGTGTAGCTTGCTGCAAACACCATCATATTTAATCTTGGCATCCTCAATCTGCCCAGAGGTAAGTTTTATATTTTCAAGAAATTGATTGAAATGATCGTTGATTGGCATATTAGTTCACTTCGACCTTTCCGTTAAAAATGTCATCCATAAGACCTTTTTTCAGAATAAGTAACTGTCGCTTATTTGCTTTTTCGATTGCCACTTTTGAATCAATGCAACTTAAAATATTGGCCACTTTAATTTGTACGTCCATTGGAGGTATAGGTATATCTATTTGTTTTAACACCTTCGCCTTTATCCCTTTTACAGTGCCTCCTGTAGCCAGTGATGCAATTTTTTCCTGTAAAGCATTACTGATAAGCAAATATTTCAGATATGTTGAGTCTAAATCTTCTTTTGGTTGAATAATAATAATTCTTTGAGCAAACGCGACTTTTTCTGTTAATCCCAATTGAGCAACATTCCCGAGAGGAGCTTCTGTGGTAAAAAGTACATCGCCTTTTTTAGGAATGCCCCTGGTCATCCATGTTTCGTAATTATCTGCTTGAATGAATTCTCTTGGCTCAGGATCAACATAACCCATGCGTACATTTTTTGCAGTTATAAGAGGAATACCGTATTCTGTTTTTTTAGGTGTCTTACCTCTGTAATCAATAAAGTGAGTTGCTTCACCAAGTTTCTGAGTCTTCCATGTAATACTTTCTTCAACAAATAGTTCTTTGATCACACCTTTTTTTAAAAGTTCAGTTTTTTGAATAATTTGATCAGTTTTAGAGATTTGTTGGTCTATAGAGGTGAAGACTTTGCCATAGTACTCTTGGTTTTTATAAGCGGGTAAAGCAATTTGTATCGCTTTTAAATCTCCACTGTTGATTGCCGTAAAAGTCGATCCCTGAGAGACAGATGTAAATTGATTCTTAGAGAATTGCAGATAATAATTTAGGTAATCCTGAGATACATCCTTCTTTGCTCTTATACCTGCTAACCCTCGACCAAGACAGACAGAATTATTGATTGTGAATAGCTCGCCTACTGGAGCACGCACTGTCATCAGTGCTGTCCCAGCTTCAACAACTCTTGTGGGTTCTGTTGTCCACTGGTTGGGAACAGCAGCTCCCATCGCATTTACAACAGGTGGTTTACCCTGAAGAAAGGGCACGCCTGCACCCTCAGCATTATAAGAAGATGAAGGAGGAGACTGTCCCATCGTTACAGTTGCCACTTCATCTAATCTTTTTACTATCCAGTCATTTGATAATTGGTTCTTCATAGTAATGATGCCTTAAATATTGATCCGAACTCAGCTTTCAATAAGCTCTCGACAGTAACGTCATTCTTGATATTGAAATTAAAAGTGATATTAAAATCTCTTTTTTCCAGTTGTCCTCTTTCTATACCTTCAATCAGGTCAATACCTTGTGCGGTGATTTTAAAATCTCTCAAATGTGATCCTCCGCTTATGTCTTTTACATCTTCATATGAGATAAGTCCTAATTCATTTAGATATGTTAATGCGTTAAAAAGATCCACATCACTGTATGTATTAAACTTTTCTTCTTTTAAGATACTTTCATTCCTTTGCTGCATTTCAATTCCTTCGATCTTTGTCTCAGGTGTAAGTTTCAGCCTAAAATTCAACATTGCATAACTCAGATCAGTTACATTTTTTCTTTGCAAAAGATAAAAATATAAGAGAATTTCACCTGCAATTGTCTTTATTGGAACGATCCTTTTATTATTCATAGCCTAATTCTTTTATAAACTTAGTTGTTTTTTCATCAATTACGCTTCGTTCTTGTTCGAGCTCCTGAAGCTCTTTCCACACCTGTTTAACATCTATTGCAACTTGTTCCTCGTTGGAATCAATGTATCGTTTTACATTAAGGTTATAGTCGTTTTCTTCAAGTTCTTTTATGTCAACAACACGAGCATATTTCTCAACATCCTCGTATTTGTCATACGCTTTGATGATTTTTTCTATGTCTTGTTTTCGGAGAGAGTTTTGATTTTTTCCCTCCATGAAGTCATGCTCAGCATCAATAATTAAAATTTTATTTTTCTTATGCTCTGGTTTGTTCCTGTTAAGAATCCAAATAGCAGCAGGGATACCCGTTCCGTAAAAAAGTTTTGGCGGGAGAGCAACGATAGCATCAACTAAATTGTGTTTAATAATCTGTTCTCTTATTCTGCCTTCACTGCCACCTCTGAAAAGCACACCATGAGGCAGTACAATGCCTGATCGACCATTTGCGTTCATTGATCTAATAATGTGAAGTACAAAGGCAAAATCAGCATTTTTTTGAGGAGGAAGTTCGTAGTCATCAATCCTTCCATATCTGTCATTTCTAAATACATCAAACTCCCAGTCCTTAATAGAATAGGGGGGGTTGGCTACCACTATGTCGAAGGTCTGTAAGTTTCCTGATTCAGTGAGGAACTGTGGGTTTGCCAACGTGTCACCTCTGCGGATGTCCGCACTATCGAGTCCATGCAAGAACATGTTAATCTTCGCAATGGCAAATGTACCGATATTTACTTCTTGCCCATAGAGATAGAGTGTACGAGCAACTGCCTCGCTAACTTTGCCTTTCAGATAACTGTACGCCTCAAGTAGAAATCCACCTGACCCAACTGTAGGATCGTAAACATGATCCTTCTGATGTGGTTTTAGAATACCTATGATTACTCGCTCAACTTCTCGAGGGGTATAAAACTCCCCACCTTTTTTACCAGCATCAGCAGCAAATTGCTTGATAAGGTATTCGTAAGCATCACCAAGTAAGTCAGAGCTAATGTAATTACTACCAAAATTGTACTGTGAGAAGTGGTTGAGAAGTTTTTGCAGTGTTTCGTTGGGGAAGCGGTCTTTGTTGGCAAAGTCCAGATCATCGAAAATACGATCCAGCTTTGGACTGTTTACATTAGCCAGTTTGTCAAAAATTTCATTTAGTCTTTTTCCTATACCTTCTGACGTGTTTTCGATAGCTGACCACTTACAGTCTCGAGGAACTTGGAAACGATGGTTATAATCTGCTTCTGCCAGTGCAGGATTACCATATTCATCCATCACTTTTTTATATTCTTCGTCCCATACGTCACTGATCCGTTTATAGAAAAGAAGGCCAAAAATATACTTTTTATAGTCCGAGCTATCTATTTTTCCTCTTAGAATGTCTGCACTTTTCCAAAGAAATTGCTCAAGTTGAGCAAGAGTCAGCTTACTTCCTGCTTTTTCTATCAGAGTTTGAATGTCCTGTTTTCGGTATTTGCGGTCTTGGCGTGCACCAACTCTGAGGGGAACGAGTACTCCGCTCTTTTCCCAGTTACGAAGGGTATCTGGATGAATGTTGAAGATTTTAGAAACTTCACCTATGGAAAGGAGATCAGCATTTTCTTCGAGTACCTTATTTGCGATTGTTTTCATATCTATATCTATATCTTCTCATCCACTTGGGTGAGGGTTGAGTTAGAGTATAGTACTTAATTCGAAAAAAAGCAAGAGAAATGTTTCATAGGTTTTCATAGGTTAGTAAATACCTTCGTTTTTAGTACCCACATTAAAAAATGCGATATGGACTATCAAATCAACCCATGTGGACGACCCAATTTGACACAGTTTGTTCGGCTGTTACGCTATAACTATACACATTAAATAATTAAATTAGATTGATATGGCAATACAAAATAGAGATTATAAGAAAAAGAGAATTAGTAAACCTTCAGCTCTACTCTCCCAAGCAGAAATTATCAGGAAGATCAACGCTTCGACCAGAAAATCAAAAAAGTATTTAGAGTTACTTGCATGGAAATATGGAAAATAACCTTATTGTCATTAACCAAAATCAACTGAATCCATTTGAATGGCCAGAGAAACTCTTTGACCACCTTGATGTCTCAGAAAATACTCGTCAAGAATATAGTTCAAGAGTCAAAGCATTCACGAGTTTCATTCAGAAACAAGGTTTTACCAAAAATAGTTACTTAGAATATAAGAGACACCTGTCGCAAAGAACAGATTTTAGTGTGAGTACCAAAAATAAGTACCTAATTGTGGCAAGAGTGTACTGCAAGGAACTGCATAGGCAAGGATATTTACCCATAGACATCACTCAGAACATCAAGTCATTCCAACAGTCAAGAAAACATAAAAAGGATGGATTTTCGGAGGAAGAAGTACAAAAAATCCTCACTTATATTCAAGGTCAAGACAATAATAGAGACACCTGTCGCAAAAAAGCATTGTTAAGCCTGCTGATATTGCAAGGACTAAGGCAAATAGAGGTAGTTAGGCTGAATATAACTGAAGTAGATTTGGTTTCACAGGTTGCATTTGTTCGAGGCAAAGGACGAGATGATCTTGAATTGATTGATTTACACCCAGTCACAACATCAGCTCTCAAAGAGTACGTTAGACGGTACAGGATTGCAGATGGAGCGTTGTTTACCAGCAGTAGCAATCGAAATAAACACCAGCGATTAGAAACAAGAACGATCAGCAACATTCTTAAACCTATTTTTCAGAATCTTGGCATAGGAAAAACTGTACATGGTTTTCGCCATTACTTCACAACAAAGCTCATCCAAGCATATAAAGGTGATTTGCTTACTGTCGCCCAGTACACAAGGCATAAGAGTTTGGAAACACTACAAATTTACAACGACAATATCAAAAGGAAGGAGGATTTACCAAGATATTATGAAACATTTGGCAGTATCAATTTTGAATCCAAATAAAGGCTCAATTAGAAATAATACTTATTACAAGTAATTCAAAAATCTATGAAAACTAAACAACAAAAACATCCTATCATTCCAGTAGAAACCGAGGATACAAAACTAACGAGATATCGAGGGTTTGAGTTAAGAACCAAAAATAACCTTCCACTGGATCAGTGTGTTTCTGCACTACAGAAGGCAATTCGGAGAGGTTTAGAAGATCGAGCCTTATATTTTATGCAGGAATTGATTGATAGTGGGTTCGTTAATTACTTTTGGAGAAGGATGTCCATAATAGTGCTTGAAGACATTGGGCTTTCTGATCCACAGGCAGTAATAATGATTAACTCCCTTGCTCAAATGAATGAGCGTTTGAACCATAAGAAAGAAATCAGAGACACCTATTGCCCTGGAATGGCAGTCTTGTACTTATGTAGGGCAAGTAAGTCTCGAGAAGTAGATTATGCACTGGATTGGATAGACCTCAAACGAAAAGAAGGATTTACAATAGAGCCTGAAGATTATGATCAGGATTGTCATACCCATGTCGGTAGAGAAAAGTTAAAACAAACTGCAAAGGAGACTGGTAAAACGTATGACGATCTTGTGGATGAGAAGTTCTATTACGAAGGCATATTAGCCAACAATCCTGTTTCAGTACAAAAAGATCGATGGAAAAAGAAGGTCTGGGATATCCGCAAGCTTGATGAAAAGAAAATAAACCTTAAATATGAGGTGGACGAACTAAAAGAGGTCTGATAGTGGGAGTTTTAGATTCTTTGCAATTTTTTGCAGTACTTCAACTGATGGCGTGTTTCTTCCTTGTTCGATAAAGCCCATATACTGCCTACTGACTTTAATTTTATCTGCCAATTCTTCTTGAGTAAGTCCTATCTCTTTTCTTTTTCTTTGAATACGCTTACCTAATTGCTTTGGGAGAGTTGCATTTTTTCTCATACCTTTATTATTCAAGGTATGTGCTCAATATCCACTAACTGCCACTTAGCAATTAGCCTGGAAAACCCTTTACTTTTGATAACTAACAGTTATAATGGTTTTATATAAAAATACCTATGAAAAAAGCAGTTTTAATCGGTGCAGGCATTTTAATTTTGGTCAGTATCGCCATCAACGCAAGTATTCCAACAATTAAGAAAACTATTCTCACGGGGATGGAACAGGGGAAAATCACAATGAAAAGTAATACTTCTCCAAAAAACAAAGAGGATGAGATTGAAAAGGCAGTTAAATCAGTCATAGATGACAAGCACCTAAAAGAGTTTAGCGTTATTCCTTTGGAAGATGGTAAATTCAATGTCACCGTTGCATTTTATGTAGACGATTCTCAGGATTTAGCTGCATCAGCAGTAAAGTTAAAAACAACAGAGGTATTTGCTTCACTGTTCATCAATGATGTGGGAGTTAATGAAGTATGGGCTTTCGCTTGGTATCCTTATCAAAGCTCAGATGCTCAAATGGTATTAAAGTCCAAAATGAATAAAGAGTTAGCTGATAAAGCGGAGCACAGTAGCAAGATGACATTTCAGTATGATGCTGAACGACTAATGATTATCGAAAAATCCTCCTATACAGAGCTCCCTGTAAGCGTAGTGACTCCATGACAAATCCAATTCAATTCCAATAAAAGCCCAATACACTCCAGTACAGACTCCAATAATGTGCAGAAAATAGTCCAATAAAAAGCGTCGTTACAGGGGTCTTGTCTTGGATGATACCGACAGTTTAAGGCTAAAATTACACGCCTCTGTATTGGAGGGCGTACCAGTTTATTGGATGATTACTCTCCTACTCAGAGTTGCCAATACTACAATCGCTCCATGACACTCCCTGCACAACACCCTAAAACATCCTGATTTCACCCTGAACAGCCACATTTTTACTCCATGACAAAATGACCAAAATCAGGTGAGTGTAGACGATTTTAAGGCTAAATCGATACCCACCTGTCATGGGTGAGTATTTTTGTCATGGGTCATTATAGGTCTATTCTACTGTGACATTTAGGCTTTCTGCTCCTTACTACTACCTTTTTAGTATCTTATTGCTTGAGTAAGCAGTCTTTCTAAAAACAGTATTAGTGTATTGATAGAAAGGATTTTGTTTATAACTCAAGGCTAATTTACCTGTTGGCAAAAAGGATTATCCACACATAGAAAGGCCAAATTATAAAATGATGTATTTTGATATAATTCCCTCATATTGATATGAATATAAAACCGATAGAAATTGATATTGAGGATAAAAGGTTGTACGCACAAATAGCGTTCTTAGTAGATAGTCCAACCTTTATTGATCGTAATATCCAGAGCATCCGAAAGAGGTTCAAGATCGAGTCCACTTTTGAGGCTGATGACTTTAATTCATGGGAAAATCATATTCTCACACTTGCTGGATATAATCTCGAAGAGTATTGGACGATGGATAAAGTAGGCTCTAATGCTAAAAATCCAGACGATAACGAATGGAAAAGAAAAATACAGTGGTTAAGAAGTACCCAAGCCAACTTTCTTAAAAAAGCATCTATTCAAAAGGATTTTATGGAGTCGATAGTTAAATTGAGAAAATTACATAATTATCCCCCTCTCTTTGATTCAGTAATCCAACAAGCCGTTCTTTTTCATCGAGTAACACATTTCAAAACTGCTGTGGGTACAGTCAGCTATGACACTCTGCCAATTTCCTCAAATAGTGATGAGGCAGTTATGGCTATTATTGTCACACCTTTTTCTACGCAAGAAGATATTTTGTCAGCCTTTAACGAAGCTAAAAAATTAAAACATGAGTACGTTTTTACGAACCCTTTGGATGAAAAATTAGGAAAAGATACCATCCCTAACATCAGGCGTGATCGCGAATGGTATTGGCAAATTTTTAATGGAAAAAGACAGCATGACATTGCAGTTTCTGAGAATAAAGGAGCTGCTTATTATGCTGATGTGAAGAAGAAAATGAAATTTGCAGGAGATTTGCCAGATAAACAAAGAGCTGAGTACGAAAGATACATTGAATACATCCGCAACTATACGGAAACAATCCGTAAGGCTGTCAAAAGATACGAGAAGGAACTTCACCGCCACTTAGTCTCCTCGTAACTGTCATAATTTCATTTTCACCTTCCCTTGCTAATCTGTACTCATACCAAATTGAGCACAGATTATGAATACAGAAGATAGATATTACAAAACCAAATCCCTCATCCTCGCTGCGTACCTCCTAACGACTAAAAAAGTCCCTTTTGCTGGCATCAACAAAGCTAATCCCCGAGAATCCATTTTTCTTTTTGAGAAACCTGACGTTTGTGAATCTCTGGTTAATGAGTATTGGCTGGATCGTGCTGTCGTAAATCCCAAAGAATTGAATGCTAAGTTGTCGGAACTTAAAGACCTAATTTTTAGCTAACTATGATACTAACCATTAAAGAAGCACGAGAATTATTAGGAGAAAAAGGTAGTAAATACTCTGAAGGTGATTTAGAGGAGATTATCAATCTTTTCTCACATCTTGCTGATCTAATTGTTGATCAGTATTTAGCTCAAAGAGCAATGGATAAGGAAGTGGAGCTTCTCCCTACAACGCCAGATACATAACTCTGACGGATACAAATTGAAATAAACATGGCAAACAGAAGAATGCTCAGTAAAAGCATATGCACATCAGAACAGGTCAACAGCCTCCCGCTTGAGTGCCAACTATTATTTAGCTGGATGATTACTCATGCTGATGATGATGGAAAAATGAAAGGCGGTGCTCCTACAGTTCGTGGTTTGGTATTTCCAATGAAAGAGTACACCGTAATTCAGGTTGAAGAAATGCTCCAGAAGATTAAAGATGCTGGTCTTATTTGGAGGTGGGCTGTTGGAAATGAAACATTCATCCAATTTCCAAAATGGAAGCGCCATCAAAATATTCGCGCTGATAGGCATCATCCTTCAGAAATTCCATCGTTTGATAGTGATGGAAACCAATCGGATACCACTGGTATACCAAATGACAACCAAACTGATACCGAAGATAAGGAAATAAAAGATAGTGTAGATAAGGGTAATGAAAAAGAAAATAAACTATGGGAGAGGGAGTCTGAGGGAGAACCTACTCTCATTCCAACTTACACACCTAAGTCAATGAGCGATCATGCAGCGTTAAGAGCTTGGAATACATTTGATAAAAAGCATCCAGAGCTATTAGAGACACGATATTTAATGCCGATTAAATCAGGTGTTAGAAGCACAGTTTTGATTACGATTACTAACGACATAATAAAAGATCACACGATTACCGATAAAGGAAAGGAGTTTGAAGAAAGAGTTAAAAAGTATATGAAACAAAACTCTATCGAACAGATTAAATAACCGATATACTGTTAATAACTCTTACTTTCAGTTAGCAAATGAACACAACTAAACAAAATACTAAAATGAGAGCCTGTTTGTATTTAAGGTTCAGTGATCCTAAACAAATTGGCAATACAAGCTTTGAAACTCAAGAACAGCTTTGTAGAAATGCTTGTCTTGCTGACGGATTCGAGGTGACTGAAGTAGTAAGAAATGAAGCTGTCTCAGCAGATAAAAATAAAACAGCAAGAATTATTGAACTGTTAGACTTTTGCAAGAAAAACAAAAGTAAATTTGAAGTTTTAATGGTCTTCAAGCTGGATAGATTTGCCAGAGGTCAGGAACAGCATCACTGGCTAAGGGGTCAGCTTACAAAGCTTGGAATCATACTTCGTTCAGCTACAGAGCGCATTGATGAGTCCCCATCTGGAAAATTAGTTGAGGGTGTTCTGGCTGCTGTAAATGAGTACGACAACGAAGTTAAACGGGAAAGAGTCAAATTGGCTATGTGGGCAAGGGTCGAACAAGGTTTATGGCCATGGGGTGCACCCACAGGGTATAAGGATGTACATCAGGCAGGAGTAAAGCTATCTCCGAAAGCAAAAGACGATAATGTGTGGGAGATCGTAAAGACAGAGATTTTTGAAAAGTATGCGACAGGTGTCGTAAGAAAAACTGATATTGCAAAAGTGCTACAAAAAAGAAAGATAAAAAACAATAAAGGTAGAATTATTAGGTTCTCAGAGCAATCAATTGATAATATCCTCAACAATATTTTCTACACAGGATACTTGGTAAACAAAGAAGGAAAATTCATTAAAGGTTTACATCAGCCAATTATTGATATGACTTTATTCGAAAGATGTAAGCAAGTCCAAATAGGGTTATCTAACCATGCTACCCAGAAAAGACAATATAATCATCCCGACTTTCCTCTGCGTCGTTTTGTGCAATGTGGTGAGTGCGGTAAGCCATTTACAGCGTGTTGGGCTAAGTCTGGTCGCTATCCCTACTACTATTGTCGGAATAAAGAATGTCCCAAATTTTCCGTAAGTGTAAAAAAGGCAGATATTGAAAATGAATTTCTTTCATATGTAAAAAATGTGAAGCCTGTGGATGATCTTGTACCAATTTTTAATAAAGTTTTTATTAGAAAGTATGAGATTAGAGAGAAAGAAATTAAGGGTGACTATCTACATAAGCTCAATGAAATCAAGTTACTGACAGATCAAGAGGATTACTTTGTTCAAAGTGGGAGAGATAAGATATTGCCTCCAAATATCGTAAAAAAGAATGTTGAAGATTTGGAACAAAAAATTACCATAGCCAAAATTGGATTAACAGAGATACACGCAGAAGAACTGGATGTAAACGCTATGCTTATATTTGCAAGGGATTTTATTCGAACGATTGAATTTACCTGGTACTACGCTCCAATTGAGTACAAAGTCAAACTACAAAGGGCAATTTTCCCTGAAGGGCTGAAGTACCATTTTACAGGCTTTTCGAACTCCAAAATATCCCGTCCATTCAAGCTAATCAATGAAGTAGTAGATAAAAATTCAAATGTTGTGAGCCGAGAGGGACTCGAACCCCCGACCAGAAAGGTATAAGCTTTCCGCTCTACCGACTGAGCTATCGGCTCACGGTCGCTATTATACCCGCTGTCGATCTGTCTGGAAAGGACACGCCATAGATCCACTCCCTCTAGCCTTTCACTTGACTAAGCTGTAAACTGAGAGTTGAACTTTTTTGGAAAGATGTATGTTCACAGTCATTAAACGCCTCGGATTAACAATTAAAAAACGCTGGAAACTATCCCTGTTTGCATTACTAATACTTGGTGGTGCTGGATATTACTACTACCAGCAAGCACAAGCGGCTGCAATCCCAAAGTACAGAACTGAACAACCAACTCGCCAAGATCTAACACAAACTCTTGCAGTTTCTGGCATTGTTGATGCCAAAGAAAAAGCTCGTATGCGATTCATGGCGGGTGGGAAACTAACATATCTTGGAGCTCAAGAAGGTGCTGCAGTAAAAAAAGGGCAAACAATTGCAAACATCGACCAAGCAACCCTGCAAAGGGAGCTTGAACAGCAGCTCAATCTTTACACACAAGAACGCTTGGATTGGGAGAACACACGAGACGGTATCAAGGACCGAGCGATCGATACAACAGAAAATCGGAGTGTAGAACAAGAGCAGCTAGATCTGCGCAACACGGTACTCAGTGTCGAAACCAAAGACATAGCCATTCGCAACACTCGGCTCGTTGCACCATTTGCAGGCATACTTACGGTCAGTCCGTCTACTGTCACTGGTGTACAAATCCAGGCTACTGACTACTTTGAACTCATCAACCCTGAGAGCCTAATCTTCCGAGGTGCTGTTGATGAAGCTGATATTGCCCTAGTACAACTCAACCAAACAGCTTCACTTTCCCTTGATGCCTTCCAGGACCGCAGTATTGAAACTTCTGTAAGCTACATTGCACTTACCAGTAGCCAAGGAAATAGTGGGACTGTTTTTGCTGTTGAGTTTCCGCTTTCCTCCACCAGTCTGCAAGAAGGTGTCCGCCTCGGAATGAATGGTGATATTGAAATCAAACTAGCTACCGTACGTAATGCACTTACCATCCCTGTGATTGCCACTCGTGAACGGGAGGACAAAGTCTATGTTGATATTGTCGAACCATCTGGAAGTTTGCGTGAACAAGAAATCACTGTTGGACTTGAAACTGAAGACTATGTAGAGATCCTTAGCGGTCTGCAAGAAAGCGATAGTATCGCTGTTCCAGAATAGTTTCGTATGAACTCACCAACGCCTCTGCTCCGTCTTGAGATGGTCAACAAGACATACACACTCGGAGACTCAACTATCACAGCGCTAGATGCAGTCTCTGTAACGATTCACACTGGTGAGTTTATTGCAGTCATGGGCCCTTCAGGTTCAGGCAAATCAACGTTTCTGCAAGTAGCCAGCATGCTTTCAGAGCCAACTACTGGACAGATTTTTTTGCATGAAACTGACGTTACCCAGTATGATGAAATCGCCCGTGCTCGTTTACGAAACAAAGAAATTGGCTTTGTTTTTCAACAGTTTAATTTACTACCACGTACCAGTGCTATCGATAATGTCAGCTTGCCACTCATCTACGCAGGTATTGGAGCATCCGAGCGCAAAAAGCGAGCCATAGAGTTCTTAGAACTAGTTGGACTTTCTGATAGACTCCAAAACACCCCTGCCCAGCTATCAGGCGGACAGCAACAACGAGTAGCAATTGCCAGAGCACTGGTCAACCACCCATCAGTAATTTTTGCAGACGAGCCAACTGGCAACTTAGATTCAAAAAGTGGTGATGAAATTAAAGATCTACTTACAACATTGCATAAACAAGGTAAAACTATCATCATGGTGACACACGAGGAAGATGTAGCAGCCATTGCTAAGCGATTAATCGTATTTAAAGATGGAAAAATAGTGCGTGACTCAGCCCATAGAGGTACAACTAAAACTAAGTCTAAAAAACAGCAAAGTGACCACATCAAGGTGAACATAGCATGAACGCCACATTCGTCTTCAGCATAGCGGTTAAAGCAATTCTCACCAATAAGTCTCGCTCATTTCTGACTACTCTTGGTGTCATCATAGGTGTGTGTTCAGTTGTGCTGCTGACTTCCATTGGCAATGGTTTGCAAGCATACGTGACTGAACAATTCAACGATCTTGGCTCTAACAACATCATTATTCTCCCCGGAGACATTTTTGGTGAAGACGGAGGCTTTAGCCAAGAAGGTCAAGAATCTGCTGTTGCTAACTCTAAATTAAAAATTTCAGATGTCCGCGAGATTGAACGCCTTCGTGAATTTATTGAGTTAGCTGCCCCAATTTCCCAACAATCTTCTACTGTTTCTTATCGCAGTGAGGACAAGCGTACAACAATCCTGGCTACAACGGCAAACTATGCCGAAGGATACAACACTCCAACTATCAAAGGACGGTTTTTTTCAGAAGCAGAAGCTGATACGAGTAAACGCGTAGCTGTGCTTGGTTTCAAACTTGCAGATGAGCTATTTGGCAACATCGACCCCATAGGCAAAAACATAAAAATTAGTGGGCAAACCTTTGAAGTAGTAGGTGTGGCAGAAGAAAAAGGGGGTGGCTTCGGTGGTCCTTCCTTTGACACCTATATTTACATGCCAATCAATACAGCATTTAAGCTCTTTGATACAGATTCAGTGGTACAAATTATTGCCAAGGCAAAAGACAAAGACAGGCTAGAAGAATCCATACAAGCTATAGAGACAGTCATGGGTAAACGGCTCAAAGAAGATGAGTTCTCTGTTATTGATCAATCTCAAATTTTGGACACTATTAATCAAATACTTGGGGTACTAACTGTTGGTCTGGGCGGAATAGCTAGCATTTCCTTAGTGGTTGGTGGGATAGGCATCATGAATATTATGTTGGTTTCAGTTACGGAGAGAACTCGCGAGATCGGCTTGCGAAAAGCCCTGGGAGCAACCCCAAACTTGATCTTGCTTCAGTTTCTGACTGAGGCTGCTCTTTTATCACTGCTTGGTGGCTTGATTGGCATCGGATTAGCATACCTGGGTTCGCTTGCACTCCAGAGTGTGTTCCCTGCTAAGGTTACTATGGATGCTGTACTCTTGGCTTTTGGTGTTTCTACCGCTGTCGGGTTAGTATTCGGTGCAGCGCCTGCAAAACGTGCTGCCAACTTATCTCCAATTGAGGCTTTGCGATATGAGTGACGCTAGACCAGCAGCAATTTTTGATTTTGACGGCACAATTGCAGATACCATGCTAGTAATTGCTGCAAGTTACAATGCACATGCACCTGACTATGGACTACCACATGTTGCCCCCGCTGATTATGATCGAATTCGAGAGCAAGGGGCAGCAAAATTCATGAAAAGTTTAGGTCTCTCGGCATTTCGGTTGTTGCGCTTCATACAGCTGGTACAACGTGATATGCGCGAAAATATGGAGAAAATCAAGCCTTTTGCTGGGATACCAGAAGTACTGCATAAGCTACACAAAACATACGAACTGGCAATTGTGACCTCTAATCAAGAGGACATCGTGTCTGCTTTTCTACAACGCCACGATCTGTCTGGAGTTTTTAGCCACATTCGCTGCGAAAAAAACTACTTTGGCAAAGCACCCATCATTAAAAAAACAGTTCTGGAGCTGGCAAGCTTAGATTCAGCTATATATATCGGTGATGAAGCCCGTGATGTGGTCGCAGCCACCAAAGCAGGCGTACCCGCAATTTCAGTGACCTGGGGATTTGATTTGGAACCAGCTCTGCTGGCTGCACATCCTGTTGCTATTGCCCACACTCCCCTTGAGCTGCAAGCTGCCATCACTCACCACTTGGGCTAACCTCAGCAAAGTGCTACTATCAAGGTATGGCTATTCTAAAAAAATTAGTTGTTGTTCTAGTTGTAGTAGGCGTTGGTTTGGCAATTTGGCACCGAGTCGCACCCGAGCAGTTTGCCAACACCCTTAACCCTGTATCTGCACAGTTGGAAAAACTAGGTATTGCTGGGAGGTCGCAGTCATTGGGCGCAAGTCTAAGCTCCTCGGCTACGTCTCTAACTGAGAAAAAAGAAACTGCAGCAATGCAGGGAGAATTAAAAACGCTGACAGAACGAGGAAAAGTTGCAGTAGAAGAAGCGCAAAAAGTGCTCGGCAAAGCTATTGAGGTTGATGAGAACTCAGACAAGGCTGCGCATGAAAAAGCACTTGAGTATGGGAAGTATGTGTATTGTAAGCAAGTTGTTGAGGATTGGGAAAAAAACAACGAATAAATATTTTATTACTAAAATCACATTTCAAATATGCTTGAGCAAAATGAAATTTTTCTAGAAAATTTTCTTTCAAATCCTGAGAGTGAAGATGCAGACAACTTTGAGCTCGTTGAGGGTCATCAGAATCTTATCCTGACTACTGAAAGAAATTATCAAGAACTCAAGTCGCTAACTGATCAACTATTTAATGTTCCTAAAGTTGAAGAACAGAGCTCTCAGAACACAGATGAAAGTAATATTCATGTCAGAGTAGAACAACTACTTGCTTCACTATCTTCTACGCCTGAGTCTCTACTTGAGAGTGTCCCGCTTGAAACCGAGCTCTTTCAACTGAAGATTCATTTGCAAAATGAGTATGAAATCGCAAATCAAAACTATTGGCGACAACGAATGGTCACGCAAGATGTTTCAAACAGCCTGAGTTATTTAGAATGGCAACGATTTGAACGTTTCCCAAAGTTACAAAAATCCATTAGAAAAGCATTTCTGGGCATAAAATTGAAAAATGCAGAGAAAAAGAACTTAAGTCTAAAGCAAGGCAGGTTAAACTACTTAAAGAATACGGAAAAGGTATTTTAATGGATTCTGCTAAAGCTTTTGAAGTCTTTGCGCAACAGCTGACTATTGACCAATCAGTGCTTCGACCTATACAGGTGCAATTTATTAGAGAGCAGATCCTGCCAAACCTCACTTCAGATTTGGCTGCAAAAGTAATATCTCAGGAGGATGCCACTGATTTTTTGAAAAATTTACTTTCATTCTTAGAACATAGAGATTCAGACCAATCTTCAAATGAGTATCTGCTTCAATTGAGAACACACATAAATTATCCAGGAAAGTTCAACAATTATTTACATGTATGTGGGGAACTGATTAGTAAGACGGATCGCCAGCAAGTACAATTTCTGGTTCAACATGAAGCACATATTGAGATGCTCAGAATAAAAGAGATTTTGAACTCTGTTAACAGTCACGCAAACTGGAGTTCACACCGAGATAGCTCAATAGGGAATCATATTCAAGTTAAAAGCACTCTACCATTCCCCTTTATTCCAAAACCTTTAGCATTCGATCAGTACGGGAACATAAATGAAAAAATCAATTTCAATTTTTGGAGGGCAGTAAACACTTCTGAGAGCCTGAAACCCATATATGGAGAGCTTCTTGTTCAACAAGATGCAGAGTTATACAGTCAAATTATAGACAAGTCACTCAATGATAATGAAGGCACTTACATTCAAAAATTAATTGACTTTCCGAAACCCGATAGTATTCATACTTTGTGTCTTATTGCAGCTGCAGATTATCAAAACTACCGAACGTACCATGCCAACAGTGTCTTGCATCGTTTAGCAAAAAGATCAGATTGGCCTACTCTGGTCGACGCAGCAATATCACAACATCCACACCTTGAGAGGGTAAAAGATCAACTATTGGGCTGGGATTTTAGCGGATACAACAGCAACACATCTTTCAGACAATCATTTAGTAACGTAGCTTTCGACATTGTAAGTCAAAGCGATGAGAATACAGATCATAGAGTATTTAAACTAGCTGCCGAAAGCTTGCCCAACCAGAATCTCATACCTAAGATCAAAGAAAGCAAAGAGCTAAGTGATGAACAGGTAGAATTGCTAAGAAACGCACTTGTAATTGCGGAAACAACCGTACATACAAACTACACTGGGTATGCTTTTGGTAATACGTTCCGTCGTTGGGCAATCATTTTAGCTTCAGACAAAACACAAACTGACATCGCTCGTCAGACATTAAGCTCACTTGCATCCTTATCAAAAGAAATAATTAAACAAAAATCTAATCCGATACTGCTCGATTACTTTCTAACCACAGCCGTTTCACTGCTGGATGTAGGACAAGATGCTGAGACATTGGAAGCAATTGCACAGTATCCACAACTTTGCCCAGCAGCCTTTGAGGGGGAAGGTAAGAATATATCTAGCGTGTACGTATCTGAGTTGTTTAAAAAAAACCCAGAGCTACTAAAAGTTCGTTCACTACCCTCGGTAAACAATTTGCTAGCCGCATATAAAAATAATGACTCTATATTATCTGAGATAATTTCATTATTAAGCAATAATTCAATTTCCATAGAAAGAGCAACGGAGCTACCAAGTCTGCACCCCAATCTCTTCCTAAACCACCGCTTCTATCTTGCGGCCGCATATCCTGCAATATATCTCTCCGACACTAAAGCTGTAAACTTCTTTTTCGAGTTGGAAACTATTTACTCAGAAATGGATACTACGCTGGTATATGAAGTATCAAAAGGAATTGACAAAGGTCTGCCAAAAGATCTTGCAAAAATACTGCCTAAGCAGTTACCAATTATTTTTGATGTCACCATGAACTTTGCGCGCGCAAGTTTATTCGACAAGCCACACCTAGCATTGCGAGACATGCGGCAAGTCAAGTTTTTGAAAGAATTTATAGGAAAACATGGACCCTTAGCAAATCAACTGATATCAGATTGGACATATTGTTTACAGCAAGAAGCGATTATGCCAAATGACACAGATATTGTTATGGAATTTTGCGACAAATTCAGACTAATGACACCAGAAATTATAGGTGGTTATAAAATTGCCAGAGAAAATGGTCAAGGAGATGTGTACTTAGATTCAGTCATGAATTCTGCCCAGTCATTAATTAGAAGTGTTCCACCAACAGAAACTGAACGAGGTTTGCCATATTATGCTGCACTGGTACGGGGCATTTTTCCAAACAATGCTGGCCAGTATGGCAAGTATGAGGCTATAGCTAGTTGTAGTGATAGGTCAAGTGATATTGAAAAATACAAGTTTGAGGAGAGATACATTCTTGATTTAGTTGACGTAACTAGCATCAAGTTAAAAGAAGGTGAAACTTTATCTAAAGAAGCTATTCATCCAATCACCGATGTTATTTACCAGATTGCACATCATTTTGAATCGCAAACTTACGAACCAGAAAAAATGCAAGCTCAACTTGCTCAGGAAGTAGAGGCTGTAATGTTGACAGCACTACAATCACCAGACAAAGAACTCAATCAGCAGCTATCAGCAGCCAACTCTATTGAAGAAAAACTGTTTTTACTACTTGCAGCGGTTAAGTATGGCAAAATGAAACATTTAGAACCTACTGTAAAACAGTTGCTGATCACTTATGAATTTGCATACTTCCAAGACGTACGTGAGTACATAAACGGTACAAACGATCGAGTGAACGGTTCTTTAAATCCTGATTATTCCTTGCTTACTGAGCTACATTCTTTCTATGCAGATAGACTAAAAGAAATTAATAGGAAAATTATTAAATCAGCTTGGCAAAATACAGCAATCCAAAATTATCTAAAGGATGTATATAAAAAACTTGCGCAAGAAAAAGTAGTTGAAGAAAAATATGTACTTTCAAAAAAATTGAGAATAGAGAATCTTGGTATCAGTGAACCATTTCTCAAGCGAATTGCTGCAACGCTAAAGAATAAAAATGGTAGGGAGTCCTCTGTTGAAAAAGTCGCATCTCTCATTAATCGCTATGAGCGAATGACAATGGGGTTTACCCAACATAATAATGCTAGTGATGGCAATGAGGCACAGGCAATCATAGGTCAAATAGTTGCTCAAAAAAATAAATCTATTGCAGCTTGGCAAGCATTAACTGGTGAGCAGCTTGACCCAAGCCAAGTCTTCTTAAATGAAATCAACCTTTCGCAGTACATGGACCACATAACTCGGAATTTTGAGGGAACAATCTCCGACGAAGGATATGCCAGCTACACTGGAGAACTATTTGCGTCAGTCTATGAGGAGGAAATGCTCATCTTGGAAGGAGAACTAGATAAATTTGTCAGCAAATCAGGTAAAAAACGCAGAGTTCTAAATGGTTTTATTTCTAAAACCAAAGAGAGTGCGCATGCCCGAATGGTTGGTGGTGTCTGCGTCAGTCGAGATACACCAAGCAACAATACTGAAAACATGTGGGACATGGAAAACTACTTTCAATTTGTCTACCAAGATCCTGAAACATTGCGCTGCGTTGGGCTTTGCCTACTACATGAATATAGTGATCAAGGGAAGAAAATATTGACCGTCTCCATTAACCCTTCTGCCACATACCTACAAAATATTGATGAAAAAGTTCTTTTTGATAAAACACTAATTGAGTTAGCAAAATTTGCTAAGAGTAATGGCTTCGATATGATATGTTCATCTAGTAACGAGGCAATCAGGACTAATCGGACTGGCGGACTATTTGAAAAAGCCTTTAAAGCTCATGTGGAAAGAATTAATAAAAAGTTCACTTTTTCAGAAGCAAAAATTTTCTCATATAATCCCGCCTATTCCATGAAGGAAATGGATATATTGTGGGAAAATGGCAGCTAAGAATACTTGAATAACTATTCTATACACAAAGCTGCTACTGCTCGCTGATTCAGCTACAAATTACTCCTACTCTGAATCTCAATCTCCACAGCCTCACGATCCTTGCCATACGTCAGCCGTGATAAGTCCTTAATCATTTCTGCTTGCTTGGGGTTCATCCGCGCCATCACCGCATCCATGTCCTTTTGCAAAGACATACTAAACGGTGGCACAGGCTCGTTTTTGACGATGGTTTTAATGTAAACATGATATTTCTCAATGTTTGTTAAGTCATTTTCATTAAATGTCGGTGCAAACTCGTGCTGCAAGAAGTTTGCATCTGGCACACCAACGCGGAAGGAAACCATTGTACCGACGTTTCCAAACACTGCATTCTTTACTTCTTCATCAATCTGCCCAATAAACTGATTGGCAACAATGAGACTCAAACGATACTTACGAGCTTCAGACAAAATCACCGCAAAGTCCTCGGTGGCATAGTTCTGGAACTCGTCCACATACAGGAAAAAGTCCTTGCGGTCCGCCATGGGAATATCTTGCCGACTCATTGCGGCAGTAAGCACTTTCGGCACTAGGATCAAACCTAAAAACTTAGCATCTTCTTCTCCCAAAATACCCTTGGACAAGTTGCACAAAATGATTTTTTCAGCATCCATTGCCTGGCGAATATTGAATGAGCTTTCTGGCTGACCAATAATATTACGCATAGTTTTGTTGGTCACAAAGCGACCAAACTTGGACACAATGTAGTCCAGAACTTCAGACTTATGAAAGTCGGAGGTTTGGGCAATTTGATCAGTCCAATAGCGTTTCACCACTGGATCTTTCACAATTGGCAGCAACTGGTCGACATACTTACTATCAGTCAAAGCGCGCACTAACTCAATAAACGTGGTGCCTTTTTTATACATGATAGTCAACATAGCATTGCGAATAGCATGCTCAAACCGCGGACCGATAATACCTGTGCGGTGCGGATCGTACAACTTATACATAAGCCCGATGACTGAACCAACCACAAAGTGACGCTGTTCTTCTGTGTCTGCTTCCATCATGTTCAGACCCATTGGTCGAGTCAAATCTGACGGATTAAAGTAGATCACATCGTCTGCGCGCTCGGGCGGCATGAGCTGTAAAATATCCTCCACAAACTCACCATGAGGATCAATTGCACAGACACCTTTGCCATTTTCGATGTCCTGCAAGATCATTTCTTTCAAAAACTCTGACTTACCAGTACCTGTTTTACCAATAATGTACATGTGACGCCGTCTGTCATCTTCGGAAATATGTACTTCACGAACTTCACCCCGATATTTTGATTTGCCCAAGCGCAAACCAGTGGTAGGGATATTGTGCGGTGCGGGAGCATGTTTCGCGGTCAACCATCGAATATGATGTGTTTCCACCGTTTTGTTTGGCAGATGGAAAATTGTAGCTAGTTCCTCAGGGTTTAGGATAAACGTGCCTTTGTTGAAAAGAGGCATATATCGATAAATAAAATCAATCATGTACAGCTGTTTAATCCAAACTCTGTGACGCTTAAACGTGTTGTATGCAGAGGTAAACTGGGCAAATGCACCAGTGATGTTATTCATGTGAGACTCAGCTGAGTCTTCTTTTTGTGCAGATACCAAAACTCTCAGAGATACTCGAAATCCTGGCTTTTCGATTTTATTGCTGATACTCTCCATCTCCTTAGGGTCATGGCCATAGGTTGCTTTTTGAGGGTCTGCTTCTCGTTTTTTCTCACGCTGTATGTACGAGCGTGCTTGATTTTGCCATCTTTTGCCTGTGGGCTGGAGCAGTAACTGTACTATTGCGCCTTCACCCTCGCTCATTTTAGAAAGTGCTGAAGTAAGTAAAGACAAACCATCGGTGGGGAGATCCTTGTAGTTCTTGAGCGGGTAATAACTTGCTTTCTCAAGTGTCAGACTTGCAAAAGATACTCTACCTTTTTCACTGAAAATATTGACTTCATCGGTCTCTTTTATGTCTGCATTTGGGTAGGCTCCATGAATTTGTTTTTCAACTAAGTCGCGTATTCGTTTCGGACAGTTTACATAAAATGCAATTTCTTCCTTAAGGGCCACGATTTCAAAAGAAAATATGTCCTCTACTTTAGTCCAAGCCCAAAAACCATGTTTCTTCAAAGAGTACAATCCCGCGAACATTTGCTCTGCTGCATCAATCTTAATTTCATTTTCTTTTGGAAGGCGAA
This sequence comes from uncultured Pseudomonadales bacterium, assembly GCA_964607285.1. GTDB lineage: Bacteria > Patescibacteriota > Microgenomatia > UBA1400 > PJMF01 > CAZBMX01. The sequence continues at coordinate 41,232 of CAZSJW010000002.1, forward strand.
CCAATAACGTAACAAAATCCAGTGAGTATGCCTCTCTATTGCGATGCTTCCACCACTGGAACAACATATATAAGAAAACAAGTATGATCGCACTAGATAGTACAATCAGTATGAAACTGGAAATCAAGCCAACAGCTGAACCAGTTAGGTCAGTTGTGGCTAGTGTTTTTGCTGTATCAACTGCAGTTTTTGCTGCACCCTCAGCTGCGTTTGGTTCCATAGATCCTATGTTGTATAACTACTCTTTCGCCTCTACCTGGCGATATATTACTTTCCCTGCAAACATTTTTATTATTTTGTGGCTCCACTCTACTAGCCATCGAATACTAAACTTAGCACTTTTTTTCTGTCCTTCATCTTCAATTGCTTCAGTAATTGGCAAAACAACCACTGGCCGAGTTGGATATGCCGCTTTTGGCTGTTCAGTTGTACCATCCGCAATCACCACCTCATGTGGTGAGGTTTCAGTGTGATCAGTAACTCTCTGTATGAAGCTTTCAACCTCCACCGGAATTTCTGGGCTTGGTTCTTGCTCCACGTACTGAACGCCCGCCGCTAACTCTGTAGCATGTTGATCACTAGATACAGCCCGCTCCTTTGCAACTGGTCTACTCGGCATGCCTATTGGGTTTAGCGTGTTCGCTCCAGCTGCAACCGCGATTGGCAAAGCTTGGTCGAGTACAGTGGGTTGTACAGATGGTGTGGGCGAAGCCACTGGCTGCGGCGGAACGGACTGTGCTACTGCTGGTTTTTCTGCTTCAATTTGATCGAGTACGGCACTCAAAATATCTAATTTTTGCCCATCGGGAACTTCTACTACTGGAATCTCAATATCTGACTGCTGCTGGGGCAAAGCAGCCTGGACTGCGGTAGGCGCATCAGGAGTATTAGGCACAACAGGAACAGTAGGTGCTACTGGAACTGCTTGCTGCGAAATTGGCTGCGCAGACACTACAGGATTCGTATTGATCGCTCCAAAGGTAGATCTTAGTTTTGTCCCCAAGGGAACAGGTGACACAGTGTTCTGTGGCAGAGTGCCAGAAGGCACTGCAGAAACGTCTTGCATGGTACAAATACTATAGCATCTTTTAGCACCTAGGAAATCCGAAAAACTATCTCAAACAGACATATTTTACTCATAGAGAATTAGTTTTGAACCATCATTGATACCTAGTCTCTGAGCTTCCCCCGCAGGTAACTCTAACACTAGCTCAATATCTTGTGGTGATCTGTAGCTTTCTAGTGAAAATATTGGTGTGCTTAATTTTGGATGTGGCACCTCTCTTTCAATCCCAACAACAAAACCTTTACTCAGCCAAACAATATCCAAATCAAACTGCATCTCTTTCATCCAGAAACTAGTCTGAACTGCTGTGGGAAATACAAAAAGCATGCCATCTGCTCCGATATTGCTTCGGTTGCTCAAACCCTGAGTAATGCTTTCCCCAGTATTCACCACTTCAACCTCAAGGGGCCTACCATCTATAACTACGGTTTGTTTTGATGTATCTGGCACACTAAGTAAGTGCCGCCAAGTTGTAGTAAATTCAGTATCCTTGGTACTCAACACAGCCACTCCATTTCCATCAGTAAACTTAAGGCGAACTTGACTATACACAAGTAACCCACAGCCCACAAGCAATGCTGCAGCTATAGTTAACAACAAAAACCTACCTGTTTTTATTTGATTCATGTCTCTTTTTTAAGTACACGTTGAAAACTCCAAAGCTCACTAAAAAAACTATACTAGCAAACAACACTAGCTGATTTATAGACATACCAAGAGCAACTCTGCGCACATCGATTCTCAAAAAATCTAGTAAAAATCTGAGTAAGGAGTAATACACCAGGTAGAAGTAAAACACAGTGCCATCCCCAATTTTTTTACTGATCCCACGTACATGTAACCAAATAAAAAGCCCAAAGCCCATCATAGCAATCCCTTCATATGCAAATAATGGATGAAAGTAACTGACATCTTTATACCCAGTAACTCTCTGTCTTTCAGCAATGTGAATGGCCCAAGGCAAATTGCTAGGAGCACCGTACAACTCTTGATTGATAAAGTTTGCAAACCGCCCAATGGCTTGGGCAAAGGGCAAACCAATCGCTATGAGATCAAAGACTAAAAACAAGGGGATTGTGTTCTTACCAAAGTAACGTAAACATCTGTGTATAACACTAATACCAACCAGCATACCAACAATTCCTCCCAATATACTTGCTCCACCTTCCCATATGTGTAGTACCGCAGAAAATTGAGAGCGATACAAATTCCAATCAGTTATCACATGCCAGATGCGTGCACCAATTACTCCACCAAGTACTCCCCCATACACATATGGGTTCAGTAAGCTTTTTGCAATTCCAAGTCTCTTGGCGTAATTTGAGCTCAGTGTATAAAATACAACTCCAGCGATACCAAGTATTAATCCATACATATAGAAATGAATTGGTCCGATCGTGAATGCCGTAGGTAGCCCATATGGACCTGAAAACTGTGCTGTCACCATACAAATAAAAAACTAAAAGTAACAAGAAACAACACCATACCAAGCACTATCCGCTGCACCTCCAAATCACTCAATGAACGCTGGAGCTGCCATAAATATTTCTCACTAATTTGTTGTGGTTCAGAATACAACATGACCATTTCTGAAACCAAGCTGGAAGTAATACCTAAAAACAACCCTATAGCAAGCACACTTGCTGTTGAAGTCAGCACAAAAACTCCAATAGGAATCAGTAACAAAACAAAAAGAATAGAACGAGTCAGAGGCCTCACAATGTCTGTTGGCTCTGTATATAACGAAGCAAGCCATACATCATCAGCAATCACCATTAGGGTACCGATGCTGATACCAAAAATAAAGAAACCGAGTTCAATCAGACCCGCCTCCTCTTCCCAAACAAACAATCGGTACAGACCAATGTACAGCAAAACTAATAGTGCCTGAAACAGAATTCTTAGTATTGGTTTCTGCAACGTTTGACGCATATTACAATGATAGTTTGAGTTCGATAATTTTTCTAGCGGACTCGTCTACTTTTGAGGCAAATGTGGCGTTAATGCGATACTCACTAAGCAAAACTTGCATGACTTTTTTTTGATCCTCAAGTGAAACACGTTCTCCAAGCAATAACAGTGTATCTCCAGCTGCCACAGCATCTAACACAATATCTTCAAGCTTTCGGATTTCTGAGCCAGGTTGTTTACGAACAGAGTTCATATCAAGAGCATCAGTAATCAATACAGTATCGGGAAAAACAGTAAGCAGTTCCTGCACACAATCTGGACTAAGACTGCAGGGAATGTTGGCATATTGATTTTTCACCCCAACATGACTAATCATGACTGGAACTGTAGGAAAGTTTTGTATCATAGTGCGATACAACGCCACATCATCTGGTGAAACGGTGATTGAGTCAAATTGCTTGTGCAGATCAAACTTGGTAGCACCAATTCCAGGAAAATGTTTATACACTGGAATAATACCTGCAGAAGTAAATGCTCGGACAAAGTCAGCAGCAGCTAGAGACACTAAAGTGGGATCAGAGGAACAAATTCTAGAAGCATACACAGAACTATCAGTTGCTCGGTCAAGCACGGGACCAAGCACCATATCTATACCCGCTGCAGTAAGTTCTCTTGCTGAACTTTCCAACAATAGCGTTCTTTGGGCTTTCGGTAGTGCACATATTTCTTCCCAAGAGGGCAACTGAGAAAACCCCTCGCCCTGCAAGCGTTGAACTGTGCCTCCTTCATGATCTACAGTAATGATTGGACGAAGATACTTAGCTTGGCTCAGTGGGCCGACGACTTTGGTTTGACTCAACAACAGTGATACCTCCTCAGCACTCAATGAATCATCAACTAGCAGATATCCACCTGGGTGCAACTGTGCAGAATTACTAGCAGAATCAGAAAGCTGATCAACAGTCCTCAAGTAGTCTGAAAAAACTGCAGAACTACTAGCTGAGGTTCTTTGACTAATCTCTGGAAAATCTCGCAGAGAAAGAGGCAACACGAGCAGCTGCGCAATTTTTTCTTCTGGTGTCATAGTTTGTAGTAACTCCACTGCTGAAACAGGTTCAGGCGAGGGAGTTACCACGGGGGTTGGGCTAACCACTGGCGTTGGATTCGAAAACATTGCACTATTTGAAAAAGGCTTGGTCACATAGTTGTAACCACTCAAGAGCGTTACCGCAAATAAAAATATGATGAGGACACCAGTCGTCCACTTTGTGGGCATGAAGTCATTATACGATGAAATATGTACAATTCCCAGATGTGAATCTGATCATTTCTTCTGTTTTTCAGCTTTTAATTGTTTTAGTTTCCACATAAACAATCTTGCCTTGCTGCGCGCCGATTGTGCATCTGCAACAAACGATAATGAACGCTCTAACAGAATCCTATCTTCAGTTTTTGCCAAACGCATGTATAGTGATTTATGTTTCAAATCATTGAGCTCAACAGCTAATCGGTATCCAAAATCTTGAAACTCCTGAGTAATATATCCACCTTTATCTTCCAAAGCGAATCCATCTAACAAGCTGGCTAAAGATTGAAAAGCTGGTTTTTTTGATTTACTCACTGTCATGATCAGATACAATGTGCGCTTCTTGCACTAGCACACTAAACAAAACACCAACTGCAGCAACTACAAAAATAGTAAACCAACTGAGCGGGATAAACAAAAACACCAGAGCAAAAAGTAACCAAAACATAATTGCCCCCATACTCATCACCATTTCCCTATAGGTGTAGTATGAAAGTGCTTGAGCCCCTTTTCCTCGACGCATATACTGCATATCAAAGTGTAACCAATGAAAGTTTGCCGTGAGCTTTTCAAGCATATCTACAAACGCAATTGACCATACAGATAAAATTCCTGTCCGTACAAACCATAGAAGTGACAACAGCCCTCCAGATATCATAAACGGCTTTTTATTTGTATTCTTAGCCACGTAAAAACCAGTAAAAAATGTCACTACAAGTGCTAAGAATAGTGAAAGGGTGTACAGGAATCCCACTTCATCAATAGCACCCAATAGTAAAAAGACATAGAGTGGCCAAACAAAAATAACTACGTCGTGGAAATACCGACCAATGAAAGAAAGTGATAACCGCCGATATGTTGGTTCACGCAACCACTGACCCAACTCATACCAACTAATGCTGTCGCGTTCATGGCCCAGTTCCAAACCGATTGCAAATAGCAAACTAATCAACGTACCAACAATACCAAACAGGAATAATGACTCAATCCCAAATGCTACAGCCAACACACCACTAACTGCAGGTGTAATAGCCGCCATAAGTTGCAATAAAAACTGCATTGTGGTCAAGTCCTGACCTACATGGTGCTTGTTCATACTTTTACTAAGCACCACATAAAAGCTATTCCAAAAAAAATTCAGTTGTATAGCTTCAAGCACCATTGCTCCCCAAATAAACATGGGCTGTTCTTGACTGTAGTATAAGCATAAAAATGCTAGCAACTGCACAGCGATACCAATAACCAATCCTTTTTGATATCCATATGCGCTAAGCATCCTCCCAATTGGAATGGCACTCACCAACACCACAATACGAACAATAAGGAAAAAAATAGCAATCATTAAGACGCCGCGCTGCAAATTGCTTAAACCAAAACTATCAAACCAATGAACTTTCAAGCCCAGTTGGAATAAAAATATTGGCAAAAAAATGAAGGTAAACTTATTTACTAAATCCCGCATAATCCTCATACCATACAAAAGGCGCATGTTGCGACCTGTATCTATACCAAAATGCGGTAAATGTAGGTGATAGGCGTGTATTCGAGGCATAAAGAGCGAGGATGAGCCGCAACTGCATCTTTTAGGTTAAGAATTTACCGCTAACGTAACTTTCTGGTCTATTTCTCGCTGCATGAGTGGGAAAACTGATTGCTGCAATTGCATGATCTCAGACTCTGCCATGCGTTGCAATACATAGTCTCTTCCAGGAATTAGACGCTCCCCATCTCTAGAATCAATGCCAATCCTACCGTGCCAGAAACGATCTGTGCCAAGTTGCTCAATTACCGAACTCACACCATTGTGTACTTTTGGACCTGTGCCATAGCCCAATTTGTACTCTCCAAACACTATATCCAAATCATCATACACAACTACTAACTCAGTATAACCAGCTTGTGTGACTGCAGACTTGTAATACTCAAGTACTGCTCGCACGACCTCCCCGGACTCATTCATGTATTTTTCTGGTAACACTAGTAGCGTTTCAATTGGTGCATGCAGCTTAGCAATACTTGCATTTACTTTTCCAACCCGCTCAAACCTTACATGCTGCTGGTCTGCTAAAAACTGTACTGCGCGCTTACCCGCGTTGTGCCGCGTCAGCTCATATTCTGGAACGGGGTTGCCTAAACCTACAATTATTCTCATGTCGTAATTGTAGCAGCCATGCACAATCATGTGCAGGGTAGTATAATTTGCTAATCATATGGTAGCTAAAAAATCAAATCAACCTTTTTTTTCCATTGTCATCCCTACTTTAAATGAAGAAAAATATGTGCCGTTACTCCTCAATGACTTAGTTAATCAAACCTTTCAAGACTTTGAAGTAGTTCATGTGGATGGGAAATCTGAAGACATAACTATGTCTGTGGCAAAGGAAGCCGCTAAGCATTTGGCGTTTAAACAAATTTCTACTCCAGTGCAAAACGTCAGTTATCAAAGAAACAAGGGTGGTCAAAAGGCAGCTGGTGAATGGGTATTATTTATTGATGCAGACGTTCGTTTAAATCAATTTTTTCTTGAAGATTTAAGAGCTCAGATGTCTTTTATTCCTTCAGGCTCTATTTTTACAACCTGGCTAAGTCCAGATGAAAATCAAGCTATTACACAAACAGTCAGCCAAGGAATTAACTTAGCCTACGAATTTTATAGAATCATTGGTAAACCTGCTGCCATTGGTGCATTCATTGGTGCGCACTACAGCGTGCTTGAACATGTTCAGTTCGATGAAACTCAAAAAGTTATGGAAGACGCGCTCTTTATTGAAGCCGCTGCACAGCACGGTCACCCATTCATAATTTTCAGATATCCTCGTTTCACTTTTTCCTTCAGGCGACTGAGAAAAGAAGGCACACTAAAACTTGCCAAGCAAGTTGTTCTCATGAATCTTAGATATATTCAAGGAAAAACGTTCGAAGAGGACAACCATGGATACGTCATGCATGGTGGCGAGTATTACACAACTCAATCACCATCCATATTCTGGGGAATGGAACAGTATCTTCGAGCAGCTTCAAAAAAGCAGCTGGCACAAACCCGCAGATTGCTCGACTCAATTAAAGAGCTAGAGTTTTAATAAACCCTTTTCTTTTAAAACATCTTCACATAACGCTGCAATTTCAGAAAACAACTTGGTTCGTACAAATTGCAACACCATAACATGGTGTGCATTCGGCAAAACTGTCAGTGATAAATGTTTGTTTGCCTCCACAATAGGTAGCAACTTCCGTACAGGATATATGAGGTCGTCAGCACCTTGTAGAATGTGTGTAGGCACTTTGAGTAACCGCAAATACTCAGCAGCTGAAAACTGCGCTGCTTTCCATAGCAACTGTAAATACGTAGGTAGTGACGTGTGTAACACATCCTGAAATACTCGTCTTACAGAAAATTGACCTGCGTTCATCACACTCGTAAAATCTCTCCTCTTTGCGATGTGAGTTTTTGGAATGATCGCATACATGCTGTTGAATACGCTATCGAAAAATCGCTTTCCAATAGTATGCACCGCTAACTCCCCAACTATTGGCAGTTGTTGACCCGTACTAATCAAAATCAACTTTTCAAGTCTGCCCATCTTTTCAGCAAGTACCAAACTGACTAAACTCCCATAGCAATGTCCGACCAACACTGTCGGCAGTTTAGGTAATGCTGATAACTGTTCGCAGATGAGTTCTGCTTGTGCAGTAACACCATACATTTCAATCGGATACTGCCTGCTTGATCGCCCTTGACCTGCTAAATCAAATGCTACAGTCTCTACTGGATACTTTCTCTCAAGAATTGCTCTCAGCTCATTCCACACACTGCTTTCACCACCAAGGCCGTGCAGCAGCACTACCCTTAACGTAGGTGTATGGATACTGCTTTGTGTAAAAAAAAGAGGTTCTGAATGTGTTTCAGCCATCTCAAAACTGTTCTAACTCTATAACGGTAGTAGCATCTTGATACCCTTTGTCTTCTCGAATTTTTAATAATCGAGGAAATCGTAACGCTACCCCAGCAGTGTGAACTGGTGATTTTGTAATTTCATCTGCAGCTACCTCAACTACAATGCTTGGGGATATCCAAACATCTGGTAACAAGCCTTTCTCCACAAGAAACTGTTTTGGCTGAACTTGTACTGCCTCTGTATCAAACAATTGTCTAAGAGTAGTAAGCTGTTCATCACTAATACCTGTCCCAATTTTGGCTACTGTTTTGATTGAGTCAGAAACCTCATCACGGACACCAACCAAAAAAGCTCCCATGCCAAACTGTGCGCGTTTTCCACGACCTCGGTAGTATCCCATCACAATCAAATCCAGTGTGTCTGTCAACTTTCCACGCGTCCCTTCTTCCTCTTTGATTTTCACCCATGACCAACCTTTGCGACCACTTTGATAGAGCGAGTCCACTTTCTTTATTACTGCACCTTCTAAACCTTCAGTCAAAAAATGCTCGTGTAGTTCTTTCAGTGTATTCGGGTCTGTTGTCTCAGTCACCTCCGTAATTACAAATTGTTCATTTTGCTTAATTAAATTGTTTAATAGCTCTTTTCTTTCTCGCAATGGCCTGTGTAAAAGACTTACATTGTCTTGGACTAACACGTCAAAAAAATAGTAACGCAGTGGTACACTCTCTGACACAGCTGCAATATCGTGCTTACGTTTACGGGTGATTGTTTCCTGAAATGATTTTAGTTGACCTGTTAGAGGATCATACCCAATTGCTTCTCCGTCAAAAACAGCACTACCTGGAATCATCGAGAGCAATGCTACTAGCTCAGGAAACATATGCGTAGCATTCTCAAGATTTCGGGTAAACACTTGAACAGACCGAACACCATCTAGTACTGCACCTACATGGATTTGCACCCGCAATCCATCATACTTGGGTTCAACAAAAACGGTTCCCATTTTCTCAATAATTTCTGCCGCAGAGTTCAACCGCTGACACAGTGCTGGCACGACAGGTACACCGACTGCTGCATTGTAGCTCTGCAAGAAAACCTCAATCGCATCAGGTTGTGTGCGACTTCTCAGAAATCCATCTGCCAAGCTACCAATGTCTGCCTTCTTCTGGTATGCATCCTCTAATAATGGCCTGTATCTCTTATCACCCGATGCTGCCCACGAGAGAGCGTCAAGCAATGTCATTATGGAAAAACCCAGCCTAAGTTTTCCCAAGACAATACGCGCGATAAATTTCCCAGATATTGGTCCAACCGCTTTGAGCAGATCAGACAGTAAAGCCACTTTTCGCTCTTGCGAACCTGCACCACTTTCTTTTGCAATAGCAACTAACTTCTCATGGACAGCACGTATCGTGAGCACGTCACTGGTTCGTGGCAATTTTTCCAAGACTGTTTCGGTAACCAGACCAATATCACCTATTTGTTTGTATAATTGTTCAACTTCCGTACTTTTGTTTGAATTATCAAACTCAATAAACAAGGTATTCTGTGAGTTTTTGTCTACTGCAGTAGCTCCTGCATCCCAAACAACTCCTAAGGTTCTGAGAAGCATTTTGGTAGACAATTGAAACTCTAATGATTGATATGCAGGAACAAGACTCCCTTGCAATAAATAATTGGCTTGGGCAATTTCGTTTTCATCTAGTTGTGTATACAGATCAGCAAGCTCAGCCGTCATCTCTAACCTGCTAGAAATCGACTCTAACGACTGAAGATATTTGGCAAAAACTGAAAATAACATATCTACTTATTATATGTCCAAAACCGTATGTGTACGATTAGCGGTTACACCGTAACAGACTGCCTACTCTAGTAGTCTATACCTTACTCCTTTAGTCACTCCGTGCTTATCAATTACTCCTTTTGCGATCAAGTCCTTAACATCACGCAAGATTGTATCAACAGAAACATTCGGCAACACTTTTTGCATATCATCAGATGTAACTTCATCTTGTTGCTGAAATAGTTCCAGCATGATGATCTGCCGTTCTGACAAAGCTACCTGCTTGCCCAACTGGCGTTTAAGCTTTAAATCTTTAGACAACTTTGTAACTTGGTTTTTCACTTTTTCTAACTCTAAAGCCAAACCATAGCAAAAGTACTCCAGCCAATAGGTCAAGTTGGACTCGCCACTCTGCTGTACAGAAAGTAGTGCTTGATAGTATGCTTCTACGTCACTATCAATATATTGCTCGAGGGAAAAGAACTTTTTAAAATCATATCCCAATGCATACATTACCAAGCTTGCCATAGCTCGAGCAGTTCTCCCATTACCTTCTAAAAATGGATGAATATACACAAGCTGATAGTGAGTAATTGCTGCTCTAAATATAGCGTGCATATTCTGAGCTACGGCTGAGGTTCCCCAGCTGAAAAAATCTGTGACAAGATAGGGAATCTCAACTGCAACTGGTGGTCGAAACACTACATTTCCCGAGCTGGCACTTTTCACAATCACTTGCTTATCCCGAAAGTACCCTGCGTATTTTTCTTCTATTACTCTCAGAACGGTCAACTTATGAATTGTAAATAATGTGTCTGTGGTATAAATCTGAGCAATATCAGGATGCCGCTGTGAGTCTATCCAGTTGATAACATTTCTGTAATTGATAACTTCTTGAACATCGCGCTCTCGAGCCATTAACCCCGTGCGCCGAATCATCTCTGTGGTATCACTCACATCATCAAGTCTCACCACTTGTTGTGCTTGCTCCTCAGTTAGATCATTGCCTTCAATTTTTGTCCCAAAGTGAACTGTTCTCGTAAATGCTTCATCTCTAAACTTTGCTTCCCATGCAGGTACTAACGCCGCTTGATCAATAACCGCCTTTGCAGCCTCTATACGGGAAATGTACGTGAGCAGGTTGTTTGTGATGGAAAAATTAGGAGTATACATTGCGTCTGTCTGTGGTGGTTTGATCACCAATTACTAGTAGTATACTGAATATTTTTGCAAAATGTGCAGATATTTTTTCCCAAATGGTATACTGAATGCATGGCTGAAATAAAACCCCCTGAAAAAATAACTGAGCTACCGCTGGCTGTAGTAAAAAATATGATTGTGCTTGCAACCAGTGGTTTTGGCGTGGTGGTTGCATTGGCTTGGAATGAATTAATCAAAGCAGTAGTAGAACAATATATTGATCCCTTGTTGGGTAAAAGCAGTGGGGTCATCTCACTCCTCATTTATGCAGTTGCCATGACACTGCTCGCAGTGTTTGTAACCATGCAGCTTGGCAGCCTCGAGAAAAGACTAGAGAGCTTGCGAAAATCTGGAAAATCAGAAGAAAAAAGATAATACAGGTACTATTCTTGCTTGTTAGCCTGCACCAACTGCCAGACAACCTTCGGTACTTCTTGCACTAATTCCGAAGCACCAAAAAACACCCCTTGTTGTTCATACAACCGATTTCCTGCAAGCTTATTAGAAAGGCTTCCAACTATTGCCGCTACCGAGCTTTCTTGAGTGCACGCTAGTGCTGCAACTAATCCTGCTAACACGTCACCAGTCCCGCCTTTGGTCATGCCAGCATTGCCTCCTGGAATCCTAACTACCGTTTGAGAATGAATAACAATATCCTCTTTGCCCTTAATTACCAACACAGCCTGGTGGAGCTCCGCTGCTGCCCTCAGCAAGTGTTCATCAGTTTCTAACACTTTCTCTAACGGAATTTCTTTAAAGGATGGCAGTTTTTGTAAAATGCGCTCCAGTTCACCCTGATGTGGGGTCATAATCGCACCTTGCGGTAAAAACTCTGGATGCATCATTTGTAAAGCGCCAGCATCTAATATCCACTGCTTTTCAGGAAAACGAAGCAGTAAATGATTGACTATCAGCTCTGTGTCAGAATTCCATTCCTCTGCAGTAAGTTCGCGCTCAAAGTCTGCACCGCTTCTGCTTAGTGAACCTTCATGACGCTCCATGCCAGGCCCAATCAACACACAATCAGCCTCAGATATGTAGGCAGGAATTTCTCCACGGGGAATAACAATTCCATTCCAAAACTGCCCCTTAGCATGTTGTATGAGCTCATTTGTACTAGGAACTGAGGCATAAAAAACCATATCTACAAACTGAGCAGCAGTATCTAGACTCCACTTGCTCGCAGCATGAAATAACTCCGACCCTCCAATGAGCAGTAGTTTTCCATTTTGACCCTTATGCGACTCCTCCATTGGGAACTGAAAGTGACTGCAGTACTCTTGTAGGTGTGTTGGTATCTGGATCATAATTGAATTATTCTTGAATAACAGTGTGTAAGACTTGCAGTTGTGGTTGCACACTCCGAACTATTTCAATTGTTTCTGGCTCGGTGGATGTAATTATACTTTGATACTTTGGGATAAGTGCAAGTGCATGCTGTTTACTGTCTGCATCAAGCTCAGACAAGATATCGTCCAACAATAACACAACAGGCATTTTGAGTCGTTGTGCGTACCGTAACTCACACAGCTTCATCCACAGCACTGCCATTCGCTGCTGACCACGAGAACCAAACGCCGCAATATCTCGTCGTTCACCCCCGATTGGTAATGAAACTGTAAAATCATCGCGGTGTGGACCAATGAGACTGTGCCCAGCAGCAATTTCCCGCGGCAGATACTGTTTCTGCCGTTCCTCAGACATCACTGATGGTACGTAATTGACTGTAAACGGTAAAGCAAAATCTGCTGCACTACAACTATGTAAAAAATCACGGCGAAATGTTTGCACTTCTGTGCCGTGCTTGAGTACACCTGCATTCCAATACGTTAACGCTGCTACTGATTGCTCACCGAGCTTGACTTGCCCCAATAGCTTGTTCCGCCTAGTCAATGTTTGTTCATATGCTTTCAAAGCTCTCGCATACGCTGCGTGTAAAACTTGCAGTGCGTCATCCAAAAATGCCCGTCTCCGACCAGTCGAGCCTTCAATCAGTCTCATATCCTCTGGCCGAAACAGTACTGGGAAAACTCTACTCACCGCATCTTGCTTTCTACGCCTGATGCCATTAACACTAAATAACCTACCCAGTGTTCTCTTGCCCTGCACAAGCCCACGGGTCACCATAACCTCAACAGTATCTTGCTCAATGACGGCCTGTACTCGCCCTAATTCTGCACCAAACAAAATTAAATCAGATATTTGCTGCGCTCTAAAGCTATTTCCTGTCATTGCTAAGTACGCAACTTCTAAAATTGTGGTCTTGCCACTTGCGTTGGCTCCAACAATCACAACTGCTGGCTGCTCAAATCTAAGCTGGAAGCTCGAATACGACCGTAAGTTATGCAAAGTAAGTGACGAAAGTGTCATGTCACGATCATATCGTACTTATAAGCCTTATTTTCGTTCAATATTGAAAAATGAAAACCCCGTTTGTGGAATTGAGATATATCCAGGAGCACGAGTATTGAATGCTTCCTTAAACTCGGCACCACTCATTGAAACTGACCCACGATTTGTTTGGAACGTAACGCTTGTAGTCTGGCCAGAGTCGCTATGTGAGACCGATGGTTTACCACTGATGCTAGTGACGGGATTACTCACTAACTTTCGCACCTCTTCCATACTATATGGATCACCCGACTGCCCACCAACCGCACAGCTTTTTATAGTTACGGGGAGAATTCTTCCTGTATCCGCACCACCAGGATCTTTCCGTAATAGCCATGTATTCAAAATATCAGACATCTCCTCCTCTGAAAGCCATGCCTTCCTACCACAGGATGATGAGTCATTTCGATATCCCTGCCTATACCAGGCTTTGTAGAACCATGGTGAGTTACCTTTACTCTCCCAAGCTCGACTTGTCCAATCACCACTGCCATTTTTATCTGTAGTATCCCAACCAGAAGTTGAGAGGTACCCACCTGAAGTTGAGGAATAATAAGTAACTACATCTTCTAAAACTTGACCTCTGGTCTCCTGGACTGCCTGTTTCCACTTTTCTGGGACACTCGCAGCCTTACTGCCCGAATATACTTGGCAAGCTTCTGTGGTACAAATTGATTTTCCATCTTGTTTGTATCTGTATGCATAGGTGCGAGCAGCAACGGCTTGTGCTTTTAGTGCTTCAATTGGCCAATCAGATGGCATTTCGGCAATACCATACAAGTATTGATCCTCGAAAGGAATCGAGCCAACACCAGTCACATTAATTGATCCACCTGTGTCCTTACTGGTTGGTTCTTTCCCATAGTACGCTTGCAAAATTTCTTTGAATGATTGACCTGCATCAGCTCGAGCTTTTGCCCCGTACTGACTCATGCCTTTTCGATGTGTATACGCCCCGAATGAAAAAACTGCAAATGAACCACTCGGTGCGTTATCTCTAAAACCTGCGATTGAGGCGTCATAATCAGAGCCAATTGGTACATTCCCGGCACTGGTGGTAGTTGAACCCGAGCGTGCAGCTAAAACAGCTTGCTGTTGCGCCGAAAGTGCTGCAATTTTTCCCGAAAGTTCTTTTTGGTATGACTTTGCTTTTGTGATCTCGCCTTGAAAAAAAGCTGCTTGTTCATCAAGTTGTTTTTCTAAGGCAGCCAGTTTCTGTTGATCTGACTCTAGTTTCTTCTTATCAGCTTCCAATCCTACAATGTCTGTGCCAATATCCTGAATGAGTCGATTATCCTGTGCTTTAATTGAGCTACGATATGCCAAGTCCTTTGTCAAATCACTGGCATCACCCGTTGAAACAAGAGCGAGCAATGGTGAGTATGTTCGTGTCTTTTTATACTGTTCAAAGATTCGCCTTGAAAGCAATGCGTACTGATACGACAAGGCTTTTTCACGCTGATCAATTGTTTTTGAAAGGTCTAGAGCTTCAGCTTTTGCACGAACAATCCCTGCCCGAGCGTTGTCAATTTTTGACTCTAAAGTATCCACTTCTTTTTCAAGTGGCTTAGTAGCATCTTCCGAAAGCTTTTTTAGATTTGCTAAATCATCAATTTGCCTCTGGAGTTCCTGAACTTCATCAGCAAATACGGGCATCTGGTTTTGAAGCAGTCCAGATGTGTAAATGAGCATCAATACTATACTCGAGGCGAGAACTCTACGTATACGCATACTATATCTTCATTCTATAACAAATTGGTTGCTCAGGGAAAACCAATTTCTCACTTATCAATTTACCTAGAATTGCGATACAATAAGCACGTAGTCCAGCACCACTCGAACATTATGAAGAATTTTCGCAGAGTACTCATTCGCTCATTTTTTTTGTTGCTGCTTTCTTTGGTATCAATTGCAAACTTACTGAGCCCAACACAGGTCTACGCAGTAGATAATTGTGCTGACACATATAGCATCTTTACTGACTCATTTACTGTGAGCTCCAATGAAATTCTCAATGGTGACATCGGCGAAAGTCTGTCTATTTCTCTTTCAGGATTCTCTCCTGGCCTTACATACAATATATATGGCATTACCGTTAATCCAAACATAGCTACCTCTATTAAACAGCCACTAACTGTTGCTGGAGGCAAAGCTACTATCATGCTTACCGATCCTAGTTACTTCTACATGCCTGATTATAATCTCGACCAGCCTTGGCTTTTGCATATTGAGGCAGTAGATTCCAGAGGTGATGTTGCTTGGGATTGTGCGATAAGTGAGAGCTTTTACACTATTAAAAAGGCAGTGTTTAGCTGTGCTCAGCTTGTTGTTTCACAGGATCGATCCGTAGATGTAGATGGCGATGGTGTTCCAGATATGTGCCACCAAACACCTACTAATGGTGGCTGCATTGATGCTACAGCCGATATAGTGATTTCTGGGTACATATACAAAGGCAACCAACCTTCAGCAAATCATCGGATCAATACCGATATAGGTGGAGCTGGTGGTAGAAATGAAAAAACAGATACAACTGCAGCAGATGGATCTTTCAGTGTTACATATCCTGCCCAAGAACCTGACACTTATAGACTCAGAGTTGAAGGGAAAACTGTTCCAAGCATCGGTTTTAACATCTGTAACCTTTCAGACTTTATTCGCATAAAACCACAGTGTGATGACGCACCTGCGGGTGGACTACCACCAGAGTGTTCGATCACCAAACCTCCAGCACCTCTTCCTGGCCAACCACCGGGTCCTGTGCGAGGTGCAATTGATTCGTTTTCCTTCTGTTCACAAATCAATGACCCAGCACTCAAGATTGAGTGTTTAGATTGTGCAGGGGGTGAAAAAGGCTATGCAGGTGTCTGGACAGCAATTGGCTGTATAAAACGTGAACCTGAAGCAATTGTTCGTAAATTTATGGTTGTAGGCATCAGTACAGGTGGTGGTGTAGCACTGCTCAGTTTCCTCGCCGCTGGGTTTACCCTAAGCACTTCGCAAGGTGATGCCAAACGCATCGATGATGCTAAACAGCTACTGACTGCCTCAATTACTGGTTTGCTTTTTATCATTTTTTCGGTCACAATTCTTGAATATATTGGGTATTCAATACTTGGTATTCCAGGCTTTGGCGGATAACCACTATGCTGCATTTTTCCAACATTATCAAAACAGTGAATATTACTCGGTTACTGCTAGTAGGATTATTGTTCGTTGCACTGAATGTGGGAACAGTAAGCAGCGAGTCAAACCAGGTATTTGCAGCAGAAACTTGTTACGAAACTTGTATTAGAATAGGTGGTAGTCCTGGAAAATGTGAAGATGACTGCGGTGGTCCTCCTGTTGATGTATTCAACCCAAAAGCAGGTCCCAGCTCCGAAACGTTTGATTTTCTCAACCCATTAGAACTCGGTTCAAAAGCTAGCACGCTTTCCACTCCTGGAGGGATAATTTCTGAAATCTTGGTATTTATTTTCCCTCTAGCTGGGTTAGTTCTATTCTTAATGCTTGTATGGGGTGGCTTTGAAATACTAATTGGGGGTGCAAACAAGAAATCAATTGATACAGGTAAACAGCGCATTACTTCAGCACTCACAGGATTTTTCTTACTCTTTAGTTCGTACTGGATTACTCAAATCCTAGAGTACATTTTTGGCGTTGCAATTCTGTAATCTGTATCTATCCACCGAATCGTCTTTGTCGCTGCTCGTACTCAGCAATCGCTCGATCAAGTTCTGTTGGCGTGAAGTCGGGGTACAAGACTTCTGAAAAGCACAACTCTGAGTACTCACACTGCCAAAGCATAAAACCAGACAACCTCTGTTCACCACCCGTTCTAATGATCAAATCTGGGTCTGGTATACCATCTGTATCAAGATATTTTGAGATTGTGGCAATAGATATGGGTTCTGATTTTTTCTCTTGATCTAAAACAAGTTTTGAAACCGCCCTAACTAACTCATCACGGCCACCATAATTCATAGCAAAAATGACAGTTATGCCAGTATTCTGAGAGGTGGCTGCAACAGCTTTTTTTACTTGGTCTTGCACATCACTGGGAAAACGCGTGATATCACCAATTATCCGCAACTTGACATTATTTTCTGTAAAGAGAGTGATCTTTTTTTCAAACCCAGCGCGAAATAACTGCATGAGCAACTCAATCTCCCTCGGACTACGCTTCCAATTCTCAGTGCTAAACACCCAAAATGTCAGGTACTTCACACCTAGTGTAGCTGCATGCCTGATCAGTGGTTCAAATGTTCTTTCGACTGCATTTTCGTGGCCTTGAATTACTGCTAAGCCATGAGAGCGTGCCCAACGGCGATTTCCATCAGCAATAATTGCAATATGTTGCGGTATTGTTGTTTGCCCCATACGACTCTTTACTCTACAGCTATTGCCGTACCCAGCACTGGTTTTCCTGAAATAGCATCTGAAAGACTACCGTGTTCAATCCCATCAATAATCAAACCAGGAATGCCTTGTTTTGCAAGTGAGAGTGCTTCATTGACTTTGTGCAACATCCCACCTGTCACATCAACCCCATCTGAACCCGTTAGCATAGACTCATATTCTTTGTAATTGTCCTGTGTTATCAGAGGAATTGTATTTCCAGAAAGATCATACACACCATTAGTACGGCCACAATGAATAATTTGTGCCGCAGTATATCCACGCTTCTGTAAGTCTATAGCTAAATAGCCAAGCACTCTCTCAGTAGAAAAAATTGTGCAGCCACGTTTTTTATCAAGAATTGCATCTCCATATACAACTGGGATCATATCCATCTGAAGTACTTGCTCAATACTTCTAGTATCAATTGACTCTAACTCAAAATTACTTGCGCCCATCGTAGAAAGCGGACTGATAGACACAGCATTCACACCCGCCAGCAATAAAGCCTCCATCACAATTTGATTGAGTTGTTTTGCCGCATGAGCTACTGCGGCAAGCCCTTGAAAACTTTCTTCTGTGAGAATTCCTTTATGCGTTTGATATCTGTGCGCAGGAACGTGCGCAAATGATCCTGCCCCATGACCAATTACAAGCTTCACCCCAAGCTGAGTAGCTCTATACACTTCAAACGCTATCTTTTGTAAAGCATGCTCTCTGACACTATTAGCCACTTGTTTATCAGTGATAAGCGAGCCACCAACTTTTATAAAGTATATTTTTTGTGTTGGGTTAAACATTTAGTTTTTCCTCACGCTGCTTGATTGTTCCAAACGCAGCCAATTAGTTATTCGTTGTCGAAGTGCACGATCTGAACTCATCAGTGTAAACCATGGCGCAAATGAAGCATCTAGGTTTACTGCATCTGATACCTCTGTCCAAGGCACCCACTGCACAGCTGATACTTCCTTTTCATTTGGCGCAGCCGTACCGAAGTACCATCCAGTAAAAATATGATCAACTTCATTTTCACTATATAGATCAGAGCACTTAGTTTGGTAAATCAATGTGTATACATCCGTAAGATTTTCTACATCATGTATGTCTAACTCATATGCAAGTCTTTTTTTTGCACACTCTAGGTAACTCTGTCCAGGTTCAACATTTCCACACACAGTGTTAGCCCACTGCTCCGCTCCAACCAACTTTTCCGTACTTCGCCGTTGCATAAGCAACTCAACTACCCCATTGTCTATTCTAAATAAAAACACAGATATTGCTCGATGTAGCAAACCATCACCTAGGTGAGCTGTTACGACATCTGTCACGCCAATCTCAGCATCGTGCTCATCAACTAGCTGCACCTGCCTATTCATCAGTTTTCTAAGAGCATCTTCTTTATAACTTACCATGACAAATACAATAGTCGCAAAAACCACTCAAAATCACGCAAAATTAGTGAGATTTTCTAAACACATTCGAGAAGCGATACAATAAGTAGAATAAAATTACTTGCCAATATACACAAAAAAACGCAACAATATTGCCAATAAAAGGCAGAATATCACAAGCAAAGTTGGGCAGCGATGCACAAGGAAACAACAAGCCCACTACTGGAACAATAATGGCTCGCCATAAAATCGTTGTGAGCGCAAGCATCACTGTTGGGGTCACTGTTAGCCAGATTAATGATGAGTCCTTGACCAAAGATTGCATCGTCAAGTACGGATGCAGTAATAGACCAGCAGAGACTCGAGCTACTGCATACATCGTTCTAACTAATAGTAGTTGTAGCACTCTCATAGTTGCATGATCTCAATAAACACTGCAGTCAGGAATGCACATGCCAATGACACCTGCCAAACATGATTGGCTATAAACGTGGTGAAAAAACTAAGGGAGGTTGGCAAAATAGGATTTGCCGATAACCGTGCTTGTAATCGTGCTTCAGACTCAAGTACTTTTAGAAAGTCTTCAACATCTGAGGAGTGTTTTTTATTTTTGCTCATACTATTTTGCAAAGTCTACTCCAACACTACTTTTGACCAAACAGTTTTAAACTCAATTCTTGCCCGAAATAGCTCTGCTTCCACAGCCTTGATAGTTCTACCAACAATATGAGCTATTTCTGCAACTGATTTCCCATCAACATACTTGAGCTGCAGCAACTCACTCTGCGTTGCCTTCATTTTGCTTAGAACGACAACTACGCCAGCTGTGCTATTTGCATACGCTTCTCCCTGATCTGAAATCTCAAGAGAATCGAGTTCCAAAAACTGCGAGAGGGGCAGTGACTTCAATGCTCGCTTTGCATACCGTCTGCGATAGTAGTCAGCTATTTCATGACGAGCTATTGCACACATCCAAGTCCACAAGCTTGATTTTCCAGAGAACAAAGGTAGTTGCCGCAACGAATTCACAAAAATTTCTTGCACAATATCTTCAGCGTCAGCTTTACTCGAAATTTTTCCCGACACGTACCGTAATAATTTACTGTGGTATTGTATAAACCACGATCGTACAGACTGCGGATTGCCAGACTTCAAGGAATCAAGTAATTTTGCATCTGAAATGTGCATCTTGCGTCAATAGTGATTTTAACCATACACTAGTTAGTACCAAGTACTATATAATAACACGTACAATATGATTGGACTTCTGGTTGGTATCGTTGGAAAAGCCTATGCGCAAGTGGACTGTTCCCCTGGCGCAGGCGGACTAAACTTGGCAAACTGCCTACAACTGAGTGATGGTCAATATGTTCGAGATGTTTATACAAGCCCTGCGTTTCTCGTAAACCTAATCGTACGCAACTTGTTCATTGTTGCTGGTATTGTGCTTTTTTTCATGATCATGCTCGCAGGATATAAATTTCTTTATAAAGACAAAGGTGGTCTGGAAGATGCAAAACAAATTCTCTTCAACGCCGTCATTGGTTTTGTCATCATGTTTTCAGCTTACTGGGTAGTACAATTAATCGCGCTTATCACTGGAGCAGACATTAGAATTTAATTATGCATCGTCTACGCCAACTACTACCTCGCCTCATGATGCTCATCATGATTGCAAGTGTGTTTTTGGTTCTACAAACACCAACTGTCTTTGCTCAGGCTGGTGATCCTTTTGGCACGATAGATACTCCTCCTGGTGTCGAGGTGATCAACCAACGATCAGGTCTGGGAGCTGATGAAATCCCTATTCTTTACTTCATTAGCATGCTTATCAGGCTAACAACTATCATAGCGGGTGTATGGGCACTACTTAATTTTATTCTGGCTGGCTGGGCGTACTTAGGCTCAGGGGGAAACGCTCAAGCACACACACAAGCAAGAGACCGTACAACCATGACTGTTCTTGGCTTGCTGCTTATGGTAAGTGTATACACCATTGCAGGCGTGATTGGCTTGATTTTCTTCGGAGACGCAAGTTTCATACTGAACCCAACCATAACAGGACCACTATGAGGTTTTTTTACTCTAAACTTACGCTTTCAGTCGCTTTTTTACTCATACTTTTTATGGTTTCTGTCTTTGCTCCAACTGCTGCCCAGGCGCAACAAGGCGGTTGTGTTCGTCCAGGGCAATGTATAAATGGTAAGCTGTGTGATTGTCTTGATGGTATGGGATGCTTCCCATCTAATCAGACATGTACCGTTGATGACCCTACCTCAATCACAGGTACAGTCACTCCCCCACAAGGTGTCGCCGAGTACAATTCCTTAGCGGGAGGTATAGGCATCCTCTCCTTTGCTTCAAAGATTATTTTTTTACTAAACGTAGGTGCAGGTTTCTTTGCCATGTATAACTTCTTGACCGCGGGACTTATGTACGTGACAGGAGCAGGTGACAGTGGTGCCCACACGAAAGTAAAAGATAAACTCACCTTTACTTTCGTAGGTATAGCACTAATCGTTTCTACCTATACATTGGGAGGACTGATTGGTTTGATTTTCTATGGAGACGCCAGCTTTTTACTAAATCCACAGCTGCAAGGAGCACTGGAGAACTAATCGTAGTTGTTATATACTATCTCTAATATGTTTGTCATACTCCCCACACTTATTGCGCAGTTCGGCGGTGGCTTTGATACTACAAACATGCCACTTAGCCAGGGCTCTGACACTGAGGAAGGTGCTCTTACTAATTTTGAGTTAATTATCTCCAACTTTATCGGCTTCATGACAGTGCTTGCAGGCATTTTTTTTATTGTCTACTTCATAATCGCTGCATTCAACTGGGTCACCTCTGGAGGAGACTCCGGAAAGCTCCAAAGTGCACGAGATCGCATGTTGCACGGAATTTTAGGATTAATAATAGTTGTTGGTAGTTACGCAATAGTCGGTTTACTGGGTACAATCATTGGTTTAGATGTACTTAGACCAGCAGATGCCATTCGAGATACATTAATCCCAAGGTAATACTCATGCACTCACCATCAAAACACACACAGTATCTAAGCAAGGTGACACTAGTTGGATTGTTTGCAACTCTATTTTCTCAGACAACTCAAGTTTCAGCTCAAATTAGCAACCCCGCCATTAAAGAACTAGGCTCAGCAGATAATGTCACGGCGGCAGAAAGTGGCTCACTATTTGCAGGATACTTTGTCTCTCTCTGGAGTTCCGTCATTTCACTTGGTGCAGTTGCAGTGCTCATTTACTTCGTATGGGGATCATTTGAGTGGATCACTGCAGGTGGCGATTCAGCCAAAACAGATAAAGCACGCCAAAGGATCACAAACGCTATGCTTGGTCTATTTATTCTTGTGAGTACATTTGTTATCATTAACTTTATGAGCTTCCTGTTCTTCGGTGATGAGTTCCAAATTCTCAGAATTACATTCCCAGGAGCTAGCACAGGACTATAAGTATGGCTTTTATTGCTGACATTCCAACTGAACCAGGATCTGGGGGTGGACCAGTAGATGGTGCATTACTCGATTTCAAGAACAAGTCGATTGATGTTCTGCCAGGAGTAGATACCGTAACGGCATACTCACCTGGAGGTAGTTTCGGTGCTTTGATCGGTCAAATCATGAGCATCGCCATGACAATCGCAGCGATATTACTTCTGCTCTATTTTGTTTGGGGCGCAATTGAGTGGGCTGCTTCAGGTGGAGACAAAAGCAAAATCGAAAAAGCCCGAGGGAGAATTTCAAACGCGATTACAGGTATTATCGTACTATCATCCACAGCAGCAGTTATCATGATCGTTCAATCCTTCCTTGGTATTGAGATTCTCAAGTTTACAGGTTTATGAAATCCTGACTATGGTGGTGGCGGCATCAGCGGTTATCCCAATGGTGGTGGTGGCGGAAGTGGTGGTTCTGGCGGAGGATCTGGCGGAGGATCTGGCAGTGGCACCTGTACTCTTGGACAAGGTCTCCTCAACGACGGCGGTGCTGGTAACTACTGCACACAAGGTGCGGCTATGGTTGAGTGTCACGGCCCAGACACTCACCCAAATGGGAGCTATACTTATAACCACTACGATCCTTGTTACTGTATAGACGGCACACAGTATCAACGACCTAATTACGATTTTGGTTCATGTTAAAACTTGACTCTAAGATCGCTAACTCTGTATAATGAATTGGTACTCTGTTATAATAATTACAACAACGTACATAAGTACGATACAATAAGGAGCGCAATGAAAAATGCCTTAAGAAAAATTTCTACTCTGGGAGCCAGTGTTAGTGCTGGACTTCTTACTGTAGTCTCTGCCGTACAAGCTCAGGGTGTGGACATCGCTCCAATCAACCCAGGACAAGGCTTCTTCGACGACGTAGGTGTACTGATCAACGGCTTATTGAGTTTCGTTATGGTTCTTGCAGCACTACTCGTTTTTATGTACCTCATCTGGGGTGGCATCGAATGGATCACATCTGGTGGCGACAAAGGCAAGACAGAGTCAGCACGTAATAAAATTACCTCAGCTGTTATCGGTTTGATTGTCTTGGCTGCTTCGTATGCCATCTTGCTACTCGTCCTAAGCTTCTTAGGCTTCGGTAGCTTGAATGACGTCTTCGATAACATTAAACCTGTAGCAAACTAATATATTACTACACAACTCAAACCCTCCGTTGCAAAACGGAGGGTTTTTTGTTGAAACAGAACGTTTTCATTACTACTAGGCAGTACTGATATATTTTTATATACTACCGCTCATGTCAAAAGGTGGTTCAATCATTGCTACAACAATCCTTTTTTTGGGTTTGGTGCTGTACAGTACCCAATCGGTCTTTGCATCGGTGAGCTCAGAACACAACATTATTCGGGGAGCAGATGGCGTGATCTACATATCTACAGAACTTAATGACACCCAAGAGTTGAGCAACATACCCTCTAATTTAAAGTCAAATCAAACTCCCGCCCCCTCACAAATTGACCAGACTAAACCTTCACCTGCCACTCCTTCTGCTACTCCAAATTCCACTCGCAAAATCAAAGGAGTTAAACCAATAACTATGCCTGAGGGGTTTTTTGCAAATATTACAACACTAATTAACGGATTACTGCGCGTAGTATTCCTAATAGCTACGTTACTCACTTTTTTGTTTCTCCTGCGTGGTGGTTTCTCCTGGATTACATCTGGGGGTGATCGAGGCAAACTTGAAAGTGCTAGAAGTACCATACTTGCTGCAGTCATTGGATTGATAATCGTAAGTGCCAGCTACGCCATTCTCACCATAGTGATCCAACTAATTGGTTTCAATTCCCTAGAACAAGTATTCCAACAAGGGCTCACTCGCCAGTGATCATAAGACTTGCTATAATGGAAATATATATGAAATCATTCCTTGCCAAATCCAAAAAAATTCTCTCTGCAACCACTGCCTACCTTGCGCCACAAATAGCATCACTCGTGATTGCAACACAGGTACACGCGCAGTCTGAATGGACGGGAGTCTGCGTGGGCGGAGGATCTGAAGACCCCAGTGTCAAGGATGTAGCAACAATTCAAGGGTTAGAGTGTTTGATTGCAAATGTATTTAGTGTTGCAATCACCTTGATTGGACTTGCAGGTTTTGTGATGTTCATAATTGGTTCATTTCGCTGGCTAGCATCTGGGGGCAACTCAAAACAAATCGAAACTGCCAAAGGCAGCATGACCTATGCAGTTGTGGGACTCGTAACTTCGCTGAGTGCATTTATAGTTATAGAGTTACTTGCCTCTTTCACTGGGGTAACCATTCTTCGCACCTTTAGCATCCCAACCTCTAACTAACTGAACATACAGAGCATTATCCAGTATAATAAGTACCATGCGTGCAGCAGCCATTGCTCTCCTAGCATTTTTTTATCTTAGTATTGTGCCTCTTTTAGTGCCTGCGCAAGCACAATCTGGTGCTGCTGCCACACTGGCTGCAGACATTGATGAATTTTTCTCCCGAGGAGCTACTGGTTTTATTGTTTGGCAATACGGTGGTGACTACAACGGCAGGCAAATTGCAGTCGACCAATTCACTTTTTACCGTGACAGAGACACTGAAATATGTGCTGTCATGAAAGAAAAAGCCTCTGCAAACCCTGGAAAATTTATTGGCGTCAATATCAATAATATTGGTGCTATTGAATTTACGGGTGGCGTGGCTACAGACCACTTTACATGGTTAAAGGCAAATTGTGGTGTGAGCGTGGTTCGTGTGTTTGCAAAGATCGAGGGTGCTGCGGGTGTACAAAATGCCCTCACCGCTGGTGAGCAAGCAGGAGTACAAATACTTGTTGCTATTGGTGACTATAGCAACGGTGGTGGTGGTATGCCGCAAGGTGCAGACCAGTCTTGGTACGAAACAGGCTACAAAGGTGAGTACCAAGCACTTGTGCAACAGCTGGCCGCACTCAAAGGCCATTCTGCGCTATACGGTTTTGAACTTGCAAATGAGCCACACTGTGGCGGCAACGCCGCGGCAATTGAAGCCTACAAAAACTGGGGAATTGCCATTAGTGCGCTTTTAGGACATCCAAAAGTAGGATATGGCCAGATGGCAAGCCAAAATACTACCAGATGTGATAGTCCAGGTCCTGGTGACTTTTCTATCACCAATGCTGTGCCTGGCATAACAATGACCTCAGCACATTACTACTCTACTCAAGAAAAAGCCAATGCTCTTTTAGCATTGACACAAAGCTTGCAAATTGGCAAACCGTTCTACATTGGAGAAGCACCACCAGGAGATATTGGAGCAGAAGGAAGTACCTACAATGCTGATGACGCCTGGTACTACCTCCACCCTATTCGTGGTGTATCTCCAGGTGGAAATGTCCCTGAAAGATCTACGGATATCATTCGTGAAGACCTTGCCAATCAAGGCTACCAAACATACTGTGCTGCATCCGATGCAACAATCAAGCTTGAGGTGAATACTGTGGATATTATGGAACGCTTTATTTCCTTGTACGGTGGTGTGGATCTTGAAACCACCTCGACCTACGATCAAAGTACCATGAACAGTCGCACTCCTTTGTACCGTGATGTTGGCGGAAAGCGATTTTACAACTCCTCCATCGAGGAGTATTTTGGCTACATAGATAGCATCAATGAGTCCCCTAGTCGGTCTGAAATTCAAACTGCACCTGTAAACTCATTACTATCAGCTGAACAGCGCTGCATTCAATCAGTCAGTGCGCTGACAGCCGCTGAACTCATGTGTGAACGGCTCAAAGATTGGGAGAAATGCGCCTTGTTCTCCAGACCAGTTCCCACTACGGACTGGAATGTGAAACAGCTACTTGAGAAAATTGGTGCCGTTATGGAACACAGAGCTGGTGGCATATCTGCTGGGTGTAGGAAGCTTTTTGGCGGTACTGGTTCTACAGAAAGCTATACAGAACTGCAAAAAGCAATCCTTAACACGCCATACTACTTGGACAGGTCATATCGTTTAGGATTTCTCGTCACAACCATTGAATATAAACGATACAACCCACCCGATCTTTTCAACTTTTTCTCAGCGAAACATCGTGGTAATGATGCTGCACAAGAAGACCCAAGACATGAAGTTTTAATCACTGCATTCAAAATTCCCGATATCCTCACAAACAAAGGTGGCGGTGAAACAAGCGGACATACGTACTGGGATGATCCAGCCATGATCACTCGTAATACCTTAGTCCCCAAAAAAACAGGTTTTGATGTGTTCAAGCAAGGAGCGGAAACACTGCGAAATGAAACTAAGGCCATGGCTAAGGCAGCAAGTAACCAAACAAGCAGTTCTACTATTTACTGCATCAAAAACGGTGTCGGAAGTCCCGCTTGTCAGGACGAGCTCGGAAAAGCCATTGTCGATTTGATAAACGGCAGAAGCCCTAGCTGTGATGCCAATACAGATGAGCCAGTTTCCGAGATAAGCGATTCAGGCCAAATTCCGTTTGGTATTGTACCCGTAACGGATTCAGGATTACTTTTTAGACCTGGATATGGGTTTGGAGAAGAACTTTTTGTAGAATTATTCAAAAATTATGACGATTTAACTAGTCAAAACCCACATCTTGCTAAAACAGATCCAGTGTTATCACTTTTTAAAATTGCAGGTGGCTGGCAACTCGGTCCAACGGCGCAGGCCAAGTTCTACCTCGTCTATCCAATGGGGTATGAACTTGAAGAAGTGACAAACGTACTGCAAGGCACCTTTTTCACTGCTGAACAAATCAGCACCCTCACTTCCAAAGATCCGCCAGCAGATCGTTTTGAACTAAAAAATGTCAGTAGCGGCTTGAGCGGAGGAACTGCAAGTAAATCCTTCCCTGATACAACTGATCCAGGAAGCTGTCAGCCTGTGATCAATCCCACCACTGGCCTTCCGTTCAGAGACCCAGAAACTGGTCAGATTGTTACGAAGTGTCCAGAAAAGGAATTTTCATTAAGTATCTTACAAACTGGTGGGGGCGGCAGCGCGCTCACAGGAGCTAGACTAGGATACTGGTTGCGCAAGCTGCAACTTACCCTGAACCCAATTTTTACCAAATCATATGCGTATATCCAATCTTGCAGAACGACGGAACAGTTTCTTTTGGGCACTTGTGCTGGAGGACCTGTGCTGACGCCATCGTATGGTAATGGTTCAGCATCCGATCCCAACTGTGGCATTGGTTTTCCAACTGGGGATGAGATCAACCCGCCATACGAAGCACAGTCTCCACTTGTAGCTGGTATTACCCAAGTACCAAAAACACCATACTTCGGTCGAGCTATGTACTACGGGAAAGGGTTAATGAACCAGGTACTGGAAAATAGACGAGCTCAATTTCCAGAAAGCATGGTCAAGGACTGCGAAAATGGAACTGATCCCAAATATATCGGGTGCGTTGCACTACTGAGAGCTGGAGATATGGGTCGTGAGATTTGGATGCAACGTCCTGGGCAAGAGCCTGAAGGGCCATTCTTAGTTATAGACGTGGCTTCGAAAAAAGATATTTCCTGTTTACTTTCCAGAGAGTGGATTGTTGACATAGACTGGCGAACTGCTGAACGCTGGGGTATGACTGGTGTAGGACCATTGGACGATGTCACGCTCTATGGCAGCAAACCATAAAAGGCGGGAAAAAAGAAAATTTTAACTTCCTACTAAATCAGAATTTGGTTGATAACTGAGACTACCCGGCTTTGCTGAAGGATTTGCAGGCCGTTCTCTTTGCAGTTTTTTCTCACTTTTCGCTAGTTGTTTTGGTACACGTTGTACCGTTCCATTCTCGATAGGAACTTCCGTTTCCAAACGCTGCCCTGCCAACCGAACTCTTCTAGCACCCAATCGTAGGAGATGAGCAACTGTCTCGAATGTATCTGCAGTTGTGGATAGTGACTGAAAGTGTTTGGTGACCGCTTCAATGGCCGATAGAAGATTTGTTGCACTGTCACCATCTATTGTCATCTCTAAGTCACGGAGTACTTTGACTATGGCTTCACTCATGCTTGGCGTGCCACTAGTATCCAGGTGCACATTGCCAAAATCAGGGGAAAAACTATTCACGGTAACTACGGGCTTGGAAGCATACAAGTCCTCGTACCCAACATACACATCTGCAAGTGATTCTAGCTTTGAAACACCAATGAGAAAAATAAGATCAGTCTCGGCACCAGTATACGAAAAGTCTACTTGGGTACTATCTAATGGCCGCACCCCTTTTTTGGGTTTGATGGTGAGGTAAAACCGTTTGGTCTCTTCCCCTATGTGGTAACTGACTTTGTCTACAGCTGACTCATCATAAGGAAAGCTAACACTTAAATTTTGATTGCCGATCTCTGTGGTCAATGACTCCAACCCCAACAACTCTGAAGTATCTTTTTCTGACAACTTAGCAGGCGAGATCAGAAGCACTTCTTTTCCTGCTGCGGTGAGTGCTCTGTGTAGTGCCACAGCAACCGCTTTGTGATCCAGTGATGCACCAGCACCAAAAACAACAAAAACGGATTGTGATTGTGCTAGCAATTCTTTGAGTTGTTCGACTTCTTCTGAGCCTATCATATCTGGTTTGTATGTCTTATACCACTTTGGAGTACCATGAACAAGAAGCAAGTGATTGTATGATCAAGTTGACCGCCCCTTACTGCAAAATTGCTCTTGCATCACCTGGGAGAATTCCTGGTATAATTGGTACACATGCGAAAGCTGAAATACATCCTCAGCGTGTTTTGTATTGTCTTTGGCCTTGTCGCCTTAGTAGCACCTGTGTTTGTGCACGCTGATGTTGGAGATGAATCCACTGCAGATGCAGGTCCCTGGTCAGCAACAAATGCCAAACGGCTCGAAGCAGAATACATAGCAGCCATAAAGGATTGTAGTAATCCATCACTAGAGTGTTTGGTTCATTACGTGTCTACTTACCTAGCCATTGAAATGACCAACTCTATTTTGTTTCCACAAGGTGCGCCTGGACCTGCAGCCATGAATGGCGAGTCTGGTACTCCAGTTGCAGATAGCACCACACAACCATCAAGCGGTCTGGTCAATGGTCTTCTACACGTGAGCTCTTTAATGTATCAGTACCCTGTTGCTCATAGTACCACCTACGTAGCTGATGTGTTCAACTCAGCACATATTGCTACCACAGCGCAAGCACAAGGAGTTGGGTTTGCTGCACTTGATCCAGTTCTGACTTTGTGGAAAACATTCCGTAACATCGCATATTTGTTTTTTGTCATCATCTTTATTGTTATCGGTTTCATGATTATGTTGCGAAGACAAGTGAACGGACAAACTGCACTGACAGCACAACAAGCTATCCCAGGAGTTATCGTCAGTTTGTTATTCGTGACCTTCTCCTATGCGATCGCTGGTTTCATGATTGACCTTATGTATCTTTCCATGTTCATGATCATTGGACTGTTTCCCGCTACTTTTGCGCTTGATGGTGCAAACATCATTGACTTCAATATTCTTGAGTTGGCAGACGCGCTATTCCGACAAACAAATGTTCTAGACCTAGGTAACAATGCAGGTATTGATATTGTTAGCAACTTCATGACCTCACTGCAAGTTTCTGAGGCAGTGGCAAACGTTACAGGTGTTGTGGGTGGGCTTACTTTGTCCCTAGTCTTAGCTATTGCCATCCTGATTGCAGTTTTTCGATTATTCTTTGAGCTGCTTCGCTCATATGCAGGTGTTTTGATGAGTGTCATTACGTCTCCAATCTACCTCATGATGGGAGCACTTCCCAACAACAGTCAGTTCATGCCTTGGCTAAAAGACTTAGTTGCCAATCTTTCGGTTTTCCCTACTGTGCTCCTGATAGTTGTATTGTTCCAAACGTTTGCTGCTGAGGGTTCAGTTGCACGCACTCAGGGTGGTTTCCTCCCCCCCTTCCTGCTTGGCCGTGGTCAAACAGGAGCAATTGCATCGCTAATGGGCTTGGCACTAATTTTGGCACTACCTGAAATCGTCAAGGAAGTCAAAACAAAGATCGGTGCCAGAGAAGGCATCGGTACAAAGATTGCAGGCTGGGCTACCAACCGTGCTAAACAAGGGTGGAGTGGTGGAGAACTTATTCCAGGCCTTGCTGCAACAAACACTGGTAAATACATTAATCCACAAAAGATGTGGGGAGCTGTTGGCCAAAAAGCAGCTGTTGGTGTTGCTGCTGGAGCTGGTGCAGTTGGTGGAGCAGCCTGGGCACCTATTGTGCGAAAACGAACTGGACAAACAACTGTTACTAGATGGTCAGAGGCAAAAGAAAAAGCAGCGAAAGCAGCGCGATGGGCTGGCGATAAAGTTAATGATCCACATTTCAACAATAAGAAAAAAGACGATAAAACAACACCAGGTAGTGGCCATTAACCACAACTCTAACCTAGTAGAATTTTCACTAAGCTTTTATCTCACTTCTGAACAATCGTGTGTATAAATGGAGTTGTTAGTAAAAAAAGAAGTAGGGCAGCAAACCAGACCGTTAATCTTCCTCTTTAGCAATCGCCTTCTTATCTGAAGAGGTTAGAGGTAGAATATCTAGAGCGTGCATGATCGTGTGTAAATGCCTTCCATCTCCATGGTGTGGATGCCAATGTTGTGAAACATTCCTGAGTGCAGTACTCATACCACCACCTCGGAATGTATCTGCGAGGAACTTAGTAATAATCTTACCCCATGGCTCTTTTTCTTCTCGCAAATTGTCCAACCTGGCTTGGTTATTTAATATTCTATCTGGATGGTACTCTACAGCAGCTTTGATGCGCTCTCTCGTGGCATCATTAGTGAAGTTTCTTGGATAATCCCGTCCCTTTATTGAAATAGTATCACTAACAAAAGTATGCCCTTGACCACCAAGCACCTCTTCTGACTCAGGCAAAATTGCTTCTAAATAGGTTAGAATTGTGATTTTTACCCCAAGTGGCAAACCAAAACGCCTCTTAAAAGCATCTGGAAGATCCTCATCTGATATTTCAATAGATACAGTTGGAGCAGCAAGTGATGCACGCATGGAAGACAAAAACCTACAGTAGTGTACCCAGTAGCCTGGCTTTCCATAGTATTTTTCACCAAATGCCAGTAGCGATGTTCTACAGTACAAGTATAAAGCATTTGCTCGGTATCGGGCATTAATTGTACTCACCGATTTGGTAGGTGAAATCTTCTCAGCCATATCACTGATAGCTTTCTTTATGCCAGTAACATCTTGGTGCATATCACCACTTGGAGTAAAACCCTTTTCACATGCCTCAATAAATTTTTCAGCCGCTTTAGCACCTTCAATAAGAGCTTCCAAAGTAAGTGCGTTTTTTTGATCTCCACCACCTCTTACTGCAGCCAACATTCTTTCCAGTGGTACAGCATTGTAAGCTTCACCCTGCACCCGTTTTGGCCATAAAGCATCTGCAATTTGGGTGACAGGTGACTCCATCCTTCTCCTAGTAAAAACTACCCGCTCATCTGGATTGGTAATACCTTCATCAAGCGTGGGGGCACACCACTCAGCCCATATTGGTGTTCCATAGTTCACCACAAACTCATAGTTG
Source organism: uncultured Pseudomonadales bacterium (assembly GCA_964607285.1). GTDB lineage: Bacteria > Patescibacteriota > Microgenomatia > UBA1400 > PJMF01 > CAZBMX01. Next base: position 73,636 of record CAZSJW010000002.1, read on the forward strand.
CTTATTTTTGCAGCATCGGATATACCCTCACGAACCTCACTGTTTGGAAGACTGACCAACAGTGAGGTATCAAAGAACTGCTTTGTCTTGCCAACAACTTTATAGAGAAGTTTCCAATTGTAAAATCGATTGGCAGTTGCACCAATGGAAGGACCAATTTTATCTCTAGGAGACCAGCCACCAGCATAATATGGCATCGCGTACTGCGTGCGCAAGTCAAGAAGTGTATGTAAATCATACGCAACAGAAAATGCTTCTAACTGCTGTTCGTTCAGTGCGGTACCAGCAGGCAAACGCAATCTTTCTGCTAATTTTCTCTGAATCGCTTCTTTAAATTGACCTTTTTTCCAGTCTGCGAACAGTTCTGTGGCGTGAAACTCTCCGTAGGTGTTAGTTGCTGGATCATACTCACTATACAATTCACAAATAATTTCTAAAACAATATTAATGGCTTTAACCCGTTCCTGTTCTTCTGGATCAGCTGATTGTAAGGTTTCATGGTCTAGCTCAAACCCATAGAGTAGCCGCAAAATGTTTGCTGATTTAAACTCAGAGTTAACCTGGGCACCCAGCCATCCGTCTCGCCCCTTATATAAACTATCGTAATCAAGTGTCATGTCAGACGATGTACCTGCTAAGCAAGCGGCAAACAACTGCAGACGATCTTTCAAATACTGCGCTCTTCTTGGCCAAAAATCTCCACGCTTGTCCAAAGCATTTACGATTCGGTCAAAAATTGCTCTGTCACCAGCTTTATTGACCAAAGTATACATTGTCAGGTCTTGTGTTAATTGTTTTAGCGTCACATACCCAGCTCTCATCAACCAACCAGCCGACTGCTTTTCTATGTCAACACTGGTAATTTCAGTCCAAGTTAGGTTGTCTGGCACTACAGCATTTGCATCAATCACAGGCGCCATCTCAGTTCTGATAGCATTCTGGTAGCCCTGCAGCTCTGTGATCAGAGTCGTCAAGTACGCGTTTTGCATGGCGATCAAAGCATTCTCTTCTGGAGACCCACTGTTGATGCCATAGAGGTCATAATTTAGTAGAGGCAATGTTCCCTGAATGTTTGGTATCGTATCTGTGAGCAATGTGTTTAGCTGATCAAGCATCTCTCTACGTTGCACATCATCTGAATAGACAATGCCTACGCGTGATCTGGTCAATAAACTACGCAGTGACTCGCGCGTGGTGCCGCTGACTCTTGTTGTTGTCTCTACTCCATCTCGCCAACCTTCAAATGCCATTAGAACTCTGTTATCTTCCTCTGAATTATTCAACATGAATAGTCGGTCAATTAATGCAACCAAAACCATTTCATTGCGGTGCACTAACCTCCGCCTCATGGAGTTGAGGTATGTCAGTTCCGTTGGACTAATTGCATTTCTGTTCTCTGGTGGCTCCACATTAAAGAAAATTCCTCGTAGCGTTCTCGTGCTATCAAAACCTGCCCAGTTTATTTCGTCAGCAACTTCTTCAAGAACATCTTTCTGGGCTCTTGTAAAGTTGAATGAGCTTTCTGTAATTCTTATTTCCGGAAATCTAGCAGCAATATTTTGTACAAACTGCTGGTATTCAGGCACCAAACTACTGGCAGGTGCAGTAACCAAGCTATTGTAGTCGTTGGCTAATTCAGCTCCTTTATCAGCAGGAGTAGTAGAAATTTTATAGGTCAACCGTGCGCGTAACTCAAAGTATCTATACAGTTGTAAGTCAGCGAGGAATGAGTCTCTACCACTAGTGTTGAACCCAACAATCTTGGGGTTACCTTGGAGAAGTGGTAAAAGTTTTTCTTTAAGCTGTGTGTTAGCAATTCGTAAAATTACATTGTGAGCATTACTGGCATCACCAGTGAAGTATCGCTGTCTGTTCAGCTTTACAAGCAATTGGTTGATATTTCTGCTTAACTGATCGATTTGCGTTAAAATTGGGGAAAGCTGTAAAGCTGTCAATTCCGTGAATGTACGCAGAGACTGAGCACTCGCCTCAATAATCTGTAAAGTTGCCTGAAACTGTGCAAGCTCACCGCCAGCTAAACGAAGAATGTCTTGCTGGATTTCATGCTCGGTTAATGCCATGACAGTAGTATATCATTTCCAGAACTATTTACCTAGAAAAAAACATCAAGCAGCCCAGTGCTTCCACTGCTTTTCTTGCACGAAGGCAAATATATCCATACCTGATTTACTATCCAGTCGTTTGCCCTTTCCTTTTTCTCCAGGAATTGCTTCGGCTAGGATCTCTCTAGACTTCTGCCATCTGACACCGTTGTCTGGGTCACGGGCAAAAAACTTGTTTAGGCTATCAAGGAAGTGGGGCAGCTCATTCTGAAGCGTTTTAGCATCTGTTGTGCCTGCTAGTTGTTCAAGTTTAGAGCGTTCCTCTTTGGTAATCTGCCAACCAACCCTCAAAATATTGAAGGTTTCATCAGTTATAGACTTATACAGCATTTTAGCAATGTCTTGTGGTTGATTTTCCAACATTTTTTTAAATTCATCACGATCATAAATTGGTTTGCCTTCTTTTTCATTACCACTATTTTTATCCCAATTATTTGCTCCGTATCCGCTCTCTGCACCTGTCAGCAAAAAGTTCAACAAAGTGTTTGCGCTTGAGCCCTTACCCATCTCCGCTGCTTTAAGGAATGTTGTTCCTGCAGCACCTCTAATGAAATTATAGAACTTGCCTTCTTCTGTTCCATCTCTTGTATTGTCACCATACTTTGCCTGGACAGCCTCAGCACCTTCAGGCGTGTTTGCTTCAGCAATCTCTTGTGGCACACGCTCCTCTATTCTTTCTGCCAACCAAGTTGATACTTCATCCATTCTCTTCGATATATCTTGGCGCTTCAGCTCTAGTTCAGTTATGAACCCTGCCTGCTCCTTGAATTGGTCAAAGTCCACTGCGTCTTCATCTTGGATAGAATCTCTAATCATCTCACGCTTTTTCTCCAGAATATCCAAAGCACTCATCATGTCTTTAAAAAGTTCTAGGGGTGGAATTGTTTTATTAGCAGCTGCCATCCACTCTACCGCCATTTGATCCACTACATCCGCTGTATTGATCACATCTTCATGTGAGATGTCGGCAATTTTATCCACAGTCGGGGTTGTGTTTCGTAAAAAGTCGAGTCGCTCTGCAGGTGTGGGTGGAGGTGGGGTTTCTGGGCTTGCGGGTGTTCCATCTGCGTTGGTGCTAGCATCACCTCCTTCATTTACAGCGGGAGCAGTGCCATCAGTACTCTCATTGCCGACCTTTACAACCACTCCTTCAGCTGTTTCAGCTTGTTGTACACCAGCGGCTTCCTGTGCGACTTCTTTAGTTGGAGTAGAAAATTCAGATTGCATATACCATACTTATACTAAAAACTCCGTCCCAAAGCTAGAGATGGTTTTAGCTATAACAGCAACTCCCCCTTGCTGGCTTGCCTGCATAATGGTAAAAACAAGCAAAGAGTTCTTAGGAATCTGGTGTGAATCCAGAGCTGTGCCGCAACGGTAATTTCTCACACATGAGAATAAGCCCGGTCGAAAGAACTTTGCAGATAGAAATATCTGTGGGTTTGTAGGGTTTGCCCCACAACCTCGACGAGCATCGGCCTTTTCCCCCAGTGGCCGCTGCTCCTCAGTCAAAAAGACAGAGGAGTACTATGAGCACCCACCCCACTTCCCTAGAAATCAATACCACCCCAGATATTCAGCTACAACCTAAGACTTGGCGTAAAGAAATAGCGAATTTTTTCATGCATTTGGTGCTTGCAGGAGAAAAACTAAATGCGCCTATTCAACCCACACCTGTGCGATCAGCACACAGTACCTGGGATGCCTGCAATCTTGCAAAACGCTTTGCCCAACCTGAGTATGCGTCTGAAAAAAGCCAAATTGAAGCATTGCGCTCGGATCGAGATCGCTTTGCACGTGAGTACTTCTTAGATCAAGCTGTGGATCGTTTTACCTATCGAATTAGTTTGGATACAGAAACGGTGCTAGGTGCGGGCTACAGCGAGAGTTTGTCGGTGTTACTCAGCAATTTTACTAGCATGCTGATTGCAGATGGTCGCCCACTGCAGCGTTCAATGGTAGAACAAATCACAATTAACTCAGTTTTTGAGTACTTTAGATCGCTGTCAAAGGAAATGCTCAAAAAGGGCGATATGAGTAAAGCAGTTGGTGCAGGCGTTGTCTTGGTAAGCCCTCCCGATACTGTTGAAAACGGATATGGGGGCATCACCTCTGCTAAAAACTGGAGTTTGCCTGAAGAAAATCATAGTTTTTTTTATTTACTTGAACTGGGAACCGTTAGTGACACTGAGTGTTCCGTGCACGTCACTCAGTATAGGATGTGGCCAAACATGCAGCAAATTATTGATGTATATGCACAACTTGGCACACCAATCACTCCAACCTCTGACCCGATTACCCACCAATTTTTTGCACATCCAATCGTGGTAAATACTGATCTGCTGAAAAAAATACTCCCCCCAGTAGATGTCGGACCTTCTGACCCAGGGGAAAATGAGCTCCAGTCGTTACTCAGACAAGTTCTCTATGAGCAGTCATCTGAACACCTGCACAATTTTTTAGAGCAACCAACGCTTGATGAAGCCGCTTTTTGGACATATGAGCAAAGTATATTTGAGGGATTTTATCTAAAAAGAGTCATCCCTTTATTTGACACAGCTAGCCACCTCATCAAGTACGGTATGGAACAAAGCCCTCAGTTTGCAGAGTGCACAGAAGAACTAGATGCTGTGTTTACCTGGTATACAACTGCAGTAGGCAGGTGGGTACGAATTCATAATACGAACCCCAGATACCAACCAGATGCCTCAAACTCTATTCAGGCAAGATCGAAGATTTTCAAAAAAAACATTACCCATGCTCTGAATAAGTTACTGCAAAAGAACGCTGTAGATACCACTGAAAACTTAGAGTTGCTTGAATGTTCCAAGTTGAACCAAACATTTGATATAGCCGAAGCCGTTAAAAAAAAGAGGTCTGTGTCAGCTTCAGATATTCAACTGCTCAATAGCACAGTGGATCTATTTGGAAATATCAGTGGAAAAGTTCAGTGTGGAACAACCGCTGCTCTAAAGCTACCCCTGCAATTACTGATGAACTCTTCTCCTCTTGATTCATTTGGTGGATTCAATCACGCCCTCTCACTCATGTCTGCTCCCGAGCAAAAGAAAATGTACTCAGAAATTTTGAGTCAAGACTATGTAGAGCTCGACTTAACAGCCCAAGGAGCAAACCGCGTATATATGGTTCCAAAGTCCTACCTACTTGGCGCAGGCTGCACTGTAGATGTGGCCACAGGTAGAGTTTGGGGGCCTTGTGGACCCGACAATGCACGCATCTACTTGGATGATCCAATAGATACAATGGCCTACTCTATGAACAAAGCAAGTTTTCTCGATTTCACAGAACGATTAAAAAAAACGATTGCAGACTCTGAACTAACTGAGATTTCAAACATAGCTGCCAATGCAACAGAAGGCATAACACAATCAAAAGTTGAACAAACAATTAGAGTACTGCAAAAGTACCTATTTAAACACGTTGTCTCAATCATAGAATGGATTGCTGGTGATTACATTCGCACACAGGCCTCACAGCAAAAATGGTTGAGTGAATTAAAAGAGAAGTTGCGGTTTTCCTCTCACCCATTCGCACTCCTGCATGCTGAAATTGGGCAACTCCTTGCACACGAACCAGAACTACTGCATGAACTGCATGATCCTCTACTTACCCACAGCCACCACCTGGCAGTATAATCAGCTGCATGATTGACAACTCCACTAATCGGTTGGGTGGTTTGCCTGTGCCAGCACAAGGGTCAGATTCCAGTTCTATTCAAGTTCCCATTCAATTAGTCAAGCAGTTAAACAAGCGACTCTCCATCAGGAAAGATGTAGATAGAATTCTTGGTTTCCTCCATGATATTAAACGTGTTCTCAGAAGCTCGGGAGAATTATTCCCCAGCCAAGAAATATTTCTGTTGCTACAGGGTGAAGAACAGGACAAGAAACTGGAAACAATAGACACTGTTGCTATACTCTCCGCAATTGCTAGAGGGGAAAAAGAGATTGGTTTATCCCATACCCTGCTTCATCTTGATTTAGTCAGAATTTTAAATGGTGTAGTACGACTCCTCCACGCAGTTGATCAAACTATTTTAACCAAGTATCCAAGTTCTGATGATCAGGATTTGGAAATTCTCAAAACCCTCTTGTCTCCAGAAGGAGGAAGACTTGACGAAATGACCTTGATACGCAAACACGCGTTTCAAGTGTATACCCTCTTTGCTGATGTATTAGCAGCCGTAGAGCTTTATAAGCTGACACACGCTCCTGTAGATCTATCTAAGTTCATTTTGGAAAGTGATTTCAAAGTTATTTTTTATGATGCATATGCAGAAGAAATAGTAAAACTTGTTCCAGACTACAACAAAATCGAGGATTGGAGTAAACACGTAGAGGAACGTAAAAAATTAGTTGAGGAAATTCTTACTACTTTAAAAAATGAAGATTACTTTGGTCAGTTTTTCACTGTAGCAACTCACAAAGAACTTGATGTACTTCAACTGCACAACCCCGCGCAAAACACGTTTGACCCCAAGCTTTTACAACATCAGTGGTATCAAGATACGACCCAAGTTGAGAAACGAGAACAACTCTCTATAAACTTCATTGATCGTCATGGGGCAGCACTGCATACCAAATACATCAAGCCCTTGCTGCCAGAAAAACAAACTGAGGGTGCTGGTGAAGCAGCTGATGGTGTTGAAGATCAAGAAGCCACAGCGGAAGGTGACGATACAGCTGAACCCATACGCATTCTAGAAACAGCTGCTTTTATCGAAGCGTTTCAGACTGCCGCTATTCAAGCACTGGTCAGTAGGTTGATTACTGAACTTTCTGCCAGAAGTGAAGTGGTTGCGCAATATGCCGCGGAGCACAGCACAGAACTAGCAACTTGGCTTTCTGCCGAAATCACTCCGCTTGTAGCTCAGGACACAGGACTTTCTGAGTTTATCACCACAAATTTTGATGAGCTGCTGACATCCCATCCAGGTTTTTTTCAAAGTGAGCGTGATGAAACAAGCAATGAAATACGATACCTCATCAGCATAGGACTACTAGACCAGCCAGAACTACAGATGGCTGTATATGGATTTGTCGAATCACAGCTTCCTGCAACACTTGCAATGCTTGAGACTGAGGTTCTCGAGTTTATAACAACACAGCAACCACAGACCACACCTGAAGAACCAGTAGTTGCTGAAGAAACGCCAGAACCATCAACAGATGCAGGTATAGCTGTAGAACCTGAGCCAGAGGCAGTTGCCACTGCATCCGTTAGACCACCAACAGAAATTACTCCACCTAGTGAAGTTGAAACACCTCCTACTGATCAAGAGCAGCAAAAATTATTTTTTGCCACTCGAGATCTTCTCTCAAATACACTCCTTTTCCCATTTGCTAATCAGTTGAACATCAATATTACTGACTTTGATCCTGAGGTTAGAGCAGAAATCAACAAAGCGGCAGAACAGTTCTTACGAGAGAACAACATTGATTTACGCATGTCTGCAACCAAGCGTTTATCACTCATCCGCTCATTTCAGGCATATCTTGTTCAGTCCTACGCACTCTCAAGCCAGGCTCAACACGGCGACAAACTATTGCAATTATTTTCAAGTGAGTACTCAGGTGCTGTTTATTCAGAGTTTGATAAGAATCTTAAAAAAATTGCGGATTTTGAAAACATCACTGCCAACATTGTTCTCAAACAAAAACTGGATGCTTTTCTCATTCAAGCAGATGAAAAAGCTGTTGGTGTTATTCAGTCACTGGATCTTTCAATAGAAAGAGATGCACAGCAATTTTGTCAGATTCTTTGCTTGCCAACGGCAACAACAAATGAAGTACTGGCACTACTTAAACAACATCCAGAAATTAAAACTGTCCTTATCAACTACTTAATCACAAGAGGAAGCGACTTAGATGTTGCTATCCAAAGAAAAAGAAGTGATACAAGCAGCCAATCAAAGCAGGCAGATCTCGACCCAGCAAAACTAGCAGCAGTAGGCCAACTCATCAATAAAGTAGCTCAAACCAACAGACACCTGGACGAAGGTGCGGCTGGAGAAATAGTAGCTGGAGCACTAAACAAGAATAAAAGTGAAAACCTTAGGGATAGAGCAAACTGGCTTCTCAAACAAAACGAACAACAGTACGGACTGTTATGGCGAACTCTGAGTGAACAACAACAGCGTGACGTTATCGCTGAAATAGAACGAGCCACTGGTATCCCCGAATACATCACTGCCACTTTTGACCCTGGGCAAGGCGGATTCCCTCTCCCCACGGCAATCGGCATGGTATCCGTGATGTCTATTTTGAACAAACATCGTGCGGACCAAAAAACTGCAGCACCTGAGATTGAACAAGCTGCTAAACATATCGAAGATTCGAAAGCAGATGAAACATACCGTCATCTTCTACTCTCTGAAAACATCGGTGAAGCAGCACTGCGCAGCTTCCTAGAAGAACTTGATGAAGAACTGCGTGCAGCAACACTAGCTCAGCTTGCTGCAATGAGGGCTGAAGCACTTGAGTATGAACTGTCTATCGCAGACGCAATTGAACAATTCTCGTTTGCTGAAGCAATGGTAGCTGCCCAAAGTGCTGAAGATCAAATAGTTGCTGGCGAAGCAGCACAACCAACCAGTTTTGGGCAAAGACTAGCAGGCCGACTAGGTAGACAAGCCCCAACAAAAAAAGGGCTGGCAAATAAAGCGGCAAGTACAGCACTCAATAAAACATCGGATAAGGCCTTTGATCTTGGAAAAAAAGCTTTGGGGGCTGTCGGTCCCTGGGGAAAAGCTGCCTCAATGGCTATTACAGGAATGGAAGCAGTTCTTGGAAAAGAGAGAACTCAAAAAATTCTGACATGGGGACCAATTGCTGCAATGGGAGCACTATTAGCACCAATACTTTTCTCTGTAGGTGCAAGAATCGGTGCAGGACTGGGGGGAGTGATTGGTGGAATTGTTGGCGGACCCGCGGGAATCATTGCGGGTGCGGGTGCTGGAGCCTGGATTGGGTTTGGTGCAGAGCAATCATTAAAAGCCAACTTATCTCCAGGCGGTGGTGGACGAGTCGCAGGAAATGTAGCAGCACATGCGGGTCCCGCCGTACCACCACCTGCCCCTGCTGGTGCGGTAGGCAACGCAGTTGCCCCAAAACTTGCTGCCCAACCACGTTTTGCACCAAGAGCACCCATCCAACCAGGAACTATCGCTCCTGCACAAGGCCTAACACCACAAGTGGCATCTGCTGCCCCCGCAAGCATAGCCGCTACGACAGCAGCAACAACGAGCAGTGCCTTAGCAGGTTTGGCAGCACTCCCCATAGCATTCATTGCACCAGCCGGATATGTGTTCGCCAATTTCCTATTGGGAGTACTGACTATAACCATTATTTTTAGTGCGTTTTTAGTACCTCTACCTGGTGGTGGCGAGTATCTTAACCCACCACTGGCTGGATTTGAAGGTTGCTGGCCAACTACGGGAAACATTTCCCAATACCGCACACACAATGATGATGACGGTGGTCGAGCTCCCCATGCAACTGTCACCACTGGTATCTATGCTGTAATTGATGCTTCAGGCAATACGAAGAAGTTCTCTGGCAAAGGAAGTGCAATAGATATAGCCTACAACCATAGTGGACCATTACCCAAAGTGTATGCACCCTTCTCTGGATTTGCTAGTTTTTATCCTATGGGTCACGGAATTCAAGCTGGAAAATACTATGGCAATCATATTGTACTTGTCACACCAAGTTTTGTTATCATCCTGGCTCACTTACAAGATTTCGGCAATACTGCACCAATGACAGGACCGACACATAAAACCGTTGTTGCAGGTCAAGAGCTTGCCACTATGGGCAATACTGGCAGGTCCACGGGACCTCACTTACATTATGAAGTCATCGGCCTAGACATATTACAGTTACTCCCACTTACACCTGCAGATAAAAGCAAGTATGACGCCGATGAAACTTCTATGGTGGGTTTGGCTGTGGATGCACAAAAATGTGCCATACCTGGAGCAGGAGAAGGATACATGGCAATAGGCCCAGCAACTACAGCAAACATACAAGTTTCTACATCAACTGAAATATCAGGCTCACCTACCACAACGTGTTCTTGGCGCACATCAAAAAGTCTGAAGGCAGCTACAAACGCCAATTTTTACAATGCGCCCTATGTACCAATTGGGATTGCAGGCACAAGCCCTGCCAAATACTATGCAAATGCCGATGACCGTCCTCTTAATTTCATAGAGCAAATGCAGTCACTATTGATCTCTAATTCCGGACAAGTGTATATTGCCAGACCAGATGGAGGCTTGAGAGACAGTCTTCTCTACCCTGTGGACATTGTGGGTATTTCAAAGGGAGTTACAGGAATTTACGTATCTGGAGGCAGTAGTGATGGCACTAAGAATAAACGCACAGCCCTTGGAAAGGGTGTATCAAACGGAACTTGTGCTACCCAATATTCTGGTGAGGAAGCAATTTTCTTGGCTGCTATGCCAAGCGCGACCTATGAAGAAATTGAGCAAGAATTAGCTAGGTGTGGAGCAACGGAGTTTATTCACTTCGATGGTGGTAGCTCAACTGCTTTTTGTTCAGAAACAATCAGTTTAGACCCAAATAAAGCAGTGCCCGTGCATGTTGGTTTGAAAGAAGCTGAAGTATTGCGCATTGGAGGCGGCGTTGCACCAAACACTTCTGGAACTACCCAACCAGCACCATAACTACATACAAGAGTGCATGGTGCACGATATACTATATCTATGATTCCTTTCTCTGATCAAGAACCACCAGTTTTACAAACACAGGTAACTCAGCTTCAACCTAGTAGAAAGAATCTTAATTCTACCTATGCTTTGCTTACATGGATTTGGAGACATAAATGGGTTTCCGCAATCGTCTTACTATTAGTTTCGGCACTACTATTTGTGATGATTACCCCCGATGAGGTCATTCCCGACCTCCCTCCTCCTTTGATTGCTCCCAACTCTATTCAGCCAAGTTCAATACGCAGCGTGGTTTTTACAGGCAGTAACCCGAATCTACCAGATTCTTTTACCATATACAGAGGGGACACAACACCTATTTCTGTTGATGCCTTTATGCAGGAGCTTGCATCTGATTTATCGCTTGACGCTGTTGAAGGCAGTGTGCGTTTCTACCAAAACGCAGCGCTAGCCAGTACCCTCACATACAATGAAGCACAAAAAATCGTAACATTTCAACGAAGACAGAATGATTACCCTGTAGAAAATGCCCCACCAATCGATATAGAGCGCATTGTTGCTCAAGCTCAACAGTTTATTCATAATGAACTTGGTTTTCCTCAGTATGTTCCTAACGTAACTGGCATTGGTTTTTATGGTGAGGAATCTGAGGTAACTGCTGCAACCGCAGAGTTCATTGAAGTACCATTTTCGTACACAATAGATGGCTACCCAGTTGCAGTCAGCAACTCCTCTTTACCACCGGCTACCGCTACAGTAAACCGAAACAACGAGGTTTTTCGTGTCGATGTATATGTCCCACTCCCTTTCCCGAAAGCCATTCTTCAAGCAAAACCCGTCTCAGTGGATACTGCTCTAGATCAAATCCGCAAAAACAATGCCAGCATTTTGAGCTCCTCGTTAAAAAGTGGAGGAATTATTGAATTAGAGCGTATTGACACACTATCCTTTTCAAAAGTTGAACTGCAGTATAGATTTGATACCGCAAACAATGTCTACTACCCCTACTATGTATTCACGGGAGAAGCCAAAACGAACCGTGCTGATGAAGCGTATGAAGTTGTTGTGGGAACACCAGCAATTTTGACCGTTCCTACCAGCAACTAGAGCCTAGAAGAAATTCTTGCTATTATAGATACCAATGCGAGAACACCCAATCCCACAAGACATTACGGGGTACCGCTTCCACATAATTGGGAGTATGACTCTGAAGCAATTTGCAGAGATTGCCTTAGGGGTGGTAATTGCAGTCATTTTGTACAACACAAACTTGCCTGCTATTATCAAATGGCCAATTATCGGTGTTTCGGTTGGACTTGGAATCGCAGCTGCTTTTTTACCCATAGAAGAACGCCCCCTTGATCACTGGATCATCACTTTTTTTCACGTACTCTATAAACCAACACAGTTTTTTTGGAAAAAAACAACAACTATTCCAAAAGCTTTCACTTACGTTCCAAATGCGGCAACAACACCAATGGAACCAGAGATTGATCTTTCCCCTGCCAGACGAGCTCGAATTAAAGAATATATTGGCTCTGTTACACACGTAGAACAAGAACCTTTTGGACTCACATCTGAAGAACAATCTAGAGTTGTGTCAATATTAGCAACATTTACTACTCAGTCTGCGATTGCAACCCCAACACCACAGCCAACACCAATGGTCACAGATAAACCAGATCTTGAAGTGCGAATAAGAAAGCTGCGTCCCATTGCTGCCATCGAAACGGTGGTTTATAGTCAGAACGCACAGCAAACTAGCCCACAACTTCCATCTGCTGAAGTTGCTATCTTACAGCCAGAGACCACACCAGTTTTAGAATTAGAAAGAATCCAAACCCCTCAGGCAACAGTACCTCAACAAATTGAGTTACAAACAGCAGCACCACTTCCGATGGATTACCAAGTTGGCCAAACAGACCTCCAACAAACCACTCCTGAAATGCCTTCATCAGTTTCGTACAATACTGATCTTCCCTTTCCCAGCACACCTACTGAACCTAATAAGGTTGTGGGAATGGTGCTCACCCAAGACAACGACCTAATTTCTGACGCGATTGTTGAGATAAGGTCTCAAGATGTAGTAGCCAGAGCAGTAAAAACTAATGCACTTGGTCAGTTTTTTATTACTACACCACTTGCTGATGGGGAGTATACAATTGTGGTTGAAAAAGATGGATTTGCATTTTCACCAAAGCAAATCGTGCTAAGCAACACTATTGTGGAGCCCATTGAGCTGCGCTCAGCCTAAAAAACTGATAGCAGCTTGTATGCAGTTCAAGAACCAGTTACTATGAAACAACCCGCCCATGATTGATAAAGTAATTCAATCCACCACACAACAATTTCTTGATATTTACGACATCACCAATGATCTTGTGATCATGAAGGATGGTACTACCTCCCTTATTATCACTGTAGACGCAATGAACTTTGGACTTCTCGCTGAAGAAGAACAAGATGGCATTATGTACGCATATGCGAGTTTACTTAATTCACTAAATTATCCAATTCAAATCATAATTAGATCACAAACCAAGGATGTAACTGGATATTTACTTCTTCTCAGAGAGCAAGAAGAAATAACACAAAACAAACTCATGCGTCAAAGGATACGTGCCTACCGAGAGTTTGTATCAAATCTAATTCATGAGCGCAATGTTCTTGATAAGAAATTTTACGTGTGTATCCCAGCAAGCTCAATTGAACTTGGTTTGCTTGCCCCAGCATCTGTAATGCCTGGATCTAAACCTTTTGACGTGAGCACAATCGAGAAAAGTGTTATCCTAGAAAAAGCTCGGAATATTTTAGAAGCAAAGCGTGATCATCTCATTTCACAGTTTGCCAGGATTGGATTGTTTTCTCGACAGTTAACCACTCAAGAAATAATCCAACTATTCTATCTGAGTTATAACCCGGAGGCTGCAGAGGGACAGCAGCTCGCCGATACTAGTAATTACACTACCCCGCTCGTCACGGCAGGGATTGAAGGAACTCCAATGAACACCCTTCCTAATCAACCAGGGAACCCAACGCCTCCTCAAGGTGCGTCACCCATGCAATCAATAACACCACCACCTGCTGAAGTGGTGATTGAACCCACAACTCCAATTGCAGCTCCACCAACCGCTGCAGCTTATCAGCCAACACAAATGCCCAACAAACCACAAGAAGTGGCTGCCGCTACACCTCAAACGTCAACCCCACCCCCCCCTGTCCCTACACCTGAAGCAGTCGCTGCTAACCAAACACCAGTAGCACTTGTGGAACTAGAGACCCCTGCCGCAGTTGAGTCCTCAACTACTCCAACTATTAGCTCTCCAAGTGTGCAAACACCAAACAATCAGCCTACAGATCAACCTCTGCCACCACCCAGTACTGACCCGGCTGTAGTACCAACGCCAGCAAGTTCTCAAACACCAGATCCTGCTGTTAGTGCAGCTCCAGCACAAACACTACCTGAAATTTAGATCACAAACACAAATAAATAACATGCTGAACATACTGCAGTCACTGCCATTTCTTAAGAAAAAACCCGACCCCAATCAGGCGGGGGCTGCAGTTGCTGATCCTCAGGCTGCGTTTGATCAGCGACAGATGGAAAAAATTAAAGAGTTTTCTCAGGGTCTTGTCACGATTCAAGATATCATTGCGCCAGAGGCAATTGAGGTTGATTTTACGTTTCAGAAAATAAATTCTACATACACGAGAACCCTTTTCGTAGCAGGCTATCCAAGAAGTGTGCCTGCAAACTGGCTTTCACCACTGATTAATTTTCCTCATCAGTTGAATGTTTCTATGTTTGTTTTTCCTGTTGATTCTGCAGAAATTCTCGACAGTCTAAAGCGGAAAATCACAGAAATGGAAGCAGAAATTCAATCTGACTTACGTTCAGGAAAAATCAGTAATATTAACACTGAAGTTAAGTTGGAAGATGCTCGATTTATCAGAGAAGAACTTGCTAAAGGCTCAGAGCGATTTTATCAATTCGGTTTATATGTCACCATTCAGGCTACAAGCAAAGAAGAACTGGATCGGGTAACAAAAGCAATACAATCCACACTAGGCTCTTTGTTGATCGTATCTAAAAAAGCCACATTACAAATGGATGAAGGTTTTAAAACCACTCTCCCGATGGGTGTTGATAAACTTTTGGTGACTCGAAACATGGATACCACCTCCCTGGCCACCACATTTCCCTTCACTTCTTCTGAACTCACTATGGAGACGGGCATCATGTATGGCATCAACGAACATAATGATTCACTCGTTATTTTCGACCGCTTTAAGATGGAAAATGCGAACATGCTAATTTTTGCTAAGTCTGGAGCGGGAAAGTCATTCACGGTCAAGCTAGAAATTCTAAGACAGCTCATGTTTGATTGTGAAGTAATTGTACTTGACCCAGAACATGAGTATGAAGACTTATGTAAAGCAGTCGGTGGAGAATATATCAATTTCACCTTTAACTCAGCTGCCAAAATCAACCCATTCGATCTTTCCAATTTATATGAGGAAGGTGAAAATGAACTAGGACAGAAAATTATTTCACTGCACGGACTACTTAAAGTCATGTTAGGTGACATGACAGCACAACAGGACGCACTCTTGGACCGAGCACTTGTGGCCGCGTATAAGGCAAAAGGCATCACTCCAGACCCCGCTACACAGACAAATGAATCTCCACTCATGGAAGATGTGTACAAAGCACTCATTGGTATGGAAAACGACGATGCAAATGACATTGCGGCTAGACTTGAAAAATACATCACAGGATCTTTTAGAGGGATTCTTGATCAGAAATCAAATATTGACATCACGAGTCAATTAACAGTGTTTTCAGTGAAAGAAATGGAGGAAGCTTTGCGGCCGATCGCAATGTATATCATATTAGATTTCATTTGGACTCGAGTTAAAAAGAAACTAAAAAAACGGTTGCTGATTGTTGATGAGGCCTGGTACTTCATGAAGCATCCTGATTCAGCTTCATTCATTCACTCTATGGTGAAGCGTGCAAGAAAGTATTATCTTGGAATTACCACCATTACCCAAGATGTAGAAGACTTTTTGCATAACGAATACGGAAAAGCAATTGTTTCGAATGCATCAATACAGTTTTTAATGAAACAATCAACTGCTTCCATCCCAGTCTTAGCCGAAACGTTCTATTTATCACAAGGTGAACGACAACTATTAGTTTCTGCTGATGTTGGTGAAGGCATATTTTTTGCGGGCCAAAATCATGTAGCACTCAGAGTTGTAGCCAGTGAAGAGGAGTACTCTCTTATTACCACCAACCCAGAAGAAGTTATGAAAAGACAAAGACAACTAAAAGAAAGCTCGGGTATGGGCGGTACATTTGATCCACAAGTACCACAAGCCGCTGATTCAGTGCTAAAACAACCAGTTCTCCCTCCTTCTCCACACCGCCCAGTTGAGCAAACTGCTGGGGGGCCTGCACCTGCACCAACAGCAACTCCAGCTCCTGCAGCAACACCTCAAAAGGGGCTCTACTCTCTTGATTCCTACCAACCCCCAAGCTAGAGAGCTGTGTTAAATACATCAAACTAATCTTTTTTAATACTTGCGCAAGCTACTATAAAATGTGTATAACTGAGCCGACTTACTCTTGTTCAAGTTATGCAATCAGTACCTCAATGGTCACCCATTCCTTCAGAAGAAGTATCTACGATATGGCAACATACTTGTGAGCTTCTGCAACTTGAGCTTTCTCCCGCCGTATACAATACTTGGATACTTTCAAATCCACTCACAGAGCTTTCTTTTTCCGAAACTGGCCAAGCTCAAGGAATTATAACCAGCCCAACGGCTTTTCACTCCACTAACCTTAAAAAAAATCTCGATACTACACTACGCTCAGCTGTAGAAAAAGTAATCCAAAAATCAGTAGTGCTTTCATATCGAGTTGGTAATTTTTCTGTAAAGAATGATTTTCCTGGTAGCTCTACCACAAATAGAGAAACCTCTCATTTTAATGCGATTTCTGAAACTATTCACCCGACACCACATAGTTTCCCAAAGCAAGTCTCTCCCCAACACAACAAATACAGATTCTCCGAAACGCAGTCGCCTTCACCTCGTGTTGATGATTTATTTTCGGAACGAACGATGGCATCAATCACAGTAGATAAAATTGCCATGATGCGCAGAAAAATTGGTCTGCGTATGGACTATACTTTTGAAACATTTGCTGTCTCAACAACAAATGAAATGGCACATGCCGCTGCTACAGCGGTTTCAAATCATCCAGGACAATCTTACAATCCCCTCTTTTTATATGGCGGCGTGGGAGTTGGTAAAACGCATCTCATGCATGCTATCGGGAGTAATATTCTACAAAATAATCCTGAAGCAACAATTATTTATTGTACTGGCGAAGAGTTTACTAATGAAATAGTGGAGGCAATACGCTCTAAGAAGGCAAATTCCTTTAAGAATAAGTTTAGAACAGCCACTGTACTACTTATTGATGATGTCCAGTTTTTAGCTGGAAAGAATGCGGTACAAGAAGAGTTTTTTCACACCTTTAACGCACTTACAAAACAACAAAGTCAGGTTGTATTAACTTCTGATCGACCACCACATGAGATTACCCTCTTGGAGGACCGACTCCGCTCTCGTTTCGAAGCAGGACTTATGATAGATATCCAACAACCCTCATTTGAACTTAGAACAGCAATTTTGCTTGTTAAAGCCCGAGCACAACAGTTAGATATTCCTATTGAATTAGCAAAAACGATCGCAGCAAAAGTTGATAGTGCCAGAAAAATTGAGGGAATAATTACTAGTATTCGATCAGAAATTGAACTTAAACACAAATCTATTTCGCCGACATTAATTGACGAAATATTAAAAACTGAAATTGAAAGCAAACGCCCAAATATCAAAGCATCTCCTTCAGAAATTATCCGAACAGTAGCCAACCACTACAAAATCAAACAAGCCGCTCTCAAGGGTAGCCGCAGAGTTAAAGATCTTGTTACAGCAAGACATATTGCAATGTTTTTGCTAAAAGAAGAGCTGTCCATGCCGTTAGCTGAAATTGGCAAGTGGTTTTCGGGTAGAGATCACACTACAGTACTGCATGCTATTAGAAAAATTGAGCGAGATCTTAAAACTGATGAGAAGGTAATGCAGGATGTTTCCGCGCTTAAGACAACGCTTGTCGCCTCTTTTTAAAAACGGTTTTTAATTGATTAATCGTTGTTTAGTGCATGCAATAGTTGTTAACTACACAACTTATCCACAATTGTTAATTACTTTGTGGGTAACTCTGTTGATCAATGGTGGAAGAATGTGTAGTCACTCGCTAAAGCGTGTATAAAAAACAAAGTTATTCAGTTCATACACAGATAGGGTGCTATTTTATTCACATTCCTCACTTGAAAACGCTCCACACCTTATGCACACCGTTTTTATCTCAAGATTAGTCCGTTATTGTCCCCATTAATTGTCTGCACTACTACTACTGCAACTAGTATTAATAATAAGATAGAATGCACGGACATGAAACTAACTCTTTTACAAGAAAACCTAAATAAAACACTTTCTATAGTAACAAAGGCAATCCCTTCTAAACCATCTCTCCCGATTCTTTCTTCTATAAAACTTTCTGCAGAAGGTACCACTTGTACTGCTTGCGCAACAGATCTTTACTTCGGGGTTGATACCAAAATCATTGCAAACGTAGAGGAAACAGGAAGTGTAGTAATACCTGGAAAACAATTTAAAGAAATCATAGGGTCATTATCACCAGGTGTTATCACAATTGAGTTGCAAGAAGGAACACTTTCTATTCGCGCTGGAAAAAGTATTACCAAACTACAGTGCCAATCTTCTGAGGACTATCCTCCTTTTCCAGAAGTAACTGGTACGGAAGTTGAGATACAAACCGAACTATTATCAAATATAGAGGCTTTAGTGGCTTTTGCTGCTTCATCAGATGTTGCCAGACCAGTTCTGACAAGCATTTTATTTGATATTGAAGAGGCTAAGCCTAGAGTTGTTGCCACCGATGGGTTTCGCTTGGCGGTTTTAGAAGTTCCCGGAGGAATTAAAACTGAAAAATCTTTAAAAATGCTTTTGCCTGCTAAAGCAGTAATTGAAGTTGCAAGGTTGGCTCAATTACAAGACAAAAAATCAATATTATGTACTGTTTCTGAAGAGTTAAAACAAGTTCTATTCACTATTGGTGACGTGCTAATTTACGTCAGACTCATTGAAGGAACATATCCTCCGTATGAAAAAATAATGCCATCTACATACACAACAGCTGTGGAAATTGATCAAGATGAACTGCAAGCACACATGAAGAGAGCTCTAGTTTTTGCTCGAGAAAGCTCAAACATTATAAAATTTTCAATTCAAGAAAACACAGTGCAGCTTGGTGCAACTTCTGCGTTAGTTGGCACATATGAGGGAGTGCTAGAGCAAGTACGGGTATCTGGAGATTCACTTGAAATTGCATTCAATAGCAAATATGTACAAGAATTTTTAGGAGCAAGCAAATCTGGGCAAGTGAGAATGGAATTGACTGAAAGCTTGAAGCCAGTTGTGTTTACCACTCCTGACTTGCCTCTATACCGATATATTGTGATGCCATTTAAAGTTGTAACATAAAAACTACAAAATTTGGTGGTATTTACTCTGTAAATCAAAAAAACTCATGATATACTAGACACCTTATGTCAAAAAGAACATGGAATCCAAAAAAGAAAAAAAGAGTACGCAAGCATGGTTTCTTAAAGAGAATGAGATCACTGTCTGGTAGATTGATCTTAAAGAGACGCAGAGCTAAAGGTCGTGGAAAATTGACTGTTCGAAGAAAATAGTCTAGTCCTCATACTATGCTGCCTAGATCACATCGCTTCTCTCCTAGAAAAGAAGATGCATTTTTTACAAAAAATGTCCATGTTGAGTCAAACATAATTTGCGCTATCTACTGCGAAAAAACGCCTCAATCTGGCAATACCTGGAAAGCAGCTGTAGTTGCATCAAAAAAAATTTCAAATTCTGCTGTTATAAGAAATATGATAAAAAGGAAAATAAGGCAATCTTTACAAGATACTTCAATTCTAAAACTGCTTAATACAGCAAATAGTAGATTCGTAGTTGTCGCGAAACCTGGTATACTCAATCTAGATCAAAAATCAATAATTACTTCATTACAACAGTTGCTGAGCAGACAGTTGTCCAGACACCAATGAGCATAAAAAACGCGTCATGTTTAGTTCGCATTGTTTTTATTGTCTATCAAGTTGTTCGTGTTTTTAGGGAAACGGTATTATTTACTGTTTTTGGGTATGTTTCTCATTGTCAACAAAGCCCAACTTGCGGAACATTTTTTATCCAGAGCTGTGAACAGCACGGGGTTCTTCGGGGAATAATAAAAACTGTACCAAGAGTTCTTAGGTGTTCGTCAATTACAACTGCAAAAACAACCATTAACTCAAAAATATAAAGGATTTTTATGAATATTGGTTTAATTCTTACGCAATCACTTGTATTTTTAACAAGCTTTACTGGTAGTTTAGCGGCAGCAGTAGTCTTATTTACTATCATTGCAAGAGTAGTTTTGTTACCTCTCACAATTCCATCAATAAAGGCTACAAAAAAAATGAGGGATGTGCAGCCCGAATTAAAAAAACTGAAAGAAAAGCATGGAAAAGATAAAAAAGCCATGCAGCAAGCACAGTTGGATTTATACAAAAAATACAATATTAATCCACTTAGCGGGTGTTTGCCCCAAATAATTCAAATAGGTCTTTTTATTGCTATATATCATGCTTTAATTGAATTTTTAAAACTTCCAGATGTTACAAATGGCGTAGTAAACGTTATGTTGTTGTGGATTGATATGAGAAACCCAGATCCATATTATGTAGTACCGTTATTAGCTGGTGTATCGCAACTTTTCTTTTCTCTAATGATCGCACCAGGAGCTGAACACAAAGATATAGTGCCAAACACAAGCAGCAAAAAATTAGTTAAAGAAGAGAACAAGAAAGAAGAAGATATGGCTGAAATGGCAGCATCAATGCAACAGCAAATGTTATTTATTATGCCTGTTATGACAACAGTGCTGGCTGTTTCTTTTCCAGCAGGCTTAGGATTGTACTGGATTGCAAGTACACTGTTTAGCATAGTGCAGCAGTATTACATATCTGGGTGGGGTGGACTTGTCGTGTATACTACACGAGCAACTTCGTGGGTAAAACAGCGAATAGCAACAAAGTAGTTTGAAAGATATATCAAAACCTAAAGGTCTTTATGACAATACAATCATTTCTTACAGACTTATGTGAGCACTGCGGTATGGACACCTCACACATTGCAATTTCTGTAGATGAGTCTGATGATGCTGTTGCAGTGCAATTGGACATACCCGAATCTGATTCTGGTCTTTTTATTGGGTATCATGGAGAGTCATTAGACTCTTTGCAGAGGTTGTTACGCATAATTTTTCAAGAAAGTTTGCCTGATAAAAAGTTAAGATTGAATGTAAATCAATATAGAGATCAGAGAGAAGAAAAACTCAGAGCTATGGCGCAACATGGTGCTGAAAAAGTGCTTGAAACTGGAACACCATACACCTTTTCTCTGTATATTCCTTCCCACGAGCGATTTGTCATACACTCAGAGCTTTCAGGTAACCCAGATTTTTCAGACCTAGAGAGTATATCTGATGGTGAAGGTAAAGAACGACGCCTTACCATTCGTTTTAAGCAGGGCAAGTAATATGCAGGTTGTCGCATTTACAGACGGTGGTGCTCGCGGAAATCCTGGATCAGCAGCAATTGGTGGTCTAATTAAAACGCGTTTGGGAGACACCACATATTCTTTTTCCAAATTCATTGGAGTTGCTACAAATAACGAAGCCGAATATTTAGCACTTATTCATGTTCTCGAATGGCTTCGGGACAATGTTGTATCGAGTAAAATAACTGAGTGCACGTTTAAGCTAGATTCAATGCTTGTGGTACAGCAAGTTGCAAAAAAGTGGAAAATCAAAGAGCCGAGATTGCAAATACATGCGCAAACGTGTTGGCAGTTGTTAGAAAAAATTCAGCTTCCCTACTCGTTACTGCATGTACCTCGTGCGCAAAATGCTGAAGCAGATGCACTAGTCAATGCAGCACTTGATATAGCGAGATAACAGGTCTTTTTAGATAAACAGTTCCCCAAATTAACAAGCTCATGTACCATAGTGGTACTACCCCGCTTGTATGTCTTCACTTATAACTCAGCTTGTCTCAGAAGAACCGATTGTGTTAGCAATTGGCAGTGGTGAGGACCTTGAAACGGAATTGTGGTCAGCACTGAAAACATCTGGCGCAACGCTAAACAATATTTCTACTCACTCGTTGCACAAAAATTCACATAGTTTTGACTCAGATCTTAAATCTGCATATAAAATAGTGTGTTCAATTTCTGCCACTCAAGTTCCCGCAGATGAATTAGTATCAATCCTTACAGCTTTATCGTCATATCAAGCTAAACTTATAGTAATTTTTCATATTGATAGTGGCATACAGTTCTCAGCATATGAACCTGATGTAGTAACGAAATGGCGTGTGGTTAGTGATCTTCAAGAAAAAAACATTCGCCAACTGACAAAGCAACTACAAAACGCAAGAATTATTTTTTGTCAGGACACGTTCTACACAAACAGTTCCAGCAGATTACCAAGCTGGACGACATTGGTAGCAGATCAGTTTGAACTATTTGATCCAAAAATTCCCTTCTTCCCTTTGTTTCCGAGCACAGCGGTCAAAATTTTACAGAAAGAAATTTTGCTACCCTTACCTCAACCAAGTATGGTATTGAGAGGATCTGAGTTATCAAGCACTGAACTCTTAAAAAAAGTTGTTTCCTCGCTGACAAACATGAGTTTGAGGTCAATGACAATCAAGTCATTCACTGCAAATCCACGCCAACTACTGCCATTTTCAGTCAAAGAAGTGACTGTTGCAGCTGACGATCATTGGTACAAATTACTATCAGATGTACTTGCCTCTCGGGTACCCACTCTCCCCCAGCCAAAACAGGTACCAAGTCTTGTGCAACCATCAAAAACCCCACTCTCTGATAAGAGAGAAAATGTGTTGGTACCTACTACGGTGGCATCACAAACAATTATTACAGAAAAATTCATTGCACCTCCTGTGAAAAGACATTCAGTCATAACCAGAGAAACCGTAGATGTTTCTGATGAGCTGCAGAAAATATTTGCGGCAAGTAGAGTCTCAGATGCTGTAGAAAGAGTTGTCACAATTGCTAAAACTGAGAAAACCACAGTAAAAAAAGGTAAAAGAAAACGAATTTTGTTTAGTGGAGGTGTTTTAGCAATATGTGTTGGATTATGTATGTTCATGTTGGTTGGTATATATGCAGGTTCTGTGCTTGTGTTAAAAAACGCATTGGAAAAAGCGCTCACAGCGACGAAAACTATTGATCAAGTAAGCAGTAATGATTCTCTGGTCGCTCATACGTTTCCTTCATCGAAGTTGACTCAATTCGTAGCGATTCAACAAAAACTGTATGGAGGAATTTTTGAAACGGAGTTTAGTGCTCACGCGCAACAATATGTAGAAATTGGCCAACTTCTACCAAAGGCTGTTGCAGAAATACAAGCATCTCAAATGGCCACAAAGGCACTGTATTCATTTGTTATGGGTAATGAGCTGGGTGATGTGGATCAATTGTCAAAACAAGCGGCTACAGCTGCTCAGAACGGCTATGAATTACTCTCTCAGTTACAGGCAATACTAAAACTTGTCCCATTTGGCAAAAATACAAATGAAATAGAACAAGAAAAAATTGGAGATGTGCAGGCCGAGCAAAGCCAACCGTTTGAAAAAACCCTGATAGAAGTTAGAAAAACGCTTGCTATCCAGCAACAATTACATGTTTTACTTCCAGCGATATTAGGTGACCCTACGAAGCGAACCTACGCCGTTGTGTTTCAAAATAGTCAAGAAATAAGACCAACAGGAGGCTTTATTCAGTCGGTTGCACTGCTGACGTTCGCCAATGGCAGCTTAATCAACACAGAAGTGGTAAGCAGCTATGAACTCGACCAGAATCTACTGGGCTCTGTGCAGCCGCCAGCAGAGGTGCAAAAATACCTTGGGGAAAAACACTGGTTTCTGCGTGATAGCAACTGGGATCCACACTTCCCAAGTGCAGCAGGAAAAATTGCTTGGTTTATTGATAAAACGAAAGGGCAACAAGTTGATGGCGTTATTGCTTTTAATCTCATAAGTTTACAAGAACTGCTTGCCGCAATAGGACCAATTGAGGTTCCTGAATTCAATGAAGTTATCACAAATAAAAACTTGATGGAAAGAATGGAGTTCCACTCTGAGGTTGTGTTGACTCCAGATACAGATCAAAGAGATTACTCAACAATTTTATTAGAAAAAATCATTACTAAAGCTATGGATCTCCCTCAAGATTCAGTGTTACCAACTATTTCAGCATTTGAAAAGTCGCTTGCTGAAAAGGAAATATTAATTGCTTTGTTTGCTGATTCTGAGGCAGCGTTGGTTGAGAGCCTGGGTTGGTCTGGAGGAATTGTTCGCCCAGATTGTCCCTCACAGCTTTCTAGGGAGACCTGTGTAGTAGATTATCTCTATCCAGTTGAAGCAAACGTAGGTGTAAACAAAGCCAATGCATACACTGTTCGTTCTGTGTTGCATGAAGTGGAGTTAAGTCAAGTCAATGCCATGCATACCCACACTCTCAGAGTCGAGAATACAGCTCGCTCGAACTCTTGGCCAAAAGGCACATACAAAAACTATATTAGATTTTTAATTCCCCAGCAGGGTGAAGTGCGAGGAGTCACTATTAATGGAAAAAATGTTGAGCCTTCACAAATCACACAATATGTTGAGAGAGGAGTGAATGTTGTCGGCATTGAAACAGCTGTTCCCATACAACAACAATCTGAAATTTCTCTAGAGTACACTGTCCCCTTCTCTGCTCCAACAACCTTTTCGTATGCAATGTTTATTCAGAAGCAGCCTGGTATAGGAGAAGTTCCAATGATTATAAGAATCGCAATGCCGCCAAATGTAACACCGATTCGCATTGCTCCGTCAGCAGTCATTACCGAAGATGTGATAGAATTCAACCTGAAGCAGACCGAGCATGTATACGTTGGAGTACAGTTTAAGTAGCTTTTGTTCTCTACCCTCCTTCTCGTTCAGGTTCAAATAGTTGTGTTATTGGTTGATTTTTCTTTATTTACTGTCAATGAGTCATCATGACACATAGAATACCGACTCAAGACGTGGTACAATGGAGACAGCGTCTTTATTGTAATTTTTATTAATAGTACAAAGTAAATACTAAATATGACGAATACATCGCAAAAAACTCACTTTCATGTAGAGGAAAGAAATCTTAGTGGTGCCAACGCAAATCAGTTGCGTTTTCAAATGAAAACACCTGGTAATATCTATGGGTTGAACCAAGAGTCTCAAGCTATCCAGATGCCAAAGAACGATTTTCTGCGGTTGTATGCAGAAGAAGGGGATACTGGACTAATTTATTTAGCGGTTGGAGACAGCAAAAAAGAAGTTCCTGTACTCATTGATGACGTCAACTATCATCCAGTTACTGGAGTAGTGCAGCATGTTGTGTTTCGCAGAGTTAACTTGAAAGTCGTTCTGAAAGCTGATGTGCCAGTTGAATTGACTGGTGAAAATAAAATACCAGACACAAACGTTCTATTGGTCACCGACTCAATTGAAGTGGAAGCACTTCCTTCAGATATTCCAGAAGCATTCGTCATCGACATAGAGAAACTGACGGAAGTTGGGCAAGCAATTACTTATGTTGAGCTTGAGTATGATCGTTCAAAAGTGACTATTGTGTTTGCGGGTGAAGAGACAGATGAATCACCTGTGGCACTATTGCAAGAGGTTAAGGAAGAAGTTGTTGAAGTTGAGCCATCTGAATCACCAGAGGGTGAAGGACAAGACAACACAGCTGCTAAGGGTGATACACCTGCAGCAGAAACGAACGAAGACTCCTAATATTTTGTATTTTAGCTCATAAAAAGCACCCAATCGGGTGCTTTTTAGTTTGAGTTGGGAGTAACTAATTGAAGAATTGATCCATCTGAATTTTAAATAGCAGATGGTTGGGATCAGTTTGCTGAGCCTTTTCAAAGAGTGATTGCGCAGTTTCTGTATGTCCAAGAGATTTATATAACAGTGCGCCGTTCAAGAGAAAATCCCTAGAGTTGAATAGCTCATTAGATCGTGCTTCCCAGGCTTGCTGTCTATGTTTTAAATCAATTAGTTGAACCCGTTGTGCTTGAAATCCTGCATTTGAAAAATCATCAAAAAGCAGTGAAAACAATGGTGTTGGCTTTGTGTTGTCTGCTAGAGCTGTAGGTGTATTGGACACACCAACTGCAAAACATCCCAGAAACCAAACCAGCAATAAGAGGCTTAGCAACACTGATCGAAATGGACGAACTACTACAAGAAAAGTAAGTGTTAGTAAAAAAACAACAAGTGAAGCAACCAATTTACATCGATACAAAAATCCGAGCATAGTGGCTATTATGCCATAGGTGTCGGCCAGCTTGCCAGGGCGAGGAGTGGTTCGCGCGTTGCGTTTTGGAGTTCGGCTTCTTGCCATATTGATTCAGTCACAAATGGCATGAATGGGTGCAAAAGCTTGAGAAAGATCATGAGTCCTTTCAACAGCTTGGCTCGAGAAAGGGCTCCTGTCTTAGACTCCTCAATCATTTGATCGCAGTACCAATGCCAAAATTCATTGTAAATGGTGTCTGCAGCAAGACCTGGCCTTAGGTCTGAGAGTTGCTGAGAAACCGCCCCGATCACTGTATTTAGATGTGTGTCGAAGTCTTTATCAGCTGTACCTTCTGATGCATGCTTGGTTGAGCTCGCTTGATTTTGTAGTACAAAGCGACTTGCATTCCAGATCTTATTTGCGAAATTGCGCATTGCTTTGAAATCTGGATCTCCTACAGATTTATCAATACCTGGAGTTGATCTAATCACTAATGCCATACGAAGTGCGTCTGCGCCATATTGCTGAACAACCTCGAGTGGATTGGTGACATTTCCCTTGCTTTTACTCATTTTTTGACCTTTTTCATCACGAACCAGACCGTGGAGATAGACGTGGGAAAATGGTGATTTATCAGTTAGGTAAATACCTAAAAGCATCATGCGCATCACCCAGAACGGCAGGATGTCATATCCTGTCTCCATGACAGTAGTGGGGTAGAAACGATCAAAATCACCAGCTTTTTCAGATTTAAGTGTGATGACTGGCCACTGTGCGGAAGAGAACCAGGTATCGAAAGTATCTGTTTCTTTAATCCAAAGCTTTGTGCTTTCTGAAGACTCTGGTTCATTTATAGAAACAGAGTAGGGGACCGAGATACTTGCTGAAACTTGCTGCAATCCTGAGATGATATCTTCAAATGAGAATTGTTGTAAGAGAGTTTGAAGCATGCCTTGGGTGTAGTTTCCAGATGGATCAACAAAGCTAATAGTAATTTGGTTTTCATATCCATCTACCTGATACCAGACGGGAATACGAATTCCCCATGCAATTTGCCGTGAAATATTCCAATCTCGTAAATTCTCAAGCCAATGGCGAAGGATTTTCTCTCTTCCTGCTCCATGGATCTTTGTTTCACCTGTGTCCAGTGCTGCCAAAGCTTTGGCAGATAGGTTGTGCTTCGAATCTCTAACTTTAATGAAAAACTGAGCCATGGGTAGCGGCTCTAAAACTCGACTACAGCGATAGCAAGTACCAATACTGGTTGTGTAGTTTGTATCAATCTTGTCTATTAAACCTTTGGCTTGTAAGTCGGTACTGATTTGTTTTCTTGCTTGTTCCACGCTCTGGCCTTCATAAGTGCCTGCAAGGTCAGTTAGTTTGCCATCAAACCCAATAACCTGCTTGAGTCCAGGAATTTCGTCTTTATGACGTTGCCACACTTCGAAATCTGCAAAGTCGTGAGCTGGAGTAATCTTCACCACCCCAGTACCAAATTCAGGGTCAACAAATTCGTCTGCGATTACTTTTATTGAGAACGGCCCATTGAGACCTTCAACCTCAACTATTTGACCTATGTAGTCTTGGTATCGCTTATCATCGGGGTGAACAGCCACAGCCGTGTCACCAAACTTGGTTTCAGGCCGTGTTGTAGCGAGGACAAACGGGCCATACTTCATATAATATAGGGGAACCTGTCTATCTTCGTGTTTTACTTCGAGCTCTGAGTAGCTTGTCCCGCATTTAGTGCAGTAGTTAACTAGTTTTAAGTCTCGATATACTAAATCATCTGCGTGCAGTTTTTGAAATGTTTGTAGAACCGCTGCAACAATGTCTTCGTCTAGTGTAAATTTAAAACGACTCCAATCTGCGCTCGACCCAAGTCTTTTAGTTTGATCTATCGCAATTTCTGAGTTTTCTTTGACATAGTCCCATATATTTTTATATAATGTCTGTCTATCGAAATTAAAGCGACTTTTACCCTCTTTTTGCAGTTTTTTTTCATACAAAAACTGTGTTTCTATTCCAGCGTGGTCTGTTCCAGGGATCCAGGCCGTATCATCACCAATCATTCTGTGATATCTAATTAATGCGTCTTCAAGACTTATAAACATTGCATGTCCCACATGCAGGGGGTTGTTAGCATTTGGAGGTGGCATTATCATGCTAAACGATTTACCATTTTTTGGTTTTGCTTCAGTATCCTGTTCACTGATCACGGAGTCAGGATTGCCAATTTCGTGGTTTTCCCACAACTTGATTGCCTGTGGTTCTAAGGTTAGAAAATCATATCGAGGGTTCATATCTGGTAGTATAGCATCGGTGCGGTAAGTTTGGTAGAATATTGTATGGAAGCGTGCATAGTTCGTACTCATGGATTATATGATCAATAGCATTGATGAACTAATATTGATTGGTGATGAAACCGACCTACCTGAAATGGATTTATCAGAAGGAAGTCCTGCAGATGTATTAGCATGGGTGTTTGTAAAAAATCTTATTGCACTGCACGGTTTGCCAACTGAAGCAGGCAGGATTAGTTCTCTATTTGGTCTATTGAGAGACCCATATGATCTAGGAGAACTTCTAGAAGGAGCTGTAAACAATCTAGTTCCCCAAGAATTACGTCCAGTGGTTAGGACTAAACTCACCCATGTTGCTTTTGCGGGAGAACGGGTGCCAGAGAGCATTCCTGATATTGTATTGATACCAAGAAATAGATCTTTGGCAGAGAATGCTGTTTACTCAGGTCTCCTTCCTAACAGAAGATCTATAGCCTTGACTCGATTTGAGCAGAGAAGAAAACTATTTGGGCGTATTCGTAATGTTGTTGTAACGTGCCTGATTGGTGTAGCTAGTTGGTCAACTTTGGCCGAGTTGGGAGTTGTCAATCAATCACCAACAGAAGTAGTTACCGATTTGATAACAGAACCTGTTGAACAGCCAGATCCAAAAAGCTTTTTTGAAATAACTGATTTGAATTTTGTGCAAGGGGATCATGATATTGCTGGTTTTCGCACCTTTCTTACTGGGTATTGGCGAAACGTAAGTGGAGTAGATTATCAGCGCATTCAGGTGCGGGTAAATTTATATAGCGAAGAGGGTGAACTATTATTTACTCGGGTACATGTAGTGTCTGCAGAGGAGGTGCCCACTGCCCTTAACCACCAAGCAGTTCCCTTGTACCTTGATATTTCCGGTGTCCATGAGATTTTAAAAGAAACAAATTCCTTTCAACCTGAACTTATTGTGGAAGAAGCTACGCCTGTAGAGTGATCAAAAAAATTCAAAAGCAGCGTGCTACAATTTATAAGATATAAGCGAAAGGATGCATGTTTATTCTCCTAAGTGTTCTTGCGGTTTTACTACTTATTTCGTTGAAACAAATTAACCAATATGAGCGTGGTGTTGTGTATACCATGGGAAAATTTTCAGGATTAGTTATGCCAGGCTGGAGAATTGTTATTCCAATATTTCAGTCGTTTCGCAAAGTGGATATCCGTACAAGAGCAGTTGATGTTCCCAAGCAAGAAACTATAACCAGAGACAACGTGTCTTGTAAGATGAATGCAGTTATTTACTACAAGGTTGCTGATGCTGGCAAAGCTGTCAACGAGGTGGAGAACGCTTTCTGGGCGGTATCTCAGCTAGCCCAAACCACGATGCGCAGGATTGCTGGTGAGGCTACCCTGGATGAACTGCTTTCAAATAGAGAGCAAATTGCAAAAAGCATTCTAAATTCAATTGATCCAATTTCAGATCAGTGGGGTATAGCTGTTGAAGCTGTTGAACTTAAAGACATAGAACTTCCCGAAACTATGGTTAGAACTATGGCCAAGCAAGCAGAGGCCGAAAGAGAGAAGAGGGCAACAATTATTAGTAGCGAAGGCGAAGTCTTGGCAGCTGAAAACTTAAATAAAGCTGCGACAGTTTTAGCATCTTCTCCAGGTGCGTTGCACTTGCGAACACTTAACTCAATCAACGACATATCTTCGGATCAATCCAATACTGTGGTTTTTGCTGTACCTATGGAGTTACTGAGAGCAATTGAAGGGTTTGGAAAAATGGTGGGTAAGTAGTTCTGTCAAAACAGCTGTCCCTCATGAATGAAATAAAAACCGGTATTCCAGTTAATAAGGAAACATGCATTGTTTCACAGCGAGTAGATTCCTTACGAAGTTTGGTGAAATCGGAGCAATTATCTTCTAAGCAGTTAGAGATAGTCAATGCTCTAGACCATCCTCAAGCACTTGTGTGGACAACATTTGAACACGAAGGAACTACCAAGGAGTGTATGGATGCTGCTGATCTAGTGATTTTTCTAGACTCAGGGTTAGCATCCACCGACGAACAGTGGAACATGCAGGGAAGTAGTTTTGTTGATTCTCTGACCAACAGTGTGGCAAAAGAGTTTTTAAGGAGAAATCGAACACTTGATTCAACAAATGTATCTAAGCCAAAGATTGTCTTTGTATCTGTGAATCAACTAGGATTTGGCGGTAGTAAATTTTCGGGTGAGACGAGAGCGCGTGAACAAGATTACATAATTGATATGGTGTCAGACTCTAGCAACGCAGATTACTTAGACATTTGGAAGAAAGCCTACGACTGCGACATGTATGGTGGGGGAAAATACAATATGATTGGGCATTCGGCTGGTGGCCAGGCAGTGAGTAATAATGCTTTGCGAAGTGGCACGGGTGATGGACTGTTCATTGCCTTAAATGCATCCGTCGGTGTTGAACGACAGTGGCAGTTTAAGTTGTTGGAAATTGCTACTAAAGCAGGGAAGTTAAGCCCAACAGCCTTAAAGGACTTAGTTCAAGACATAATTATTAAAAAATACACCTCTGGAAGTAGCACAAGCGAACAATCTAGACGGTTAGTTTCAATTCACAATTCGCAAGCAAACGATAACCCCGAGGCATTTCACGCGAAACTTATCCATCTTGGCAGATCTGGACAAGATACGGTTTTTGAGGCATTTGCGCATTCCACTGTAGCACCCGAACAACTTCTGTTAGTGCTCAATAACTTAAAAGTTATTTTTGGTGGTGCTGATATATTGACTCCACCACACCATATAAAAGCTTGGCACAAGTTAGTTGAAACAGCATTAGATGGGGCGTTGCGTAAGATAGGTATGTCCATTTCGGTCGCTGAGTCTTTTTCTCCCCATCAAGAAATTCCCAATGCCACGCATGACGATGTATTTGTTGATGGCAAAATCCAAGATGAATATTGCCAGAGAATTGCACGAATGATCGTGGATCAAATTGAGCTGTGTGGTTTGTTTACACAAAAGCAGGCTGGTGAAATTGTTCCAGTGGCTGATTTTGTTCCTGATTTAGTGCCGCCTGTGGATGTAGTAGTGGATACCTTTATAGAACCAATCCAGACAGAGTTGCCAGATACAGATGTGGTTCCAGATGCTGTAGAGCAGCCAGTAGAAGTAGTTCAAGACCTCATGTTGCCTGTGGATGATCTGATGCCCGTCAGTAATGAATTACCGCAAACAGATGATCAAATAACTGGTGCTGTTGGTGTGCCTCTGGTTGAAGTTGTTAAGTTTGTTCCTAGGCCTAGGAGTGAATTGCCACCAGTTTCGCAAATGTTTTTAAAGGTTGTCAGGCAGCTGCAGGAAGATGGATACCAGTTTAGTATGAGAATTAAAGCAGATAAAAATGGCGAAAAACTTATCGAGTTGTTTGAAAACTACCAAATTTTGGAAAATCCCAATCTCACAATTATTGAAAAGCAAGCTGCAAGTAATCGATTGCAAGAGATTTTTAATTATAGATATATGTTCACTCACCAGTTTGTCTCTAATCTCTTTCATACGAGTGAAATTGCGGCCTTGGGAATTGAACAAGCTCTTTTGAGTACAGAATCTGACAAAGTGCTTATACCATTGAAGCTTTTAAAGGAAATGTATTTGCAGCTTCTTAACTCTGAGTCGCTGAAATTATATTATTTGAGCAAGGGTGAACGTAAATATAAACAATACCAAGAAATTATTGCGCTCTTGCAGCCTGAATCTCAAGCACCTATTGATGTCTCAGATATCAACTTATTTCTATTGAGCCCCTTTACAGTGGGTAATGTTAGTATACTCAAAACCAGTACAGTAGTTGATGATAGAGATAATCCAAAACACATGGTAATGAATGCGCTGTTTGCATTTGCTAGACCAAGTGTTGTAAATGACGATATTGAGTTTGACAGAACAGCCCTTGAAGGTATTTTTGATAAACTGCAATCTGTTCGTTTGGAAAGATGGAAACAGTTATCAAAAAGAGAACACGGAGTTTTTCAAGTGGCATCGCACGAAGAAGCAATGGCTTTTGCCCGAGTGCTGATGGGTGAGTAGTGCTTTACTCTGTTGATCAGAGCTGTCCAACACGATACTTTGCAGACCAAGGTCTGTAGTTTGAGTAGTAAGTATTTTCTCTGAGCACATCACCGTTTGCTTTATAGACAGTATGTTTAAACTTTGTTTTCAGGCCTCCGACTGCCCAATCAATTTGCACTTTTTGACCAGCGGTTAGTGTGGGATCAAGAATAAATTCGGGGGGTGGAGCACCTACAGCACCCCATTTTTGGTATTCAGATACTTCAGTGCGACGACCATCAGAAGTACCATATAGCTCTACCCGCATTTTACGCGCTGTACTGTCGTTTTCTATATGAATCAAAACATGGTTGTTAGTATCATTTCTAAACCGTAAGTCTACGTTTCCCGAATAGACTGTAGCATCAAACCCTGGGTCTGAATTAAGTTCATAGTAACTTACCCTGTAGCTATGTTGTAGCCTCCTTGTTATGTCTAATCCAGAGTCTAGTAGAGCGCGAAAGAGAGTAGAGCTGACTTGGCAGACACCTCCTCCATCTCCTAACTCAGTTCTGCCAGCACGAATGACGTATGCTGGTTTAAATCCTGTTCTTGCTGATACCTCACCTAATGTTTCGTTGAATGAAAATTCCTCACCTGGCTTAATAATGTGATTGGTGATTCGCTCTGAAGTGATTGAAACGTTATGGACACGAGTGAAAATAGAGCCATGATATTCACTATTGCCGACCCCGATACGCTCAGTGATTCCTAAATCGTTAGTTTCCGCTAAGCCAACCTTAGGTGGTGATTCAGCAAACTCTAATTGTAGTGTTGTCGAGCTCATTGCTGGATTAGTGTTGCCAGCACGTTCAAGTTCTTGTAATTTTGCCCGTAGATCCTTTAAAGCTTTGGTAGAATCTAGTTCTAAGCCATTTCTTGGGGGTATAAAACTACTCACCTCAAGTGTTTGTGGATCGTAAGCAAACTCAACAGCGGTTGCAGGTCGATTGTACTTTGTTTCTAGATCTGAAATCACATTAAGCAGGTTTTGTTCTGAGTAGCCACTTGGAAAAGCGAGCAGTGGTAGTAAATCAGTATCAGAATAGACGACCTTGTCATCGCCTGCTTGTATCTCTAGTGATTTTCCTACCATAGCAGTCGCGCGCTCTCTGGCAGCAAGGAGGGCAACTTCGGTTAGCGGGGCACTTGTAGAAGCGATAACTGCGGGGATGCTGAACTCACCACTCGCCACTGCTATGTTAAGTCGTGCAAGGGTTTCGGATGTTTGAACTTTTCTTCCTGGTTCTCCAGGATGTATGACAAGCGAGGTAGGATTTTTGCTGAATTTTAATTCCGCAGCAGGCTCACTTCCCTTGATGTCAACTTGGTTTGCCAATACGGCTATAAGTTCCTGTGCGGAGCGTTCTTCTAGCATTGGTTGAGCAGTATGTACGTTCGAGGTAAAAAACTGTTTTAGGTAAGCAAGGCCATTTGTAATAAAGTTGCTGTGCTGATACTCCTCAAGAATCTCTTGTATGATGTTTGGATATGGATCAATCATTGCAATTGAAGCACTATCGCTGCTAACTACAACGTCATCTACATACAAGCTAACTACATAGTTTTCTGGGATTGGGGCTTCAGAAGACAATTTTACTGATGCTTCTTGGGCTGAAAGGTTGCTGACTGTAACGTTTGCAATGATGGTGTTTGGTGGCAACCTATTGGTGTAGTAGGATGAAATCCAATACAAAGCCCCTGTAGCAACTGTTACAAGGAGCAGCGCAAGGACTGCAACTGATACTTCCCAACGAGCAATAGTACCAAGCTTTTTTACAATACTGCGTTCTGGTGGGAGTTTTGTAGAAAATGGCATTTGAGATGTATACTAGATTGAGTATATAGTACTAGTAAATTAGAGCTACTCTCGTAAGACGCATTCTGGTATTCTGACAAATAAATGCAGGACTTTCCAGCTGCGCGTAACTATACTATTATAGTAGTGTTATTGATTTATGTCTGACTCACCACTGCCCAAACCATCACAACCCCAAGCTGCAGCGCAACAAACATTGCCACCAGATACATCTGTTAGTGTGGGAGCTCCTCCAGCACCAACTACTCAGCCGATTCCTCAGGCACCAGTGATTGCTTCTGCGCCACAGAATCCCGCAGCACCACAGCCAGCTTCAAGTGTGAGTGCTGTCCCGCCAGCAGCAACACCCAAGCAACAAATGCCACCCACAACGTTGACAGCTCTTTCTTCTATGAGCAGCACAAATGTCCCACCAGCTAGTCAACAGCCAATGCCTCCTGCAAAGCAATATGATTCAGGTCCTGGTACTAAAGCTACAGCAGAGGCAGCTGGAGCTCCAGAAAAAAAACCTTCCTCACTAAACAAAGCTGCAGCCGCTGTTCCTCAGCCGCCTGGTGGATCATCACCTCAAATTGGTTCAAAAACAGGACAGGGTTTGCCGCCAACCCCAACACCCACAACACCTCCAGCCTCTGGTAAGCCTGCAGTTGCGCAACCAAAGCGGTCAGTCTTGAAATTTTTACCTGTCATATTGGGTGGTTTAGTTTTTCTTGCTGTTTTAGCATTTGTGGCCATGCGTTTCCTCGGGGGTAGCAGCTCTCAGTCGGCTGACACAAGTGACTCAGGCACAGCTGGCACTGGAAATCAACCACAACGAACTACGGTCCCAGCTCAGCAAGCCACAATAGAATATTGGGGATTATGGGAGCCATCTGAAATATTGAGTTCGGTCATTACGCAGTATGAATCGGATCACCCTGGAGTAAAAATTAACTATACAAAGCAAGCTCATCAAAACTATAGAGAACGACTAGAGACAGCAATTAGCTCGGGAACAGGTCCTGACTTATTTAGGTTTCACGCTTCTTGGACTCCTATGTTAGGCGCAGAGTTGGCTCCATTGCCTAGCACCTTTATGAGTGCTGCAGAGTATAAATCCACCTACTACCCTGTAGCGAGTAAACAACTGCAGTTTAACGGGCAGTATGTTGGGGTCCCCCTGATGTATGACGGATTGGCACTGCTGTATAACAAGGACATACTAGATACGGCAGGTGCTCAGCCACCAACGACTTGGGCAGAGCTAAGTGCATTGGCATCTCGATTGACAGTTCGTTCTGGTGAGACCATCCAACGCTCGGGTGTCGCTCTTGGAAACTCTGCGAATGTGGAGCATTTCTCCGATATTTTGGGACTGCTTATGTTGCAAAATGGTGCTGATTTTACGAAGCCAAACTCACCTGAAGTACGTGACGCGCTATTGTTCTATACTAAGTTTGTTCGGACAGATCGAGTTTGGAATGATACATTGCCTGCTTCGACAGTAGCATTTGCCAGAGGTGATGTAGCCATGGTTTTTGCTCCTTCTTGGAGAATTCATGAAATTCAAGCTCGAAATCCAAATATTAAAATTGGCGTTGCTCCTGTACCTAAACTTTCCGAGGACAGAGTCGCATGGGCTACATTCTGGGCTGAAGGGGTGAATGCAAAGAGCAAGAGTAGTGCAGCGGCACTTGAGTTTCTAAAGTATCTATCTTCTAAAGAAGTGCTCGAGAAGTTGTACTCTGAAGCAAGTAAAGTTCGTGCATTCGGCGAGATATATCCCAGAGTTGACATGGCTGACTTAATTGCAGATTCGCCACTAATTGCTGGGTACTTGCAGGATGCTCCATATGCTGTGGGTTGGCATCTGAGCTCATTTACTCACGACAATGGCATTAATGATCAATTGATACAATACTACGCGGACGCTGTTACTGCGGTTGCCAGTGGTAGGTCAGCAGATGATGTGCTCACAACTGTTGATCAAGGATCAAAGCAGGTGTTGCGTCAGTATGGGGTGACCACTAACACAGCCACACAGTAGTTACTTGAGAAATTACCATTGATTTAGTACACTCAGCCTGCTCGGTTTGAGAGAATGTATGAGAAGCTATCCACCATTGGTTCGGCGAGTGTTGCTGACTTTGGCGTACTATGATCAATTTCAGTTTCCATTAACGACAAATGAAATATACAGCCGAATAATTGGTTTGCCTAAAGTCTCAAATAGAGCTGTTTTGCAGAGTTTGCTTTGGTTGATTGCTAATGACTGTATCAGTGTTGAATGTCGAGACACAGAGAATTTTTTTCAGCTTACATATCGACATGGTTTGGCAGCACAGCGTTTAGCCCGATATCGTTTTTCAAAGGAAAAATTAGCAGAGCTGCGGCCCTTACTAACTTTTACTCAATTTCTTCCCTGGGTTGAAGCGGTTGCTGTAACAGGTTCAGTTGCTGTACATAATGCTCAGTTATCCGCAGACACAGATTTGCTTATAGTGACACGGCCTGGAAGTTTGTGGTTAGTTCGTCCTATTCTAATATTTTTTGCTTGGATGCGAGGTAAGCGAAGATCATGGAGATCTGAAGAACCAAATAGCTGGTGTTTCAATCTCTGGCTTGAGTCAACTGAGCTTGCAGTAGCGCAGAGGGCGCGTTCAGTGTATACAGCCCATGAGGTAGTTCAGATACAGTGGTTGCTGGATCGGACTACTGTCGCTTACAAATTTAAAGTAAAAAATAGGTGGGTTTCAAACATACTTCCCAAAATGTACCACAACGGTATTCAAGTAGAGAGTATCTCCTCAGCAGTTTCAGTTTTTGGGGATATGGCCGAAATACTCTTAAAAGTGTTTGAACCAGTTTGGAGAATTTTGAATGGTATGTTGTATCTAATACAGCGATTGTATATGCAGCCACACAAGACAAGAGAGCACGTTAGTTTTAGGGCAGCTTTCTTTCACCCCAGAGATACCAAGTCTCAAATTGAACATGCTTGGAGAAGGTCAATTAGGCAGCTTACCGCGCAAACTTGGCATTCACCAGCTATGCAGAGTGCTGGACAGTTGCCTGAGCAGGTGAAGAAGCTGCTAGAGTCGGCAAGACAAGCTGGACAAAGAGTTGTCTTAGTTACTGGTGTTTTTGATGTCTTGCACGAGGAGCATGTCACATTTTTAGAGAAGGCAGCACTGCAAGGTGATTTTTTGTTAGTGGGTGTAGAGTCTGATGCTAGGGTTCGAGAAATTAAAGGGAAAAATCGACCTGTGTTTTCTGAGCAAGTACGAGCACAACAAATTGCAGACATACCATCAGTGAGTGCTGTAGTTGTGTTGCCTGCTTTATTTACTAAGCCAGCTGAGCACAATGAATTTCTGGAGGTTGTGCGTCCAGACATTTTAGCTGTTTCAGCACAGTCCTCACACATCGCAATCAAACGACGAGCTGTAGAAGCTGTTGGTGGCTCGCTTGCAGTGGTACATGAGCACAATCCCTTAATTTCTTCTACACAGCTGATAGCGGAACAAGTCTCGTCTCATGCCGTATGAGCTTGTATACTTTGAGTAGTATTCTTACTGATAGGGAGCTTGTATGAGCAAGGTTCAATTCGCATCAATTGTGTTGATTGCAGGTATGGTGTTTAGTGGCTGCTCTCTGGGCACTGGCCCTACTACGGCTGAAGACTCAAAACCAAGTGTAGCGGCACAAAAACAAGGTGATACTAGAAAATCTGGAACTGTTCGTAAGCAAGGAGCAGTTTTCATGATTGAAACAGGTCCTGGTACGTTTGAGTCAATTGATAGTTTGGCCGTTGATTTGGCCGCGTATGAAAATCAAGTTGTTACCATCACTGGTCAATATAGTGGTGATACGCTTTTTGTCGGAAAAGTAGAGTAGGATAGTGCTGTATGTCCAAAATTAAAACTGTCTTTGTGTGCCAGAACTGTGGTTGGCACTCTCCACGTTGGCAAGGGCAGTGTTCTGACTGCAATGAGTGGAATACATTGGTGGAGGAGATTGCAGAAACTCGCACTGAGCAGCAGTCCACTAAAACTGTTACGGCCGCTGCGCAACAAAAGCTTGTTGCGTTCACCGATATTATGCAATCTGATGTGTCGCTGAGAAGAATAAGCACAGGCATTGGTGAATTTGATCGCGTACTGGGCGGTGCAGACAACCAAAGAGGTATGGTTGAGGGTGGGGTGTATCTGATTGGTGGTGAACCAGGAATTGGAAAGTCAACATTGTTGACTCAGGTTGTACTCGCACTTTTAAAAAAAGAGTCACTGGACTCCAATAATAACAGTCGTCCAATTTTATATGTTTGCGGTGAAGAAAGTCCGACTCAAATATCACTTCGGATCAAGAGAATGATAAAAAAAGAACACATAAATATTGGGAGATTGAAATTTGTCACAACAACAGATGTTGCTGAGATATCCACTCTTGTAACTTCCACAAAACCAGAACTAATTGTGATTGATAGTATCCAAACGGTCACAACAGCTGAACTCTCGGGGGCAGCTGGTAGTGTGGGTCAAATTCGAGAAGCTGCTGATCGGCTGACACGCGTGGCAAAGCAGACAAATGTTCCTATGTTTTTAGTTGGACATGTTACTAAAGAAGGGGTCATTTCTGGTCCAAAAATTCTTGAACATATTGTTGATGCAGTATTGGAATTAAGTGGTGAAAGATCATCGGAAGTTAGATTGTTGCGTGCCATAAAAAATAGATTTGGGGCAACAGATGAGGTTGGTGTATTTCAAGTAGCTGAGGACGGCT
The DNA here is from genome assembly GCA_964607285.1 of uncultured Pseudomonadales bacterium. GTDB lineage: Bacteria > Patescibacteriota > Microgenomatia > UBA1400 > PJMF01 > CAZBMX01. The sequence goes on from CAZSJW010000002.1 coordinate 113,016, forward strand.
ATGTAGAGGTTTCTAATCCGAGTACATTTTTTATTGACCAAGACAGAGAGGCAGTAGCGGGCTCTGCTATCGTGTGCGTCATGGAAGGTACGCGCCCTCTGCTTGTTGAAGTACAAGCACTTGTTGTGTCTTCACAGTTGCCAACACCAAGGAGAATAGGAAGGGGAGTGGATATATCAAGAATTCAAGTTCTTGCGGCTGTGTTGCAGCGTCACTGCCGAATAAACTTATCAAGTTACGATATTTTTGTAAGTGTGGCAGGTGGTTTTACAGTAAAGGAGCCAGCAGCCGACTTAGGTATAGCGTTAGCTATGGCTAGCTCGTTTACAAATAAAGCCATACCAGCAAACTCGGTTGCAATTGGTGAAGTTGGTTTGCTTGGAGAGCTGCGTACAGTTGCACTTCATAAACGACGAGAAAAAGAGTCTAAAAGATTGGGGTTTTCTGCACTTTTGAGTAAAGAAAAAAACAAAACCCTTGCTGGGCTTTTATCGGCAATGAAACAAACGTAAATAGTTTTTTGCGCAAGCACTCACAACTAACTTGTTTTCTTTTTCGCGTATCGTTCTCGACTAACTTTAATGACTTTGTCTTTGTTGCTGTTGCTACTTGTGGCGAGTGAAAGAGTATCAGCTGGAAATGGTTTTGAAATTATGTTATCAATTGCGAGTTTATTGATGACCTGATACCTACCTAATGAGACAAGGTCCTCAGTAGAGTAGCGTTCTCCAAACTCTCGGTGAAAAAGCTGGGCATCATCTGAACCCATGACAAAGGCAATCATACTTCCACAATTGCCGAAAATGGCCTTCTGTACGTCTTCGGGAATTTGGGCGATATATTGATTTGCCAGTAGTAGGTTGAGCCGATATTTTCTGGCTTCAGACAAGATTTTACTAAAAGACTCTGTAGCAAAGTTTTGAAACTCGTCTACATACAGATAGAAATCTTTGCGATCTTCTTCTGGGACATGCACTCGTGCCATGGCTGCAAGTTGAATTTTTGTGATCAACATTGCTCCCAAGAGGGTAGCATTGTCTTCTCCCAACTTTCCCTGAGAAAGATTAACGAGCAAGATCTTTCCCTGATCCATAACATCCTCAATACTAAACGAGCTTTTGTGTGCGTTTACTACATTGCGGACGAGTGGTGATGAGACAAATTGCCCAACTTTATTCAGAATGGGAGCAATTGCTTCGTTTCGTTGCTTTTCGGACATTTGTTCAAACTCTAGAAGCCAAAAATTCCTGAGGATTTCGTCATCTAAATTTTCAATAACTTTTGCTCGGAATTTTGCATTTGTCAACATTTCAACAATGTCTGAGAGACGTGCTGAAGGGCTTTTTAAAAGGGTTAGTAAAGCATTGCGTAAAATGTACTCGAGTCTAGGACCCCATGAGTACCCGTACAATTTACGAAAGACAGAAACAATGCCAGAGGCGATTAGTTCACGGTGAACAACATTTTCACCTTCAAACAAGTTGATCTGTACGGTGCGTTCTACGTCACTTGGGTCTAAGTAGATGACGTCATTAATCCGATGTGAAGGAATGTAGTTCAAGAGCGTCTCAACTAAGTCTCCGTGTGGATCAATGATGCAGATACCCTCATTGTTTTTAAGATCGTTGATTGCCATATTAGCGAGCAGAGTGGATTTCCCTGTTCCTGTTTTTCCGATCACATACAAATGTCTACGGCGATCTTTGCGCTTGAGTCCGTACACCACATCTTGATTTTTGTAATGTGCTCGCGCGAACACATTAATGTTTTGCTTTTCACTGGCGGGCGTATCTGTAGTTACTATAGGTAGTGCTGCTGGTGGCTCTCCGAGCAGTGTTTTACCCCAGGCAATGTTTGGGATTGTAGATAGCTCTTTGTTCGGCAAATGGTACAGTGTGGCGAGTTCATCGACAGAGAGGTGTACTTGGGTTGTACGCAACCATGATCGCTCATACATGCATCGCAGGAAGTGGTGTGAAAATACATATGTTCTATTCAGGACAAGCTGATTTCCACTTGTTTCAGATGTTCCTTGCAATGAGGCTTCAACGGCAGTAAGTAGTTGTCTTGCCAATCCAGCATCTTCCGCACCTACAGCCACGCGCATGCCAACTAACACAGAGCTTGGTGAAATTTTGCGCGATATCAACTCCTGTTGTGGATGGCTTGTGCCATCTGCAGATTTGCTTGGCACGCTCTGTTTCCAGCGAGTTGTGTGTGGATCTACTAAGAACTGCAGAACAACGCGCTCATACGGACCAAGACGAGAGAGCACTGACAAGAGAGGTGCTAAAGAGTTGACTTCAGATAAGGAACGAAATGTCTTGAGGGGGAGGTACTCGGCATGTTTGAGACGCAGTGAACCAGTGAGTATGTGCTGTACCTGTTCGCTGGCAAAAGACTGATCTGGGAAGAGCATGTGTTCCAGAGGATCTTGGGTAGTTGGTGAAATTACAATTTCAGGGTAACTAGCAGTAAGGGTTGAAGTTAGATATTTAAGTAGTCTATTTGGGGTGTAGCAGAGGAAAAAAATTGTTTGATTTTCTGAAACAAGTTCAAAACTTAGTCTCTCTTGATTTTTTTTGAGTGTCGAGAAAATGTTGTTGTATAGTTGGGGAATTGCTCCGAATACCTGTGCAGCTGATTCGGGTGTATTGATGCTATCTCTACCCGTACGAAGTTCTAGTAATGTGTGATTGGGCAGCATACTACTAGTATAGCAGTTTATACGCTGTCAGGGTTTAAAAAGTTATGCACAGTGAGGTTGTTCTGTTTCGGTTGTGTTCATAACTTTATTATTACCCTCAATAAATAGCTTTCATATATTATTATGAGATTTAATTATAATGAAAAATTCCAAACTATAGGTTGACAAATAGGTGCGTATGCACTTATACTTCTAGTACTGCAAAGTGGATTGTTTTTTTACAAAATCGTACGCAGGCAATAGCTGAACAGACAAAAAAAGACCCAGTAAAGGTCTTGAAAGTAAAAATAGCATCGTTACCGCTGGACAGACAACCACGAGTAACAATGCTATTTTAGAAAGAGTATCACGCACGTAAACGTGTGTGACATTGCTCAAAATAATAGCAAGTCAGAGAGTGATTGTAAATTCTCTCTTACTAGCACAAAGTTTAATAAACAGCATCATTTGGGCCGTTCAATGGGAGTTCGGCAGTTGGGCAGGCAGCCGAGCTTCCATTCAGCGACCTAGTATTTTGTTTATGTTTAGTTAATTTTGTTCATTCTGTATCCCATAATATTGCATTTTTATGAATAATTTGCTATACTAACTAGTATATTGCTCTCTATTCTACTATTTTGACACAGTGAGCACATGAGTATGTTGATACACTTGCCCACAATACCATCTTTTGTAAGACATTCATTTCCAAAGGTTCGATTGAAGCTTACAGGTGAATTGACACCTCAATTTGTACTTTCACCTGAAAAAACGATACAGCACGCTGTGCAATGGAGTGGTGTGTTTGCCAGTTTGGGAAGACGATTCCTTGGAATTGCCTCAACACTAGTTATCATAGCCTCATTTGTCATTGGTATCTCTATTGCAGCACCCGCTGTGTATTACCAGTTTTTTCCAGCAGATGTTGTCACGGTGACACCACAGGAAAATGGCACTGCCTTCGGTGGTGATTTTAATGATGAAAGCACGGAATCTATACCTGCTGAGGTAGATCACTATATTCCACCGATTGATGAAACCTTGCCCGAAGGTGATTGGTTGGTTATCCCTCGGATAGGGGTGCGTACTGCGCTACAGCCCACTGAAAATCCTGAAGAAGCTTTGCAGACAGGAGTGTGGCAAGTTCCCGACTTCGGTTCGCCTGGTAGTCGTGATGTTCCCATGATTTTAGCAGCGCACCGATATGGTTGGCAGTGGTGGTGGAAGACGGACTACTGGAAATACCACTCTTTCTACTTGTTGCCAGATACAATACCAGGTGATCGGGTGGAGGTTATTTCAGGCAACAGGAAGTGGTTGTACGAAATCTATGCAGGAGAAGAAGGTGAGGAAATAACTGATTACACTGCAGATCTGATTCTTTATACCTGTAAGTTTTTACAATCTCCAGTTCGTCACTTTCGGTATGCACGTTTGATTGATCCTACGATGAATACGCAAGTTGGCCTGCTACAGTAGTTTTTTGACAAATTTGGTCACTGTGTTATACTACCTAAAACTGTTTCTCCGTTTCGAGAACTGAGTTTACCTTGTAATTTCCGAATAATTCAATTTGAGTAATCATTTATTTACATTCACAGTGGCGTGTTTACGCTAGTAGTTGAGTATTACCCTATTTCTTAAAGGAACAACCTTCCCCGCTATGCCAAGAACTTCAATAAAAAAAGTAACAGAAAAAACAGGTAGTTCTGTAGAAGCACTCACTGATCAGGCTCAGGAAATTGTTGCTGCAGTTCCTAGTACTGTTGAAACGATAGAGAATGTCCCTGATAAAGCGAACAGTGTTGAGAAGCCTGCTGAGAAGACTAACGACGCACCTGCTCCAAAACAAGAGCTTAAACCAGTGAAGCGTGTTCCAGTTATCCCTTTGGCTAGTCGACCACAGCGAAGCGGTCAGTATGCTCAAAGACCGTCTGGCAATTCAAATTACTCAAACAATAATAGTAACTCTGCAAGCCATCAGAACTCAGCAAACAGTGCGCCAAGTAACACCAGGCAGGCGAGAACCGTCACTGGTTTCCTAGACACCTCTAGGGATGGGCACGGTGTGGTTCGTGTGGCGTTTAACGGGAGTGAGGACATAGACGCATATATTTCAACCGCACTTATCCGCCGCTATCGACTTCGCCCAGGTGATGTGATTTCTGGTCCAGTTCGAGAGCCAAAAGAAAATGAGCGATATTGGGGGTTATTGCAGGTTGATACCATCAATGGCATGTCGATTCCTGACGCAATGAATGTGGATCGAATTCGTTTTCAAAAATTGACCCCAGTGTATCCAGACCAGCTAATGAAGCTCGAAACTGGTGATGAGCCACTTTCCATGCGCATCATAGACATGGTTGCGCCTATCGGAAAAGGGCAGAGAAGTTTGATTGTTTCGCCCCCAAAAGCTGGAAAAACAACATTCCTCAAGGAAATTGCAACAGGTGTGGCGAAGAATCACCCAGATGTGCATATCATGGCGGTCTTGGTGGGAGAGCGTCCAGAAGAAGTGACAGACATCCGCCGTCACATTGAGCAATTGACTAATGGTAAAGGTGAAGTTGCGGCAAGTAACTTTGACGAACCCGCTGAAGATCAATGCCGAATTGCCGAACTAGCCCTCGAGCGCGCCAAGCGTTTGGTGGAAATTGGTCAAGATGTAGTGATTTTGTTGGACTCTATTACTCGGTTAGCACGTGCGTATAACTTGTCTATTCCCACTTCTGGTAGAACACTGTCTGGTGGTTTTGACCCAGCAGCGTTGTTCCCTCCAAAGAGATTCTTCGGCGCAGCTCGAAACTTCGAGGTGCAGGGTAGTTTGACAATTATTGGTACTGCTTTGGTTGACACTGGTTCCAGAATGGACGACCTTATTTACGAAGAGTTCAAGGGAACTGGTAATCAAGAGGTGCATCTGGATCGCCGCTTGGCTGAGAGGCGGATTTACCCAGCCATCGACGTGCAGCGTTCCGGCACTCGCCGTGATGACTTGTTGATGGATGCTATGACGTATCAATCAATTATGACGCTACATCGTATGCTTGATATGTTGGACAAAGAAGAGCGGACAAGTACTTTGATAGAGCAGCTCAAGAAGACTAAGTCTAACAAAGAGTTTTTGGCTTCTTTGAAGTTGGGGTAGGTT
>CAZSJW010000003.1:0-92447 GCA_964607285.1 uncultured Pseudomonadales bacterium
GCTTTGCTAAGGCAGTAACTTCCTTGCGAATAGCCAACAGTTTTTTATTCTTTGCTAGCTCGGCCTTCACAGACTTAATATGACTGCTGCGCTGTTTGTTGTCCTCTGGTAATTTTGGATCTTTAGCAATCGCAATAACTTGAGCAATCCACTTGGCAATCTGGCGCATTTCGGGTTCCTTCATGCCGCGCGTCGTGACTAAGGGTGTGCCGATACGCAGTCCAGACGGATAAAATGGCGAGCCAGGTTCGTTGGGAACCGTGTTTCGGTTGGCGTACATACCTGCTACGTCGAGCGCCCATGCAACTTGCGAGCCCAATCCTGGACCAAACTCCGTCAAGTCGATAACTATCAGATGCGTTTCAGTGCCATCTCCCACCAACTTAATACCTTGCTTTTGCAGTTCTGTAGCCAGAGCAGTCGCGTTCTTGCGAACTTGCCGTGCGTACTTCTTAAATGCAAGTCTAGCGGCTTCCGCGGCCGCCAAGGCAATTCCTGCAGTCGTTGCGTTGTGCGGACCACCCTGCAAGCCAGGAATGATCGCTGAGTCAATCTTTGCCCCAAGCTTAGGATCCCGAGCCAACCCCCGCTCAGTCACCAAAATCATAGCTCCACGAGGACCTCTAAAGGTCTTATGCGTCGTGGACATGATGATATCGGCATGAGGAACAGGTGATGGGTGTTCACCCGCCAGAACCAAGCCTGTGACGTGGGAGATATCTGCCATCAACCAAGCACCCACCTCGTCAGCGATCTGGCGAAATTGGGCAAAGTCTAGCTCAAACGGATACGCTGTGTTGCCAGCGACAATTACCTTTGGCTTATGCTCTAGAGCTAGACGACGAACCTCTGCAAAATCAATTCGAGCATTGGGGAGCACGCCATACTGCACCGAGTTAAAAAACTTGCCAGAAAATGTAACTTTCGGATGGCCGTGAGTTAAGTGACCACCGTTTGCCAACTTGAGGCCCATCAATGTGTCCCCTGGTTCCAAAATTGCAAAGTAAATGGCCGAGTTGGCAGGAGAGCCAGAATATGGCTGCACATTGACGTACGGCACATTGAATAGTTTTTTTACTCGATCTATTGCTTCCAGCTCAATCTGGTCAATAATTTGATTGCCTTCGTAGTACCTGCGATTCGCGAAACCTTCGGAGTATTTGCTGTTCAGGCAGCTAGAAAGTACCGAAGAAACCTCTGGTGAAATGTGATTTTCGGAAGGAATCAAACCGATCATCTCGATCTGTCGCTGCTCTTCTTGTTTGATAAGTGAAAAAATGTTGTCTTGCATTGGAAACCCCTTGTATAGATAGTAGAAACTCACTTGCGGGCACACATACGTCTGCACACACAATAGCATATTTTTGAGATGGGGCAATTAGAGTGTGGAAAAGGCAGTTAGGGCTTTTAGGCGGGATTTGATCATGACCTGATCATAGCACTTGTCCAACTATGCAACAACTTCAGGTTGTTGTTCACCAAGTAGAATTATTACGCCGTGCGGCACGCTGTTCTTTTTCTCCAGTAAAAATACTTTTACTTGCTCAACTATTGGTAAATTCAGTAAAAAGGCAATAAACTCCGCAAGTTTTTTACGGAGTCTGTCAGCTTTATCTGCAGCATTCACTTCATATCGATTAATTCTCAAGATAGTTTGCTCAATAATCACTGGGAAAAACTGAGCAATAATCCCAATCTCACGCACCATAGCAACATTTGATTCAAAGCGAGACAATCCAATCTCTGTGCCTATTCTCACATTATCCATATCATATTCACCAGGATGTGCGGCAATAACATCACTCACTGATAGCAGAAACAACAAAAACTGATCGTCTTCTTTTGGAAGGATTTGCTTCACATCTTCTTTTGTGAGTAATTTTCGGTCAACCAGCTCATATAAGTGATGCACTCCCAGTATTGAGCCAATTTTCAGTGCACGCTTTTCTCCATATTCTCTACTTCTTGCATAGGCATCCCAAATTCGGGAAGTAAGGAACGCATGCATCTGCAAGAAATCTTCAGTTAGAATGTGTTCACTTTGTCCCAGATCTAAAGCTATAATTTTTCCTACATCGTGAATAACAGCTTGCATCCGACTCACAAACCGTTCCTCACCAGACATGTGATCAGTTCGTAAGTTTTTAGCGACCTTGAAAATATGGGTTGCAACTGGCTCAGCAGCAGCGGATCCGCTTTTTATTGTCCTTAATAATGCAAACAGTGGGGAGTACTGTACTAATCTATTTTCAATCCAATCAAGTTCATTGGAGAACGCTGCGTCACCTGAGTTTCTAGATACCCACAATACGTCATATAGCCAATCAATCGCGCTAAAATCTGCTTCTTTATTTTCTTGATCATCCCAATCAATTTCCCAATCTTCTGCACTCTTGTCAACCACGTGTAAATACCCACCCCGCATGAGGTTAAACTTGACAGCTTCTCTAACTTCAGCAATGGATCCATTAGAGAGGTAGGTCCTTTGAATTAGTTCTCGTCTATCACCTTCAGGCAGTATTAAAGGCATACAAAAAATCTCGCTGATTCAGGGCGAGATCCTCCATGTGTGCGCAGCACCATTTGCTGCTTATGAATAAGTGTGAGAATAAAAAACGAGTGATTACTAAAAAAGCACCTCATATAATTTGGTCTCTTTTTGCTCAACTTGGTTTCTTCTTATTAAAACACTCCTGTGATTTAATGAGATTTGTTACTTGGGAGCGAAAAGCTACCTATTACGGTGCTTCACGCAGAAAGTTGATGTGTAATTATACAGAAATATATTGAGTTGTCAACTGATCGAAACTATTTCAAAAAATATACTACTTGTGATTCTGCAAACCCAAGTTGCTGAAACCTCTCCAACATCACGGAGTTCGCAACACCTGCTTCTTTCCAACGTTTGCCCAATGCCTTAATAGTTTCTACAGTTTCAAAAGGAAACACTATCCAACTTTCAGTCTGTGCCCCAAACACATCAGGCATGTATTTTGATCTGGGTTTGTAAAAAAGAGTTGCAGTAGTGATGTCTGCCACTCCTTGTTGCTGCAAATAATTCCGAGTAAATACTAGTGACTCGCCGGTATCAGCAACATCATCAAAAAGTAATACACGCTCCCCTTTCACTGCCACGGGTAAATCCTGATAAATCACTGGCTTATCATAGCGGGTATTAATGCCCTGATAAAACTTTACACCAATACTTGCCACCTCTGGAATGTTAAGGTAATCAACAAGCGATCTGCTTAACGGCCAGCCACCTTTTGCAAGCGTGATGAGTCGATCAAACCGCTTGCCTTGATCAAGCAGTTGCTTACTCAAAAGAAAAGCTGCTTGCTGCAGTTCTTCCCAGCTGGGTGCTATATAGGTAATGGGATCTGGAGAAAAAGTAACCGTTTGAAATTCCATACATTACTATATCAGTTTTCTTGTAAGAAAATCGAGAATCAAACGCTATTCTGTGGGAACAAGTAGTTCCAAAACAGCAGTTAAATCATCGGTAAGTGGTGCCACAAAGTGCATTGGCGAACCAGTCCGAGGATGCTGTACAGCAATACTAGCTGCATGCAAAAACTGTCTTGGACACCAGAGAGGATCCAGTTTTGATCGCTTTTTACCTGCATACAGTCGGTCACCAACTAGCGCATGTTGCAGATGTGCCAAATGCACTCTGATTTGGTGCGTCCGCCCAGTTTTCGGCAAACATTCTACTAAACTAAATCCAGCCTCGTACAAAGTTTTCGATCTAGGTGACACGAGCTTCATGCCCGCTTCGTTCAAGCTGCTGTATTCAGCTCGGACAAAATACTCTGTTACAGCGGGTTTACCATCAGCAACAACGCCGAACAAAAAACGATTCCCACTCCTTCGCCCCAGTGGGGCGTCAATTACTCCTTGCTGACTAGCCAATCTTCCGTGAACTAAACACATATATGACTTTGTCGTTACTCTTGCTTTAAACTGCGCTAACAGGTGTACTAAAGCACCAGGATTTCGTGCACATACTAGTATGCCGCTTGTGTCTTTATCTAACCGATGTGCTATTCCACTCCGTTCAATAAAAATTTGATCGGGAGTGCCAAATTCATCTGAGAAATCTTCTGGTATGCAGTCCTGCCAATCAGTGTGGTTTTGAGTGCTAAAAATATCCTGACTATTTTCGAGCCAATCCTGTACTGTCTCTCCTCTAACTGTGCTTGCTCTATTTACAACAACACCCGCAGGTTTACTCAAAATGAGCAAATCAGTATCCTGATAGATAATAGCAATGTCAGCTACTGACATGTGACTCCTTACTTGCTCTCATGATACTCCAAACGACTAGTATTGATCCCAAAGCAATAGACCAATCCGCAAAGTTGTTTGTTACAGAGAAAACAGGTGTGGGCAACCAATCACGAACCGCTCCATACATAACCCTATCTATGGTATTGCTCAATGCCCCTCCCCAAAATAAACCACTCGCTATCGGAAAATCTCTCCACAATCGATATCCTAAGAAAAAAAGTAACACCATGCCTCCTACAAAGATACTAATTTTAAGATGCACTGAGTCACTTAGTAGGCCGAAAGACAACCCTGGATTGAACAACACTTGACCTGCTTGCTGTGCAAACACTTTGGATAGTTGATCTATGATGACCACAACTGCTGCAATGCTACTCGATAGTAGTACAGAATGATTACTCATCGTCTCAGCTTCTCCAAACGGCGACGCTGTTTGAGCCACTCTCTTGTCAGGGGAACAACTCTACCCGACCTTGTGTACAGCAAAATGCATCCTGCAATGAACAACAGCACTGACCAAATTTGATCTACATTTATTCCAAACATACTGGTTGAGACAGGTTGAAAATATGAAAATACAAACGTGCCAAGTGCACTAAAAATGGTAAAAATAGAAATTAAGAAACCCGTCTGAGCTGCTTTTTTACTACCTCTATACCAAGAAAAAGTCCGATACCTATTCTCAGCCCAAGACAAATACCAATATAACAATATGAACCAGAGTGCGGTATACAACTGCACTGGATGAGCGGGGTCAATCAAACCAGGAAATCTCACGCCCCATGGGAGTGATGTAGTATATCCGACGCCTGAACCAGAAAAAAATGCACCAATGTTGAGTAGGATTATTGCTGCCGTGGCACTCATTGACCATAAATCCAATATCTCAAATCCATCCCACTTGTTCTGTATGGCAAACCGATATATATATAAACCTGCAGCAAAAACTGCTAACACCTCAATAACTCCTGGTTGAGCAATCGGATTCAACCACTGCCAGATTGTTGCTGAGTTAAAATGAATGATTGTGTATCCTATTCTGCCAATCAAGTAACCAACGATTCCTGAAAGCAAAAAGCCATCAAATAGCTGATCTTCACTGTAATACTCTGCTCTGCCCCGTTTCCAAAAAACGAACCCACTAACAAAAAAAGCAATCAACAAAAAGATGCTAATTGTCTGCAGTGCAAACGGGCCAAACGAAAACAAAACTGGGTACATATTGTACAGTCATTGTATCATTGCACTCAGGTACGGTATACTAGCCGAACCGAAAACTCATGCTATCTATTCCTCATACACTTACTGGTGCCTTCATAGCGAGTAAATTACCGAATCCTCTGCTGTACGTACCGCTTATGCTCGCGATGCACTACTTACAGGACTGGATTCCACACTGGGACGTTGGTACTGGTCTATCTAATGGAAAACGCAGACGCGGTACAGCAATTTTTCTAGAGCTCATTGAGTTAGTGATCTCGGCATTTCTGATTTATCGTTTTTTTCAGCATCAGCCTCAAGCGATCCAGCCTCATATCTGGCTTGGAGCACTCACGGGAATCATACCTGATCTACTCGAAGCACCTCGAAACTTTCTCAGATGGGAACCCGCCTTTCTGAAACCACTCAATGAGTTTCATGGTAAGTTCCACCACTCCACACCTGTTATTTGGTTTGGGCTTTTGCCACAAATAGTGGTTGTGCTACTAATATGGGTATTGCGCTAGTTGCTACGCAGGTCTGGATTATAAGAGTTGTGCCGTGGGTGGGAGTCGAACCCACAAGGCCTTGCGACCATGAGTTTTTGAGACTCACGCGTATACCATTCCGCCACCACGGCGACACGTTGGCTATTATACCTCATGTCGATCAAAAAAAAGATAGTAGACAAATTACATATTCGAAAAGGTTCTAGAGACACGATTGATTTTTTTGAAAATTTGCTGCATAGTGAACTACTGGAAATATGGATAGTTTGGTCGAAAGCCTACAACCACTGGTTACATCATTGTTCTCGCCAAACAGTATATGGTCTGTTGTACTGCGTGGTGCCATCTGGGTAGTGGTAGCCCTTGTAATTATTCTTAGCAGCGATTCTCACGATCCAGAAAAATCTCTGAAAAGTTTGAAGTCAAACTTGGGTTTTCTAGTAATATTTCTCGTGCTCTCAGGTGGACTTATTTATCTCTTATTCGGCTATACATCCACGCCAGCGTAGACACCAAATTTTTCAGGCTGCATTGTAGTACTATCTTCGCGATTCCATTCCGTAAAATCTGGTTCTCTCACCTCTAAAGTAGAGATCTACATCACCCAATCCACCGTTTCTGTGTTTGGCAATCTTCAAACTTACTGCTTCCCGAATATCATCATCTTTACGATATAAAAACATAACCACGTCTGCATCCTGTTCTATCGAGCCAGATTCGCGCAAATCTGATAGCTGCGGAATTTTTTCTCCACGACTTTCTATTGCACGTGATAATTGTGATAATGCTAAAACAGGAATTTTGAGCTCTCGAGCAATATTTTTCAAACCCTGAGAAATTTCCGCCACCTCTTGAACACGATTATCTTTTGTTCTGCCTTGTGCTAACTGCAGGTAATCTACAACAAGCATGTCAATTTTATGTTCAGTCATTAGCCTGCGAGCACGCGTTCGCATCTCAAATATAGACATTCCAGGCGTATCATCGATAAAAATACCTGCGTCTGCCAAAACACCCATAGCATCTGAAAGTTTCAAGAAATCCTGCTGATCCAAACGACCGGTTTTTAATCGCCATGCATCAATATCAGCCTGAGCCACCAACAAACGATCAACTAGTTCCTCCCTACTCATTTCTAAAGAAAAGAAACCCACACGCTTTTTCTGTGACACAGTGATGTGGTGAATAACGTTCAACGCAAAGGTCGTTTTACCCATTCCAGGGCGAGCAGCAAAAATTATCAAGTTTGATCGCTGGAAGCCTGCCAAAATTGCATCCACATCTGCAAAACCACTGGGTAAGCCGCGCACTTCGCCACCATTTCTCTGCAGCTCATCTAATCGTTCAAAACTCTCTACCAAAGTATCTTTTATGGGAATGAATGACTTATTATTCTGTTTCTGAGAGAGATTGAAAACACGCTGCTCCGCTTGATCTAAAATATCATTTACTTCCTTACCCTCATCAAACGCTAAGTCTGTAACCTCAGCGGCCATAGAAATCATTCGGCGTTTGATTGATGCATCAGATACAATCTTCGCATAATGCTCCACGTTTGCTGCAGTTGAAACTGAGTTTGAAAGTTCTGCAATGTAGGCTGCTCCACCAGCACCTGTCAGCTGCTTCATTTTTTTAAGCTGGTTTGTCAGAGTCACAACGTCTATAGGTTGACGTTTCTCATATAATGCCTCCATTGCTTCAAAAATAATTTGATGCGACTCAAGATAAAAACTGTCGGGATTAAGCAAATCATCAACTTGCACAATGGCATCTTGATCGATCAAAATTGCACCCAACACTGACTTCTCAGCATCCAGATCTCGCGGTGGAACTCTACCCTGTTGTGCCATACATGTACCTTAAACCTACTCACTCTCTAGCTAAAACAACTAGTTCCGTTTCCTCAGATTGTGTTCCAGCATTGATTTCATACTTAAGTACAGGTTGTGGTTCTAATCCATACTCAGTACAGAAATCATGAACAGTTTTCATTTGTCCGAACACATCGGAAGTATGTTCGTCTGTCCGATAGTGCATAGGGATAATCACTCCTGGCTCAAGTGTTCGGATAGTCTTTACTGCTAACTCAGGATTGATGGTATACACGCCTCCCACAGGACACAGCAAAACATCTACACTGCCGATCGCATCGATTTGTTCACTCGTCAGCTCATGACCTAGATCACCTAAGTGGCATATACGTACTCCATCTATCAAAATAGTGTAAACAATGTTCTTACCACGCTCACTACCCTCTGTAGCATCGTGGTACGTCTCAACACCAAATACTGATATACCACCCACTTCATATTCACCAGGTTGATCAACGATGAATGGTTTATTGCGTCTTACTGTACCAGAAATTCTAGAAACAGCGTTATGATCATCATGTTGATGTGAGACGGTAACCATGTCGGCACTCACTTTGACCGTTGCCAATCCAATTGACTCAGCAAAAGGATCCGTCACGAGTGTCCCAAGTTTCCCCTTAAGTTTGAATGACGAGTGGCCGAGATACGTGATAATCATACTGATACTCCTCCTGAGGAAATACAAATTATTTGTTTGTGTGCGCCTCATTATAGCAGTACTTTAGGTTGCCATATTTGGAACTTAGAACCACACGATAGTTACACTTTGAAAATCAGGAACGTCCTGTATAATAAACCCGCTTTCTATGTTTCTATGAAAAAAGAAATCCTGATCTCAGTACTGATCGGTCTCACCTTAGGTCTCATCATCACCTATGGTGTGTATCGATTTCGCAGTAGCATGAATACCAAACCTGCGACTACCCTAAAAGAAGTTGCCACCACCACACCCTCCCCAGAAATTGAAACTAGTTCTATAGTAAGTATTCACAACCCACAAGATGGTAGTGTGTTGAGTGAAACTGCACTAACTGTCACTGGTAACACTATTCCAGAATCGTATGTGGTGCTTTTTGTAAATGACACCGAATCAATCAGTACAGCAGACAGTGCAGGCAACTTTTCATTCCAAGCTAAATTGGCCTCTGGCCCAAACATCTTGAGAATACACGTGGTGGATGAAACTGGTAAAACAACGGTTGTGGAACGATCTGTGATCGTTATCGAGACTGATACCTCAGTAGCTACCCAAAGCTCAAAAACTGATTCTGATGAAGAGGAAAACTAAACACACTTATGCATAATCGCAAAGCAACACTATATCATTCAGCAGCATTGTTCATTTTAATTCTCATTGCGGGCTTGTCTGTGCACATCCAAAGGGTGAATGCACAGAAAGTTGTCTCCAGCCCCAAACCAACGGCATCAGCAACTCCTTCGCCACAGGTAGACACAGAAAACGCTCCAGGAGAAGCAGATACCAGCAAAGAAACAATAGAAGAAATCAAACGGCGCATTGAGAAAAACAGTGATTTAGTCAAAGGGGTCACAGACCAAAAAGATGCATTAATTGGAATAATTGGCGAAGTTACTCGCATAACAGGTGAGTCAGTAACTGTCCGCTCTCAAACTGCTACAACTATCATCGCACTACCAGAAACCGTCATCATAACGAGCGGAAAAAAGAACATAAAACCAGAAGAAATTGCAGTTGGAAACTGGGTAGGGATAATAGGTGTCAGAGATGATGACGCGTTTACCCCTAGAAGCATTTCTGTCAGCACACAATCACTCCGTCCAAAGGAACAAGAGGTGTCATTGGGAACTATTTCAAAAATAAACAGGGCATCAATAGAGTTTGCACCTAGAGGTACTGACAGCACAAAAACGCTGGCAATTGCTAAATCTACTAGCTTTGAAGATGTTGATGGCAATACCATCAAGGTTACTGACCTCGATACAGATGTCGCTGTACTGGTTGTAGCTCAGCAAATCGATGAAAATTTAACTCTAGCCACAATACGCTCACTTGTTCCACTAGAAGACTAGCTAGAATTACGATAGGCTGCTGTATGGTTAAAATCGGACTTCCTCACAAACAGCGTGTCAACAAACTCCAATCACAACTTGCACGAAAATCAGCAATTTTTCTCTCAAGTCCAAGTTCAATTCGCTACTATACGGGCTTTGTAAGTCTTGTCCCAAGTGAACGTGATGCACTATTGTGCATAACGTCCTCTCGCGCATTTTTAATACACTCCACCTTCTCTCCACTTCCCAACGATATATCCTGGATACGCATGCTAACTGGGACGAGCTCCGTGTCACTACAAAAACATCTGGTGGCAATACTCGCCGAACAACCAATACAAACAATGTTCATAGACACAGAGAATCTTACTGTTAGTGAATTTCAAGTGCTACAGTCACAAGGCATTGACACGCAATCACTGATCGGTACTGAGTTGCAAGACTTTGTTACAACACAACGACTACTTAAAGATGCAGCCGAAATCAACAGAATGCAGCATGCTGCTCAAATTACTGCTCAGGCAGTTAGTCAAGTTCAATCCCTACTAACTGTGGGGATGACAGAGATCGAGGTGAAAAGGCTTCTTGAGCATACTATGGAAAATGCAGGTGCAGAAGGCATGGCATTCCCCTCCATTGTAGCATTTGGGACAAACAGTGCCTTGCCGCATCACCAACCGTCTGCAGCAGTTCTTTCTGACAACATGGTGGTACTTATCGATGTAGGTGCACAAGTCGATGGCTACTGTGCTGATATGACTCGCACCATATGGTTTGGATCAAGCCCAAGCAAAAAGTTTATCGAAATCGAAACAGTTGTCATAAATGCATACGTAGCATCTCTGAAAATTGCTAAAAATTTCGTAGAAACTGGTGAGCCCACGCAACTACGTTCTATCGATCAAGCTGCTCGGTCACTCATCACTGATGCAGGCTATGGTGAACTGTTCACCCATACGACTGGCCACGGGCTGGGACTGGATATACATGAGCATCCATCCATCAATTGGAAATCCGAGGTCGCTCTACAGTCAAATATGATGTTCACTATTGAACCAGGGATATATATTGACGGTGTTTTTGGAGTGCGATATGAGAATACAATTTTGATAAGCGACAATAGTATCAATGAACTCACCATCCACCAGGATTAATCCATAGAATGTTACCTACAGAACACCCAAAAAATCAACTCGATATTTTAAAACAAATCGTAATTGAACCAGAGGACAGCATCCAATTACTTCCAAATCAAATCTTGATTGTAAAACCCAATGGTGTGACACATGTCCATCATCTGGATAAGAACGGGGTCATAATACCAGGACAATCAATTGTGATGCCCATTAATAAGTTTTATGGTCGAAATAAATAATTGCTTGTGAACCCACCGAGAAACTCCCCTTCGGGGATTAGCCATGCGCTTTGTGAAACTTTGCTCCAAGACAGACAAAATCGCTTGGCGGCAGAACTCAAGAAATCCTATTCAGTCAATGCAACCATAAAACAAAAATCAGCCTATAGGCTGTTTTTTGTTTTAGTGGACCCACCGAGAATCGAACTCGGGACTCTGCAATGCGAATGCGGCGGTATACCACTTACCTATGGGCCCTACTTGAGAGAACTTTTGTATTGTACACCTTTTTACATTCGAGTGTGGTTTGACAAAAACCTCCTTTATCACTATAATTAAAACTATGCGATTATTTATGATCAGCAATCTAGCTCATCATACCCACACACATACAATGCGGTGATGGGATTCTAGTAGCAATTTGAGCACAATAACCCCGCCGCAAGCGGGTTTTTTTGTGCTCAAAAAAGGTTTTATGAAACAAATACAATATGAAAAAGTTGACACAGCAGGACAGATAACTGCGGTAGTTTCTCGAGTGAATGCAAATATAAAGAAATCAGCAATAGCGAGAGACATACTGAGCTTAGATGCAACTATCGAACAAGTAGTTTTTGTCATGCCTCAGCTGATAGCTGACTACATGCCCAGGCTAGACATGATGGGAGATGAACTCAGCATCAACGGATCTTTAGCAGGTGCTTACGTTGCATTGCAGCGGGCAGATGCGCAAAGCGGTAGTTTTGAAATCTCTGGGCTGCGAGACCCTGTTCGAGCAGAGATTAGTAATTCTTGTATCAGCATCACTTTTCCTGACACAATAGTTCGTCGCATTGAATCTGCAAAAAATACAGTTGTACTTGCAGGTATCTCATACTATGTAGTAGAGGCAACTCTACCCGTGCAGCAGCTAACACCTGCACAGCGAGAAACTATACCCAAGCTCCTGGAAGAAAACCCAGCAGCTGGAATCGTTTTCTACCAAGCAAACCAAATTCAACCAGTTGTCTTTGTAGAAGAAACCAATTCGTTAGTTTGGGAGCAAGCATGTGGATCTGGTTCGCTCGCCTTCTCGCTGCTCACAGGTATATCAACAGTCAAGCAACCATCAGGAAGCTACATTACAATCACCACCTCAGGTGATACACTAGGCGTGTCCGTGCCAGTACGAAAGGTCGACTAATGCAAACACAAATCCAAACCCTCAAAGGCTTTCGAGACTTCCTACCAGCTGAAAAACGCAAGCGACAGTATGTAGCAGGTGTTATGTCTAGCGTGTTTGAACGCTACGGCTTTGCTCCTCTGGAAACACCGACGCTCGAATATGCTGAGCTATTATTGGGAAAGTATGGTGAAGAAGCAGATACATTGGTATACACATTTACTGACCGAGGTGACAGAGCAGTGGGTCTGCGCTACGACCAGACAGTACCAACTGCCCGCGTGTTGACGCAATATCAAAATGAGCTCCCCAAGTATTTTCGCCGATACCAAATCCAAAATGTTTTTCGAGCGGACAAACCGCAAAAAGGTCGCTTCCGCGAGTTTACCCAGTGCGACTGTGACATCTTCGGGAGTATTTCGCCTGTTGCTGATGCTGAGCTTCTGGCCGTGCTCTATGCAGTTTACAAGGAGATTGGTTTCGGGCAAATTTCGCTCCTGATAAACGATCGCCAGCTGCTTGCTAACTTGCTCAGTGAGTTTGCCACGCCCGAAGTGCCATTTGCTAGCATTGTGCAAACAATCGACAAATTGGACAAGGTTGGTGCTGATGGGGTCACTGCTGAGCTTGTCAAAAAAGGTCACGCATACCAAGCTGCTGCAAAAATTTTATCCGTACTAGAAAATGCTACTAAATCAAAACAATTGCTTGAAATTGAACAGTACGCAACTGCTTTGGGAGTGCCCCAAGAAGCACTGCTGTTTACCCCTACCCTAGCACGTGGATTAGACTACTACACAGGCATGATCATAGAAGTGCAGTTACCCGAATATGGTGCGGGCTCAGTGGCAGGTGGCGGAAGGTATGATAATTTGATTTCTGAACTCGGTGGACCAGCAATCCCTGCTGTTGGGTTTGGCATTGGCTTTGACAGAACTCTGGAAGCTGCTGATAGTTTGGGGCTTTTACCCACTACACTTGATCGGACTCGGGTGTTAGTTACCTTGTTTGATGAATCATCGACTCCCGCAGTGCTCTCCGTAGCCAAGACTTTGCGTGCTGCTGGCGTGGCAACTGAGGTCTACCCCGCCATAGAAAAATTAGGCAAACAATTCAAGCTAGCAGATCAGAAGCAAATTCCTTTTGCAGTTGTGGTTGGTCCAGAGGAAGTTGCTGGCAATACTGTGCAGCTAAAAAACATGGCAACAGGAGAACAACAGCAGATGCAATTGGAGCAGGTTGTCCAGACAGTGCAGATAGCTACCGAATAGCTTCACATGCTATTCTTACTACTATGCCTGCCCGAAAACCACACGCTATAGTTGCAAGTCATCGTCTCAAGGCATATCTATTACTACTACTTAACACCATAACCTGGGGTGCCGCTCTAGTAATCGTCAAACCCGCACTTGAACACAGTTCCCCCTTCCGCTACTTGCTATATCGATTTGTGCTAGCAGCAATCCTGAGCATTCCAATCTGGTGGCACTACCGAAACCATCCTGCACTCAAAAAGCATGCGTCTCAATTCTTCGGGCGGGTTGGCTCGACTGAACTCATTGGCACCACCTTAGCACTTGGGCTGCTGTACACGGGGCTAAACCTAACCTCAGCCATCGAAGCAAGTCTGCTAACCACCACCACACCAATTTTTATAGTCTTAGCAGGCATCATCTGGTTGCGTGAGCGTCAAAACAAAGCCGAGTGGCTTGGGTTAAGTGTAGCATTCATCGGCACTGTCATAGTTACATTGGTACCCTACATACAAAATGGAAGTGCCACAGCTGAACTTTCCGTTATGGGAAACATCTTAATTTTACTACAAAACATTGCCACAGCCACCTATTTTATTCTGGCAAAGCGATGGTACAAATCCTACCCGAAGTTGCTCATCGCTTCCCTGAGTTTCATAGTTGGCATCGCAGCGTTTTTGGGGCTGAGTTTGTTCGAGCTTAATTGGTCTCTGAGCGAATTCCTACAAGTTGTTGCTAGTGACTTCACCCACTCCTCTGTCTGGATCGCCACTGGCTACATGGCGTTTTTTGGCTCCATCATCGGCCTCACCGCCTACATTAAGGGGCAAGACATGATCGAGGCATCTGAAGCCAGTGTGTTCACCTACTTGCAGCCACTGGTGTATGTGCCGCTTAGCATTGCACTACTGGGCGAGTCGTTTACGTTCTGGCAAGGTGGCGGGTTGTTGCTCATCCTGCTGGGAGTGTGGTGGGCCGAGGTTCGGGGGCGGAAATGAACGATGCTACTGTATTTCAAAACCCCAATTTCTTCGACTACACGTCTGAAGACGAGAAACAGTACCGTCAAAACCTGATGGACTACCTGAATGCACATTGGACCAACACTTACAGTAAGGCTGAACTATTAGTAGAAAGCAACTCACATGTGGTGTACAAAGTTTTCAGTACGGCAGACAAGAAACCTTCGGTATTGAAGTTTTTCAGGAAGAAATCAGAACGAGATCTTGAACAGCATGCCCTAGTCTATTGGGATAACTCCTCAATTTCGGTTCCAAAAATCATATCTGTGCAGGATATTTCTATCAGCAATCTCGCAACTTATCTAACACATATGGAGTTCGTCGAGGGAGAAAATATGCTCACTAAATTTAAGCTTGGTGATACCTACCTCACCAATGAGTATGGAACTGACATTGCAAATGTACTCAAAACAATAGATATTCCTTTTACGGGCAATGCCATGCATTTTCCCCAGAGCATGTATGCGAGTTCTTTTGAAAAAATAGTTTCTGTTCCAGGCTTTGAACGGCAACTAAAATCAGCATTCTCTACATATGAGCTCTGCAGAAAACAACAACACCCAAGATTACTGCATGGGGACTTCCGAGACGGAAACTTGATTCAAAATGCCAGAAAGATTACCATCGTTGACCCAGGACCTGCACTCGGACATATTGCCACAGATTTTATGTATTACTTTGCTCGCAGTTTTATTTCTGGCTTTACGAGTCACTTGGACGGGTTTTCAGCGTCATTTTTACAAAATAGAATTGACCTTGAGGAAGTGAAAGCTGTTGCCCTGTTGGAGTGTGCTAGGATCTTTCTATCTTTTAATCAAAATAACTATCAAGATCAGCGAGCTAAAGTGCTGGAAATGATGCAGTTGCTGATCGCAGATGCATTGTTCAAATAGACCTGCGATCCCACTTTTTACTTCACCGTCACACTCTTGGCAATATTCCTCGGTGTATCTAGCGGGTTCCCCTTCTCCACCGCCATGTAGTATGCCAAAAGCTGCACTGGGACTATAGTAACCAGCGCACTTGCTTCCCCAAAATCTGCAATTTCCACATGAGCCACAGCCATGGGCAAAGAAGCACTGCCAAGGCTATACACTTGCGCGCCTCGAGCAGAAACTTCGTGAGCCGCACTTTCGATGTCCTTGAGAACAGCATCTTGAGCAGTCAACACTAGTACTGGAACACCCGATTGCATCAGCGTGATCGCATAATGCTTCAAGTCCCCTGCAGGTATGGCATGCGCATGTACGTATGAGCCCTCAATAATCTTAACCATACCTTCTCGGGCTATTTCCATAAGTTGCCCTTTGCCTAACAGGAATAGACTAGTCGAGTTTGCGAGCGTTTTTGCCAAAGCTCTAAGTTGCTGCTGCAACTGCGTATCAGCAAGCAGTATATCTATCTGAGCCGCAGCAGATCTCAGTTGTGTGATTCCTGCACTGTACGTACTAGCAACAGAGTGTGCCAACAGAAACCCCCAAGCGCACTGCGATAAAAATATCTTGGTGGACATGACACAAACTTCTGGGCCAGCACCAGCCATGAACGGAAAGTCAGACATGCGTGTCATCATTGATCCAGCCATATTAACGTAGCTAGCTATTTTGACGCCTTTTTGCTGCGCATGTTCGAGTACCTCCAAGACATCAGCTGTCTCACCGCTTTGGGACGGGGCGATGATCAAATCGCCTTTCCGAAACAATGACCAGTAACTTTGACTTTCCGCACCAATCAAACTGATTGCGTTTACATTCGCAATGGTTCTGAGATAGTACCCAATCTGCGCTGCAGCCGCGCCTGCTGTACCCGAACCAATGGTATATACGGTTTTAGCGTTCTTGATTGCTTGAGAAAGCTCGTCCAACCCCACCTGAGACTGCGCAACGACCGCTTGCAAGGTCTGTGCAGACTCATGAATTTCTTTCAGCATAAAGTGGGCGTAGCCAGCTTTGTTGAGGTCTTGCAGTTGGTTTTGGTGTGGAGCAAAATTGGCTTTTACGGGTTTACCTGTTGAAACCGTAAATAGTTTAACTTTTCCATCTTGCACTTGCACGATTTGTCCATTTTCGACCACTAATATTTCGCTACAAGCAGCTCCCAGAGACAATGAGTCAGAAGATAAAAGTATTTCCTCTCCACCAGAGCTTCGCCCCACAACCAGTGGTGAACCATTGCGAACTGCCAATATCACGCCTTCCAAAGTCAGTACGGCAAAGGTATTTCTACCCTCTGCTCTCTTTGCAGTAATGCGCAGTGCTTCCTGAAGCTGCAGTTTTTCAGTCAAGAACTGCTCCACTTGTCGTACCAGCACTTCGCTGTCTGTTTGAGAAATGAACTCGTGCCCCTGCTTTTTCAATGCAGCTGCCAACTCCCGAGAATTTTCCACAATTCCGTTGTGCACCAAGGCAAATGAGTTATCTTTAGCTAAGTGCGGATGTGCGTTAGCCTTGGTTACTCCGCCATGGGTTGCCCACCTGGTGTGACCAAGCGCAACCACGCTTGCAGCAACTTTTGGCTCCATTTCCAAAGTTGGAACAGAGCCGACTGCCTTTTCACACTGGAGCGAACTCGCCACCTGCGCAACAACTCCCCAAGAGTCGTAGCCTCGATATGCTAATCGCCTCAGTCCTGCAAATACCTGGGGTGCTGCTGGCTTACCACCAACGTACGCGAAAATTCCACACATGTGGCCTCCTTTGATAGTGTTGATAGAAAATTTGTCAGTCGAAATAAATCGACCAACTGTGGTACGAACAATGCTTTGGCTCACTCGTTACCGAATGTATTTGACAATGTTCTTAATTGGCTTACCACTAACCAGAGGGTTTCCGCTGATGCTCATCTTGCTTTTTTGGGCAAGATGGTCCGATTGTGCTTTGGTTGTTACAACCTAGCACCCCTCTTCCTCGTTATCCCCGCCAAAGGCGGGGACCAGACGCTCTGCGAAAAAAATTTATTGAGTTTCCTTTCTAGGGTTTACACCTCCCAAAATATATGTATGTTACCTTTACAGTAATTGTACTACACAATAATTTTGATTTATTCAATTCAAGCCAAATAATAAAGAAGTACCAACTCCAAAAAGCCTATTTGATCGTAAAGCTCCATATCTGATTATCGCAGGTTGCATAGCACCAGTTCCCTATTTCATATACGCGCTTTCGAATTTCTCAGAAAAATCAGATTTTCGACCGCCTGAACCTAAAAGTTAGCGCAAGTTGTGACATACCTCAGACTTCCCTTTCCTCAACTTCATGCTATAATTGTTCCTCTTGCAAACAAATAATTAGCAAAGATTTTTATGAAACAAGGCATACACCCAAGCTGGAACAATGACACACTCGTTACCTGTAGTTGTGGCAACTCATTTCAAATAGGTTCCGCTACTGACACATTGACCGTAGACATCTGCAACAAATGTCATCCATTCTTCACAGGCGAAATGCGTTTTGTAGACCGCCAAGGTCGTGTCGAGAAGTTTATCAAAAAGATGGCAAGTGCTAAAGCTACTGCCAGTACCAGGAAAAATAAAAAAGTCAAAACACAAGTTGATACTGGTCCAAGAAAATCCTATCAAGATATCCTTCGCACCCAACAGACAAACCTGAAGCAAGCTGCATCTGCGCAAGCAAACCCTGCTTCAGACTCTAAAGCTGAAGATTCCTCCAAAGCAGCCAACAAGTAGCTCAGCTTGATCAATAAAAACTACCGGCACTCAAGTGGCGGTATTTTTGCTACCATACAGACAGCTATGTCCTCCACTTACAACCCCTACCAGCAACTATTAGAAGATCTGGCTACTAGAATTGCAGAATCCGAGAACTTGCTTGCCGATCCCGAACTGGGAGAACTCGCCCAGCTCGATCTAGAACAACTCAGAGCTGAACAAGCTCAGCTGCAAGCAGCTACCGAGCAATTCGAAACACACACTGAAGAAGCTGGCCCTATCTCCTCACACGTAAACTGCACTGTTGAAATCCGCCAAGGTGCTGGCGGCGATGAAGCAAAAATTTGGGCTAATGATCTCCTGCGTATGTACCTGCGATTTGCTGAAATTTCTGGACTCAGTGTTGAGTATTTAGATGATTTAGTGGTCAAATTTAAAGGTCGAACCTCGGAAATTCCCAATTTAGAAGACCCAAGCGCAAAAGCAACCGCATACTCAGTACTCAAGTACGAGTCAGGTGTGCACCGAGTTCAACGCGTGCCTGCAACTGAATCACAAGGGCGTGTGCATACCTCGACTGCATCAGTGGCCGTCTTTCCTGAAGTTCCAAAACATGCTGTGGTTATTAGAGATGAAGACCTTGATTGGCAGTTCATGCGTGCAGGTGGCGCTGGTGGACAAAGTGTCAATAAAACAAGCAGTGCTGTTCGCCTCACCCATGTTCCTAGCGGACTAGTTGTGAATGCCCGACAAGAGCGCAAACAAGCCCAAAATCGCGAGATTGCTCTTGATCTACTCAGAGCCCAACTGTGGGAAATTGAAGAAGAAAAACGTCTAGCTGATATTGGTGAAATCCGAAGCGTAATCGGTCGCGCCCAGCGTGCTGAAAAAATCCGCACGTACAACTACTCACAAAACCGAGTAACTGATCACAGAACGAAGCAATCTTGGTACTCACTCTCCACTATCATGGAGGGCCAGCTTACACATATGTTTACTGAACTTCACCCAGCACTAATGTCTGGAACTGTTGCAGAAACAGATGACGCTGCAGATGATTTGTCGTAACTATTGAGGTGTACCCTGCAATGTAAGTGTGACCTCCTGCTCATCACCTGCACGCCAGTACGTTACTTTGACCTGATCACCAATTTTTTTCGTATTGATGAGTGGTGCTAAATCAGTATCTTTCAGGCTTTTTCCATCAAATTCTGTAATAATATCTCTCTGCTGCAAACCTGCATTTTCAACACTTGAACCAGGAACAATCTCTAAAATGTATGCACCCTGTGGCACCTCGTTAGCCAAAGCTGCCTGTTCAGAAATCATCTGGTAGCGAACACCCAGCAGTGGTCTTTCAAACTGTCCTGTTTCATTGAAATTCTTAATTGACGCCCTAATTATATTGATTGGCAAAGCAAAACCAATGTTTTGTGCACCCTGCGAAACGGCTACATTCACACCGATTACTTCACCCATCGCATTCAGCAAGGGTCCACCCGAATTTCCAGGGTTGATAGCAGCATCGGTTTGAATTACTCCTTCAAGATCTTCAAGTTGAAATGATGCGCCAAGTGCCTGAATACCTCTTCCCAATCCTGAAATAACGCCTGTTGTCACCGTGTGCCTGAACTCACCTAGTGCAGTACCAATCGCAATAACTGACTCACCAACTCGAATTTCGTCCGAGTTACCAAGTGGCAAAGGATCTTGTTCGAGACCCTCTACGCGTAAGATTGCCAAGTCATTTGCTGGATCACGATAGATGTTGGTAACTGTATGTTCTTTGTCTGCTGCATCAATCACTGTGTACTGTACTGACGGATCGGACACAACGTGTTTGTTGGTAACAATCAAACCAGTTTCATCAACTACAAATCCAGTGCCTATATCTTGCTGTATTTCCTCAAAATCATTAGCTCTAGGAACTTGAAAGTTGAATATACCACCACCAAACACATCAAACCGTTGTTGGCGTCTAGTTACCGAAACAGTCACAACCGACTGCGAAGCACGCTCTGCAATATCGGGAATAGTTGCACTTCCTGAGCTAGTCGGTAAAAAATCAGCTAATGCTGAACGAGAACGATCGGGCTGTCCATTGTTTTGCTCACGAACTACCAGCGCATCCAAGGGTGAAATGACAAATATGCGATCTGCAATTGCCCCCCCAAAAAACGAGGCAAGCACGAGGACTGATACTGATAAACCAAGTAGAAATGGCCTTAGACTTTTGGATAGTGAGGTGTCCGTCATATCCCCCTTTCCACGTTCTCAAACAATGAGTACATCTACGTAAAGCGCGTCTATATTACAACACCTCAATGGCTTTTAGCAACTGCTCATCAGCCTCTGTTTCAGGATCCTGCTTGACTTCAACATCTACAGGGATTCCTGTTTCGTGAATCCACTCTCCCTCTGGCAACATCCACTGTGCAACTGTTACATGTAACCCTGCACCATTGCTAAGTGCTTGTCGATCTTGGACTGTTCCTTTGCCAAAGGTTTGCTCGCCCACCAATTTTGCATCAAGACGATCACGTAAAGCACCTGCCACAATTTCGGACGCAGACGCAGAACCTTTATTCACCAGAACTTCAATTGGAATACCTTTGAGTCTTGCTTTACCTCTGGTTGGAAACGCTTGCTCGTTATATTTACCTTTTTGAATTACCACGGTTCCGCCATCGATAAACTCACTTGCAATTGCAATTGCGCCGTCAAAAAATCCTCCTGGATTATTTCGCATATCCAGCACAATTCCTGCAATTGACCCTTTTTCCTTGAGCACCTCGGACACTATGTTATCCCACTCACCATTAGTTCTTTCACCAAAACGGCTTAGCTGTATGTGAGCTACTCGTTTACCATTGCTTTCAACAAAATCTAACTCAGCGGACTTCACCACAATTTCTCCACGCTGCAGAGGTACTTCAAACGGCTCATTCTTGCCTTCCCGAACCATTGTCAAAGTCACTGTGCTGCCTTTTGGTCCTCGGATTGCTTCTACAGCTTGCTCAAGTGACCAACCTGCTGTATCCTCAGATAGGTCCTTTTCATCGTCCGCTACCTTGATAATTAAATCGCCCGCCTCAACATCTCCTGCATCTGCTGGTGTATCAGGAAGTGGTGCTATTACAGCAAGTACACCATCTTTATACCCAAGCTCAATACCTACACCAAAAAAAGCTCCAGCTAAGTCTTGTCCGCTCCGTTCATTCTCAACGGGTGGCAAATACATTGTATAAGGATCTCCTAGGGATGCTGTCATTCCCCCTATCGCTCCGTGCACCATTTTTTCAGTATCAAGGTTTTCTTGTTTTAAATAGTCTCGTTGTAGGATAGACCACACCTCCCAGAATGCACCAAAGTCCACATCTGCTTTGTCTTGTGGCTGCTCTGAGTTGACCAGTTTTGCTAACTCCGTAGTAGTCTGGTTGATACTTTGCCCTCCCAGAAGTTTGGTAGCAATGAGATATCTGTTTTCCAGAAACATACCCAATACCAGCACAAGTCCAAACATTAAGATAGATTGCAAACTAGCAACTGTAGAACGCATAGGCCCTCTATTGTAAGATGAAGTGACTTGTCTGTGAAGGTGCAAGCCAACTTGTGTAACCGGGTTGTGTGTACATCAATATAGATATTTTTTGATCTATTTAGTACAATTGAAATATATGATCGTATCAATGCAAGAACAAATAATTCATCCATCTGACATTAGGTCGTACGTCATTGAACACGGGGAACGATTTCATGCACAGCAGGAACATCTCACTCAACTGTTAGCACTTGTCCCATCAGAATATCGTACTAAATCAGTTGTAGACTTTTCAAGTAAAAGTGACAAAAAAACTGTCGGCATTAGAAGTTAGTACCCCTGATTCGTTTGAAAATATTCAAGATGCAGTCAATTCTGCATATTTACAAAATGGAAGCGGATCAAGCCTGACTGGTTTACTCTCAACTATTATGGAAGCTCAAAATTGGACAGTATCAGATGTACAAGGCGGTTGGAAAGGATATTTAGAAATTGGCAAAAATATGGGTCTCATACTGATTTCTGAAAATGAAACCTTATCTATTAATCCTTTAATTCTTTCATTGTTTCTTACTGGACTCAGCACCAAAGTTTCTAAACGCCGAGATGAAGATCTCCGCAGTGAACTCAGAGAATAAAATTGGTCTGAGTGAGCTAATTACTCATCAAAAAGCCCTGGGTTTCTGTCCCAGGGCTTTTAAAATATTTTTCAGCATACGACTTACAAGACTTGGGTAAACGGTAGCATTGCCAAGTGGCGAGCGCGTTTGATCGCGGTTGCCAACCGTTTCTGTTGCTTTTGTGAAATACCAGACTGAGCTCGTGCAATAATTGAGCCTTGCTCAGTGAGGTATCGCTTCAGTTCCTCAGGTTTTTTGTAAGTGAATGTGAGTGCAGCGCTTGCACGTGTCACTTTACGTTTTGGTTTTCTAATTTTTTTCTTTGGTTTCATATATTCTTTCTAGAATTACTTTTTAAAAAGGTACGTCATCTGATACATCTTCTACTGAATCAACTTCGTCAGAACTATCTGCTGAACGCTCTTGGTCAGATGATTTACTGGACTTGGAAGAACCTCCGCTCTGCTCATCACCGTAGTCTTCGTCGGATTGGTATGAACCACCACCTCGTGCTGAACGTAGTAGGATCATGTTCTCGATCACAACTTCGGTGGTCTTGCGTTCTGTACCATCATCACCTTTCCAATCACGAGTTTGCAAACGACCCTCAACATACACTTTGTCACCCTTGTGTAAAATTTGACCACAAATATCTGCTAACTTAGACCAAGCAACAATGTTGTGATACTCAACTCGCTCTTGCTTCTCACCACCCTCAGTTGGAGTCCAAGTTCGATTGGTAGCAACACCAAATGAACAAACTGCAGCACCACCAGGGGTGTAGCGAAGATTTGGATCTCGAGTTAGGTTACCAATAAGTATTACTTTGTTGAGTGATCGAGCTGACATGTTTGTTCCTTTCGTGTATTTCTGCTCTGATTGCGAGTATATGCTCTGTTTCCTACACTAAGTGTAGCGTATTTACTCTGTTTCTACTTTTGCAGAAGTTTCCCCTAATCCAACAGCCTCAGCTATTACAAATAAATGTCGCAAAATGGCTTGTTGTAAGTACAGATCACGCTCAAACAATTGCGCAGCTGTAGCGTCACCTTCAAGTAACCAGTGCTTATACACTGCTTGTGTATTTCGAGTACCTGAGTGCTTGATAGGATATGCTAGATCTTTCTTGCCCCAATCTTCTAGAGACACGACTGTAAAATTAAACTTCTTCACCAAAGCAACAACTGCATCAACAGCCTGATTGAGCTCGGTAGAAGTCAATGTAGCGGGAAATAAAACGGTCAGTTCGTACTGACGCACACGCGTATCTTGCGCTAGCTCTAACATAGATCCTCCTTTTGAGCACCATGGCTCAAGTGTGCACTCACCCTGGAGTATTGGAATTCCGCTAAAAGCGGAATGGGTGAGGCTGTATACTAAGGGGTATTATAGCACGAATATTCTACTTGAATGGATTTCTCCGAGCACCATGGTATGTGAAGTTCTTAGGCTCTTCCTGTAAACGTGCAGCAATCAGACGGCGTTGAATGGAATGTTTTACCCAAGACATGAAATCAGAATCAACTGAATACTTGTTCCCGTAATCACTCCTGACTTGATCAAGTGTAGGATCCAAGTCATAGAACGTCAAAATTAGTGTTTGCACTAACGGAGGATTGCGGAAAGTAACATCGTTCAACACCTCTTCGTCTGTCTTGCCAGAGAAGTCATCATAAGCTGAACGATTCCAGTCGAACTGTCGTGGCCGATTTCGCACTCTCTCATTTCGTATGCGAGCTATAACAAAATCTACACATGCTCCAGCCCTTTCTTGCAGTACGGCACTGTATTTTTCCCGTGCGCTCACATCAATTGATGGACCTACTAGTTCATTCATACAACCATTCTACTATACAAGTCAGTGCCATACTATGAACCAATCATGAACTCTACAACATCGTTTGGTCGCATTACGTACTCTTTACCTTCAATCCGAAGTTTGCCTTTCTCACGTACCCCTTTCCAACCTCCCAGCGCAATAAAATCATCATAATCTGCCACGTTAGCTTTGATAAATTTTTTCGTAAAATCTGTATGAATTACCCCTGCAGCCTCTGGTGCCTTCATGCCAGCCTGTATTGTCCAGGCTCGCACTTCTAGTTCACCAGCGGTCAAGAAACTTTGTAGTCCAAGCAGCTGATACACTCGTGCTATAACTCGCTCCAACCCACTTTCAGCCAAACCAAGTTCGGATAAAAATAACTGCTGATCTTCATCAGACAAACTGCTCAACTCACTTTCAATCTTTGCACTGACAACTAACACATTCTCTGGCTTGGCAGCTAATTCTTTTGCGTATTCTGAAGCTAACTCAACATGTTTTGATACAACTGATTCATCAACGTTGACAGCGTATACCATTGTTTTTGCGGTCAGTAAACCGAGTTCTCGAGCAATCTGCAACTCGTCAGCTTGAGCAAACTCTCGAATAGGTTTGCCAGCACGTGCTGCTTCCTGCAAACGCTCCACCACAGCCCACCGTTTTAATAACTCGGGCTCTTTTGTAGCTTTCGGAGCTTTTTGCTTTTCCAAAGTTGCCAAATCAGCTAAAAGTAGCTCTGTCTCAATTGTTTCTGCATCTGAAACAGGATTGACACTCCCCTCACGAATAATGTCTGGATCGGTAAAACCTCTGACCACATGGCAGATCAAATCAGTTTCACGAATGTGTGCTAAAAACTGATTCCCTAACCCTTCACCTTCAGATGCACCCTTTACCAAACCAGCAATATCAACAAACTCAACGGTTGCAGGCTTGATGGTACTGGTATGGACAACTTTTGCCAACGGCTCTAACCTTGCATCAGGGACAGGCACAATACCTGTGTTTGGATCTATAGTTGCGAAAGGATAGTTTGCGGCCAAAGCAGCTTGGCGTTTGAGTAACGCGTTAAACAAAGTTGATTTGCCCACATTTGGGAGTCCGACAATACCGACAGATAATGACATAGTGCTGCATTATACCTTGTCACACCTCATTACGAAGGGGTATTAAATAGTGCTCCCATCGAACCCTGGAACACGCTCATTCCGTATTGGAGGAAAAATGTATCAAAAGAAAAATCGGGTTGTAGCATAAGTGCAGTACCTTCAAAGGTCATTACCGCTTTCAAAATGCGCATGTAAGTAGGATTTACTTCCAACCCATGATTCCCGCACTCAAACAGAATTGAACTAATCATAAGAGAAGTTCTCCCTGAAAACTCGGGAAGTAACTGCTCTAACTTGTGTTCTAACCCAATTCTGTCAAACCTTGCTTGAGATGCTGAGGTATCCACCAGTATGTCTACAATATGTTTGGTAGACTTTGTTGTAATGGCTAGAATGAGAGGTACTAGACTATTTCTCTCTCGTTCTGCAGCATACCCAGTACGACCAAAGTCCAGCAACTCTATCTCGCCTGTAAGAGGATTGACCCGTACATTTCCAGGGTGAAGGTCATCATGGAAAACACCATGAGAAATTATCTGCCTAATGAGTAATGATCCCAGTTTGACAACTACATCCTTTTTTAGTGTCGAATCAACTATCTCCCTAACGTTGACTCCTGAAGCAAATGACTGAACCAAGACACTTTCACCTGAAAGCCCAGGGTGATAGCTCGGAATAGTGAAGCCTTGTGGTAAATCCTTTCGCATTGCTTCTGCATTCTCCCTCTCTTTGCGAAAATCTAACTCTTCCTCCATTGATGTTTTAAACTCAGTAAACATGGCAATTGGATCATAGGTACCACCGAAACGGTCTTTATTGCGCTGCATCAGCCAACACACTTTTCCAATTCTATCCAGAGTACGTCTCACTACTTGCCGCTTGCTTGGAGTAATGACTTTCACCACCACTGCAGTCCCATCTAGTAAGGTTGCCGCGTAAACCTCACCAATAGTGCCAACTTTTAGGGCTGTTGTTTCAAATGATCCGAATACTTCTGTAAGTGGCTTGCCAAGCTGCAGTTCCACCGTTTTACGAACTTCCTCAAATGAGCTTGCTTCTACATCCTCTTGGAACTGCTCGAGCTCAACTCGGTAGTTTTCTGGGATCAGATCTCTTCTCGTACTAAGAAACTGCCCCACCTTCTCCATCCCCGTTACCTCGAAAAATCGCTGTACTGCTTTTTCTGGAGGCAGCGTCTGGTTTACTTCAAACTCATCCAGAATCGCCCTACGCTCACCATACGGCAACAGCATAAAGTACTGCTTCATCATAAACTGCACAACTTCGGGCATTTTTTCAAATACGGCAGGAGTTTCAATGTTTCCCTCCTGAATTGCATCTACTCGGCTGATGTATTCAAGCCGAGCTTGGTGAAGAGTATCGCTGATTTCCTGTTTTTTTTCAGTAGGTTGATCTATGTCACCATAGATACGAAGGAGTAAAATAGCATCAGATGTATCTGGACCCTTTAAAAAACGGATTAGTGAATGGTATTGGGTTGTTCCTAAATTGATTTCACCTGTAACTTCAGTGGTGAGCTGAGAATAAGTAATACCACCTTTGTTCCAAGGGACTTTTGATTCTTTTTTGAATCGACCTTCTTGTTTATTTCGCCAAAAAATATCTTCTACTTTCTGGAATTGTGCCTCAGTAAACACAAAATTTGGTAAGTACTTTTGTAATTCTTCTTCAAGATCTTCCACTGTGTAGCTATAAAATGAATAAGATGGAACATCCATATTCCAGTTACTTTTCACATACATTTCCTCGATGTTTTCCAAAAACTTTTCATATGAGCGATGTTCACCGTTGGAATCAAAATTGGTATCGTACGTTATCAATAGATCAAGATCATTCGTCAACGATGGCAACCAAAAAGTTCCTTTGGTTATAAAAAAATCGCGCAACTCGAAAAACTGTTCCTTTGACCCTTTGTAATAAATATGTAGACCGCTATCGGGATATCTGTGTACATTTTCGATTTGCCAAGGAACGACATCATGCGTTACTGCAAACTCGAATTTTTGAAAAAACTCACCTGCTCGATGAGGATTTTTTAGCAAAAATGCCACCATATGATCGTTTGGCAGTGTATCACTGCACAGTATCAACAATTTTTTCATCCATTCATAAAACTGCCGTTGTTCTGAATCACCTGAGGCACGCACACTAGTAGAGAAGTAATTGTCTACATAACTCGTCACTTTATCTGTTTTTGCCAAGTTTTCAAATACAACTTGTTGTACCAATGTTGGGACAGCAGTATTCCCAAGTAAATCTAAATAAAGCGGATACTTCATGGCCGCTTCTTCTGCTGAGCCAGCTTGTAAAAATACTCTCAGTAGTTGTTCAGCTTCTGCTGAAAATTGCGCTCCGCTTGAATACAGTAATTTTTCAAGCGCACCATGCAGCGCACCAATACTCTGCAAGTTCAGTAAATCCTGTTTAGTGAAGATAAACTCACTCGTTTTAGTGTTTCTGAATGCCACCATCTCCTGAGACGAGATTTCAGTTAAGACCTGCAGTAAATGGACCAAGCGTGTGGTAACAAGCTCTGGGTTCGAGAGCACTCTTGTCAGTTCTGATAAAACTGCATCCAGTGTCTCTTGCATGTCAAAATATCCAGCGCGTATCCGATTAAGATCAAAAAACCCATCAACCACGATAGGACCTTGCAGCACAGTTTCAGCTGTCGCTGGCAAAAGTGCTGCTATGAATGAAAAATGTTGGCTATCATCTACACAACTCTGCAAACAGTCAAAATTGCTATCATAGAGGAACTCAGGATAGTACTTTGTGAGGTAATCAAACATATTGCTCATCAGAGTAAAGTTTGAAGAGGTTATCAACTCATCTTGAATTGAGGCAAATATCTTTAGGATTTCAAGCTCCGTTTTTGCAAATCGGCGATCACTGGCAATCTCATTTGCCATTGTAAGCAATGTCACAAAGCTACCCGAGAAGTATGTCCAATCTTTATTCTCAGGTGGAGTCATAGCTATCACCAATTCACTTAGGAGTTGATCTTTTTGAGCATCAGAAAGTGGTGAGTGCCGAATAGATTTATATAAATACTTTGTTCCATCAGTAAAGACTGAGGAATTCTCGCCACCACGCTCAAGTACAAGTTTAGCTGTTGCGATTTTAAATAACTCATATCCAGTTTCAACCAAACCTTCGGCCTCACAAACTAAACGAGCTGTTTTAATTACTGATCTTGTGTCAAACCTACCTCGCCTTCCTTGTACATCAGCAAGAAAGCTACTGGTTACTTCATCAAGTATTTGATCAGAGACAGCGGTTTTATCTTGTTTTCTCAAGCTTAGCAACAGTTTTGTTTTTAAAACTGAATCAAAGTACTGTTGCCAGAACAATGCATTTTTTAAGTTACTCTGCAAATCGTCTTTATGCCGTGATCCATACTGCAGTTTCTGATCAGCAGTAAAGGTATCAATTTTCCTCTGTGCAGTATGAACCAGTCTTTCCACTTCCTTAGTAGCCCTTCGATACACTATAAGTGCATCTGGAATATTTCCAACCGCAACAAGCGCATCTAAAGCCTCCATCAGTACAATGGTTTTATACTCAGCATCACTATAATTATTGTTTGGCTCCAGCTCTAACGATTCAACGTTTCGCATTATAGTTTCCTGCAATCTGACATCACCTGGATTTGCTAAAGGAATTGCAGTTGCTAATGCACCTATTTTGAACGGTAACTGTTCAAAATGTATGCGTCTGTAACTTGACCAAGGATATTTTTCATCATACAAGTGAGTTGTCGAGCTCTTAAAATAATGAGGGTTAAAAAATGGCTTCCTAGACTCAGCTAAATCAAGTAATGTCTGAATACCTCTTTCATATGCTTTTTGATTATTTTTTTGTCGTAAATCAAACACTGCTTGTTTTTTTTGTTGTTCAAGTACAAGATGCAGGTCAGCAAAGCTTGTGGGCCTGCTATAGTCATACTCTTTCATCTGTCGTACTCTATCAGAATATCTTTCACTGTTCTCGATACACTCATATTTAGCAAGACTTTTAGCTGTCTGTAACGCACTTGATTTCCATTCCGCTACAAAATGTTCAACATCTGCATCTGAGATAGTATCAGGCATTTTCTCAGCTGCTAGCTCAAACATGCTGCACTTTTCAGGAATATTTTCCATGGTGTATAAAAGTTGCAGTCCCTTGCTAAAGTTTGGTGGATCATTAAAAAGATTAGTTAAAACAGAAACATATGGCTCACTAAAAACTTTGAAATACTCATACTCTTTGTTTTCACTAGAAACGTAGAGTAAAAAGGGAAATGGTCCTAGATTTTTGTCATAAGCAACTTTAAAGCCTTCTGCTAACACTGCAAGTTGCAATTCAGTAGCAATTTTTGCATACTCTGTTGCTTGTGAAAAAATACTTGATGCAAGTTCCTCATACCGTTTACTGAGCTCCTGATCTAAAGCGTGCACTGCACGAGAGAGTTTGCTGATTGATACTGCATCCAGAGGAGACACCCTAGTTAACTCAAGATATACTTCCAATTCCTCACTTTGAGAGACTTTATTAATGACGTAATCAGCATTAGGTGCTAAAACGTACTCCTCATTTGCCCGTAACTGCACAACCAAAGCATACAGCTCACTTGTACTTACTCTCTTTCCCTCCTGTTTACGATTGTCAAACAATTCTTCTACTTTTTTGCGACCTTCTATAGTAAACCTACCATTGTAAGCTTCAACATACCTACGAAGTAGTACTTTCTTAATTTTTGATTCATTTTGACTCAATTTTTTTTCAATCTCGGGAAGTAACTGCTTTGCCAAGTCAACCAATCCCACTTGAATCAATTTCTCTGAAAGTTGCTGCAAATCACCAATACTTGCGCCTCTCACACCATGTCGTTCAATATAGTACTTTATTACGGTAATCCCTTGCTCCGAATATCCCGCTCGCATCATCGATGCACCCACATCAAACAACTTTTTTGAATAATCTTCATATCTGCTTTTAGTTTTTGCAACTTCTAACACATCCGCAACTAACTCCTTATAT
The DNA here is from genome assembly GCA_964607285.1 of uncultured Pseudomonadales bacterium. Lineage (GTDB taxonomy): Bacteria > Patescibacteriota > Microgenomatia > UBA1400 > PJMF01 > CAZBMX01. The sequence continues at coordinate 30,498 of CAZSJW010000003.1, forward strand.
AGTTTAGCCGCTGCTGCACCAAAGCTTTTCTCGGCAAACAACAATCGTTCAGAAAAATATGACCCACTGCTTGCATCTCTTTTTCTACCAGCATGCAGTCGTTTTGCAAACTCGCCTGTTAGTCTAATTTTCAATCGTGTTGCTTCTTTATCAGCAACAATTCTTTCTCGAAGCTTGTTTGTCGGCTCGGGCCTATTCTCAAATGTTAGTGCCAACAACGACTCCTTGCTAATTTCGACTGTCTTCTCAGCAGTCCCACCTGCTGTATCTTCTTCTTCAATTTCATCTTCATCCACATCCCGCGGTGAGTTCTTCCTTTGCAAGTTCTGGAGAATCTGTGAAAGATACTCCTGTGCTAAACCTACAATCTTGCCTTGAAAAACAGGATCAGATACTGATTTGAGCAACTTACCAGTATCTAGTTTTATCTGAATTCCACCATTGTCAGTGACGCTCAACCCAATTTCAGGAATACTAATGAGTTCTTTGTTGCGCAACTGCCTGACTATATTGCCTGACTGCTGTTTGTAGTACTGATCGTGAAAGGGCGAGATGACTGGCATCTGCTCAACCAATCCCTCAAATCCCCCACTTTCATATGCAGCTGCAACTTGTGGCAGGTACTCATCAGAGCCTAAACTTATTTCAACTCCAAACTTAGCCAACTCTTTGCTCAGTTGCAATTCTGCTAAATATGAATGCGCCTCATCTCTCATCAATTGTGCATGTAAATTTTTCTCAAGTTGGCTATCTGTGGCATCTAAATCCATCAACAGTTTGCTGTCTTGCACTGGAAGAGCGTGTTTTATTTCATGAATTAGCATTCTTGGAGAAACCCTGGTGCCACGCTCGATAGATATTTGTGTTGCATACGTCGAAGACCGATTTGCAAATTGCGCAGCTGACCGCATTGCAGCACTTGCATCACCAATCACTATGGGAACGTGTGCCAGTACATCCTCTATCATTGGCGCACAGTAATCTGGAGATACAACAGACAGCAATTCAAGCACTCTTGTGATATCTTCGGGTGTGAGAATGGGGTTGGTCAGTTGCTCTGCAAGAGCTCTCGCTAGTTTTTCAGCCTCTTCTTTTGATAACTCAGTACCATTCTGTATCTCTGAAATTGTAGAAAGTACATCTATTTCATGCATAGTGAACAAGAACATTCCATGCATTTATTTAATCAGAAAAATCAAAGAATAGAAACGATGTAAAATGTTGAGACAATAGTCAACATGCACACAGCTACTCACCTTTTACCTGAGAGTCGAAAAACTCAATAGATCTGCGCATAGCAGCACTGAAATTTTCAGTCAAATTGTGATCATCTCCTGGATACACATGCAGATCTACTATCTTTCCTTGGGTTTCCATTTGCTCAGCTAGTGTCTCTGAAAACTCCACAGGAACTGAAGTGTCTGCTGTACCATGATGTAGCTGGACTGGACCAGAAATTTCATCAATAAAACTATTAGCAGAAAGTGAGTTCCAAAAATCTGGATTCTCTTCTGGCTCACCATATTCTTCAATCAATTGAGCTCGCCAACGACCCCGTTGCGAACCCAACATCGGCGTGGGTGGCGGAGCGTTTCCCCTACGCCAGTTTCGAAGTAAATCTGGGTATGACCCAACGACACCAGCCCAAATTACTCCAGCTTTGATCGATGGATCCACAACCATTGCCCGCATTGTTATGTGTCCACCCATTGAGTGCCCCCACATACCAATCCGTTGCGCATCTGCATCAGGATGTCTTTTTACTGAAGCCAAAGCGTTCAGTACATCCACAGTATATGCATTTGATCCATATCCGCCGACTGCCTCGCCCTCAGACTGATCATGCCCACGATAGTCTGGTCGAATTAGCATGTATCCATTTCGTGAAAACCCATCCGTGTACGCAATATACCGCTCTGTAGTTCTGTACTCAGAGGGAGCTATGTACCCATGATTAAATATAATGACAGGCCAACCAGTCTGCGGCCTCTCTCCATTTGGTATTGTTAGAAGAGCGTACTGTTTCAGACCTTCTGAGAGATATGAAACACGGTATCGTTGATAGTTTGTTCCTGGTGAGAGTGTTTCTTCAATTACTAAATCACTGCCAATATACTCAACTGATTTGAGTGCGGTGATTGACAATGGATGTGGTGCTACAGGCGGCAGAAGTGCATCAATGGTTTTCTCACCACTAACTGCTGTAAATAATGATCCTGAATCTGTATCTACCCAGGTTACATTGTTCAGTATTACGAAAACTCCAACTAACGCACAAACACAAATCACAGTAAAAAGCAAAAGTTTCGACATCTACTACATAGTATAGTAGTTCGCCGTAATCCGCACAATTAAAAAAAACTAGAGCTGTTTCTCATCCCGCAGCCAACGCACGCCCAGGTACACCAGAGGTGTCTCAAGTACTGACATACTACACTTCAGTAACCAATAGGGAATTATTAAACTCAATAAAAATATCCAGTTTGCCTCAAGAGATTTATCAAATGAGTAGAACGCTAACGTGATGAATACAGTTGTATCTACGAACTGAGAAATAAAGTTTGAAACGTTGTTCCGCAACCACAATCGTTTTTTGCCCAACACCTCCCGTAGCTTTGCAAATATATACACATCAAGAAACTCCGCTAACGCAAAAGCTATCAAACTAGCGGCAGAGATCCGAGCTGACTGGTGAAAAATTGTATCGTACGCACTCTCAGTGGGCGCAAATCGAGCCGATGGAGGCAGTTGTGTGGCGAGCAAAGTGAACACAAGCAGTAGCGCTACCATGAATAAACCAGAACGCACCACACTTCTTGCCCGCTCCTTACCATAAACCTCAATAATCACGTCATTGACCGTAAAAAGAATTGGTATCAAAAAAATTGAGACACTTGCATTCAGCTGATACCCAAAAATATTTGCTAACGGAAATGTCTTGCCACCCATCGTCTCTGCCACCACAATACAAAACGTATAGAGTGAAACCAAGAGGTCAAATTTCTTGATAGTCATCAGTGCTCGAATCATGGCGCGATTGTACCATCAACATTCTTATTTTCGCATCAGTACAATTCCAAAGGGAGTGTTTCTTCCTGGCCCAGCTACATATCTTCCTGCTGAATAGAGTGCTGTTGAACCACCACTATCTAAATTAATTCCATGCTGTAATCCTATTTTTTTGAGTACCCAAGCAACCTCAGCGACAGTCGCACTACGCACGACACCAATGTAGACTGTACTCCCTTGTGCCCCAATGAAACTTCGAGACCCTCTACTTCCCTTTTTTGGATCTCCATCACCACCAAATCGAATATCACCATTTTGTAATAACAAGGGTTGAGCAGCGATGACAGCGTCTACACCAGTATCTCTCCCCCACTCTTGACTAGCACCTACAAAGCGTGCTGAGTTACCACTGAAAATCACTGCAGGAACTGCGCTATAAACGTTGTTAGCCGAGTTAAAGTATGTCTTCTGCTTATTCATGAGCAAGGTATCAAATGAGTTGGTTTTGCCCTCACAACTAGGATACTCTGCAGGACAAAAATAAGGACCATTTATACCTGCAAAACCGCCAGCTTTTGCAACAAAGTTTGCCAATGAATCAACTGGACAACCATTACCGCAATCACTATTACTAGCAGTTTCCACTACCACACGAGTACTGTTTAAGTCAGCAGCTATGATATCTACTACAAAAGACCCAACATCAGTTTCTACCGTTTGCCTGCGATAGCCACTGTTTGGAGCAGCATTATTAACTGGTGCAGTCAAACCTGGATTTGAGCCCGCTGCGGTAAGCTCTGCCAGTCGGGTATCAACAGCTTTTTTTAGGTTTGAAGATGCTCCGATTGCCAGCTGGTACTCACGCTTAGAAAGTGCGGTTAAAATTGCGCTATAGCTGGACTCAAAAGTTTGCACTTTGCTGTCGTCTTCGGAAAGCTTTAAGAGTGCTTCATATACTATGACACTCTGTTTGTATGCATCTTCCAAACTCTTTATTTCCGCTTGTAAATCTTCGTTGCGCTTAAACTGATCCTCAGCTCGCAACGCAGCGAGTTCACCACTTATTGAAGACAACTGGGTAGTTAACTCTGCTCGTTCATTAGTAAATACCTGTTCTGTCTGCTGATGAGTAATAGCATACTTATCCCTCAATGCTCTATAGCCACTGTATGCTGCCACCCAATATGCAATCGCACCAATTAGTGTTGGCACAAGTATCCCCAATACAACTATAGAGAAGACAGTACGTAATTGGAGATACAGAGTTTGAATACTGCGCATGGTGCTATACAAATCAGGCTCTGATACCACAGAGCCTGAATACAAGTATATTGTGTAGGTTTACCACCCAAGTTGCATGTACAAGTACACCAATAATCCAAAGCTTACTAAAAAAGTTAGCAATAAGGCTTTTGCATTTGGGTGCTCTTGGTAAAAATCATCCTGTTGTGCTCGAAATGATTTTTGAGCTGGCATTGGTGCTGACCGCATCACCGTCATCTTTTTTGGTGCAGCTTTCTTTGCAACTGATTTCTGCTTGGCAGATTTTGCTGGTTTGCTAGTACGGGCAGTTTTTTTGGGCATAGGCTTTGCTATTGGTACATGTATTACTGCTAGTAATAGTAGCATAGTTGCACAGGGCAACTCAAATAGCAAATTCTCCATGATATTGCCAAATTTGTAGACAAAAATCCCGCACCAGTTACGGTGCGGGATCTAAGTTGAAAACCGAACTTATTTACCGAGTCACTGTGATGACTACACCCAATTCTGCATCAGGCGCACTGACTGTGATACGGTTATCTGAAGCACTGCGAACTACTTCATATCCTGTGGCATATGTGCCAGAACATGTTGTAATTGGGGCTGTATTCAATGTAGGGTCAGTAGGCATAGCAGCCAAGTACTCTGTGACTAAGTCTGAACAGATGTTAGCACCAGTATCACTGATTTCCAAAGATGAGGTGGTAATACCACCAGGGAGTGCACCTTTATTATCAGCTGCATACTGATGAATAGCATTCAAAATAGCATTAACATCACTACTACGAGCAGTGTTGTTTGCCTGTGAGAACTGCTTTGCGGGATTAATGGCAATCAAAACAATAGCCAGCAAGACAGCTAAAATACCAATAACAACTAACAACTCAATCAAGGTAAAACCTTTCTTGAAGTGTAATGATTTGGGCAGGAGATATTGCATATGGAGTCTCTGTTACCTTGTGTTAGATAATATACTCCTTTTACTATAGAACCCATTCGATTACTGTGTCAAGTGCTTGTAACAATTCGGACAGATAGTACTCCATCTGTGCCGTTCAGTTCTTGAATAATTGGCTCTGTTGTTACTACAGTTTTTACTGCATCAATAACAATTGCTCGAATTTGTTCAGAAGTATTCTCTGCAAACAAGATACTCGCTCGACTCACTGTGCCGCCCGAATTGTTTCCAGTGGTGATCGTTTTAAATCCTACCGCTTCTAAAGCCGTACGAACTTGATCAGCTTGACCTGGAATACCTGAGCCATTCAATACTTGCACAGATGCGGCTGCCAATTCTGCAGGGGTGGGTTCAAGTGCTGATGCTGCTGCACTTGCTGTGGGTGTTGGCTCTAAAATAGGTAAAGGTACAGAAATCGGAGTTGGTGCTGGAACCACTGGCAGCGGATCAGCAGTGACTGACCATCGGTAAACAAGTAGCAACGCAATGAGCAAAACACCGAACACTATGCTTAAAATAATTAATTGTTTTTTGTCTTGTGGTAAACCTGATTGGATTTTTTGGTCTGATTTGATTTTCTTTTCTCTTTCTTCCTCAGAAACAAAACTCAGTAACTTTAATTGATCAAAGGTCTTACCTAACTTAGTTACAATCTCAGAAGGCTTGGCTTGCTTTAGTAACTCGGCATTGATTGCGAACTGAGGTAAAGCCAACGTGACCCTGTAGTGATGTGAGTCAAAAACTTGCACCAATGGTCTATACAAATTTTTACTTATTGCAACTGCAGCAGCTCCTTGTTGGAGTTGAAACACTTTGCTCAGTTTATGCTCAAACGGAACCATTCCCAGAAATCCCAAAAGTTGTGGATCTTCGTTGGTTGGTAGTTTCGGGAAATCTTGCCTAAAGTAGCACTCTTCAGAAAAAATAATATATGTGTTCGATTCTGCTATTTTCTCATCATTTCTCCAACCAATTAGTTGTGTTTCAATGAATCGAGTATCCGCAAACTCCATATCTTGCATGACACCTTCAGGGTAGTCTAGAACCAATGGTTCTGCAGCAATTGCAGAAAAAAGTGTCATCCGCTTCAGTTCGACAAACACAACTAATGGGACTGTTGTGCCACCATGCGCTAAGTTTGATAAAGTAAGTATCATTCGAACTGCTCCTGCCAAGATGTAACACTCAATACGTAATTAGTATACCCTGCTGTAACTACAATTGTCCTTTGAAAGCCCCCTACAACGCCGACTGAAGTAATTGTAACAGGATCTACACCAGTAACAGTGATTGTGGCTGCTCCTCCGCCAACTGGCAAAGTTTCCCCTGTGTATCCAGGATCACGAAGAAAACGATACAAGGCATTTTCAATTCCACTCTCCGCGATATACAAAGCCTCATGACTGCGATCGAAACTACTAACCTGTTGAGTGCTTGTGATGGCAGCGGCAACAGTCGCTGTGAGCACAACCATAGCAACAGCAGAAAAAATTAACAGCGCAGCGAGTGCTTGACCACTTTGCTGAGATCCTCGCTTTTTCACAGTTTTCAACATTAGCGAACTCCTATGGTAGTGGCAAATGATCTGTCCTCACTCCCTCTGGGTGGTTGTGCCCCAGCTGACGCTGTAAAACTGACTCGAAGTGAGTCGAAATCAGATCCATCACTAACCCTCGTAAACTGCAAATCAGATATTGATAAATCTGCACGATGCATGCTCTGAGTACTCCCTCCAGCAGTAAGTTCAATGGCCGTTCCACTCAGTTGATAGATGAATGGTTGCCCATCGATCAGTAGGCTGAGCGTATCTCCGCTGGTTCCAGGAGTAGGAATAGTGATCAAATCAGCTCGGTAAACATCATACTCAATTCGTTGCAACAAATACTGCCCTTCTTGCGAAACGATTGAAACCGCCTGCCCTTCCATTTGTGTTTCTAAGCTAGTCAGAAACAATGTAGTTAAACCTGTCATAAAAACTGTCAACAAACCCATATACAACAACAGCTCGACTAAAGTAAATCCCAGCTGGTAAGTTTTAACAATTGTTTGTTTCATGGTGAATAATTAACGGTAACTGAGTATAGTTCAGGAGTTTGCAATGAATCCTCAGAAGAAAAATAAGCTCTATACCGAAAACATCGCCCTGGATTTTCATACCCCGAACCGTCATTGTTAAATGGAATTGGACCATCGCTTTCAAAAAAAGTACTTGCTGTTCCATCTGGGCCAACAAATGAAAAACTAGCACTTGTGCAACTTCCGCTGACTGGGTCAGCAACTGCAACCTGGTATTGAACATCCGTTACGTCACCAGGCTCAATATGTTGAATAAAAAAACGATTAAAAGCAACAGAGTACCCAGGATCTATAGATGAGGATTCAAAAGTGCCAAACATTGCGTAAGAACCACCTCCTGGTCCGCCTTCAATTACTTTAAACTCTGCAGCAGTATCACCAGTCACAATATATGAATATGCATCTCCGTCAGCTTCTTGCACAGCTGATACGCCGTAAATGCCAGTATTTACTTCAATTCCACCACAGCGAACAGGGTTAGACTCATTTGCTATGTTAACAACTTGATATTCCTCGCCATTTGTTCCAACTAATATCACTTTGTTTCCTGAAACAGCAGTAACACCAGTTGGATTCATTGATCCCGAATTATACGAACCTAAAATCGGCAAACTACCTGATTTATTGGTTGTGTTAATAATAAAAAGTTCGGATAAAGAGTTTGACTGTGTTGTAGCTAAATATGCTCTTGTACCTGTATCATTGACGAACACTTCACGCCCATACTCGCCATTTACGTTCGCCGTTGCCACACTGTAAATATTGGTGCGATTACTAACATTTGCCACCCTGAGTTCAGCTGAACCCCAATCAACTGCCACGTATGCATAGTTGTTTACAACCTGTAATCTCCTGCCCGTTCCCCATAAAAACAGCGAGTCTAACATCGATCTTGATCCAGTCTTGCTAGTTACGTCAAAGGTTACCAACCAAGCACCTGCAGTCATATATCCTGTATTACCCACAACATAAATTCCGTTTGCAGTCCCATAAAACCAAGGAGCATCAAAGTATCCTACTTCCTGATTTGTGCTTAGATCTATAATCACAATGTTTTTTGTGCCATCATCGGTAGCTATATATGCATAGTTTGTGTCAATGAAAATATCATTGGTATCGTATCCAGTGATAGTAGAACTAACACTAACTGAAGGAGGATCAGCGTTAGTAACAGCAATTTCCGAAAAGACACCTGTGTTTGCAAAATCAGTCCCAGCAAACGCTTTGCCCTCAATTGCTCTAACTGCCCTTGCTGCAGCATTTTGAGGTAAGTCTAGTTGTGCCACAATAAACTCGTTTGGAACACACCAGTCACCATTTCCTGCACTAGCCAAAATAACTTCCCCTCCCGCTGTACTAGTGGAAACAGTATCTGTAAGTGTGCCAGCCTCAAACTCTGCTTGGCTACTTTGTGTAACTGTCACGTTATCGCCAAACCGAGACAAGTACATCTGATGGGTTACTATTTCAGATTTCGGAATTGACCACCCAACCTCAATCGTAATCAATTTGGTTGAAGGATCCAGTGAGCCACCACTACTAACAATTTGTTGTGTATCATCTCTATACACGTCACTAATTTGAATCTCTCTAGTCAAAGTACCAACTGTTTCTCCCCCAGCGACCAAACTCCAACTGCCTGATTGAACTACAGGATGGTAAGTACCATTTGCTGCCACTGCATCCCACGTTTCATCTCGTGCAGCTCGGACTGCTTCTGTTGCTTCACGCACTAGTTGTGCTGCTTCTAATCGCTGCTCCTGTTGTGCTTTTCCCTCTCGGGTAATAATAAAACCTGAAAGTAGAGCTGGAATTATTAGCGCAGCTACTCCAATTGCCACAAGAAGTTCAATCAATAACTGGCCCGTCTGATAACGTATACACCGAGGGACGCTAGTAGCTTTATTCAAATATTTACTCATCGAGCAGTACCCCATATTGATTCACGGTAAACCCAGCACTCTCACCAGACTCTACGTTTGAAATAGTAATTGTGTCTTGACCTGACATAAACCCAACAACTTCCCCACTGCCGTGCTGAAATACCAAGATATTGCTTGGAAGTTCAGTCGAGATACTCACCGCTTCTTCCATAATCGTTTCCACATTACCCTGAGCCCCTGGGACATACGAGGATCCCTCAAAAAAGGTATACCGATCTGCAGCAAAAAAAACCCCGAATGCAGAAGGTCCCGCAACTATACCTACATCCCCTTGCATAGCGCGTGCCTGCAGCAATCTCAGTTCTGAGCGAAGCGTCTCTGCTGTGCTTCGAACAGCTACCCGAGGAATCAATCTAGACAAGCTGACAGAGCTAATCCCATACAACACAGCAACAATTCCCATCACTAGGATCAATTCAATTAACGTAAATCCAGATTGGACGACTCTCCTACTGTGAACAGGGATAAAAAAACTGGCGGGCATGCCTCCAGTATATATGGTGTGTGTGCAGGTTGCAGCAGAGAATAGTATCAATTTATACCCAAAAGCTAGATCGCGTCCTGATGATACCAACGTCCTCTCTTTTCTTGAACTCATCTTCTAACTTCTTAAAATCTTCTTGCGTATATTTTTTCAATGAAAAACAAAAGCTTGAACCCTTTCCTTCACCAGGAGATGTTGCCCATATTTCACCCTTATGCAACTCAACAACTGCCCGACTAATAAATAGTCCCAAACCTGTCCCCTGCGATGCATTCTGGTTTGTTTTGTAAGAACCCTTGATTAGGCCAAATTTTTGAAACAATTTACTGATAGTATCTGGAGTCATGCCAACACCTGTATCCGTAACACTAGTTATCAGCATGTCCTCTTCTTGTCTGAATGATATTGTTATCTTACCTTTTTTGGGCGTAAACTTTAAAGAATTTCCCAGTAAATTCATCACCACTTCGCTCAATTTATCACTATCAGCGATGACTGGGGGCACTGCTCCCAATGACTTGCCTGTCCTGTCTGTACAGTGATCCGCTACCTCCACAGTAATATCTAATTCATCTGTTCTAGACTTGACCTCTGCTACGATTTCAGTGACTAACGCTTGTAGATCTACTTTACCAACTGTCAAGGCAATGCGGTGTGACTCAATTCGCGAAATATTGAGCATGTCATTCACTAATTTGATGAGACGATCCGTTGATAAATATGATCGTTCCAAATAGTATCGTTGCTTCTTAGAAAGCTGACCGCCCTTACCACTCAGTGCCATCCATATATAAGATTTTATGGCAGTCATTGGAGTTCTTAGCTCATGTGAAGCTATGGACACAAAATCATCTTTCAGTCTGTCAAGTTCCTTTAGACTCTTATTTGCCCGACGTAGTTTTGAGGTTGCCCGTAACACTTCATCCTCCAAAACAACGTTAAATTGTTTTATCTCTTCAAATGAGAGCGCATTGCGAAGCGCAATTGCAATTTGAGGTGCAATTAGTTGTAGTGTTTTGATGTCTTCAGAGGTATACACAGTACCAGTTTGCTTTTCTTGCAAGAGCATGCATCCCAAATAATCATTATTAACAATCAGGGGCAAGATCACAGCAATCTGTCTCTCTCTCATAATTGACTTGATTACGGACTCATCGATTTCATCAAAGATGATGATTTGATCACGAGCTTTTCCCAAGGCATTCTTGACTGCTTCATATACTTGAAAATCATGTTTAAATTGCTGTAGTTGCGTATCAGATGTGGGTTGCAATGCCAAAGCATCTGAACCGTACAACCTAACTTTTTTATTATCGTTCCCAATCACAATTGCCATTGCAGAAATTTTCATCTCACCAGATAATACTTTGATAAATCCATCTACTAACTTAGTGAGAGACAAAATCGATGTAGAAATTTTGCTCGTAAGTTTCAGCAAATCAGCTCGATCATAATCCCTGCGGTAAAAAATTGTTTCTGTTTTATGCTGTATCCAGCGTTTCAGTGGCTCAAAAGTCGAAACCACTCCAATTGTCACAGCTGCTGACGTCAAAATAAGGAGCATTGATGGTTCTTGCCCTGAAAGCAAACTCTGTAAGTAGAAGACTGAAACGCTATAGACAGCAATAAAAATTCCCATTACTAAGATGTATCCTAATGACCTAACAATGACCAAGCTTAAATCCAAGAATCGGTGTTTTACGATTGCATAAGCAATCGTGCCTGCAAAAATAAGAGTAAAAATAGGGCCAAACATTACAAAGGAAGAAATCTGCAAAAGCGCAACAAACACAAAGTTGGTAACAGTCAACAAAGTGAATGAGGAAATGATTCCAGCAAGTAAATACTTGAGCTGAGTCTTCTCCAAACCGTGTGCCCTTCTAAACTTTTTGATCAAGATCCCAAATCCAGCAATCAGTGTTCCAAAAAACTGTATTGCAAAAACAGGCAATGCTGGTCCTGGCTGTGGCGTAATGACCCCAGCGACTACTGAAACAGAAGTGAACATAAATGGTGACATTGCCAATACAGAGGTAATGAATCCCATATACAGTATTAAGTTTTCCCACTTGCCTGAGATTGTAGAGTGGGTTCGAGGAAATGATGCCACCAATAAAAGAATTGCTGGACCTAAAAATGAAGTTACTACCATTACAACTCTAATCCAAAATAAAGTTGTTGCCTCATCAGGAGCGTGCAAAGAAAAGTAATTAGTAAGTGTCCATAGACCAATCACTACAGTGAGAAACAAAAAATGCCGATGTGTATCTCCTTTTGTGTTTTTTAGATACACAAAAAAACCTAACAAAAAGTTAAGAACAGTAACTACAATTGCGACAAGAAGTTCCACAAAGTAAGTGTAGCACGGTCATTGAATCTGCAAGAATAGGAAGTTACTCTGTTCGGTACTGATACTCATACTTCAGTCCAAAGACATCCTTAACCGCTTCTCGAAGTACAGCCAAGAGACTAGTTTTTCCATCAGCATACTGCTGCCAAAAAATTGGATAGTTTTCTACAATTTCAGGCAAGTAAGCGTTATCTTCTGCTTCAGCTGTTGCTCCTATCATTGCATCTAAGTCCACAACAACTCTGTCTCTCACTGATTGACCATTCAATATCTTACTCACAACTCTGCTTTGAACAGCACCACTAGCTGCAGCATTAATTCCACTTTGTGATAGGTAGTTTTGCAAACCTTGTGACCCTAACAACAAATTCACCATCTGTCTTGGCGGAAAATATTTCGTGCCAACAATTTCAACTACCAGTTTTGTAAATGCCATTGCAGCATCCAGTCCCTGCTTAGTTTTTAACTCCGCCAGTTTTTGAATCAGTACTGACTTGGTTAGATGTTTATGCCCAAAAAAGCCTAATTTGGCAATTGTTCCGTTCCCCTGCATCCAGTCCTGAAAATCCTCAAAACTTGCTGTTTGAGGATTTGGCAGTAAGCTGGTTGGATATTGATCAGTTACGATAGTTGCCTCGTGCGCCACGTTATTATTCATACAAATTGGCACACCCAAAGCATACCCAATACAACGCAACACTACTTTTGTGTGCAAATCATCTATGGCATCAACTACAACTACTCGTTCCTTTTGGATAGAGAGTTTCTGAATGAGTTCAAACAGCTCTTTGTGGGGCAAAATTCTAGGGTACAGGTACACACCCGCCATAGGGTTAGACTCAACAATATCTCTACCTGTCTGCAGTACTTTAGACTTTCCCACATCCACAGTGCCAGAAGTTTGAAGGCGCAACACATTGGATTGATCTACTACGTCTGGGTCAGTAAGGTGTACTTCCACACCCAGCTTGCCTAACAACTTAGCTGAGACTTCACCCGAACTTGCTCCCAAAACTATCACTGCTGCACTTTCCAGCTGAGCGATTTCCTGTGCTGAAACTACAGGGTTGAGTCTAGAAAAGTACAATGCTTTAAAATAAGGTGCCCTGGGTAGTAATAAGAAACTACCCGTAATTTGATTTTGGTATACCAAAATATTTTCAGGGTCTGAAATGAATGTAGCAATGAACTCATCTTCAGTTTTCATTCCCATTTGCTGAACACTTAAAATGTTATTTTTCCACAGTTCATGTAGTTCATTCCAAAACATTTGAAGGTAAGGCAACATTTCTTTAGCTACTTCTTGACTAAAAAGTAGTGCATAAAATTGTTGGAACTCACTACTTGTGTTAGGAAACTGAGTTAGAATGTCTGTTTCGCGCACCACAGACTTTGCACAATTCTCCTGTAGCCAAAGCTGTTCTCGAGCTGCTTGAGAAGTGTGCCACACAAGTTGTGGTTCAATACTTGGAGCAATGTTTGCTTGTTCAAGAAACGCAGTGTGCGTCATTTCCTCACCAATCTATTGGCAAATTGTGTATATCAGCTAAGAGCTGTTCCCTATTATACATCGAAGAGTATGGTTGTGGCTCAGCATGATCAAATAAATAGGTAAAGAGTTTCTCGTCTTCTTCAAATACTTTTGTCCATGCTTTTCTCCGTTTTGGCACAGCCAAATATTCTAAGTGCTCTTCAACAGAAGAAAACTCTTTGCCATTCAATTGTGCCAATGAATGTATGGTTTGCAGATGAGACTTTGTGAGGATATTCTCACGATATGCTTGTAACGCAACTTCTAAAAAGTTTTCCCCCCACCAGTACCCTGGCCAATATTTAAACAGTTCAGCTATTTGCGACCGCAGTAGCGGTTCATGTAAAGCCATTTGTACCTGATAGCTAGGTGGTAACGCTAAACTAGTTTTAGTTTCTGGAAATGAAAATGTATGAGCAACACCTGCTTTGTCCGTAAAAACAAACGATTGATCACGTAGTCTTCTAGCAAGCTGTAACAAAAATACCGAATCCTTCTGATCAGTCTGCAGTAAAACCGAAAAGGTAGCAGCAAGTGCTACGGCCCTGCTGTTACGAAGTTTTGCCTCATAGATCTCTTCTGGAACATCTACGCACTCTGATATCGTAGAAGCCCTACTTAGCACAGATACTTGTGATAATGGTATTCTTGCGTCAACGACATGCGCCAGAGGTATTGTGCCTTCAGGTGTTACAACTACCCAATGCAGTAAATCAATCGGAAGATTGTTGTACCCTAGCTGCAAAGCTGGTCGAGCAGTCATATGAAAATATGTAGTTATTGTAGGCGTTTTAACTGTAGTCAAAAAAAGTATTGTGTCAGATAACTTGTCTTCTGGGGTTTCCAGCAATACTCTGTTCTTATCTTCACGATCTCCCCAGATAGCATACGCTGCTCTGATTTTCTGAATTTTCTGCCACATTTCTGCAGATACTTGTGATGCAGAAACAGCTCCAGCATCTACCGAGAACTGTTGTCCATCGTACTCGAACTCAGTTCTCCTACTCACTAGACCCTTTGTTTCAACTGAAACTGGATGCAAAAAATCATTGATTGGTTCAACAGAATGTCTGATTGTCTCTGCTTGGGTCAACATTGTAGAATATATATGGGGTACTGGTTAGGTATCTTTTGTTGCGTTTAGCCTCACTTTACTATACAGTAAACGCATGTTACAACCAATGAGTATACAATGAAAAAGAAGATATTGCTGATCGATGATGATCTTTTTATTCGTGACCTATATCATGAGGTACTCGAACAAGCAGGTTTTGAAGTTGAGACTGCTGCAGACGGCAAAGCTGGTCTAGAAAAAATCCTTTTAGGTGGATTTGATCTAATTTTACTAGATGTGATGATGCCACAACTCGATGGGATAGGAATTCTCTCGGAACTTGCAGTGCAGAAACCAAAACAAAACAATGGACCAATTGTGTTGCTCACTAATCTGGCTCATGACCCAATCATCAAAGAGGCGCTGCAACACGGTGCCAAAGAGTGTTTTATAAAGGCTGACCTTAATCCAGATGAATTTTTGACTAAAGTTAAAGGCTTACTACGGTAGTCTTACCTTGCCCCCACGTTTCCAATCAACCCATAAATAGGTGCAATGATCGACATCATCATAGCACCCACCCCAACCCCTACACCAACCAACATAATAGGTTCTAACATCGCGGTTGCCGTCTTTAGGTCTTTAGTCACGTGATAATCTAAAAATTCTGATATCTCTAGCATTGACTTGTCCAAAGTTCCGCTTTTTTCACCAACTTCTATCAATTTAATCATCATTCCTGGAATGCCATTCTTCCTTGAACGCAGACCTTCTGCAAACGACTGACCCGCCAGTACAGTGTCTCGTGCATGAATAATTAGTTGACGCACTTCACGTTTAGAGACCACATCTGCTGCTAACTCAAGAGCGGTAGCTATTGGCAAGCCCGAGCTAAGCAACAAATACATGCTGCGCGAAAAGCGCGTCAGATCTATTTGCTCAACAAGCTTGGAGATTACGGGTAATGCAAATAAAAACCGATACAAGATCTCTCGCTGACTTCTGAACATGTAAACAATAAAGGCTGTAAAAAGTCCCAACCCAATACTTAGCTCAAGAGTGTTGTTTACAATCATATCGGAAACAGCAATCATCAGACGTGTAGGCAGTGGTAGCTCAACCCGCAACCTGGAAAAAACAGTTGAAATTTTAGGAATAACAAATACTAAGATACCCAAAAATACTGCTGCAAAAACCACCATTACAAAAACTGGATACATTAGTGACGATTTTACCTTGTCTGAGAACTCCATTTCATCTTGGATATTTTTTTTGATGTCTTTGAGAGTGGTTTCTAAATTTCCCGCTTCTTCAGATGCCTTGATCAAATTAACGGTGACTTTATTAAATACTTTGGGAAACTTTGCGAAGCTTGCATGCACATGATTGCCCGCTGCTAAATCACTGGCTAATGTTTCCAACACTTTTTTTTGATTACCCTTCGACTCTGACATGATTGAACGCACGGATTCCATAATTGGAATACCAGCGGCCAACATAGTGGAAAGATTGCTAATCAGAGTGATTTTGTCACTCCCCGAGAGTCTCAATGATGATAACCGCATACGTACTTCCTACTCTGCTTCTGTACTAGTTACACGCAATACTTCTTCGATTGTAGTTGCGCCTTTAGCCACTTTATCAAGACCATCATCAAGCATAACGGTCATCCCATCTGCAATAGCTTGTTTTTCAATCAAATCTGAATCTTTTTTTGCGGTAATCAGCTCTCGAATTGCCTTGGTAACTTCCAACACCTCATAAATACCAATCCGACCCTGATAGCCCGTAAAGTGACACCGTTTACATCCTTCACCTTTATACAATCTCATTTCCTTATTTTTACCCACAGGCACATAATGCTTTGTGATTGACTCCTCATTAAAATGCTTTTTAAGCTCCTCTAGTGTCATCACATACGATACCCGACACTCAGGGCAAATTTTTCGTACCAACCGTTGCCCAACGACTACATTAACAGTAGATGCCACCAGAAAAGGCTCAACACCCATGTCAATTAATCTAGGGAACGTGGCAGCTGCGCTGTTAGTATGGAGTGTAGATAACACAAGATGCCCCGTCATAGCAGCATTGACAGCAATAGTTGCAGTCTCACTATCACGGATTTCACCCACGAACACATAATCTGGATCTTGCCGCAAAATGGAACGCAGTCCCTGAGCAAAGGTTAAGTTGGTTTTTGGGTTGACCTGTACTTGATTTGCTCCAGCAACTTTGTATTCCGCGGGATCCTCAATTGAGGTGATGTTTTTCTCTCGAGTATTGAGTACTTTAAGTATGGAGTAAATGCTGGTTGTTTTTCCAGAACCAGTCGGTCCTGTAGATAAAATCATGCCATGTGCTCGTGAATATCCCTTTATAACCTTGGTGTTATCCGCTTCATTCATACCCAAATCAGGCAAAGAAAATGACTTAGATTTAGACGATAGCAACCGCATAACTACTTTTTCACCATCTACGATCGGAAGAATGGAAATACGAAGATCAAGCCGTTCTTCCTTCATATCTAGCCGAATCTTGCCGTCTTGTGCAGCGTGATGTTCATCAGTGCGCAAACTTGAAAGCACTTTTAATCTCGTCACAACTCGATCATGGATTGCTTTTGGTACCACCAATACGTCATGCAAAATGCCGTCTATGCGAAATCTCACCAGAGATTTCTTCTCTCCAGGTTCAATGTGAATATCTGAGGCACTCTCTTTGTATGCCGTGGTCAACAAAAGATCCACCATCTTTTCTACAGGTAAATCCTCATTTAGGTCTCCCGAAGCCGTAATTCCCTCATCTAAAAATTGCTCAAAACTTTTTTGTAAGTCCTTCTTGTATAAGGCAAGTGTATTATCGATATCTAAATCGGTTGCATAGTGCGGTAGAATTGGTTGGCCTGTCTTCTTGGCAAGCATTTTTAGTGGTAGTTCTTGGCCAGAATTTGCCATCCCAACACTAATACCCTTGTCATCTCGATCAAATGCGATCATTCGATACTGACGAGCCATGTCCTCAGGAATAACTTGCAATATATCATCTGGTATAGCAGTTTTAGTCAGTACAACAAATGGTAACTGCAACTCTTTAGCCACAGCCGCACCAATTTTGTCATCTGCTACTAAATCATGTTCTACAACATACTGCCATAACCCTTGCTTTGCACCAACAGCTTGCTTTTGTGATTCAGCTAAGGCTTTATCATCAAGAAATTTGTTAGTTTTAATGACACCTGCCACCTGTTGATCACTCAATTGCATACTGTAAGTAAGGATACACTACTAGTGTGCTGAGTTCGAGCCGAATTACAATTAGTAGGTCCCTCGGAAGGAACTAAAAAAAAGTTTGCTTATCATACTCATCGTCATCACCGCTTTGAAGAGCACCACCAACAAAAAATATGAGGAAATAGCCAACAGGCACCCCAATAACAAACAATGTTGTCACAAGAGCATCTTTACCATCACATGCTGTTAAAAGCAAAGGAATTAATAAGAACTTGTACTTCAGTATTATTCTGTTAATATCCTCAAGCGATATCTCTGTATAACTAGTTTTCTCTTCCATACTCCCACACTTTCTATATTGATGTGACTGTTTGTACCGTTTCAGTGCTATCTATCACAATGAACCCAAGCGACTTAATCTCTTCTCGTAGCGCGTCAGACTGTGCCCAATCTTTACTAGCACGAGCTGCTGCACGCTTATCTAAAAGAGTTTGGATGGCAGCGGGAATTTTGGGTGCTGGTTGCTCACTTGCAGGTTTGCTTGCAGCCTCCCTCAAACCCAGAGCCAACACTGCATCGAACTCTAAAAGCAAATCATACTTGTCTCCACCAGGAATGTTCGATTTAGCAACCTCCCAAATAAGAGCCACCGCAATCGGTGTATCAATATCAGCTGCTAATGCTTGCAAGAACTGTTCGCGATACGTATCAATTTTCTTTAATTTTTCTGCACTCAACACCGTCCTGTCTTGCTCAGACTTACAATTACGTAACATCCCAACTAAGCGATCATAGCTTTTTTGTGCACCAGCCAAGTTTTCCCAAGTAAAATTGAGTTCTGAACGATAGTGAGAAGTTAGAAACAAAAGACGCAAAGCCTGCGGGCTAAACCCTTTATCGAGTAGATCATCAATAGTAAAGAAATTACCTAGCGATTTACTCATCTTTTCGCCATTTATTCGCACGAAGTTATGATGAACCCAATATTTCACAAATGGCTTTTTGCCTGTAGCTGCTTCTGCCTGTGCTATCTCGTTGGTATGATGTACTGGAATGTGATCAATGCCTCCCGTGTGAATCTCAAACTGCTCACCTAAGTACTGCATAGCCATAGCACTACACTCGATATGCCAACCTGGAAAACTTCTTTGATGCCAGGGACTTGGCCATACCATGGCTCGATTTTCTCCTGGTCTCTCAAACTTCCAAAGGGCAAAATCAGAAGGGTTTCTCTTTCCCACAAGCTTTTCTATCCGTGCTCCTTCTTGCTGAGCTGCCACATCTAACCGAGCCATAGCTCCATACTCAGGAAACTTTGAAGTGTCAAAATACACACCATCGTGCTCAACCACATACGTAAAACCTTTTTTTTCGAGTGCAATCACCATGTTTAACTGAGCTTCAATATGTTCTGTAGCGCGGCAACTGACGTCTGGTCTCAGATTGCCCATCAAATCCATGCTTCGAAAAAAATATGCCTCAAACTCTTGAGCCACATCCCATACTGACTTGTTGTACTTTTTGGCTCCTTTTTCAAGCTTGTCTTCTCCCGAATCTGCATCTGATGCTAAATGACCAACATCAGTGACGTTTTGAACGAATGTCACTGCATACCCAAATCTGCGCAATACGCGGACCAGAATATCATCCATCGTATACTTCCTAAGATGCCCAATATGTGCATAGTCGTAGACTGTCACACCACATGCGTACAAACCAATTTTTTCTTTCTGGTATGGTATGACTGGCTCGGTTTTTCGAGTCAGAGTATTATAGAGATTGAGCGTCAACATACTATTCTTTCGAGTTGCACAAAGCGTATCAATAATTCTCAAGCTTCTTGCATTGTAACAAATTTATCTAGTTCCATTTCGGACAATTAAGTAGCTTTCCTCACATCGATTTGTGCTTGGATTATACGCAGCGGTATGTACTACACGCTTCCATGTTTTCTTTGAGCCCTTAGGTGCTTGTGAGCTATGATGATCTGCAAGGTAAGAAACTTGATTCTGTTTATCTTTCTTAGACTGTTTAAACACAACTACATCTCTGTTCTTTTGCAAGTGCTTAGTCTTCAGCAGTAGCAACCGAGAGTACCAAAACCACAAGTCAGATCGTACCAGCTGCTCATCCCAGATGATTTCTCTGCCTGTCTCATCAGTTACTGTATATCCAGAAACATCGAGTAACGTACTAGCCAATGATGTCAGTTTCCCCACCTCCCTGTGATCTTCATGATGCACTGCAGAGGTAATTTCATGAGGATGGAAAGAGATAAGTGCTGCAGGTGCTAGTATTCTCAGAACTACTAGGAGCTTTCTAAGTAATTCAGCTTGATCAATCAAACATAACTCACCATCAGGATATCCTAAAAAAACATAGGAAAAACCCAAGAAGGCTGCTGCAGACTCAGTCTCAGCCACTCTTTTCAGACTTAACTCACTGGAACTAATAGACTCACCAGCTGATTTTCCCTTCTCACCCATGGTCAGAAATATAACAGTGACAGGCACAGAAGCATTAACAAAGACACTCGAGGAGCTTCCAGTACAATACTTCATCATCTGGATGGGCCAACACTAGTGCCACACCACGATCACGCCAAGATTGTTTTATAAACCACGTTGAGTTTTCAAGTGAATGTTTTTTTGACATAGTTCCTTTTATATGAAATTAATTAGCACTTCCTGGGCCAGATAACGTTTTTCTGTCATTTTGCAGCTTTTGGACTGCTTTCTGTTTCTTATTGCCTGATGGACCAACTGGGCCCTTTTTAGGACCAGAAGGAACTTCTACTGAAGATTGATTGGCTTGTGCTTCTTGTTGGGCCTTTCTTTGCTTCTCCTCCTCCATCTTCTGACGCCGCTTCATCTCTTTTTCATAGCGTCTGCGAGCTTCTTGCTGCTGTTCTTGGTCAAGTTGCTTGTATCTCTGGTGTACTGTCTTTGCCTTGTTTTGCTCTTCAGGCGTCAGTGTATTTGGCTTGATACCAAGCCAGGTGTGTATAGAAAAAAAGCTCTTTACATCTGCCCAGATATCGGCTACAACTCGCTTGGCTTCATCTGGAATAGTGCCTACTTCTCTTGGTTCAGCAGGAGTCCCTGGAGACTGTTGCTGTGCAGCCTGAGCTTGAGCAGCCGCCATCTGCTGCTGAGAAACTTGCGCACCTTGCTGACCAAGTGCTTTCTGCGAAGATGCTTGCTTAAAAGCACTTTCGTCCAGATGCTCACCAAACTGACCCATAGCTTGGTTAAACCCACCCCCCATTCTAGGTTTAAGTCCACCTGCTCCACCTGGTTTTGGTCCGCCTGGTCCTATCATAAGTTTTCTCAAATCTTTGTGTGATCTAGCTGTAAAATTTGGAAACCTTGTCCTGCAGTATCTTTTGACTGCAAATCGTCTGCTTTTGCCTGATCCTGCTGCACTCTCGCCTGGTACTGCGGAGTATCCTTCAGTCCTAACAACTCAATTCGTCGTTTTTCAATTGCTTGTTGATCAAGTACTGCCTGTTGCCTCAGGCGTTCTTCAAGCTCAGCTTGTTGTTGCAGCTGTTCGGGAGTCGGACCAGCTGGTTCCGCAGGTGCATCTGCAGCTTTGCCTCCACCTGGAGGACCAATCTTAGCTTGGCTTTCTTTCAAAAGCTCTTCTAGGACATCTAGCGGATTTTTCTGATCACCAGCGGGTGCTCCCCCAGCAGGATCCAGCAAACCTGCTAGCGGATCATTGTTGTCACCTACCTGTGCTAATGGATCACTGGGTACGTTTCCTTGATTTTGGGGTAAAAATTGATCATCTGTGCCCAAACTTCCTGAACCTGGGACAGCTTGAGGATCCGTTGCTGCAGGGAATGAGGGGTCACTTGGTGAAACAGCACTCTGTTGGGGGTCATCAGTTACCATATTCGTTCAGAATACACGCTACCAGGCAATAAAATCAAGCAGCAACAGACTTGCTTCGCCGTAATGTTAGCCTTCGCTCTGTTTGCTTGCGCAATCTGCGCACAGCACCGTGTGCCGCTTCAACTATTGCAGAGTACATATCTACAGCGTGCTTTCGCACAATCACATTTTTTCCTGGAACTTCAACTTGAACTGTAACTCGATTAGCTGATGGATCATTATTTTTCTTGCCAACTGTCTCTAAAAAGACTGATATCTTACGAATATCTTTACCGAGCTTACCCATCTTTTCCATCTGGTGAGTGGCAAACTCACGCAGAGCCTGAGTAACTTTTACCTGTTTTGATTCGACGAGCACAGTCATTTGCTCCTCCTTCCCCCTGCTGTTAGGCAGAGAACAGATACAAAAAAACCGCTACCTGCGCGGTGCGCATAAGCGGTGTAACACTGAGTTTGTAATGCGATAGCATCTGTAGTGACTATAGCAGAAAAACTAGTAATTGACTAGCTCTCTATACAACTCGCCTACCCTCCAATGCCCTGGACAACGTCACCCCATCGGCATACTCGATGTCGGCACCAATAGGTAGCCCATGGCCAATTCTGGTGATCTTTAACTCTGGATGAGCTTGCTCAGATTGGCGAACAAACTCAGCAATGTACAAAGCAGTTGCTTCACCCTCCATGGTTGGGTTGGTAGCAAGCACCAATTCTTGCACCCCTCCCAATCGTTTTACTAAATCATGTAAAAACAATTGATCGGGCCCAATATTATTTAGTGGAGCAATCACCCCATGCAACACATGATATCGACCCAGAAATGAGCCTGAGCGTTCAAGTGCAATTACATCCAGGGGTTGCTCGACCACACAAAGCAGCTCGTCTGAGCGATTTTGGTCCGAACACACAGCACACGGATCACTTTCACTTACGTTATGGCATTGTGTACAAAGTACAGTGTCACGTTTCAATGCCAACAATCTCTTGGAAAAATCCTCTAACTGATGATCGGGATTGTGCAGTAAATAAAACACTAATCGCTGAGCAGATTTGGGACCTATTCCAGGCAACTTCTCAAATGATTCAACCAAATTGGAAACAGCTCGTGGCAACTTCATAATACTAAATACCCACTACACCAGTGATAATCTTCCAAATTGCTTCGCTGACTTGCTCTACAGGCTGGTTTGCGTCTATCACGCGCCACCTACCTGTCGTATCTGCTGCAGCTAATTCGCGGTAGGCGCGATTTGTTTGTTGATGAAACTCCTCTGTTTGAGAGTCAAGCCTATTTACTTCACCCGTTGCGCGCCTACGACCCAAACCAATTTGAGTCTGCACATCCAGCAATAGGGTGAGACTAGGATAGGTGTTATTGGTAGAAAAATTGTTGAGTTCTTCAATTAGTTTGACACCAAAACCCCTAGCAATCCCCTGGTACACAACTGAACTATCCCGAGTTCTATCCATGAGTACTATAGTGTTTGGTTTTTGCAGTGCAGGTAGCACAACTTCTTGATATATTTGTGCACGTGCTGCCTGAAATAAAAGTACTTCAGCTCTATCTGACATTGAATTATTGTCTGTTGAGAGTGTAATGGCACGAATTTGCTCGCTCATGCCAGTACCCCCTGGCTCGCGGAGAGATACCACCTCATACCCAAGTCCCTTGAGACGATCAGTTAAAATTGCTACTTGAGTAGTTTTACCACCACCTTCTCCGCCCTCAAAACTAATGAGTTTGCCTTGTGCATGCTGTGCTGTATCAGCCATATATCTCCTATCAACGAAATTAATTCTAATCTATTAAGGCAAATTAGAAAGCGTCAATAACTGCTTGTTTTGTAAATAACTCTCGATTTCTGCAATGATGTCCCACCAGCCCAGCCCTGCAATTGAATCATATGCATACCATTGTCGCAGCTCTGTTAGCACCTGCACCTGCAGTAACTTTCTAGCTGTGTGCGGGTCATACATTTTTTCGATGGCTGCTTGTTCTTGAAAATCCGAAAAACGTATTGCGTTTTGAAACAGCCCTCCGCCTGCTGCATCGGTAGACACTATCATTGCTGCTTGTGAAAGTATTGATTCGTACACATCTTCTGTTAGCTCAACAGTCAGTGTACTCAACCATGACTGCATCGCAGTGAGTACTGCATCTGTATAACCCTCTTCAAACTGGGACTGTGCAACCTCATTTGTAAATAAAAATGCTTCGCCGTTATACTGTCTAATCTTCCTACCTAATCCATAGTTTTGTACAAAGTATTCTCTTGCATCAAACGTTTCTTCAATAAATCCCTCGTCGTTCATAGGCTTACCCAAAGGCGACTGGATTCCATCAGGGAGTGTTACAGAGTCTGTTGCTATAAGTAAAACATTTTTTCCCAAATATTTCTTTGCCAAATTGAGTATTTTCAGCTGCGCTTGCTCAACTGCGTCATTGTTATCAGTGCCCTCCTCAGAGGGTTCTATAAAAATAGGAACCCCTTTAAAATACCCCACCATAGTTTTCACCTTAACCGAACCATTTCCATTCCGTACCTGCGTATATAAATAATTTTGAAAGTGTAAAGGGCCTTCTGCTGTAGAAATAACTTCACCTGTATCTCTGTTGAATGCAGGCCGAACTAGCCCCGTACTTTCATATGCAACCAATAGGGCTTTCCGATAACTGCCAGTCGCAATTATTATCTCTTCTGGTGGCTGAGTATTCCAAAAGGAAAACTCTTCGCTGGTCAACCGTGATTTAAAATCATGAGTTTCATCTCCCGAAAATTTTCGTGGCTCGACGGTAAAAATTCCTGCAAGTGTGTGGTGTAACTCTGATGACATATACAAGTACAATCGTGTGTAACAAATCAAACCACGACATGTAGTGCATGCGCAACTAGCAAAATACCACGTATAGTACGCACAAAACGCTTATTTCCGTCCAGTAGTACCAAAACCACCACGGTTTTTACTGCTCAATTTTCCAACTTCCACAAGCTGCATCGGTGTTTTTTCCATAAGCTGCATTTGTACTATGCGTTCACCACGCTGAATTACTACCGTTTTGTTCGTAAAATTCAGCAGTGCTGCGCGATACTCATCATCATCACCACAGTAGTCACTGTCACCAACGCCTACACCATTTACTAGATGAACACCCTGTTTATGGAGAGAACTCCGTGCCGTCACTAACAACCAGTACTCTTCAGGAAACTGAATTGCCACATTAAGTGGTACATACCCTACCGAATGTGCTGCAATTTCTACTGTTTCGCGTGCATACAAATCCATTGCCGCAGCACCAGATGATTTATACTCTGGCAATGGCAACTCTGGATCAAAACGCTTAATCTTGATGGTGATTGGTGACGACATATTCTTGGACAATTGTTTGTTCCGATAAATGGTGAGTTTTTTCAAGCTTGATTTCAGAATGTAGCGTGGCGTTAAACAGCTTCAAACCTGTTCCAAACACGACTGGTTCTGTAGTCAAGTACAGTCGCTCAACTAGTCCTGCTCTCATAAACTGCGTATACACAGAAGTACCACCACATACTGCAACTTCAGAGTAACCTTCATCTGCAAGCATGGTAAGCAATTCTTCTAGCTGCATGTTCACTCCCCGCACCTGATCTCCCCACTGACTATATTTTTCAGGGGTACGACTGAGGACAATACTCACTCTACCTGGGAGTGGCCGATTGATTGTGTCAAAGGTACTGCTACCCATGATGCAAACGCCTGCCTGCTTTGTACGCTCCGTAAAAAACTGCGCATCGGATTTGCTCGTCCATTTAGTAGAAATTTCTGCCACACCGCGGGCAATGTATCCATCAGCGGTTAGAGCAGCAATAAGAAAGACGTGCATAGCTGCCATCGTACCATAGCCCTTGCTGTAGTATGATAGGCAAATGATCGCCCCCGCACCCATTTCCCAAAACTATACTGAGCTTGAAGCTCTGGCCAAAACATATAAAAAGCAAGGTAAAAAAATTGTGCTAACTCAAGGATCCTTCGACATGATCCACATCGGCCATGCTCGCTACTGTGCTGAAGCCAAAACGTATGGAGATGTCCTGTTTATTGGAGTGGACAGCGACGAGAAAATCCGTAAGCGCAAAGGGCCTGACAGGCCCGTCGTGCCCCAAGAAGAGAGACTCGAAATGCTCACACATTTGCGCTCAGTAGATCATGTCGTTCTAAAAGAATTGAGCCAACCCAAGTGGGAACTTATTAAACGAATTCAACCAGATGTCCTAATTGCTACTGCGGAAACCTACTCCAAAGAGCAACTCAAAGAACTTCATAAGCTCTGTGGCTCGATTGTCGTCCTAGAACCAATGGCAACCACTTCTACTAGTGCAAAACTTCGCCGTGTGCAGATCGGGGTTGCCAAACATATTAGTGCCACAATCTCCAAAAAACTAATTCATACAATTGAAGAGGTGCTCGATGAGCTTAAAGCAGAAAGCTAGCGCA
This sequence comes from uncultured Pseudomonadales bacterium, assembly GCA_964607285.1. Lineage (GTDB taxonomy): Bacteria > Patescibacteriota > Microgenomatia > UBA1400 > PJMF01 > CAZBMX01. The sequence goes on from CAZSJW010000003.1 coordinate 56,771, forward strand.
ATCCTACTCGCATACATTCCTGTACTCCATGAAGGGTATCGTCGATTCATCGACTCACACCTCACAACAGTTCAAACAGCGTACCTACTCGGACCACAATACACTCACCAGCTCCGACCACTGGTCAAAGATATCCGAGCTCTTGAGCCCCGATTGGTAGTAGAAGCCCTTCGGAAATGGTACCCAAATCTAGAAGTACGGATCCTTGAGAATGAGATGATTCCTGAACTTCAAACACCACATATCATTGCTCCAGATGAAGATATAACTCGCCAAGTTATTCAAGAACATTTTCCTAACAATTCAGTGGTATTTGACACAATTTTCCTTCGCTGGGACCACGAACATTCACTGGCTGCAAAACCACTGCAAGATATTCCTAACATCACAGTAAATGCACTGCAAAGAACCTTCCTAGATCGTGCCAAGTCTGAAGCGCGTAGAAGCTCCGACTGGTGGCGACACGTTGGTGCAGTGCTGGTTTCTGCTGATGGACAAACTATTTTGAGTGACCACAATCATCACCTTCCCTCACCACACACCCCATACGTTACGGGTGATCCTCGAGCCAATTTTCATAAAGGTGAACATATTGAGTTAACCACCGCTATTCATGCGGAAGCTGCAGTGATCGGTTCTGCAGCAAAGCTAGGAGTTTCTACCGCAGGAGCTCAGTTATTTGTCACCACCTTTCCTTGCCCTGTATGCGCGAAGTTGATTGTGCAAGCAGGCATTACTGAGCTCTACTTTTCAGAAGGATACGCGGTACTTGATGGACTAGATCTGTTGCAAAAAGCAAACATTACAGTTTTGCAAATAAAAGATATTAAGGACTAACCCCACCTTCAATTGATTTATTCTGTTTCATCAGAACAATCCCACTTTTCTAGCCCAACTCAGCTCATCTGCCATGACCCTTAGTACATCTTCTTCAAAGAACATATCATTCAGGGGAATTCTGCCTAACATCAATGTGCGCAATACCATAGCAATTCTAAGCACGTCATCTCTGGAGAGGTTTTTTCCTTTTTCTCTGGCAGCAAGACTATTTCCTTGTGCAATCTGTGAACACAGCCACCAGGCAAGTTCAAAACCAACTACATTTTTGTGAGGAACTCCGTGGAATTTATTTGGCAATGTAGCGGCACCCTCTTTGGTAGCTTGCAAATATGCTTGAAAATCGTATGAGTGGTCTCCATTTTTTTGACTGTATATATCTCTCACCACCTGGTACATCTCCCCCAAAAATCCGAATGTTTCTCCCAAGTACCCTCGTAAAAAATAGTGTTCTAGATCGTGCCCCTCAATTACCGTAAATGCCCTACTCACCACTTCTGGAAGTTCTCCGCCACCTAACCACTCACAACCTTCTTTCAATGTCTGAACTGAGCAGGAAACTCGTTCATGCTCTTGTAAAGCCTCTGTGTCATCTGGGCTAGCCCAAACTTTACCACGCATTTCCCCAACATGTGTTACCTCGTGGTTGTGCCATTTTTCTTTGTACAACTCGATGAGAGGAGTGTTTGGCACACGTGCAAGTATCCCTGCAGGCGGAACAACTATGTGAGGAATAATCACACCATGATTCCGCAATTTTTCTGGTTTATTTGGGTCGCTTATCACTACTAATTGTGGTTCTGCAAGTACGTCCCACAGCAACTCGCCCCGTTCACCAATTTTTTCCCAAGCCGTCCCGCCTGGCATTCCTCTCTCCTCACTCATGACTCTTCTATCCCAGATGTTTTTGCTCACCACATCATGCTGGACAGCAAGGTAGCGAACACCATTCTCTTCCCTATACTCAAGATCTTGTCGGAACTGCACTCGGTCATCGGTTGCTAGCACCCAAACGTGTTTCGCATCAAACAGACAGACAACAAATGGAGGTACTACAAAAAGTGGGTCTTTCTGCGCATTGGCAAAAATTTTGCACTCAAGTGAAAGGTCAGAAAGGGTACATTCGTAGCTTTTCCTAGCTTCGGAGAAAAAAACTTGAAATTCCAAACGATTATTTGAATACTCTTTCGATAGGAACATTTTTGAATTATATCAAAATGACTCAAATGAACACTGAGAGTACAGTTACTTCCTTGACTTGCCAACCTTGATCCGCACTGACTGGTAATCAGGTGCGTCAATATCAGGTTGTACAAACTGCGCATGCATATGATTCACAGACCCAGCTGAATAATTTGTGTCACCAAACCGCATCGCAAACGCTCCGCCAGGTACATTAAACTCTTTAACTGACCATTGCATTAACTCGAGTAATTCCCTTCCAGCTTCGGGTGCGACTTCAGATAGCTCTACCGCATGCTCTCGATAGATTGCTAACAAGTGTACTTTTGTGTGTTCGTATGGCCACTGGTTAAAAGTTAGAAGCCAGTGTTTTGTTTCTTTGAGAATAGGATTCTTGTGGTGTTCTGCCAAATGTTCACGACAAAATGGACAATGACCTTCGCGTAAAATTTGCTCCATCTCTGTAACTTGCTCAGGTACCCGAGCGTTCTCAATGTCTACTAGTTGCTGATTGCCTGTCATAAAAACCTTTAAATCGCAACTGGAATTTGCCTAATTCCAGGATGTGGCGTGTAGTTTTTGAGCTCAAAATCAGTATAGCGGAATGAAAAAATGTCGGTGCTCTTGCTCTTCAATTCTATGTCAGGTAATGGCTTGGGTTCACGCTCAAGCATAGTTTTAACTGCATCTAGCTGATCAACATAAATGTGTGCATCAGAAAAACTGTGGACATACTCGTAGGGCTCTAATCCTGTTGCTTGTGCAATCATAAGCAAGAGAGCTGAGTACTGAGTCATATTTGCAGGAACACCCACAGGAACGTCTGCAGAACGTTGAAACATATGGAGCGTCAATTTGTTATCCAACACCCGTAAATGTATCCATCCATGACATGGAGCCACAACAACTTTTTGCTGACGACCAATCACGCGAACTGTATACTGTGGGATCCAAGGAGTTATAAAGTGAGTCCGTAAGTGTGGTTGTTCCTTGATCTGCTCAATGATGTACTTGAACTGATTGTATGTTTCGCCTTCAGCGGTGGGAAAATCATGAAATGCTGCACCATACGAACCTGGACCTAAGTCTCCTGGAATTAGTCCGCGCTTTCGGCATTTCTCGGGTGTTCCCCAGGGTGACCACCAAGAACATCCGTAACTTTCCAACTGTTCAAGAGTTCGAGCTCCATTCAAAAACCCAATAATCTCAGCAATAGCTTGCTGCCATATAGTGACTGGCAAACGCTCAGAGGTTTTTGGCGCCATGTTTCTCTCAGTTATCACGGGAAAACCATCTGCAATCTTAAAATGCAAAGGTCTCGGCCCAATCAGGGTAATGGCATCCACCTCTTGTTGTGTTTGGGTACGAACCCCTTTATCCAAAATTTCTTGTAATAACTCTCTGTACTGGGTGTCTGGTTGACGAACACTACTAGTTCTTTTTGCTACTGCAGGTTTTTTCTTCTGGTTCATTTGGGCCCCTTCTGGGTTTTGTCTTGCCCCATTCTATACATACAATGTGTGTTCAGTACAGTACTCTGCAACTGCTGGATGCACAAGTTCTGTGATCGACTGTCCCGCTTTTAGACGCTCCCGAACTTCAGTAGAAGATACCGTAACTTCAGCAACACCCATAATAGGTTTCATGAATGGTTGCAACGGTTCCATTGGGTGCTCCGCCCGAGGGTACACATAGAATTGGTAGTTCTGCAACCCAGGATGCACAGTTAAAAAATCACTAAATCTATCTAAATACTCCGAGCCCATGATCCAAGAAAATGTATGCTCAGGATGTAATTTGGAAAAATACTCCAAAGTATCGAATGTATAACTTACCTCCCGAAACTCCTGTACATGCTGCTGCTTTCCAAGGGTAAGCTGTACCATAGCGCAACGGTGCTCATACCTTGTCATTTGTTTACCATAGCGTTTTGCCCATGGGTGTATGTATACAGGGACAAACCAAACTTCGTCTACAGTCGCCTGGTCTATCACTGCCTTAGCAACTTGAGAATGTCCCACATGTGGTGGGTCAAAAGCACCTCCAAAAATGCCAATATGCATTAGGCTTTCTTTTTAGCTGATCTCTTTTTTACGGGCTTTTTTTTAGTTGTTGTTTGTTTTGTGGTTTTGGTGGCTGTTTTGGTTGCAGACGCACCACCTTTGCCAAACTTAGCAGCACGCGCTTCTTGCCTAGCCTTACGCTCAGCTTGGTGTTCAGCCCACTCTGCTTTTGTGATTTTTTCTCCAGGTTCTGGTTTTTTCCAACTCGCCCAGTCACAGTCTGGATAGCGTCGACAACCAAAAAAGGATTTTCCCCATCTAGAGTTCTTGATGATAACCTGACCTTCTTGGCATAACGGACACACAACATTTTCTACCAACTCAACAATGTTCTCTGTGAAATCACACTCAGGGTATCTACTGCAACTCTTGAATTTACCAAACCGACCTGTACGAATGACAATCTCACCCTTTTCCGTTTCCCCACAGGTTGGACAAACCTGGCCCGTTTTCTCCACGGGGATTTGTGCGCGATCAGCATTCTTGGTCACTGACTGGATAGTTTTATTGAGTGGCTTAAAGAAGTTAGCAACCACATTTCGCCACTCCTTTTCTCCTCGAGCGATTCTGTCTAGATCTTCCTCCATCTCAGCGGTGAACTCATATTCCATGAAGGAGGTAAAGTGTTCTACCAAAAAATCATTCACAGTCATGCCAATGGCAGTTGGTAGGAACTTTTTTTCCAGACGCTCAATATACCCTCGATCTTCTATCACTGAAATTATTGATGCATAGGTACTTGGTCTGCCGATGCCACGTTTTTCCAATTCTTTGACTAAAGAAGCATCGTTGAACCTGGGAGGCGGCTGAGTAAACTTCTGTTGGGTGCTTGCTCCGTGTGGAAACAAATCTTGACCTTTACTCAGTTGTGGAAGCATAACATCTTCACCACCTGGGAAAAGTTTCATCCAACCATCAAACTCTAACACTGACCCAGCGGTTCGGACTACACCATACTTTGGATGTGTACTTTCAGTTTGCTTGGCAGTGAAGTTAGTTAAAACGGTAGTTTGTGCATATATCGCCTCATTCATTTGTGAGGCAACAAAGCGGCGATAAATCAAATCGTAAAGTTGCGCATGACGATCAGTAAATCTTGGATACTTGGTTAGCACCATTTGCTTTGTTATAGTCAAATCAGTTGCCCGAACAGCCTCATGGGCCTCCTGAGAGTTTTTGCTTGCTTTAGCAAAGTATTTCGGCTGAGGAGGTAGGTATTTTTCTCCATACTCGGCTGAAATAAAAGCTCTTGCCATATCCAACGCAGTCTGCGATAGCGCGACTGAATCTGTTCTGTGGTAGGTGATTAAACCCTCCTCATACAATTGCTGTGCTACACTCATTGTTTGCTTGGCACTCATGCCAAGTGTGTTCGCAGCTTTCTGTTGTAAAGTGGACGTTGTAAAAGGAGGCAAGCTAGTCCTTCGACGCTGCTTTTGCTCAAGTGATGTAACCGCATATGCTGCATTCTCTAAAACAGCTTGCACACCAGCAACATCCTGTTCAGATGTCGGTGCATATTTATTACCTTCAATTTCAATAACTCTTCCAATAAACGTACCTTCTGGCGGTTGTTTAAGCCATTCGGCAGCATCCACCTTACTTTTCGCCACTTGCTGGCCAAGCAAAACATCTACCTCCCAATACTCCTCTGGTTCAAATGCTTCAATCTCCCGCTCGCGCTCTACAATTAGCCGCAAAGCGACAGATTGCACGCGCCCTGCAGATAGTCCACGGCGAATTTTTTTCCATAAAACTGGCGAAACTGTGTACCCCACCAATCGATCCACAACGCGCCGTGCTTGTTGTGCATCAACTAAATCAGTATTAATCTTTCCAGGATTATCAATTGCGTGCATGACAGCACTCTTAGTGATTTCATGGAATGTTGCTCTGTGGAAGTCAAGGGCAGTTGCTCTCTTTTTTCCCTCTACTAGTACACTCTTTATATGCCATGCAATAGCCTCTCCTTCACGATCAGGGTCAGTTGCTAAATAAACAGCGTCTGCTTGTGCAGCTAATTTTTTGAGTTGTGTGATTACCTTTTGCTTGCCTTCAGAAACTTCGTAAGTTGGTTCGTAGTCTTTTTCTAGATCAACACCCAGCGTTTTCTTTGGCAAATCACGGATGTGACCAACAGACGCTTCGACTTTGTACTCGTTTCCCAAATATGTACTCAGTTTTCTTGCTTTAGTTGGTGATTCGACTATTACTAATTTCATAATTACTTCTCTTTTCAGGCTACTTGCATCACTTACGCTCTATACCACTGTGCACCTCGTCGCACAATCCTACCAGCTAACTCTAAACTACTCAACTCAAAACTCAATTGTACAACAGAAAGCTGAGTTGTCAGGCAGAGTTCGTCCGTAGTGCACGGACCTGATTGTAGCTGCCTCTCAATTTCATGTACTGGCTCAGTTTGTCTGTGTTGCTGTATGACTTTGGTAATTCCTAATTCATTCAATATATCTTCAGCACTGCTAACTAATGTAGCTCCTTGGTTCACAAAGGTTTTTGTTCCCTCGCTGTACTCACTGTCAAACGGACCAGGCACAGCACCAACTGGAATTCCCATCTCCGCAGCAATAGCTACCGTACGCTGCGTGCCACTTCGTGCTGCGGCCTCGGGAACTAGCACGGCATCTGATAAGCCTGCAATGATTCTATTACGCTCCAAAAACGTTCCTTTAGTAGGTAGCATGGCTGGTGCATACTCAGTTACTACCGTTCCACCTCCCGCAATTATATCCAATGCCAGCTTTTGCATCCTACTAGGAAACCAACCTCCAAAACCATATCCAAGAACAGCAATTGTTGGTGTCCCATTGGATACAGCAACCTGGTGCGCTACAGCATCAATGCCATACATTAGCCCAGAAACAATTGTTCCAACGCCACTAGAACAACAGTCATGAATTAGTCTACGAGTAGCTCTTACACCATATGGTGTGCAGTGCCTAGCACCAACTACTGCAAGCGCAACTTGATTTGGTAGTGGCCAAACTCCTTGTGCATACAAGATAACAGGTGGCTGAGCCAACTTGGTAAGCTGGCTTGGGTACGCTGTATCTCCTTGCACACTCACATGAATAGACTGACTTTTAAGCCACAATCTATACGAGTCAATACTATATTCATTAAATATTTTTTTGATTGAAATAAACTGCTTTTTATTAACGAGTAATTCATCTGATGAATAGAGTGCCTGTGGCCTAAACATATGTGCTTCTATTCGGTTTTTGTTCAGGTGTTCAAGAATTGAAACAACCGTATTAGGACCAACACCCCTAGCAGCATGTAGCAAAACAGCTAAATCCTTATACTGTGGTCTAATCCGTAGCATCATGCTACAAAGATACACAAAGAACCTTACATAAACCGTAACTTAGCCATGAACTAGCAAAACTACTCACCTTCAGTGGATACGTCTCTACCTTTTGGAGGCTCGAAAGCTTCCCCTTGAATCCAATCTACTATCGCTTTGGCGATTGGTGCAGCATCTCTAGAGCCTTCTTTGTATGGCTGAGCTTCATCACTCTCCACTAGTACTGTAATGCCAATTTTTTTGGGAAAATCTTCAGCGTGCTTCTGCCAGACGTGCCGCAACTCAATCCACGAACTTTTGTTTTGTGCTACATCACTAACTGCGGCCTCAGCACTCATAGATGCTATCTCTTCTTCAGTAGACGCATTGAATACATCAGGAAGTGTCACATTGGCAACAAACCAACCGTGTGTATTTCTGTATCCTCTACCATCTGCTATACCAAACTCTGCTGTACCCGTCTTACAAGCTACCGCACCCTTCTCCAGTTCCTCGTAAGCAGTCAAATCTGGTTGTCGCCTCGACTCATTGAATGAGAAAAACGGAAACGCTGTTCCTCCTGGACTGCAAGCAGCTAACATACCTTTGAGTACTAACTCAAGGTGGTTTTCTGCGATACCTAGTTCGCTACACACAGTAGTCGCTGTCTCATGACTAAGTTGGCCGTCCGCAACTAAGTGAGGATTACACACTCTACCTTTATTTCCGATTAGCTGATTTAGCTGTGCAATTTGCAATGGTGTGACCAACACATCTCCCTGGCCAATTCCAAAGTGATACGTATTCCCAAGATACCATTGCTCACCTATAGTCTGCTCTTTCCAAATTGGGTCAGGAACTGTCCCCACTGCTTCTCCTGCTAACTCTATCCCAGTAGCTTTACCAAATCCAAACAATGTTGAAAATTCTGCTAGTGCTGTTGGCCCCACCCACTCTGCTGCTTTATAAAAATAAATATCATTGCTCCTAGCTAAAGCTTTTTCCAAGCTGATAACACCCTCAGTGCGGCCATATTGAGTAAAGTACCAGTTTGCATACTTATACTCGCCCACTGTTAATTCTCCTTCATCTTGCACTGATGTATGAGCATCTACAGAACCTTGTTCAAGTGCAGCCAATGCCGTAACAATTTTGAACACAGAGCCTGGTGGATACGTACCGCTCACAGCACGATTAAAAAAAAGTTTTTGTGGATGAGTAAAGTACTGCAGCACAGTCTCCCTTCTAGATTTTTCTTTCGTCATGTCCTGCTCATGTTCTGACATCTTTGAAGCAGAGAATGCTGGACTGCTCACTAAGCTTAAAATATCTCCATTTGTAGTATCAGTTATGATCACTACCCCACGCTGCTCACCAAGTGCCTGGTATGCAATTTCCGACAAATATGGATCGATTGTTGTTTTCAATGACTGTCCTGGCTGAGCTGCAACCTCTTGCAAAATCCGTTGAGGTTCTCCCAAAGCATTAACTTCATACAATACTTCGCCTTGAATTCCTCTTAGACGTTCATCAAGCGTCTTCTCCAAACCTGCCTTCCCTACAACATCTGATGGCGTAAGCACTCTATTTGCCAATAGCTCTTCAGCGGTAGGTGCACCAACGTATCCAACTACATGCGCAGTAGACTCTGGAAAAAGATACCGACGATCAAGCTGATACGCAATTGAACCAGAGCTAGTTGCCATAGCTTGTAGAACCATGTCACCAGGTAGAAACTCTTGTCCAAGTTTATCTCCTCTTGAATTCACAGAATAGTACTTAGGAATATTACTTACCAGTAAACCACCATACCTATCAAACAAAACCCCTCTTTCTCGTGGAGAATACCTTGTTGCGTACCGATTCGCATCAGCCAAACTTCTATACACAGTTGCTCTGACCACCTGGAGATCAATGACCCGAACCAGCAGACTTGAAAAGCCAACAATAATACCCAAAAATAGAATGAAGGATCTGCTAATCACTCTGTGCAGTGGGGCAGCATTTGTTTGTTTTTTCATTTGGCGCTTACTTTAGTACAATCAATCTTGAGTTTCTCAGTGTCATACCATTTGTTTGGATATCTTTTCTCAAACGAACAAGACTGACAACAATCCAAACAACCAAAAGATAGAACGTTGCCACTACAGACATCTGTGTTGTTGTCACAACTACGAATAATACACTTAGACCCAGATACACAACTGATTGTACTATTGCAGCCAAAAAATTACCCAAAAACGTGAATCTGAACCCATACAAACTGACTGCAAAACATATGCATACTGTTGCTATATACAATGGTGTAGCAAACACTGTTGCTAAAAGAATTGTGCAAAAAATGTAAAAAATGGTGCGCTCTACTACTCGCTGTGACCAAAAAAATATTGGCACTACTAGGAGAAAAAGAACAGGTATACCTATTGCACGTTCAAACACGACAATACAAACACTGCAGATTGTGTAGAACAGCAAGAACATGATTCTGTGTATCACCATATTTCAACAAGTGCTACTTCATACAAAGAAATTGGTTGATCAATAACACCACTTAAAGTTGGAGATGAAGGTCTGGAATCGACAGTACGTACAGTACCAATTAACAAGCCTGATTGAATCCCCTCTTGCCCTGCGGAAACAACCCTATCTCCTATTTCAAGGGTAGAATCACGAGAGACTTCACGAATAATAACTTGCTTTCCTTTTCCATGTAATAATCCAACACCTCCTTGCTCGGTTTTCACTAGTATTGGTCGATCTAGAGGTATTTGCTGAAGTGAGGTAATTTTGGCTTGGTGCGCTGTAACTTCCTCAATTATTCCAACTAACACAGTATTCGCTAATACAAGTGATCCATTTTGAACACCATCGGCACTGCCAGCACTGACAAACGATCCATCAGCAGTCAGTATCGGGGCACTTATGAGTCGATCGTAGTTTGCTGGCATGTGGTTTTTAAAAGTCTCACGCAACATACTGTTCTCTGCAACAACTCCTTCCAACTCAGTAATTTTCACCAGGGCTGTGGCATATCGACGCTGTAGCTCCAGATATTCAACCGCATCTACTCCACCAGTTGTAAGAACATAGAATGGTTCTTGCGCTGCTAACACTACTCTTGAAACTTGAGTAATTATTGGAAGCAGTGTTCTCTCGCCAATTGTTCTCATAGGTAAAAACCACCCCAACCACTCAAAGCCAAACAGTGCAACTGAAAGTATCAAGCATTCATAGGGCACATGAACACTCAAACTCTGCTTCAAAAATGTGCTCCATTCATTTCTTCTCATAGTAGCTCAACTTCAGCCTATTTTTTTGCGGTCTGTAGTAACTGCAATCCAGTACTCACTACAGCTTCGGGCTTTTCAAACAAAACTATTTCAGTATCAAGTGTATGAGATAAATACGTATCTAAGCCAGATACCATAGCTCCACGGCCAAACAACCGAAGACCAGTACTATGGATATTAGTAAGCAACTCTGGTTCAAGGTCTTCAAGAAACAGCTTAATACCATCAGCTAGCGGCATTAAAATCTTCTGCAATTCATCATGAAAAACTGCTTGTGAAACTAAAAGCGTTTTGCTTGTAGATGTTGCTACATCCACTGCCTTCACAGAAACTTTTATATTTTTACGAGCCTCTGTCTTCTGTCCATCAATCACACTAGTACAATCAATAAGTGTTTGTAAGATTTGCTCGATCACACGCTCGCTAACTATGCACTCATACTCTCGCAGAATCACCCTGCGGATCATATCGTGCAGCCAAGATACACCCCACTCAATTTCTGTTGTAGAAATTACACCAGATCCTGAATACACTGATATCTCAACCCAGTCCATGTTAACCATGCATCCACAAAAAGGAGATGGAATGTTTAGTTGTTGAGCAACAGTAATCAGTGCATCTGCAACTGCTGTTGCTTGCAACCGACCAAGACCTACAACAGAATACACTTTTTTGAAAGTATGCAGCTCGGCTGGTGACACACTAGTCGGATGGGAGTATCTGCCTCCATATCCTATCAGCTTGCCTAACAACCCAATTTGCGCATCTGCCCTCTGCAGTAAACTCTGTAAAAAAAGCTGTGCCGAAACTGGCTCTGCTACCCGACCAGCACGAATAGGCCAACTAATCTTCAATGAATCCTGTCCGCTGTGTTTGAGTGCCTGTGCTTCTTGACCAATGGCCACTACTACATTTGAACCTGGATAGTAAGCTATACAAGTTACTTCATTGAAAACCTCAACAGAGTCAATAGCAACCACAGTTCTTTCAGAACCAGAATCAATAAAAATATCCTGAGCAAACCATACTCTCATGAGCCTACTATACCATGGGTTACATTACCAAGATGACAAGCTGTTGCTCCTACAATGCGTTAAGCACGGCAGCGGCACTTGCCCACTTGTCTTGCTGCATTAGGTTAGTTGCATCATCTATTCTTGACAACTTATCTGCTGAACCATTGTGATAATCACGCATGCCCGACACTCGTTCCTTAAATAGATCTGCTTTAAGCTCAAGTGCTTTTTCAAGCATTATTTCTTCTAAATCAGGGACTAATTTCTCCAGATATTCAATAATTTTTTCTTGTTTTTCAAGTTCAGAGGAGTACTGCTGCTGAGTAATTTTGCTCAACTCAGTATTTTCTTCAGTTGTCAGAAGAACTTTAACGTCATTTTCAATAAAGTCTTCCCAAATTACTTGCTGTAATTCATCTAGAAATGACTCTTTCTCTTGATCTGTTCCATCAGTAACTCCAAGTAACACAAAAATGTTTTGATCTTCAAGTGATTCAGGTTGACTATGAATTTGTGAGGAACTTGGCGAGGAAATCACTGTGTCGTTGACGGATTGCATTGGGGATTGGGCAGCCATATCCATATTTACTCCTGTTCTCTGGTACGAGTACTGTTTGTTTCCAGAATGGAATGCAGTTTTGCATTCCTATGTACTATACTACCATAGTTGGTATGACTGGCAAGCATTTACACTATATCACTTTAGTCTGTTTTCATCTCTTAGTTGCGGTGGTGCCCTTGTACTTTCGTTTTACTACAGAGGAATTGTTTGAGTTTAACAAACTCATACTTGTATACGCTCTCACCGCAATCATTACAGGCCTATGGGTAACGCAACTAGTCATGGGGAAAGTTCACTTGAAACGTACTCCCTTTGATATTCCAATTGCATTATTCTTTTGCTCTCAAGTATTATCTACTTTATTTTCTATTCACCCCAGAACATCATGGCTAGGGTACTACACCCGATTCCATGGAGGCTTACTTTCCTATAGTGCATATATCCTTCTTTACTATGCCGCAGTACATATTGTAAAGAAAAAGCAGATATTGCCACTACTCATTACAACTCTTGCCTCTGCGGGATTAGTCTCTCTGTATGGCATACTCGAGCACTTTGGACACTCTGCTAGCTGCCTACTCATTACTGATGGGGCGGCATTTGATGTCAATTGTTGGATTCAAGATGTACAGTCTCGTGTCTTTGCTACCTTCGGGCAACCAAACTGGCTAGCAGCATATGCAATCATGGTCTGGCCAATTGCAGCGTGGCTAAGTTTTGCATTTAAACGTACCTATGTTTTTATGGGATTTGCGGGTACAATCTGGACACTCCTAACTTTGGTAATCGTCTACACCAAATCCAGATCAGGTTTTCTTGGACTATTGGGAGGAATAGGATTAATACTGTTCTTCACAATTCTGCGAATAATTTGGAAAAAATATACACAACATGCAATATCAAATAGTAAGACTGCAACAGCATGGCAGTATTTAGTAATTGGGCTGATACTACAGACTACTGTCATTCTCTTTACTGGCACTCCTTTTACACCTTCCATTAGTACAGTACTCAAACCACAACGAGCACCTTCGGTCACAGAGCAAGCAGTTCCACAATCTCCTGTTGACCGACTTGAAGCTGGCGGAACTGACTCGGGAGAAATAAGAAAAATTGTATGGGCGGGTGCTATACAAATCTGGAAACGATATCCCCTTCTCGGATCTGGAGTTGAAACCTTTGCATATAGCTACTACAGAGATCGTCCAACTGCGCATAATCAAGTATCCGAGTGGGACTTTTTATATAACAAAGCGCACAATGAATGGCTAAATTTTCTGGCGACTACAGGATCACTCGGGGCTCTCTCTTTCACCATCCTAGTTGGCTCATTTTTTGTTGTAACCTGGAAAATGTATGTGAGTGAAAATCATACTGACCGAGAACAGCATTTGGCTATTAGCTTAGCAGCAGGAGTGTTCGGGTTGATGATTTCAAATTTTTTTGGATTTTCTACGGTTATGGTCACAGTGCTCTGGTTTCTGTACCAAGCGTTTTTGGTTATTTTGTATCTGCCTGACCAGAAAAAAAATGCATCAAAGTCCTTGAATAAGCAAGAAAAACAAAACAACCAATCAGCGCCGATGACAACTTGGCTGATGATATCTCTCACCTGGTTCTTTACTTGCGTAGCGCTTATTCTGATATATAGAGCCTACTTAGCAGACACAATATACACAAATGGGAAAAGCCTTTTGACTGCTGGGCAATTCATCCCTGGCAGTACTGAAATGTACAAGGCCATTCGGCTAACTCCTGGTGAAGCTCTGTACTATGATGAGCTTGCCCACCACATGGCAAAAACAGCTGTAGAAGTCGCTAATGCATCTGACGCTACCACAGCTGCCAGAATCGCAAACACTGCAGTGACTCTGAGTGAAACAGCACTTTCGTTGAATAACTCACATCTTAACTTCTATAAAACAAGAACCAGAATCTTCATAACTCTTGCGCAATTACAACCTGATTTGCTGGAAAAAGCAAAAGAGTCATTACTTGCAGCAATCGAACGAGCTCCAACAGATGCCAAGCTCGTGTATAATTTAGCGCTGGTTGAACTTGGAATGGGTGGCGAACAGAAAAGCATGGAACTGCTTGAAAATGCCATCAGTTTAAAACCTAATTATGGTGCGGCTCGACTTGAATTAGCAAAACAATACATAGCAGCACATCGATATGCTGACGCTCAGGCCGAGCTTACATATATCTTAGAAAAAATTAATCCAGGCGATATCCAGTCACTGCAGCTGCTCGAAGACATTGCCTCGAGATCTGCTCAACTGGATTCATAACTAGTATGAAAATAATTACTGTACCAAATAAAACTTTAAGAGCAACAGCAAAAGTGGTGGAATCAGTGAATCCGTATCTCAGTAAATTGGTTGCTGATATGGAAAAGACACTGCAGTCAGCTCGCAATCCACGTGGGGTTGGTCTCGCAGCAAATCAGGTCGATAAACTTTACAGAGTATTTACTCTAGCTGTTGACACCCTTCAGACGCTAATAAACCCCCGCATTGTGGCACACAGTCCCAGGCATACATTGGGAAAAAACTCAGAAGAACCTATGCTTGAAGGTTGCTTATCAATTCCTAAAATTTTTGGCCCTGTTCCTCGGTGGGACTGGGTGGAAATTGAGTATCAGGAGTTAGTCGATTCTTCACTCATTGAGCGCAAAGAAGTTTTTAGTGATTTTACCGCACGTGTTGCCCAACATGAGCTTGATCACCTAGATGGAGTGCTCTTTACTGATTATTCACTAGAATACAACTTACCAATTTACCAAGAGCACCCCAAAACTAAAGAACTTGAAGAGATCGATCATACTATACTTACGTTGTGGTAGTTCACTATACATGCTAAAAACGCTTTCAATCGCAATTGCAGGTTCAACAGAACGGAGCAAACTCTGTGCTACAGCGCTGCATACTGATTCAAGATTTAGCATACCCTGGATAGTAACTCCAGCTGCTAAACCAATTGGCAGAAAACAAGTTGTTACTCAAAACCCACTTGCTAGTTTTGCTGAACAGCAGAACATCACCACTATATCTATAGAAACTAAGTTTACGGAAACTATTCGGGAGAATATTACCCAAGCAGGTATCCCTGACATTCTACTAGTCGTAGACTTTGGCTACTTTGTACCGCAGTGGCTTTTAAGCCTACCCAAGTTAGCACCAATAAACATTCATCCATCCTATCTGCCACGTTGGCGAGGCAGTTCACCTGGACAGTTCGTACTTTTATATGGTGATCCAGAATCAGCAGTTTCACTCATCATTATGAACGAGCTGCTCGATCAGGGTGAGATACTCATGCAACTCCCCTTCCCAGTCAATCAGCAGTGGACCACCACTGAGTACTACCAACACAGTTTTGAGCTTGTGTGCTCAAATTTAGCAGAAATACTACTAGACTTTGCTGGCGGGAAACTACACGTTCAAGCTCAGCCACTTGCTAGCCCGACCGTTACAGCTGCCCGCCTTTCCAAAGCTGACTCGTTTGTACCATGGGAACTGTTACAACAAGCAGTACAAACAAGTGTTAGCATTCCATTTAAGAATCACCCAAGTGTTAGCACTGTATTAGCGGATGCCTGGAAATCAAATGATAGCCTTCAAGTTACACTTGAACATGCAGTCCGTGCCTTCAGCCCTTGGCCAAAGCTTTGGACAGTGTACCCATCAAACGGCACCGAAAAACGATTGCAGTTTATATCTGCAAGTATGGAGAATGGAAAGTTTTTGCCAAAAGAAATTCTGATTGAAGGAAAGCAAGTACAAAACTGGACTGATCTACACTTTTGAAAAGACTACTGAGCAGCTTTATAGTGAGTAGTCATACCCGACTTTTTAAGCATTCGTAAAACCTTAGTAGGTACTCTCATGCGTTGTTTCTTGCCATCTACCATGACTGTAACTGTGTGCAGATTGTATTTAAACGTGCGACTAGCACGATTTTTTGCATGAGAAACAGTGTTTCCAATATGCGCAGTTTGTGGGTATTTTAGAGCAAAGCTTGACATAGAGGTTGGATTATAACACTTGGGCAGCAAAGACGCAAAGGGATAAGTAGAAGTCTTTTGACACACTCAATGTATCTCTACAAATCGAACTACTGCCAATCACTAAATTTGTTTGCTACAATGGATATATTGTAAACAGGAAATCACTATGACTGAAACACCAGAATACACTGAAGAAGTCGTATCAACTCAAGAAACACCAGCCGAAGCAGAGCCAGAACAACCAAGGTACGTCAGTACTATGGTCACAGTATCAGCACCAGATGGCACACCATTTGATGTATGGAGAAATTCGAGTCCAGAAAAAATTGCCAATATTGGTCAAGCAATTGCTGATGTTCGGAAACTTGTGCAGGACACCCTGACAAAACCTGAAGAAGCTGAGGAACTCGGCAATATACTTAAGGGCTTGGCGTCAGGTGGTTATGTAGCAGCTGAGTATAGACTTTCCTGGACGGTTGATCATATCAAAAACCTTGATTTAAAAACAAAAGTTGTAAAAAGAGTCATTGAGATGTGGCAAGCTGAAGAAAATCACTCAGCTATTGTTAATTTACTAGTGCTTGCAGATGCTGCACAGCTTGCACTTCCAGAATTTGGTATGGAGTACATGCAGCAACAGTACGATACATTGATTGCGAATAAAGATTATTCCGGTGCGTATCTGCACGCGAGCACGCTTGCCAGAAATTTTAAGTCTGTCCTTGCGATGACGTCAGAAGAGCATGAAAAAAATAAAGCACTATGGAAACAACGTCAGGTAGATGTGATGTTTATGGTAGCTGAACAAGTTGTAGAAAAAGCAGGTGAATCAGAACTGGATGTTTACACGCTGGACCAAGAGCTCAGAAACGCTTTTAATGGCCTGCAAATTTTCTACAATGAAGGTACCCTTACTGAAGATCCATTCCAAACAGAGATTGGGAAATGGCTAGCATTAGAAACAATTTTTTGCTCAATCATCATAGGTGGACCTGAACGAGCGAGTTGGTTATTTGATGCAGCTAAGATCCCCAGCATCTGTGTTGAGAAACTATCAGCACTTATCCAAGACTCTGTAACCACAAGCAAAATTCAAGGAGTAAATCAGGATTTGGATGCAGTTGTTGCTCAGTCTGATTTTGACCCAAACCTTCAACCCTATCAAAGTGTATTACGGAGAGCTCAAGAAGTACTAAAATCGATTCTGGCCCCAATTGAAAAAGTTGCGGCAAGCCCATCAGTCAAGATAGACGAACTGAAGCAACTAAACTACCAAGACTTCATGAAACTCACTAATACGCAAGAGTTCTTCAATACATGGACAAAGCAGTTAGTGACTGAACCTACAATGTTCGCACATTTGATTAAAGAACTTGATACTGACAAGCTTCTTTTCTTGAGCAGCTGTAAGTACCTCACTAAATGGGTTGAAGATTTAGCTGCCCCAGAGGAACTTACCATAAGCACAGATGATGCTATACAGTTTATTATGTACTGCAAACAACAACCAAGACCACACCTAGGACTTGGCAGGCTTGTGATAGAATCAACTTTGGGAAATGGCACTACCTTCATCAAGTCGCTAGCCAAAAAAAGTGAGTAAGTAACGCCCGACCTGCTTTTTGCTGATTTGCACACCATGATACTATCTCTACTCTTTAGTCAACCACTCTTGTTTATCATCGCAGCTGCAGGTCTGTTGGTTTCCATTACCATTCATGAGTTTGCACACGCTTGGGTTGCCGATAAGCTTGGTGATCCGACCCCTCGCTATCAAGGTAGGGTAACTCTAAATCCCCTCGCCCACCTTGATCCTATTGGCACTATTGCTTTACTGGTTGTAGGATTCGGTTGGGGAAAACCAGTGGAGTTCGACCCATACAACCTAAAAAACCCCATGCAGGATGCTGCAAAAATTGCTCTAGCAGGACCACTGTCTAACCTTATTCTTGCTGTACTGTTATCTTTTATAATTTCGCTCGATCAAACAGGAAATGTAATCGACCTTATACTACAAAGTGTACTGTACATAAATGTAGTGCTAGCAATTTTCAACCTAGTCCCGATCCATCCCCTCGATGGTGGTAAAATTTTGGTTGCGTTACTGCCCAGAGAAACAGCCCTTGAGTTTGACAGCTTTATGCATCGATATGGGAACTTAATCCTGATCTTGATGATCGTACCTTGGGCTGGAAGATCGCCTGTTTCAACCTTAATTTCTCCCATCATCACTCGAGTTTCTAGCTTCCTATTGGGAATGTGGTGATCACCATATGAACACCTACTCACATGGGCAGTTGGTGCTCCGTTCCTTAGAACTAGGAGAGCTTGGAACAAACTGTTATATAGTAACTGACAATAACTCTCTAGAAACAATCCTTGTCGATCCAGCTGACAGTGCTGAAACTATCATTGAGGTCGTAAACCGCGAGCAATTACAACCAATTTCAATACTGTTGACACATGGGCACTTCGACCACGTGCTTGGCCTCTTAGAACTCAAGCTTGCACTTGATCTGCCAGTTTTTATGCATCAAGAAGACAATCCGCTTCTAAAAACTGCACAAGCTAGCGCACAGCATTGGCTAGGCCACTCAGTAGACCCAGTACCAAATGCTACCCAAAATATCGTTGAGGGCAATACACTTGCTCTTGGAGACCTTACTATCACAGTACTGCATACACCAGGTCATACACAGGGCAGCGTCTGCCTGTTGGTGCAAGATTCAGATGAACCACTTGCCTTGCTGACTGGAGATACAGTCTTTAAAAACAGTGTCGGGCGAACCGACTTTTCTTACTCTAAACCACTCCTACTACGAGACTCCTTAGAAAAGCTGCTACGCTTTGAAGACACTCTGTCGTGTTACCCAGGCCATGGTGCACCAACCACAATCGGTGAGATTCGCCAGTTTCTTAGCTAAATTTGCTTGCTTTGATCACGGCATCCAGTTATCTGAGTATTCTAATTGCTTTTGACTAACTGGTTCTTCTCGAGTACCATACGAAAAATGTCACAGGAACAAAAATCACCTCGGAACTCTGCTGTTCGGAAGTTTTTCCAAAAATCACTAGAAAACACTGCTAGTACTGTACATGAGCACTTCCCACAACTTACCGCAAATCACATTTCTATACTCAGTCTAGTTGGTGTCTCTGCTACAGTTCTGTGCACCGCACTACTTGAGAGAAAAACTGGAACTATTTCGAAAAAACAAGCATTCTGGCTCATCTTGCTCTATGTGTTGTCCTCGATTCTCGATGGTTTTGATGGCACCCTTGCCCGAGAAATTGCTCAGAAACATCCTGAAATTGTACAGCCAAAAATTGATTCAATTTTGCATGGTCAAAATGTTGATGTCACTGGTGACAGAATAGGTGAAGCCGCTCTCGCATTGCTAGGTATGGTGCGCGCAGAACAGCACACCGACACTTTGTGGTTCATAAGTGCAAGTTTAGCTGCGATAACCAACCCATTACCCAGTGTTCTCAGAGCAAAAACTGAAGAACTAACTCCAGATAATGGCCAAGTTGGGAGCCCAGACCTTAAAATCAAGGAAGGTGGTAGAAACATTCTAGAATCCCTTGGAACAAGACAAGGCAGATTCGCTATCGCAATTGGCTCACTCCTACCTTACATCAAACACTCTTCTGGGATATCGCTGCAAGCAGTGCTGACTCTCGCCCAAGCCAGTGCAAACATAAGCGTCACCATAGATAGAGCGCGGAAAGCAAAACAAGCAGAAGCCTTACAGCAAACACTTGCTAATACTAAAACAAAGGAATCTAACACCCAAATTCAAGCAAAAACCAGAAAAAAAGTATTAGGTGTTGTAACAGCGGGTATTCTAGGTGGTACAACCCTGACAGCAGCTGCGCTACTGCACAAACGATACATGGCTTTATAACTTTTTTCGTTTAGGAGCTAGCTGATCAGTGGTTAACCCTAGTTTTTCAGCCATTTTTCCAGTGAATAGGAGCTGTGTTGTAAAACTGCCCCCTGCCCCATACGAATCTGTTTGCACGATGCGGGCTTGATCGAAACTCTCATTTTCAACTATCAGTAAAAACGCCGCAACCATCATCAAAGCTGGTGCATTACCTGAACTGAGTAACCACGGAAACTGCTCTGCTGAGTACTTCAACTGATTAGGCCTACGCGCCTTTCCACCTTGGACTGCCTCAACTAACAGTTTCCCTAAATCGGGACTAGGGTGGTGCATTGCTACTGTACTGATAAGTTGAGCAGCGTGCTCTTTTGTAGCTGTATCCGAGAAAAAAGACTCTACTTGATCATCGGGTGGATTTTTTACATTGTGCAACAGTTCATACCAAACCTTTTTTTGTTCAAGGTTCAATGACTGTAACCACTGGGCTAGTTTCTCAATTTGTGCCTCCAACAATTCTACGTTATTTTCTATGAAAAACTTTGCAGTCTTCAGCAATGACATCTGTAATGCTTTTCCCTCATCAGGTGGCACCATATTTGGTGGATAAACAATAGTCTCTTTAGCTGCCTGAGTCCACTTTTTTGTGGTGTCTATGTACCGTAAACACTCTGTTCCTTTAGTTACTTCATGCTGTGTCCCACTCACTAAAACAAAAGAACACTTACTTGGATTGTTGGGGTGATACCGAACTGTCAGTGCTCCCGCTCCAGTTGAAAAAAACTGAGAGGAGGCATCGCCAGCTTCATTAGAGAGTCGCCATCCATCTTCATCTATAAAAATTGTCACCAGAGCTCCATCACTGTTTGAATCAGCTAAGCGCGGATACAACTCAAGTAATCGTGTATCGTAAATGCCCGAAAGCAAATCGTAGAATGCTGAACCTGCCGAGTCACAGGCGCGAGCATACACTGGTCCCACAGCATCTGGCCTTTTGATACCAATTGCAGTAGCCAACTCATACTGGAAGTAAGGCAGAATTGGAAGACTGGCAGCACATAAAAGAAATTCGGGAACTAATTGATTAGCCGTAGAAAAAGCCTGCAAACTTTCTCGAACCAAGTCTCGTGCTAATATTTTTTGCACCAACAACCACTGCTCATCGCTGAAGTCACCAGTCAACACATAGGACTCATCGAAACCACCTGCGTGTAAATTTGGGATGTCTGCACCAAATGTCTTTTGAGTGTGTACATGTAGCTCGTCAGGACTCATGCGCCTGCCATAAAAAGCAAAAGCACCTCCCACTCCAAGATCTGGTCTGCTAACTGTGTGCAAATCACATTCGTATTGACTCACCTCAGCAAGAAACGTGCTGGTTAGTATTCCTTTATATTCTTGCAATGAATGTGAAAAATGAAGGTATGCAGATACTTGATTAGCTAGTTCATCCTGCGTCCAAGGATGACTTCTCTCAGGTTGACCAGTTGCTCTCGAAAAAATATCAAAAAACTTCATATTTGAAGTATATCGTACTACAAGCTTGCGACTACTTGCCTGCAGGCGCAATTTTTTTATACTTTTCTAGTACACCAGCAATGTCCTCAGGCCAGTACAACTCAACTGCTTGATCAAGATCTAGAGGTGTGAGACTCTGTTCTCGAGCTCTGGTTCTTACCCTATCTGTAAGAGTGCCTAACATCCCATTTCTCAGTAAACTTGAAAAGTATCCACGTCGTTTTAGATAATCAAGAACTACAGTATCATGTTCATCTATAGTCAGAGAGCTCACAAACTCTCGAGTCACTGGCAGTCGTTCAAATTGGTCGATACCCGCCTGTGCAATCATGATGTCCTGTTCAATCGTTCCACCCGAAAATGCAGTAGCAATTCTTTGTCTGATCAGAGCTCCAGGGGCACCTGACTCCCCACGTCTTACTTCAGCATGACTCGAATCAGCATCTGTTCTAATTGATTGCGCTAACTTTCCCGTAGCAAACCCAAAATAGTTTGTGCCTGCATCATCTATACCACGATTTTCATAATCGGGCTTTCGTTGAAATGTCCCCACTATATCTACCAATGGAGCAAGGCACGCATATACCAAGCCAGTGCCGGTGAGTGAGACCACTAGTTCTGTCAATCTCAATCTTCGATAATGCTCTAGTTCCCTTTCGGTGACTCCAGCGATCTCTAAGTATGCAAAAACTTGTGCCACGGTGAGTACTTCAGAAACACCAGACACCCCTACCTCCATTGCCGTCCTGCGCATGGCAGCAGCAATCGATTGGCTCTCCTTAATTACCATTTTTACATCACCATAAGCACTCATATAGTTAGTATATCAAATTAAATCATAAATAGTAAATATGAATCAAATAAACTGAAGAGAGTTAGTTTGAAGTTGCTGCTCTATATGACAACCTCCTCTTGCATACAAACCTTGCCAAACGGTATGATCATCTTGGAATAAAAATATGCTCATATCAGAAATTTACCATAAAAAAGCCCGAACCATATCATCTTCGGTCACAATTAAAGAGGCTTTACAGGAATTAATTGCAAACAAAATAAATGGTTTAATTGTGGTTGATGGTAACCGCACCGTGGTGGGTGTGCTCTCTATCCAAGACATAGCTGCCGCAACCTTGCCACGACAGTTTCGTACCAATATCAACATGGCAGCAGCTATGTATCGTAAAGGTTTCTTTCATGAACAATGCGCAGATATTGCTGACCAACCAATCAAAAAATTCATGCGAAAAAGCTTTGTAAGCGTCAGCTTGCATGACAACATCTTAGCTGTGATCGCTGATTTTTTGAATAACGATCTTTACATAGTGCCTGTGATTGAGAAAAAACAACTCATAGGTATTGTCACTCGTTCTGAAATAAAAAATGCGCTTGCCTTTGGCATGAAAAAAAATAAGGACATACAAATAAAGTAAATATGGAAAGCCTGCCACTTTCATTCTTTTCTATCATCTCATTGCTTGTTTTAGCAGTGGTGTACTTCTTTCTAATCACAGAGAGGTTAAATAAAGTGATAGTTTCCGTACTTGGAGCTACCTTTTTAGTAGTTATGCAAGTGTTTAAAACCGCTTCGCATTCTTCGCAGGAGACAGCGTTTGAATTTATAAGTCACAATTTAGATATTCTTGGATTTGTTGTTGGCATGATGGTGCTTATAGGCATCGTGCGTGAGTCAGGTCTATTTGAGGCAATAGCTATCTGGCTGGTGACAAAAGTAAAAGGCAAACCAATCCCACTACTGATAATCATTGCTTATCTGACACTAGCAATGACTGCACTGTTTTCTAACATTCCAACAATCCTTATTATCGTTCCAATCGTATTGGTGCTAATCAAAGAGCTGAAACTGCCCTTTTTACCTTTCTTTTTTACTGTAGTGGTTATGGCAAACATTGGCGGTGCAATGACGCCAATTTCTGATCCCACAACATACTACCAAGCAAAGACTGTTGGACTGTCATTTGGCGAAGTGCTTGGTAACTCAGGCTTTATTGTCCTGATCTTGTCAGTTGTTTCATTGAGCTATACCTTATTACTATTCCGCAAGCAGTTAGCAGCCGTAAATGTGGAAACTGACGCGGTAAGTTTGTTTGACCCAGGCGCTGCAATTAAAAACAAAAGAGTGCTATACCGTGGCGTACCAATTTTATTAGGCGCCATACTACTGATGGTTCTGAAAGACCAGGTAGCAACTTTGACAGGACTAACCCTAGATAATGCTACAATCACAATTGGAGCGTCTTTTTTGTGCATGCTAATTTTTCATCGCGAACCAAAAAAGATTTTCAAACATTTGATTGACTGGGAAATTATCTTCTTCTTCATGGGATTATTCATCGTAGTTGGCGCACTGGAGTTTACCAAATTGATTGAACTGCTTGCAGAGGGGCTAGTAGCAGCTTCTGGTGGTAATCGCACAGTACTGACGTTTCTGGTTACTGTTGGCTCTGGTGTGCTTTCAACATTTATCGATAACGTTCCATACAACATCACTATGGTTGGAGCAATTCAAGCTATGGAAAAATCTGGGGTGTTAGTGTACCCACTTTGGTGGGCATTAAATCTTGGCACTTCTATTGGTGGTGCAGGCTCACCAATTGCAGCAGCGTGTAATGTCATCGCATTTGGACAAGCTGCCAAAGAAGGTCATCATGACTCATTTTTTGGGTACTTGAAAGTTGCACTACCGTTAGTAATTATTAATAGTCTTGTGGCTTTTGGAATGATCGCCTGGTGGTATCTCTAAAATTTTTGCTTCGCAACCATTTGAACAGGCTCCTTTATGCAAACTTTGACAGTCTTCGCAACAAATAAACAGGGAGTCACAGCTTGCGACCACGCAATCTACATACCGAGTCACAGGATTTTTACAGTACTGGCAGGTAGATATAACCGTGGGATTAACTACATTAATTGGAATATGTAATCGCTTATCAAAGACGAACATTTCTCCTTCAAAGTACTTGCCGCCAGCTTTTATTCCATACTCATGAATACCACCATGCAATTGTCTGACTTTCTTGAAACCGCGTTCGCGCAAATATGCAGAAGCTTTTTCACATCGTACTCCTCCAGTGCAGTAAGTTATAACTTCTTTTTCAGTGTGTTCAAGTAATTCCTTTTCAACAAAGAGTGGAAAATCGCGAAAGTTTTCTATTGCTGGAGTGACCGCATTGGCAAATTTTCCCACCGTGGCTTCATATCCATTTCTGGCATCAATAATTATAAAGTCAGCATTCTTTTCATACAGTGCTCTGAGCTCTTCAGGCTCAATGTATGCAGCTTTATTGTTTAATGAAACATCCTGTCCAGATTTCTTTACTCCCAGTGTCACGATTTCGTCACGGACCACTACTCTCAAACGAGGAAATACCTGCTCATCAGCCCATGAAACTTTCCACTCTATATCTGAAAAGTGAGGGTCTTTTTGGGTTTCGAGCATGTATGCATCTATTGACTCCTCACTGCCAGCAACCGTGCCATTTATCCCCTCTGTGGATATCAAGATTCTTCCCTGTATTTCTAAATCCTTACAAAGAGCTTTCTGCAAACTCACTAGTTTTTTTGGGTGATCAATCGGTACGTACTTGTAGTACAGTAGGATTTTTACTCTTTCAGACATGGAAGTATTGTACAACGAACTGTTCACTACTGAGCAGTTGTTTTGTTTTGCCGTTCCTCAAGCATTGGTAGCAACACCTCAAAACAGTATCTTTGCGTCAAATCCTGATAGGGATACGGAACGTCTGCCTCAGTAAACTGTACTCTACCCATAAGCGGTAGTGCATCTACTTGCATGATCGCAGCCTCATTAATAAAACCATATCCCAAACTTTCAAGCTGTTGGTGCATCAATATTCCTCGAAAATATGCGGCATCTTTTGCAAATGCATAATGCTCAGGATTAGATGTGTCTGTGTGGCCTCGCATGACTCTGTATGTTTTCATCCATGCTGAGTTCATGGCATCTGGTAATTTTTGCTGTACATGTTCACTTGTATAGTCAATCGCTGTGTCACGATCAATACCAAACAGCACATGGAGGTGTCTATCCACTTGTTCTTTAAATATTTCTGCAAAATTTGCACCCTGCTCTGCTCTGGCAATTGCTACTACATAAAGCATGACCGGGGAGTTATCTTTTTCTCCTAGGTATCGTTCATGAAATTTGCCATCTATTGTTCTGGCTAGCCCTTCATATAATACTTCGTCGTCTACTTTCAGGGGTCCGCCACCTACAAATGTGTTTAATCCATTCATGCTTTGTCGAGCGTGTGCTTCAATTTCATGTCCACACATTTGCAGTAGTCTCATTGCAGAACGGGTGACACCAGCTGGAATGAAAATTGTCATCGGACTTCGGGATTTATCCCGTACGTCCAAACTCGTTGTGTTTATATCAATTACACAGCTGAAGCCATTCGGGTTCTCATCTGTCTTCAAAATACCATACTGCTCCAACAACCAATCAAATGCATTTTTAATGTCTTGGTCTGTGGTGTCACTCTCGTCCAGTAACTTTCTTTGTTCAGGTGTGAGCAATGGGGTACCTTCAAGCTTGCTTGGGTGAGCTGTTTCTTCTATGGCTGCATCATATGCATTCTCTGCAGCCTCAAGCGTTTCAGCATCCAGCGGACGATACTTAGTATTCATGGCAGTACGAATGAACCTTTCATTTTTGGTTTGAATACCACTGATAAGGGTTACTGAAGCCAAGTCGTCCATCACTTTATAGTACAAAGAAACTTTAGCAATTCGTTCAAACTCAGACTGCGGTTTAAACGATCTGACCTGAGACAATAGCGTACTCAGAACTACTCGTGTTTGTTCTAGGTCTATATCAACAGCATTGACCTGATCATACACAAATGTCGGGTTATATGCTTCACCAGCGCGGTAGGCATCAAATACTTTCGCTTTCTCTGCTGTAATTGATGCTGCAGAAGCTGTTACGAACT
Source organism: uncultured Pseudomonadales bacterium (assembly GCA_964607285.1). GTDB lineage: Bacteria > Patescibacteriota > Microgenomatia > UBA1400 > PJMF01 > CAZBMX01. The sequence goes on from CAZSJW010000003.1 coordinate 83,415, forward strand.
CCACAGGATTCCAAGTTGAAGTTAAAGCCTTTAGTTGTTCAGCAACAGCAACTAGTTCTTGCGGGAATTTTTCATTTTCTATTTTCAAGGAATTCTGTTCTCCGGATGACCCTGTAGTTAGTTTCGCCCTGTTCTTCAGAAAAGCAGCGATTGATGGAAATAGTTTTTCAGTAGACATAGGTTTACAAATCTTGTAATAAGAGTATATCAAAGTATAACATACTACACCGTACAAAATATCTTTTCTACACTTCTTGTAAGCAAACCAATGTAAAATGACCTTCATGACAAAACGACCGTTACCATTCTCCTCAGCACAAACAGTATTAAAAAAAGTCTTTGGCTTTGACAAGTTCCACCCTACTCAAGAAAAAGCTATCAAATCGATACTCGCTGGAAAAGACACCTTTGTGCTCATGCCTACCGGTGGTGGCAAGTCTCTGTGTTACCAAATTCCCGCTTTAGTGCTTACTGGCACCACCATTGTTGTTTCACCATTGATTGCACTCATGAAGGACCAGGTAGATGGCCTGCGAGCAAATGGCATAGCTGCAGAGTTCCTCAATAGCAGTTTGGAGCTATCAGAACAGTCTGACATCATTAAAAAACTGTTAGCACATGAAATTACACTACTGTATGTCTCGGCAGAACGACTTGTCACGCCAGAATTCACTAAACTACTCAAACAAATCAACGTGACTCTTTTCGCGATCGATGAAGCACATTGCATATCTGCTTGGGGCCATGATTTTCGACCTGACTATACGAAGCTTTCCAAAATTAGGACACAGTTTCCAAATGTTCCAATCATTGCGCTGACTGCAACCGCTGATCAAATCACTCGCAGTGACATTCTGTCACAACTTGAACTCAACGATCCTCAGATATTCATAGACTCCTTTGATAGACCGAACATTTCACTCACCGTTCTACCTGGACAAAATAGAATCGAAAAAATCAAGGATTTTCTTCAAGATAGAACTACACAATCAGGAATTGTCTACTGTCTGACTCGAAAACAAACTGAGCAAGTCGCCAAAAAATTACAAGAATTTGGACTCTCTGCAGCGTGTTACCACGCTGGATTGAGTTCTGCTGAAAGATCGAGAATTCAAAGAAGTTTTGTACGAGATACCACCCAAATAATCTGTGCAACCATAGCGTTTGGCATGGGAATTGATAAATCAAACGTTCGTTGGGTCATTCACTACAACATACCTAAAAATATTGAAGGATACTACCAAGAAATTGGTCGCGCAGGTAGAGACTCCGTCCCATCTGATGCCCTACTCTTCTATACCTACGCAGATGTGGAAATGATCAAAAAATTTGCCATTAACTCACAGCAGGGAGCAGTCCAGCTCGCAAAGTTAGATCAAATCAAAGAGTACGCTGAAGGAGTAACTTGCAGACGAAAAATTTTACTTCAGTACTTTGGGGAAACATACACTAAAAACTGTGATAACTGCGATGTCTGCGCTGTTCCATATAAATCACTAAATGGCACAGCCATATCCCAAGCTATTCTGTCAGCTGTCCATAACTCCCAAAGTGCTGCTCTAACAAGCAAGGAGCTGGTTGCACAGGTAAGTACAGCCAGTGAGAAAGTCAGCTACGCCTCATGGCACTTTTACATAGCACAGCTGAAAAACCAAGGACTATTAGCAGTGGACTATCAGAATGGGCAAAAGTTGTACCTCACGGCCAAAGGGTTGAATGCTTTGCAAAAAAATAAACCAATCCGACTAGTCTTGTTAGATACGTTCATCGAACGACAAGAAAAAACCCAAAAAACTGCAAAAAGTAAATCCAGGAGTAAAAAAGCAAAGACCTACACTGAGAATCCGCTATTTGAAAAACTCCGAGCAGTTCGCCTTGAACTTGCGCAAAAAAGTTCACTGGCTGCCTATATGGTATTTAGTGACGCCACACTTCTGGAAATGGCAACTGAAAAACCAAAAAACAGAGCAGAAATGCTGAACATTTCAGGTGTGGGAGAAGTCAAATGGGAACGATATGGAAGTACCTTCCTGGATGTAATCAATAGCTAACCCTTCACTACTATCTGAATGCAAGAAGAAGTCCAAGTAGATCGGGTCCTATTGACTTGCTTAATCGTTTAACAAACCCTTGATTAAAAATATTTTCTGATTTTCTTCGATATCGGAGTACTTTTGCAGCCTCAACAACCAACGCAGCCATATTTCCATTTTTTTCAGTATGGGGATGTATGCGAATATATCTGTGAGCCATCCTTCCCATTAGTGAATTTGCCAATGGATCAAGCAACCTAGGAAGGTTGATTACTCTGTTTATCTCGATAATAAACTCTTCTAGCTCTGGAATTAGCTCACTGGAGGGTGTACCTTCAAAAATAGACTCACCGTTGCTGCGTACAACTTTAACTTCTCTCTTCTGTTTTGTAATTGCATGTGGCTCATCATGCTTGTCAGTTCGTAAACCAGTAGCATAGTATGGCACAATACCCTTGCTAAAAAGTGTGTGCATTTCTCTCAGATCCGTGAGTGTTAATATTGGTTTTTCTCTACTCAATAGAACGGTGTTTATGTGTTCTATTACCGAATTCCATCCCCTTTCTTTCCTTTTCAGAACTTCCTCATTATTTAGTCCAAAAACACTTTGCATGAATGACTCGTAACTCTCTTCTCCATAACCCATGTCTTCAAACCCTGTTACATGAAAAATAACTTGCTCATGTTTCTCTAGCAAGCTATTCAATAATTTCCTTTGTTCTGGAGTACGGAACTGTGCTGAATCCACTAACCTGCGAAAAATTGGAATCACTGACACAAAACTTCTTTTTGGAACACTTTGGATCAAATCTATATCCTGAAAAAAATTGTTAAGTAGTAAAATAGCTTTGGTAAATACCTCATCATCAAGTTCTCCTTCACTAAAAAGTGACTCGCAAGCTGACGAAAACTGTTCGGTGATTTGCCTCTCAACAATCGCCCGAGTTTTGGTCAAAGATTCAAAATGTATGTCAGCAACAGTATCGGATACCTTGCTCTCAATTGCAGCATAGTTGGAGTAACTTTCTGTCATAAAAGCATTGAAATCATCGAGTGAAATTGCAGAGACATCTACCCCCTCTGCTAACAAATATTGTAGTCCAGAAATTCCATCCCTGACCAAAAGATCATATTCTAGTGCTGTTTTATTTTTTGTTGGAATACCCAGAAACACATTTTTTGTAATGCTCTCTACGCGAATACTGCCTGCAGGAATATCTAGATGACTTCTAAACCGTTCAATTGCATCAGCAAGAACAGTTTCATAGTTTTCACCTTTTATTTTTTGGTCAATTTTGGGAAAGCGAGTGTTGTCAATCTGGATACGTAACTCTTTTGCTTTTGCTGAGATAACTTCGGAAGCAAGTTCCAAACCTCGCCTTGTTTGCTCTGCAATTTCTTCAAGCTCATCCTTATCGCTTGCCTGCAACAGGACATTTTCTAGAAATAGTCGGTACTGTTCAGGTAAGAACTGCCACTGTTCGGAAGTATCCTCAGCAGTCTCAAGATGATCACGAGACCCCTCCACAGTGGTTACAGTGCTATTCACATTCATCTATCTAGTATAGCAATAATTCAAATAGTTAAGACTCGCGGTCTACCTATAAAGACCATACTTTCAGCCAACAAAACATTTGGGACTGATGCTTTGTCTGGACTAGCATGCCTAATTTTTGCTGCGGCAACTCCAAGCTCTTCACTGACTTCCTCCCTGCCTCTGGAGAGTTCCAGCATCGCATCAGCTATAAAACTTTTGGCTTCTACTGTTTCAGCAGCTGAGGGCTGATAGTCTCTTGCTGCTTCATACTGGGTTTCACTCATCTCTCCCCCATTAGCTTGAAACGTCCCAAATTTGAAGTTCGTAGTTTGACGCTCGAATAAAGTTGTATCAACTAACTTATCCTTTTCAAACAAACGACCAATTACTGCAGCTCTCTGTTTCCCTTCCATTGGAAACAAATCAAATGCATCAACTGGCCAGGCTTTCGTGCCATAGCCAGTAGCCAAATACATAGCGGTGTACACAAAATTAATTCTTCTCCTCTGGTCATTATATGGATCGTTCTCATCTGGGTATTCAGGGAAAGAAAGGGTGCCTATTTTTTCTATTACGGGAAGCATCCCCTACACCCCGCATCAATTTGACAAAACTCTTGTCTTCAAACGTTATATAGTCAAAAATTACAAAAAACCCGTCAAAATTTCCACACCTAAGCACGGATTCTAAAATAACGGACTGTTGTGCCTACTCACGGGAGGCTGATGTGGAACTAACTTCATGCTGAACTGAATTGTGTTCTTCTTCTGTGTGTATCATATGTTCTAATTATATAGTATCGAGGCTTTTGAAATTTATAGAGCTGAAATTGACTTACTGCTAACTCGATATAGCAAGATGTACACACAGTTTCAAGTGTTAATGAAAAAAAGCCTCACCAATTGTAATTCTTTGTTGTTTGTTAAATAAGGTTATACCCGTGGTATTGATTTCAGAACTTATACTATCGTACAAATCTCTAAAGCCTCCCAACTGGAGCATGCGATCAAATGTAGCATCATTAGCTACTTCACCAATCGTTGAAATTTCAATTGTGTTTAGCAGTCGCATAAACTCTGTACCATACTGATCTCTTAGTTCTTTCTGAATTGTGAAGGAACGAACAGTAAAAGCAGAATACATTCTTTGAAAAACATCGAGTTCACTCTTTTGTGATCTTATTGCAAAGTCTTTTATTAAACTAACAAAAAATGGCATACTCTTGCTGTATGGAGACTCAAACTCAGTTGCCTCGTCAGGCAGATCATAGTAAGAAAAAAGTTCTGCCAAAGGCTCAGAGTATAAACCTCTTGACCTAATTGATGACCTGGTTTCATCTGAATAGTTCATTCTCTCGTACCCGAAGTGGCTTTGTCTTATACGAGAATCTCTACCTTTAGGATATACAGTCATATACACACTTCGAGTGGTCATATGAGACAATTCGTGAGAAAGCAACCTGCGCAGCAAAGGATTTTTTAGGTCAAAACCACTTGGCACCATAATTAGTATGTGCCCTTCAGGCGAGAATAATGCACCCTGTAAATCAGTTTTTTCTTTAGGAACTTCATAAATTTCAATATTTTCAAGCGATATATCAATTCCATGACTAAATCGCGTAGTGTTAGCACCGAATGTACTCAATGTTTTTTTAATATCCTCAATTTGATCTGACAAAAAAATGCGTTCATCAACTGTTAGCTCTCTCCTTCTAGTATTAGGGATAAGATTCTCGAATTTAGGTGAATGTTCATATGCATCCAGAATGAGATTAGAAATATTTTTTCTATCTTCTTGCTGCACTGCTCTTCCAAATGTCACATTCTGCTCAAACATATAGAACCACTTGGTAAAAAATACTTCTGTTACTGATTGCTAAAGAAACTAATCAACAAAAATTATTATAGTGTATATAGACAAATCTTGCTGGATATTTTGAAAGAAGTAGGAACCCACCTTTAGTATTTGGTAAAGTATATGCACCTTTTTCTAATTATGTAGCGTCCTACAAAACCTTTCTCCACGTCTTAGCATGTCGTCCTTCCCCATACTTGTTTTGAATAAATCCATGAGATGTATCAGTCAATTTATCGTAAAACCCCCAGCTCTTTTCATAACGAGGGCCACTATGTATCAAAAGTTGTTTTTTTGCTTCTTTCCGTCCAGCTTCAACTATTCCCTCCAAAAGTTTTTTACCTACTCCACCACCTCGAAATATTTCTGGTGAGACAAAGGCATTAAGTAACTCAATAGAGTCATCAGTTGTTTCAAGACCAAAGTGAATAATCATGTCAGGATCAGGCACAGAGTAGGCCATGCAACCCCATATTTTTCCCGTATGATCTCTGGCAACTATATATGTTCGCGTTCTACCATATTCATCCTCCCCTCCACGCATATACGACTTGATGGAGGCAATTTCGGCAGCAATAACTTCGCCTGTACTGCTATCTCGCACATGTGCATTTAAAATAAGATCAAATTGATCGATATCACTTTCTTGCAAGGGCGAGATGTCTAATTGCAGCTCGGAAACTAACTCACTTCTTATTGTCATATCACAGTATTCTATCAGAATACCGTATGTAGCCAGTAAAAATTGAGTGATTGCTCAAATTGTTTCTCTTCCTAGTTGCCTCCGACGCACAACAAGCATCAGAGAAAACAATGCATTTAACAAAACCCAGAATAAAGTCCATGACGCAGAAAGAAAAGTATAGCTTTCAACTGCGGCCAAAGCCAGAAAAAATCTCAGCGCATTGGTAACATACAGAGACAATGTCTCTGAGTAAGGTTGTTGCCATGACTTGCGCACAGTTGGGATAAACGCCAAACCATCAGCAATAATTACTAGCAGCATTGAAATAATTGGTTGGTTAGCAAACCACCAAAAACCAATTGCAATCAAAGACAGTATGGCTACTAGCGTGTCAGATTTGGTGATATCTCGCTTACCATCTTTTACGCTTAACAAAACAACTCCTCCACACAGCAATCCAGCAGAAACAGTCACCCATATTGACGAACCAGCACCACCTTTGATTTGTAGTGCTACCAATAAGATCGTTAGTAACCCCCATAATGACCAACTATACACATGGGGTGTGTTTTTCCCTTGAGAATATCTCTGTAGTAAGGGACATATGCAGCAAACGTTAGAAAAACTGCGATAATACTAATGACTTGTTTCATTGATGATTAAAATATTGATATATTGCTTCAAATTAATTCAAATGTGCTAACCAAGTATACTCAAATTCTAGCCTTTCAAGTTGATCAGGAAAATGTTCTTTATAATAATTAATTGCCTTTTTCAAATACACCTTATTGTGAGTAAAGGCTATTTTCCCAAAAGTAATGTATGAAGTTTCTCTAATTAGCCTATCATGTGAGTATAAGTTGATATTCATGTGCTGAAAAATCGCTGATTTTTCTACAGCGTATCTACATTTCTCTACAATCTCATTGAAATCAGGTATTTGCCTATTTTTTATACAAATATCTCGTAAAATTAATGAAACTATAAAAACATCTTCTTCAGTATCTGTTTGCAATACTTCTGCAATTTCTTCAATCAAAGCACTGATACCCCACTGAAAAATTATCTTCTTTATCAAAGCAACTCTCTGAATATCATCTAAAGCTATGTAGTCTGTTTTATGGAATATCTCATCATGTAGAACAGTCATAATAATATTCTAACAGTTATAGCTTTTAATATATAACGATGTGTCGTTTAAGACATTTACAAGTGCTTCTGGAGATTGCATTAACCTAATGAGTGTTTGATATACTATATAGGTCAACTAGAACAAAATGAGACAGGGGGAAAAGTGCGAGAGAACGAATTGGCCGAAGAAAATCCAAAAGCAGAAACTGTAGAAAAACCACCGTTTGATCTCGTGGAAGCCCTCATTGTACCTCATACAGCATTAGTGGTGATGGACATGCAAAACAATTTTTTACAAAGTTTTTATGGAGATACAGATGGATTAATCAATGAGCACAAGCTTTTAATTAATTTTTGCAACATACAAAAAATACCTGTATTTTTTGTTGGATTAGCAATGGATGATACCTGGGGAAGTAATAGAGAGATACATCAAGACTTACTGGACTTAGCTATTAATCCAGCAGAACAAGTTATTTGTAAACCAACTGATGATGCTTTTTTAGATACAGATTTCGCGGACAGACTTCGTGCAGCAGACGTCCAAAGAATCGTCATCATCGGAACACACATAGATGGATGCATCTACCTATCTGCAGTGTCTGGCAAAAAACAAGGGTTTGAAGTATATGCTAGTGATTATGGAAGTCTGATACATGATAAGAATCAGTATTATCCTGTTCGACATATCTTCAATAGACTTGGAATCCATTTCCTGAGAAGAGATTGATCTCAGAAAATAAAGCAAAAAAACGATTTGCAGGCACTGGTGAGGGATATCAAGACCTATCTCAACGAAGCAGTCCACTCAATCAATCCATCCAAAAACTCTTCCCTTCTCCTACGCTGATCATCCGAAAGGAACTCAATCAATTGAATCTTCATTTCTCCAATTTTCGCTCCGTCCCAGCGGTCAATACTATTTTTAACCGCTACCAAATCTGATTGGCCATCCCAATTTTCAGCAGTAATGAAGCCCGCTTTCCCTAACGCAAAATCCCAGTTAATGTCAAGGTCAAACCATTGACCATCAAGTTTTTGAGCCCTGACAAAGTTATGTCCATGCTTCCATTCTTCACCCTCATCAAGATTTTTTTTTAGACTCGCCGGATATTCAATCCCTTGATCACTCCATTTAAAAATACAAACAACTGTCTCATAAGGGATATTGAGCACCTCGAAACAATTCTGTAATACGCGATGCTTACCAGTGCAAGTGCCAACACCTTTGGAAACCAGAACTTCTTGCACAGTTCTCCCCATTCCCCAAGGAATCTCAGCCACTGCCTTAGCAAGAGCCACCAACTGCTCATCTCGATTGGAAAAATTAAAAATTAGATGCTTTTGAAGGAATGAGTCAATCAGCTCACTAGTATCTTCACTTTGAGCAACAAAGCCCTGAAGGTCAGTATTCATTGGAGACTATTATAGCGTAGACCAATCTTTGCAGGGACTAGTGAACGATGTTGGAACCTACCTATCTTCAACAGGTCTGTCATTGGGTTGATCTAAATCACCATCTATTCTTGTACCTAAATTAATTGGACACATTGTTGAATGACCATCTTTATCTTCAAGATCTTCTTCTTTTTCAGTTTTTACACCCAATCCATTACCGAACCTTACTTGCCTACCATGACCTTCATCTGGTAATTCAGCTGGCAATCCTTCACCAGTAAGTAATTTTTCCCAATAATTTGGGTCTTCTATTTCTTTTTTTCTTCCAAACATAATATGATTAGGGTCTTGTGACGTTTAAAGCATAGTGAGGTGCTAAAATAACGACAAGATCA
>CAZSJW010000004.1:0-91234 GCA_964607285.1 uncultured Pseudomonadales bacterium
CCTCCTTTCTAAGGAGATGGGTAGGAGATATCACGACCTCCTGTTTCCCCTATTCAGCAATGAATAGAGAACAATAAAACAAATTCCTGTGGCCACCTTGCCCAGGTCGGTTTCTACCGCCATGTTTGTGTCAGAACACAGCAGCTTTCGTTCTATATTTTTTCCCATTCTCACTAATAGTAATTACTATACCAAACCATCACTATCACATAGATTGTGATTGCATTTGTACTGTTGCACCAGGTATTATGGAGTAATGGTCGAGCTTACTGTTCCAAGCGAACAACTACTAACCCCAGAGAAAGAATCCCGTCCGCAGAGCTGGCAGGACCGCATGTACGCGCTAACTCGATCGGCAGAAAGGTTGATTGAAAACTCTGCTACAGTTAGACTGTTTGAAAGACTGAAACTTCCAGATGTACTACAAAACCTTACCAACCCACTCAGAAGAAAAGAGTCCATTGGAGTCAAAACTGATGGTCTGGTTGAGAAAGAGTTGCATAAGTTGCTTTTTGAACCACTGATAAGTAAAGAGGGTCTCGTTTTGTGCGACCCGCTAGTCAGCTTCATCGACTTGCTGGATTCCAGACAGAGTTCTAGTTCTGAGTTTCAAAATACCCTCCACACATATCTAACAAAACAAGCTAGACTTCCACAGAACATCCTTGAACTGCTCTGCAATCGAGTTGGATGCAAGTATGACAGCTCTACACCACAAGAGGCAGATGCGTTCAAAGCTGAGTTTGCACTGAAACTATCTGAGGCATCCTTCCAAGCAAAGCAATCAATAACGCAGATGCTGTTAGAAATTTTCACTCAAACTAAATATCTTGATCCTGAGATATCCCAAGAGTATAAATATAAGCTAGAACAAGTAAAATTCTCGAGTAAAGCTCGCTTCTACGATCGAGCAACTGAACAAATTCACTCACTAATACTCTCGCAAAAGGTAGGAGGATTTCTACCAGTCAGAGAGCGCACGCAATTGCAGCAAATTGTGGAAGGGGCACTTACTCCCCAGTTACAAGGTTTCCCAAGTATCAAAAAACTTTGGCATGATATTCTAACAAACTCAAGTGCGATGGCAGACCCAAACACAGGAGAAATATTGGTCAAACCAGATGATCCACTCGCTTTCATACAAGATAACAAGAATCGTGAGAAAGTCAGAAAAATTTTTGCTCAGTTTGCAACTTGGGCAGATTCTAACACAAATGAGTGGATTAATTTCGCAAGTGAAACACTAAGTGGTTTTGATGATGTTGCAGGAATTCATGGAAACTCAGATGAATATGAGGTCACGCTTCCCAATACCACAGAAAGAGAAGGTACAGTTCTTCCAATGGAGGGATTTGACTCATTCGCAGAATTCCAACGATCCTCTCAGTTTAAAGTTGGTGAACTCCATTTTTCAGCATTTGGGCAAGCAATTCTAAAGAGTACGTCACCTCAGGAGGTACCAAACCATTTAGCACTTGATCGAAAAGAAATCGATAAGCATAAAACCATTGATGTTCCATTCATGGGATTAGTACGGAATCCAGGCACACAACCTGAGATCACAGTATCAGATCGGCTCATCACGTTTTGCCACCAACTAGGCAAGCAAACGATAACCTTTGATATTCCAGACTCTGTTCTTGAATTGAGTGGTCTCTATAGTCGTTTGATGGAAGTAGTTTTTGCTGAAAACCAAGCGGAAACTACATCCGACCAGCATTTCTCCTGGGATACAACAACTCAGACATTTGTGTCTTCAAATGTTAAATATGACGGTTTATCAAGCAGTTTGTACATACAAGAATTCGCGCCCCCAAGGTCAGAAACACTTGCTGGAGATGGCTCTTCTGTTCTGGTAAACAAAGAACGCGAACGCTCAAGGCAACTTGGTCATCAACTAAAACATCGTGGCGCAGCGATTTATAAAGCAAATGTATACAACTTAGTACCAACACAAACACAAGAAAAGCGATCAGGTTTGGGACTCAGCATTCAACTACAAGCAAACCATGCACTCCTACAAGGTAAAGAAACTGCAATATTCATGGAGCAAATCAACACTCAAATGGAAGCCGAGCTTATGTCTTGGGTACAAACTGACAATAGAAGAGGTGAAATAGACGTTGCAGCAGTTGCTGATACACTTGCTGGGGAGAGGCTCTTTTACAAGCTCGCAATAGTGAAAATGAAAGCATACAAGGAATGGGCTGTATCAGCTACAAATAGTTCAAGTGCTTTTGAAGCACACCTTGAGCAAAGAATTCCGCAGCTGATGAGAGAGGTTTTTACAGAAAGAGAGTACACCGACCTGTTGATCTCGCGACCATTTAGCGCAGAAAAGACAAAGAACCAATCAATCATTCGTGCGGCAAAATCAGCACCGATCTCTCAGCTCACGCTTTTTGATTTCGTGTTGCATTCCAACGAGAGACTAGGAGAAGCCGACACTAGACTCAAAAAATGGTTGCTGTACATCAACAATGTAGACGACAAAAAGTACTACTCAGCACGAACTGAACTTGACTTTTTCTTGTTAGCTAATCAACAGATTGATAGTTTAAAAACCTTGGAAATGCTGAAGTACATACGAACTGGTAACGTACTTGCATACAGACGGACAGCCCGCAAAGGTGCGGCAACAACAGTCCGTATGGGAAAGTATGCTGCACAGTTAGACAGAATTAATAAAGAGCTGATTCAAACACTTAGCACACCCTCAAGTGAGAATTTGCCTCAGTCTATCGATGCGATTCTTAAAGGACTGGAAGCAAAATTGAACTACCTGAAAGTTGAAGAACAAGAGTTTACTGACGAAATTGAAGGTAGAAATCTTGGAACCAAACGCCCAGACCAAGGGTATATCACAAGCAAACGATTTGACAACACCCCACAAGCACTTCCACAAATTCCAGATGTTTTACGCCCCATAACACTTGAGGAAACTTCCGTTACTCGATCTGAGGGTCAAACAGAAGCTGAATATATACTCCATGTACCCTATACATTTGAAAAATTCTGGGAAGTTCTACCACAAAGTTACAACAGCATGGGAGCAGCAATGCTCGAGTCGGTCTTTAGGCCCGCACTAGTCTCAACACTCGAACAGTACTTAGATAGACTAGATGTTTCAAAACAGCAAGTAGATAAACTCCATGTGCCAGAAGGGTACCACCTGACAAACGCTGCACTAGCTAAAGAAATTGAGCGTGATCTCGATAAAATGTATCAGAGGTTGCAGTTACCATCTAACTCACTGCAAAGTGTCAGAAAAATTTCAGACGAAATAACTCAGAAAAAAACAAAAATAGAACTAGAGCGCCAAAAAATCGTAGCAAAAGTTCAAAAAGTTCTGGAGCAGTCTAAGAATGAAATTGGCTGTCTAGTTGACGTGAATGAAATGGGAAAATCACTACGACTGGCACTGGTAGAGTTACCTGGAGACAGTGACTCAATAGATCCCACACGCTATGAGAATACTCCAGTCGGCATTGGTGAGTTTAAACAGAAACTAGAAAGATTTGAGAAAAGAATAAAAGCTAGCATCAACATCGCACGCCGTGATCTACAACCGTCTGCTGGTGTTGTAACCGCGCTACAGAAATTGACCCGAGGCATATTTGCTTATTCCTCAGAACGGTATGACATACGTCCCAGTGATCTTTTCCCCAACTCCTCTGTGATTAAAGTAAAAAGAGAAAACAAACTTGGTGTAGCTGTACAAAAACTGGCCAAAATTCTTGCAGATGCTAACTCATATCGAGTTGTTGACCAACTGATTCAAAGAACAGTCGGTATCAATCAGCATCAAATTGAGGATCAACAAGTACTCTCTTCCCGAATCATGATTTCCAATGCAAGTGCTGGGGAAAAAAACTCAGGCACTGGCTATCCTGCACACACGCATCAGTTCCTATCAGTAATGGTGTCAGCCAATGGATTTGTCTTGAAGGCACCAATACTCGATGGTGCACACCAGCTCGTACTCCGTAGAGAAATCGAAAAAAAACTGGAAACGTTTCATAGACAAATAGAAGTGTTCCATACCAAGATGTTCAAATCTTCAGAAGAGCAATTATCAGATACAGAAGAATCAGCAAACATAATGAGTCAAGCTATAAGCAGCTTGTTTTTGCACCCCGAGTATGCTGAATCTACTGAATCCAAGGAAATAAGTACAGGTGGTCTGAAAACAGAACGAAGAACGATTGTTAGCTCGACGTTTAGACGTGAATACTACCGTGAAGCAGTGGAAAAACGCTTAGATGCTATTCAGTTTTTGCATGAGCTTGCCAATAACCCTCCAGACCAACAAAAATTTCAAGCGAGTGGCTTGATGCCAATAATCGAGCATGTTTTTACTGATCCACTGACAATGAGGTACCTCTCGCTATCACCAAATCTGTTACAAATGCTCAAAGACGTGTTCCGAACCTATAAAGATTATATTGATATTCCGATTGCTAGTGTAGTGGATTTAAACGAAATTACGACGCTAAATGAAATAGTAAAGGCACCAGACGATATGCTAACAACTGGCCAACTAGCACGAATAGCCGAGTCAGCTACTGTTTTAAAAAACGTAATCTATGAAGTAACAAAAGAAGCAGCGTTTTTAAATGAATCCCTAACAAGCAATTTCAAATTCGAGTTTGTCTCAGAAATTCCACGAGTATTTGCAAAACTACAATCTAAACTTGAGTTCACTCATAACAAAGACCCAAAAGACTCAACTCTAGCGCTCATTCGCCAACTGAATACTATCTCAACCTATGCGACATCATCCCTTTTAGTCGCAAATGCCTTTAGTCAATATTAGGGTGAAAATATTGGCACACTGATCGCTTCTCTGCTACTTCTACTTCACATTTTTTACTGAATTCAGTAAAATTAAGAGTATGAACTTTGAAAAACTCACCACCATGTCAGCCCAAGCAGTAGAGGGCGCACTGCAACTCAGTGGCAGACTAGGCAATAGTGAAGTTCGGCCACTACATTTAGCACTTGTCCTCACTCAACAGCAAGGTGGAGTAGTGCCAACCATTCTAACTCAGTTACAAAAAGACCCACGCTTAGTATCCGATGTATTACAATCTGAACTAAGCAAACTTTCCACGGTAACTGGAGGATCTACCCAACAACAGTTGTCTCCTGAGCTAAAAAAAGTGTTTGACCAAGCAGAAACTGAAGCGGGCAAGTTGAGAGATGAGTTTATAAGTGTAGAGCATTTATTTTTAGGACTTCTGGATATTCCCAATATTAGCAAAATTTTTGGCCTAAACAAAAAAGAAGTACTAGAAGTGTTAAAAACAATTCGTGGCTCACAAAAAGTCACAGATCGAGACCCCGAGGGAAAGTATCAGTCTCTAGAAAAATATACCCAAGACTACACACAGCTGGCTCGTGAAGGAAAAATCGACCCCGTTATTGGTCGAAACGAAGAGATCAGGCGAGTTTTACAAATTCTCTCAAGAAGAACAAAAAACAATCCTGTCTTAGTGGGAGAACCAGGCACAGGGAAAACTGCAATTGTGGAAGGCTTAGCAAAAAAAATCATTGATCACGATGTCCCAGAAAACCTCCAAGGGAAGCGATTACTTAGTCTAGATTTAGGAGCATTGATAGCAGGAGCAAAATACAGAGGAGAGTTTGAAGACCGACTTAAAGCGGTGATCAAAGAGGTTGAGCAGAGTGAGGGAAACATTATTTTGTTCATAGATGAACTCCACACCATTGTTGGTGCGGGAGCCCAAGAAGGTTCTACTGACGCAGGGAACCTACTCAAACCCGCGCTTGCTCGAGGTAGCCTGAGAACCATTGGGGCAACCACTTTGAAAGAGTACCGCAAGTATGTGGAAAAAGATGCCGCTTTGGAGAGAAGGTTTCAGCCTGTCATGGTTGAGGAACCAACCCAATCAGATGCTCTTTCGATACTACGGGGTATCAAAGAAAAATACGAAGCACATCACGGAGTACGAATCCATGATAATGCTCTCGTGGCTGCAGTACACCTATCTAGTAGATACATCAGTGATCGATTTCTTCCCGACAAAGCAATAGACCTCATGGATGAAGCTGCTTCTGCTGTTCGAATTGAAATTGATAGCAAACCTACAGAACTAGATAAACTGGAGCGTTCCGTTCGCCAACTAGAAATCGAAAAAGAAGCCCTGAAAAAGGAAACTGATGAGAAATCAAAAAAAAGACTCTCAGAGCTTGAAAAAGAATTATCTGAGCTGCAAGAGAAGTACCACCAGCTAGAACTACACTGGCAAAACGAGAAAAAAGTGATAGACACCATCAAGTTATCTAGCAAAGAGCTTGATCAACTTAGAGAAGAGGCAGTAATTGCTGAACGAAACCTAGATCTCCAAAGGGTTGCAGAAATTAACTACGGTAAGATACCTGAACTGCAACAACGAGTCACAGCTGCCCAAACCGAACTTGCAAAGATCCAGGAGAATCAACACCTTCTCAAAGAGGAAGTCACTGAATCGGATATTGCACAAATTGTCACTCGCTGGACAGGTATTCCAGTAGAAAAACTGATTGCTGAGGAAAGTCAGAAACTCGCGCACCTTGAGGCAGAGCTTGGCAAACGTCTGATTGGTCAAGAACAAGCGGTCAAGGCTGTCTCTAATGCTGTTCGCAGATCACGAGCTGGTATCACAGATGAGGGTCGCCCAATAGGCTCATTTATGTTCCTTGGGCCTACTGGTGTGGGAAAAACTGAACTTGCAAAAGCACTAGCAGAACAGCTATTCAATGACGAAACGCTCATGGTTCGCATAGACATGAGCGAGTATATGGAGCAACATGCAGTGGCCAGACTCATTGGCTCACCACCGGGGTATATAGGATACGAAGAAGGTGGACAACTCACAGAAGCAGTCAGGCGACATCCATACAGCGTGCTATTGTTTGATGAGATTGAAAAAGCTCACCCAGATGTATTCAACGTCTTCCTACAAGTTCTGGATGATGGTCGGCTGACGGACAGCAAAGGTCGAACCGTAGATTTCAAAAACACAGTGATTATTATGACTTCAAATCTTGGAAGTCAGGTAATCGCAGAACACCAGGGCAACAGAACTGAGCAAGAAACAGCGGTGCGAGCTCTCCTGCATAAACAGTTTAGACCTGAGTTCCTAAACCGCCTAGATGACGTCATCATCTTTCAGCCACTCACTGAAGAGCAACTAACAAAAATTGTATCTATTCAGCTGGAAGAAGTACGCCACCGCCTAGCTGCTAAACAAATCAGCATTGAGTTCACTGAGGCACTTGTCTCACACCTGGCAAAAGCGGGGTATGATCCAACCTTTGGTGCTAGACCTCTGAAACGACTCATCCAGACTGAAATTCTTGATGAGCTGGCACTGCAGATCGTAGAAGGCAAAATTCCAGAAAACTCATCACTAAAACTTGATTACCTCAATAACACCCTCCAGATTGAAAAAAAGTAGCTACTGCCTGTACTATGCAAATGTGTTAGAATAGCACCCTCGCCAATCAGCGAAACTAAGGGTGACTAGCTCAGGTGGTTAGAGCGCTATCCTGATAAGATAGAGGTCCATGGTTCGAGTCCATGGTCACCCACAAAATTAATAAACTTCTCCTCTTTCGCGTGCTTCGCCAACGCTCTTTCGGAAAAGTTTATTAATTTTTAGAATTTTGGGTGCTGCGCCAATGCTCTTTCGGAAAAGTTTTTAAATCTTTTATAGCCGTTTTGCATTTTGGTTGCGAAACAATTTATTGTCCTAATCTTTGTAATCTCCGCTTGTTTTTTAGCAGTCAATCGCTTAGAATGCTAACTGTATGATTGATACACCTTTTGACCCAAACAAGCTCGATGATACTACTCCTGAGTCCAAAAAAGAGCAAAACTCTGAAAGTACAAAGCCCGAGAGTACCTCTGAGGCACTACAGGGAACCGAACTTACCGAATCTTTTGAACAACTCAGAGATATGTTGAAGGGTTTGACAAAACATTCTGAGAAGGCAGGCACATCCGTGAGTACACCTAAACTCCAGCCAACAACTCCAGCTTCTAGTGAAGCTGCTTCCTCAGAAACCACAGAACTACTTGATCCAGAAATTGCTCAAACCTTAGTGTTGCCCGCTATTCCTATACGAGAAGGAGTACTGTTTCCTAGTACGGAATCCGTTCTCACTTTTGGCAGGAAGCTATCACTTAATGCCATCAAAGACGCGTCTAACACTAAAAAACTAGTAGTTCTGGTCACACAACTTGACCCCAAGGTAGATAGTCCTGAGGGCAAGGACATGTACCGTATTGGAACCCTGGCATTGGTTGAAAAAACTCTCAAAACTGATGACAGTGTTAATGCACTGGTCCGTGGTTTAGGCAGAGTCCGCATCATCCGCTACGTAAGTACGTCTCCTAAACTGACTGTTGAAGCAGTCAAACTAGAAGAAGTAGACGCAACAGATGAAGAGACAATAGCACTAGTTTCACACTTACAAAAAGAGTTCCGCAAAGCTGTCCACATGGGCAAAGCTGTGGAGTTCTTAAACTTTATGAAGCTCATGGGTGGAGTGACAAATGGTGAACTTGTCGATCAAATTGCTAGTACCCTCAGCATTACAACCAAACAAAAACAAGAAATTCTTGAAGAGCTCTCAGTTAAAGATCGGCTGACACTAGTTGTGGATCACCTTGCCCGAGAAATGAAAGTGCTTGAAATTGAAAAAGATGTGGTCCACAAGACACAAGAAAAATTTGATAAACACATGCGAGAGAACATTCTCCGCGAACGCATGCGCACAATCCAAAAAGAACTGGGAGACATCGAGGATGAAGAAGAAGTGGTGGAAGATTACGAGAAGAAACTAAAAAAACTACATACTACTCCAGAAATTACCAAAAAGATAAAGCGCGAGATAAAACGCTTGCGCCAAATGTCTGTCAGCAATCCTGAAGCTGGCTACATCCGCACTTGGTTAGACACCGTGTTTGAACTTCCTTGGAACAAAGCAACTAAAGGCAATTTTGACTTAAAAAAAGCAGAGAAAGTTCTGGATAGAAATCACTATGGTCTTAAAGAAGTGAAAGATCGTATTCTTGAATATATTGCTGTTCTGCAGCTCAAACAAAAACAGTCCACAGAAGGCAAAGGCAGATTACCTACCATTATTTGTTTTGTAGGACCACCGGGTGTGGGAAAAACAAGTATTGGACGATCAATTGCAGAAAGCTTAGGTCGAAAATTTGTAAAAGTATCCCTGGGTGGCGTTCGTGATGAAGCTGAAATCCGTGGACACAGACGAACATATGTAGGCGCAATGCCAGGCCGCATTATCAATGGAATGAAGCAAGCCGAAAGCATGAATCCTGTTTTTATGCTTGACGAAGTAGATAAACTTGGCAATGACTTCCGTGGCGATCCTTCAGCTGCTTTACTTGAGGCATTAGACCCTGAGCAAAATAACACATTCGAAGATCATTACTTAGATATGCCATTTGATCTCTCCAATGTCATTTTTATAACCACCGCAAATACACTTGACACGATCCCACCAGCACTAAAAGATCGTCTGGAAATTATTCGCTACTCTGGGTATACCCAAGAAGAGAAGTTTCACATTGTAAAACGACACTTGTTTAAAAAAGTGATGGACGTAAATGGAATCAGTGCGACTCAGTTCACTCTAACTGACAAGACCCTCGCAGTGATCATTGAACGCTATACAAGAGAAGCAGGAGTTCGCTCACTGGAAAGAACACTAAGCAAAATCATGAGAAAAGTTGCCCGAGAATTACTTAGTGCACAAACTGAACCTGATGTCATCTCTGATCTAAAAAAAATAACGGTAGACTCCAAAAAATTATTAGAGTACCTGGGACCAGAAATGTTTGATGCCACAGTTTCAGACGATGAAAATATTGTTGGGCAAGCTACAGGACTAGCCTGGACTTCTGTAGGTGGTGATATGCTGTTCATTGAAGTAGCCCTAACCGCTGGGAAGGGTGGAGTAAAATTGACAGGTGCCTTGGGTGACGTGATGAAAGAGTCCGCTCAAGCAGCATTGACGTATGTCAAAGCAAATGCCACACGACTCGGAATCGATCCCGAAGAACTGCAAAAAACTGATGTACACATTCACGTTCCCGAAGGTGCAGTACCTAAAGACGGACCATCCGCTGGCGTGACACTCACAACAGCTATCGTGTCCGCTTTTACTAAGATCCCAGTGAGGCGCGATGTCGCAATGACTGGTGAAGTTACCTTACGTGGCAGAGTACTGAGAATTGGCGGGCTAAAGGAGAAAAGTATTGCAGCACATCGAGGTGGCTGCACCACAATTCTCATACCCAAAGATAATGAAAGAGATCTTACTGAAATTCCCAAAAGTGTCTCTGATGTCATTACGTTTAAACCGATGGCGCATGTTGATGAAGTACTCAACTTGGCACTAGTCAAGTCACCATTCATTTCTGCAAAACTAAAAGCTCCAGCTGCGAAAATTAAGCAGAAGTAAGTGGTACACTATCGGTAAGGAATGTGTATGAAAGTGAAATGGATTGTCGCGGTATTGCTGATCTTGATCCTCACCGTTGTTGGAACTTTACTTGCAAATCGATTTTTAGAAAAGAAAAATAGAGCTGGTTTGCAAGTCATTACACCAGACGTACCTAGTACTGTGTTTATTAACGGCCAGTACTTAGATAAGACACCCTTAGTTGAAAAAACACTTAAACCTGGAAACTATACACTTCGTATCGTCCCAGATGACGCTTCACTTGTTGGTTACGATACAACAATTCACCTCAGATCAGGCGTTCTCTCTGTAGTTACTTGGAAAACTGCAAGTAGCCCTGAGCATAGTGGGGGAGTCATCATCGAGATGGAGCCGTTGCCGTCTGGCAAAGAGTCTGAAGTTTCTATTATCTCCATTCCAGATTCGGCAATCGTCAGTTTAGATGGTGGTGGAAAGGAGTTTGCACCAATAAAAATTGCAAATGTAGCTCCTGGACCACATGAGTTTGAAGCCACATTACCCTCGTATGAAACACAGCGACACACAATTGATGCTGTTCCTGGGTACAGACTGTTAGTCACTGTAAAGCTAGCTAAACTTCTAGAGACAGGTACGGAGGAGAAAACTGCTACAGCAGCAGCGATATCACCAACATTGTCTGCAACACAGAGTGCTACGGTTGCTACTCAAAGCGCCCGTGCTCACTCTGCCACCACCTCTGCTCAAACAACTAAACAAGTCAAAATACTGCCGACCAATTTTTTCCAAGATGGTAAAGAAGTATTGCGAGTTAGAAACAATCCTGGCACGCTAGGCTCTGAAGTCGGCTTTGTAGAAGTGGGCAAACTCTACCCATACTTGGAAAGTACTGCAAGTGGGTGGATTAAGCTGCACTTTGAAAGCATAGAAGGTTGGGTTAGTGGAGAATATACGCAGTTACAATAATATTCAGGTATTCTCGCTTGCAACTTGATCAAAAAATCGTCATGATAACTGACGTATGTCTTTTCGTTTTTTCAGCTCAAAATCACCAACACTTACACTATTTTTTCGACATCTTTGCTCATTTTGGCACCTGTACCTTTTCTTTCTATTCTGGATAAGTTATTTCGCAGTTTTTTGGTCCAACGCAATTTGGCTTGATGAAGTTGGCAACCTAATTGTGGGGCACATCAATATGTGGGGAGACTGGGCTGTTCACTTTACCATGGGTTCAAGCATGGCATATAAACAATTACTTCCCAGTAGCAGTCCTTTACTGCTTGGGGAGTCGTTCACCTACCCATTTGGTGCAAACTTCATTTCTGCAGTACTAATCAGACTGGGAATGCCATTCTTCACCGCCTTTCTATTTCCCAGTTTCCTTGGATCGTTAGCAATTGTCTTTCTGCTGTATGTACTATATTTACAAGTATTTCGCTCATCGGCTACTGCGGTCATAGCCGCTACACTCTTCTTACTGAATGGAGGTTTAGGTTTTACTAATTTCATTCGAGATGTTTCAAACGCACCAGAACCAATGCAGGTATTACTGCATCCCGAAAAAACCTATTCTGGAGACGCTGAAAAAAATATTCGCTGGGTGTCCGTGATTGAAACAATGATCATTCCACAGCGTGCATTTGCCATTGGTTTTCCAATTGCCTTGAGTGTATTGGTAGGATTTTTCCCACTATTTTTAGAGAGGAAAAAAAGCACAAACCTTCTGAATTCCAAGCAAAAATGGCTTTGGATAGGTCTAATAGTCAGTAGTCTTGGTATATTACCTATATTTCATGCCCACTCATTTCTTTCTGTTGTAGTAGTTCTGTTTTTTTGGGGTATCTCTGCAATTGCGCAATCAACACACAAGTCACTGACAATTCGCGGGCTTGTCATTACTGCAGTCATGTCCGCAGTGCTTGCCACTCCACTGCTTTTTGCATTTGTTCTTGGCAACTCAACAACAAGTTTTCAAGAGTGGTTTCCAGGCTGGTATGCCAAGGAGACAGGTGAAAATTTGTTGGCATTCTGGATAAAAAACTGGAGCATCACCCCTATATTGGCAATCAGTGGGTATTTTTTCACAGTTCGTACTGAAAAAAAACACAAACTATCAATTATTTTGCTTTTCGCTCCTTTTTTCTTGCTTTTCATCCTGGCGAACCTAATCAAACTACAACCATTTCTTTGGGACAATACGAAAATAATCGCATGGAGCTCAGTAGGTTTTTCGGGTTTGGCTGCTTATGCATTAGTCCAACTGTATCAAAAAATTTCAGACCGAGTAGGCAAGAGGGTTGCCACAACAGTAGTTGCACTACTTTTCCTTTCAATGACGCTAACTGCAGGTATAGACACCTACCGAATACTCCGCGTTTCTGACCACTCGTACCAAATGTACTCTGCTGATGACTTACTGTTAGCTAATTGGGTACACCAGAATACCGATCCTCAATCAGTGTGGCTAACCGCCGATAATCATAACAACTGGCTGTACAACCTGACAGGAAGACAGCCAATCATGGCATATCGTGGTTGGTTGTGGACACATGGTTATTCTTACGAACGGCATGAGCTGTTGGTAAAAAATCTGTATGCACACCCAGAAAAAACTGCAGATTTTTCTGCTGCAGGCATTCAGTATGTTGTAGTTGGACCCGCGGAAGAATATGACTGGAAGGCAAGTTCAGCATTGTTCAGTCAGTATTTTGAACCTGTTTTTCGATCTGAACAAACAACTATATTTAAAGTGCCATGAAAAATACTGGCTTCATACTCAGCGCAATTAGTGTACTTGCAGTTGCATTTCTCCTAAGATCCATCGCCCTCACTAGTATTCCATACGGTTTGAGTTGGGACGAGGCTGCGTATGCAGCAAATGCCCATTCACTTCTGATGTCTGGTGCTGATGAGTGGGGAGTTTCATTTCCTGTGTTTCTCAAATCCTTTGGTGAGTACAAACCAGCTGGGCTTTCATACCTCATTGCCAGTTTTCTGCTGATATTTAGAAACCCCGAACTGGCTACTAGACTCTCCGCTGTTTTTTTAGGAATTGTCAGCATTGTAGGCAGCATGATCATCACTCGTGTTGTGTCGAGATCTTCAGTACTAGCCATAATTGTAGGGGCACTTCTGGCCACATCACCGTGGCACATTCACTACAGTAAAACAGCTACAGATCCCATTGTAGGCCTAGCGTTGCTTTGTCTTGGTTTATCAGCATGGCTGAAGCCAAACAAATGGTTGCAGATTGGGGGAGCAATTTTGTTAGCTTTAAGTATGTATGCGTACAATGCTGAACGGGTTTTTGTGCCTATATTTCTCTTACTCTGGGGTATCTACGAAGTTTCGCACAGCAAGAAGCTCACAGGTTCTAAAATAGCAAGTTATGCAGTCGTGTACACAGCAAGTATGGGACTCATACTTGCCACTATCCTCACTCCAATTGGCACTAGAGCAAAAGAGACATCTCTATGGCACAGCTCGATTATCAAACAACCCCTTGCAGATAGAACTGCTGTTTCCGCTAAGTCAAACATGCAGCTGTACTGGATCATAAATAACAAGTTCGTTGAGTTTAGTCGTGCTGCAGGTGAAAGATATGTAGCGCAACTAAGGCCAGATTTCTTATTTTTTTCTCAGCAAGGTTTCTTTGCTGACTTAGGTTTTTCTCGTCACGGCAACATGCTGTTTGTCACCTTGCCATTTTTTGCGATTGGCCTGTTTTTTTCAATACGCGCAATGCATAAATCAGGTGTCTTTTTTTTACTCTGGCTGCTAGTCAGCCCATTACCTGCAGCACTTACTATTGATGGACCACATACTGGTAGATCATTAGCACTTGTTGTGCCACTTTGTTACTTTTCAGCATACGGTATTACTGTATGTGTACAAGCACTACAGGCTGCTGCAACTGCACAACGAATTGCAATGGTTGGGATAGCTACTGCACTCGTATTTTCCGCAGGTCTTTGGTTTCAAGACTACTTACTGTTTGGTCCCAAAGAACTGAACCGAGAGTACCAAGGATACAGTCCTGAGCTCAGCCGCACTTTATCTGATGCTCGGAGTACATACAAACAGGTGTTTGTGAGTGGAAGTGAGCGTGGCAGACATCAATTGCTGTATATGTTGTTATATGAAAAATTGGATCCGAAACCACTGCAATCTGAAATTAACCACGAGTCAATCCATACAGTGTATGAAAACATTTCCCTGACACAGTCGCACTCTGATCTAGCCTGCGCTTTGCTGCAACCAAACTCATTGGTTATCATGCTACCTAATGAGTATGCAGAGCTTGGGATATCAGTGCCACAAGCTACAGTGCTTGTTTCTCCCGAAAACAACTTGCCACAATATGTGAAAATGGAAAGCTCGCAAGTTACCACAGTAAGCCAACAGATACTGAAAAAAACCTGCCAGAGTGTAAGTACTTACAACTGATTCCAATACGATCCATCACTCCAATAGAGTGAGCTATCCATAGTTGCTATAACCAGCAAGTTACAGATAGCTACAACACAAACCAGTCCGACTACCACTGCTCGTGGCCACTTACGAGCTAAGAGTAGCGAAGAAAACACTCCCGCCATCACTAAAGCAATCAAGAGTTTTGGGAAAAGGTATTCAGTAGGAACAGTACCAGAAAAACCATAGTACGCCAAACGAACTACAGGTATAGCAAGAACTATTAGTGGTAGGCACATTGCAGTGGACAGAAGCTTTTGTAACCCTGCCTCTACTGCGCGTGTTATGCCTAACACAAAAATCGGTAGCAGTGGATACCAGTACCATCCATACAATGAGCCTCCACGGGTGCCGTGCAGCTCATTAAGTGTAGTCTCGCCAGCTGCGTAGAAAATAAATGCACAAAAAAAAGCAACGATCAACGACATTCCCTGCCATACAATTGGTTCTTTAGTTCGCCAAAACTGCGAAAAGATACTGAGTACACCCGTCAAAAACAAACCATCAAAGAAGACGCTATTAACTAATTCTGGCCTAAATAGTAGTCCCATGAAGCTTGAAAGTAGTCCTGGGTACCTCCAACTCTGTTGCTGTGCTTGAATGTGTAAAAACAATGCGAAGTCATACTGCATGGCATACAGCAGTATTCCACAAAAGCCAAGCACTAGACCAGCAAACATATATATGCTCCGCCTACGCTGTCCCAGTAACCATGCAATCACGAGTAAACTGAACCCAAGCACAATCCCTGAAGCTTTGGTAAAAACTATGGCCATACTCAATAAGCCAAGCACAACGCCATCGTACCGATGCTTCTTTGCCCGCACTACCCACCATACCAAGAGCAAGAGGAACGTTGTAAGCAGTTGTTCAGCCACAATAACTCGTCCAGAAAAAACCACCATAGGAGATGTTGCATACAAAGTAAACCCAATTAGCTGTAGTAACTTGTCCTTAAAAAGAACTCTCAACACCAGAGCAAAAATTACCAGGTTAAGACAAGAAAGCAACACAACAGGAAAGCGAAGTGTTCCAACAGGCAGGACGTCTGCCCAATCTCGGCCAGACAATACTTGCATCGAACCAGGAATAAAACCAAAGAGCGGAGGGTGATCAAGATAGGGTCGAACAATTGGCAGTTCGTTCCCATGTATTTGTTGCAAAACTTTTTGTGGATACTCAAAGTATGACCAAGAGCTGGGTACACCCGTTTGCAGTAAGCTTGCTCCTACCATAGTCCAAGCTAATTCATCCGCTGATTCACCAACAGGCGGGAACACCCCATATTGCCAGAAACGTAGTCCGCAACCTATCACAAACACCGCGGAAAACAAACATAAGTACAATCGCCAACCGTGCTGCATATGTTGCTATGAGTGAATATTGGTAAGCAAATCCATGAAACTTTCGATACTTAAACTTGCGCCACCCACCAATGCTCCATCTGATACTAGTAAGTACTCGGCTATATTCTCAGCAGTTACACTGCCTCCATACAGTACAGGAATATCTCCGAATGTTTGGCGAATAAGCTTTATCACCTGCTTCACAGCGTCCACAGGTGCATTGTTACCTGTGCCGATCGCAGAAAGGGGTTCATAGGCAACAACGCATTTCTGTAGGAGATCGGGAGCGATTGCTGCAGCTTGCGCGGCCATATACTCACTATCAACACAAACAACAGGGGTGATGCCAGCATCGAGAGCCTGAGTAACCTTAGCAGCAACATCTGCATGCGTCTCATGGAAATAGCGTCTTCGTTCTGAATGACCAACTAGCGCGTAGCGCACAGGTAAGCCCGTTAGATTTGCTACACTGACTGCTCCTGTATAACTCCCTGCAGGAAATTGACTAATATCCTGAACTGCAAGAGAACAGTTTTTTATCCCAGCGATTCTGTCTGCTACTGTTGCTACCATTGAAAGCGGCGGGGCTATCACTGCTTCTATATTCTCTGAAAGTGGGTGAGTCTGGATCATTTCTTTGAAGTCATCTACCCAGTCAGTAGCCTGATCAATTGATTTATTTGATTTCCAGTTGGCAACAATTCTGATCTTGTGCATAGTACTGCCACTATACCATTTTTACTCAAGCTGCACAGAAGTGGTTTGACCTGTCATATCCTGACTTAGTAATACACACACTCTGTGATAAGATTGATGACGTGTTTGATCTACTCGAAACCCTTAATCCAGAACAACAAACTGCAGTAATACACCCTAGTGGCCCAGCAATGGTCTTGGCGGGTGCAGGTTCTGGCAAGACAACGGTGCTAACTACACGAGTAGCTTGGTTACTTTCTGAAAAAAAAGTCCGCCCAGAAGCGATTATGGTAGTTACGTTTACCAATAAAGCAGCAGCTGAGATTCGCCAAAGAATTCTTACTTCTACAGGTCAATCGTTATCGCTTTCTGGGACATTTCACAGCCTTTGCGCCCGCATTTTACGCAGAGATGGTAGTCATATTGGTCTCATCCCAGATTTCGTTATATATGACACTGATGATCAAACTGCACTGTTCAAGGAACTGTACAAACAGAACAATATCGATGTAAAAGAGTATCCAATTAAAATGGTCCAGAGCATTATTTCTGGCGCGAAAAACCAAACTCTCACACCAACTGCCTTCGCAGATAAAGCTCAGGGTAGTAGGCAAGTTGAAATCGCTAGAATTTACAAACTGTATCAACACATGCTTCGCACCGCACATGCCCTGGATTTCGATGATTTACTGCTCCGAACCTTGGAGCTCTTTGCAGAACATGAACCCACACTCCATCGCTATCAAAATTTGCTAGAACATGTACTTGTTGATGAGTACCAAGACACAAATACTGTGCAATACACCCTAACAAAACTACTCGCGAATCCCCATGACAATCTGTATGTAGTAGGAGATTTTAGTCAAAGCATTTACTCTTGGCGCGGTGCAGATTACCGCAACATGATGACACTAAAAATCGACTTTCCCAAACTTGTAGAGTACAGACTTGAACGTAACTATCGGTCCAAACAAAATATACTGGATGCAGCCACAAGTATAATTTCGCATAACACCTCACATCCCATTTTAGAACTCTGGACTGAACAGACTGGTGGTGAGCACATCATCTCCTACGAAGCAGAAAGTGCAAGTGATGAAGCAGCGCAGGTCAGCAAATACATTCGGCAACTTCGAGGTGAGTACGACTATGATGACATGGTTATTTTGTACCGAACAAATGCGCAATCCCGAACATTTGAAGAGGCGTTTATCCGTTCATCAATTCCATATCGATTAGTTGGTGGGACTAAGTTCTATGAGCGAAAAGAAGTAAAGGATGTGCTCTCATATATCCGATACATGGTAAACAGAGCTGATATTGTCAGCTACCAGCGATTACTAAAACTAGGGAAGCGAAATTTCTCCAGTTTTTCTACCTGGATTGACACCGATGCGGGAAAGTTTGCACTTTCTGAGCAGCCAGCCGTACTCCTGCGTTCTGTTTTAGAACATACAAACTACTTAGACAAATACAGCAAGCAAACTGAAGACAATTTACAACGCACTGCAAACGTATATGAGCTGGTAAACGTTGCTGCACAGTTTGAGACCGTAACGCAGTTTCTCGAAAACGTAGCACTCATTCAAAATGACACCTTTAGCGATGTCCAAAACTCGTCCGATATGCAACATGCTGTGACTCTGATGAGCATCCATGCCGCCAAAGGACTCGAGTTTTCCGTGGTTTTCTTGGTGGGCTTAGAGGAAGGATTGTTTCCACACACAAGGTCATTTCTCGATAAGGATCAGATGGAAGAAGAGCGAAGACTTTGTTACGTAGCGATCACTCGAGCCAAAGATCGTTTGTACCTCACACATGCACGCAGTCGTTTACAGTATGGGATGAGTACAAATAGTTTGCAGAGCAGATTTGTCGCAGACATCCCAGAAGAACTACTCACTAAAGAGCCCAGTGGACTAAGCAGGTGGAGTAGTGATTCAAGAAAAAGTTCCGCCAGTTCTTCAGGCCGCAGATATGTCCCTATTGATGATGGGATGCTAGAGGGTGTCCTGAGCGGGGAGTTTGATATCGATGCCTTTATAGATAGTTAAAAAATCATTCTAAACTTTTCACTCTAGAGCTTCTAGGCCAAAATCGCGTATAATGAGTGTATGCTATACCGTCAACTTCGAGAAGATGAACAACAACTGTACAACTCTGTGGTGCACCATCCCTTGCAATCCTGGGAGTGGGGAGAGTTTCGCAGACAAACAGGTTTGAACGTGGAGAGAATTGGCCTGTTTGATAATAAAAAACTAGTCAGTGCACTGCAAATCACCTTTCACCCAGTTCCACTCTTAGGCAGAAATGTTGGATACTTGCCAAAAGGTCCAATGCCTGATGAAGATCAGCTCTCAATTCTCACACAGCTTGGTAAAAAACACTCCGCACTTTTTATCAAACTCGAACCCAACATCGCCCAAAAAGTTGATGCTCCATCTGGGCATAAGCAAATTCATGAGTTTATGATAAAAAATGGGGCTGTTCCAGGTAAACCACTATTTACCAAGTACACGTTTCAACTCAATCTCAACCAATCTGAAGAGAAACTTTTTGAGAATTTAAGCAGTAAAACTAGATACAACGTCAATCTCGCCTACAAAAAAGGGGTGAAGATATTTGAAAACACATCTGAAGCTGGTCTTGAAGAGTACTTGGCCATCTTAAAAGAAACAACAAAACGACAAGGCTTTTATGCCCATGAACCTGAATACTTTCGTAAGCTTTGGACAACTCTTGGCTCAAGTGGAATGATGCGCATTTTCACCGCTGTACACGAAGACAAAGTTCTAGTTTCTTGGATCATGTTTATCTTTAATGGTGTGTTGTACTACCCATACGGAGCATCAAGAAGTGAGTCTCGTGATGTTATGGCCAGCAACTTGCTGATGTGGGAAATGATCAAGTTTGGTAAGGAGCAAGGGTGTACTTTGTTTGATATGTGGGGTTCACTCGGACCAGAACCAAATGAGAAAGATCCGTGGTATGGATTTCACCGCTTTAAAAAAGGCTATGGTGGAGACCTCTTAGAGTTTCTAGGCACGTATGACCTAGTCATTGATCCTCCAATGTACAAAATTTTCAATATCGGCGAAAGTCTCAGGTGGAAGTGGTTGCGATTTAGAATGAAGCTACCATTTTAATCTAAAGCAACTTCCCTATAACTACTTTTTGCAGCATGAGCGCGTATTGACTGCTGCATTTTTTATTGAGTCTTTTGTATCTCAAAGTTACTCCTATTTCAGCTACTATCAAAACAGTTGCACATATAATAAACGAAAGTAGAAATGCAAAAGCTTCAGCTTCTACAGCAGATAGATCCCAAAAGGTAGTCATACCATTTGCCAATTTTGAAGTCCAACATCTAAGGGGTTTCTAGTGTGTTGATCATTTTCAGCTTTCATGCAATTAAGATCGTAAAAAAATAAGTGAAAACCGTGTAAAATATCAGTAAGAAAAACTGTTTGCAAATTTTACAGATATCCGATTGTCATAACTCATCAGACTCAGTATGATACACACTAGTTACGTTTTATCCTGAAAGGCTCTATGTCCAAACTCCGCTTCAAACGAATCCTACTTAAGGTTGGTGGGGAGTCACTAATTGGTGATCGCCCCTATGGTATCGACCCAGAAGCAGCACTTGGTGTTGCCAATCAAATCAAAGAACTATACGCCGAAAACGTACAAATCGCCATTGTTATTGGTGGGGGAAATATCTTCCGCGGCATATCAGGTTCAAAGCACGGTATAGACAGAGCAACTGCAGATTACATGGGTATGCTTGCTACTGTCATGAACGGCTTAGCACTGCAAGATGCGCTTGAAAAAGCAGGTATTCCTACTCGCATGCAGTCTGCGCTGCAGATGCCTGCTGTAGCAGAGAACTTCATTCGCCGCCGTGCTATGCGTCATATGGAGAAGGGTAGAGTGGTGATTTTGGCTGCAGGCACTGGAGTACCATATGTGACAACAGACACTGGGGCATCATTGCATGCACTGGAACTACACTGTGATGTACTCATGAAAGCTACCAAGGTGGACGGTGTGTATGATAAAGATCCGATGAAGTTCAAAGATGCTAAACGCTTCAAAACCCTCAACTTTAAAGACGCAATTGAAATGGATGGTGTAGAAGTAATGGACACAGCCGCTCTAGCAATGTCAAAAGAAAATAATATGCCTGTTATGGTTTTTGAACTTTTCAAAGAACAGAATTTGCTCAAAGCAGTCATGGGTGAGGATATTGGTACGTTTGTCAGCAATGATGTAAAGACCGAGTTTGCGTGATATAGTTACAATACCAATACAGTGATAGTGAAAAATCATGCTTGAACAAGAATCAGTACATCAAAATGTGTATGAAAGACATATAAAGAGGATGGTCGGCGCATTTTATCCTGACGTTTACAAATTGTATAAAAAAGTTTTTTTGGTTCGTGCTGAAAATGTAAAAAGAAACATTCCCGTTGAAGTAGATAATATGGATAGTGCTGAGATGCTGGCTAGACTTGCAGTGCTTGATGTTCAAACCACAATACAAGCAGACTGTGCGGCCATTGAATTACCATCCGCTCATGCTGGAAGAGAATACACGATTCTTACAGCAAGGATGCACCTAATGCATGCCCGAGAAAAAATTATTAAAACCATTGATATTGGTAGCTGGAGTATCAATTTTTAATTAAGCCAGGAGCTAGAAACACACAACTATGCACACATTCGGCATCAACGGCTTCGGCCGCATTGGACGTACAAGTTTCAGAGTGTGGTGGTTGTATCACCATGAGGCAATGGATCTCAAGGTCATTAATACTTCTGGTTCTATGGAAATTGCGGACTGGGCACACTTGCTCAAGTATGATAGTAACTACGGCCCATTCACTGAAACAATAACTGTAACTCAGCAACAGTCCACCAAAGATGTTACGGATAGTAACCCTGTGCTAGGTACACTACAAATCGGGGACCGCACTATTATTGTCACGGCTCAACGCGACCCTGCAAAAATCCCTTGGGGAACACACGGGGTCCAAACAGTCATAGAAAGTACTGGCGCATTCACAAGTCAAGAAAAAGCCCGTCTGCACCTGCAAGGAGGAGCACAAACCGTTGTTATCTCCGCACCTGCAAAAGGTGGTAGCGTAAGCTCAAGTGTGATTGGTGTCAATAACTTTGATGCCAGTAACCCAATTCGCTCCAACGCATCTTGTACAACAAACTGCATCGCGCCGGTGGCCCAAATAATGGTACAGCAATTTGACGTACAGAACGCTATGTTGAACACAATCCACTCGTACACAGATGACCAAAATTTACATGATAACTCACACAAAGATATGCGGCGCGCCCGTGCTGCAGGCCTGAACATTGTGCCCACCTCCACAGGAGCGGCAATAGCTGTGGGTGAAGTCATCCCCGAGCTCAAAGGTATTTTTGATGGTTTAGCAGTGCGCGTTCCCACAGCAACGGGTTCATTGTCTGACATGGTATTTGTAGTCAAACGACCAACGACAGTTGCAGAAGTCAATCAAGTGTTGACTAACGCTTCCCAAGAAGACCGTTGGCGTGGCATCCTGGCTGTGACTAACGAACCTCTTGTCTCTTCAGACATCAAAGGTCGGCGGGAATCTTCTATCGTTGATCTCTCACTTACGATGGTGCTCGGTGGCACTATGGTAAAAGTTGTCAGCTGGTATGACAACGAGTGGGGGTACTGCAATCGACTGATTGAGCAAGTACTGCCAAGATGAATGCAGCATTGAAATCATCTCACAAAAATCTTTTTTAGCTTTTTTACTTGTTGTATTTTTTTTGACAGCAATCTTCTTTTGTTGGCAATCTCTTTGGTTACTGGCTCAACTTCAGTCTATGCAGCTGCAAGGTACTGTTTATTCAGATGAAATCCAAAACTGCCAAACAAATATCAATTGCAACCCCATCACGGTTCCTGAGAAAAAAGCAGAGTCACACTATAAAATTATAGACGGTATAACATACATGGTTGGACCTAGCAATCAGTATACAAATACTAACTATATAAGTTTTGGAACGATACATAAATCTGGTACTTTTCAAGAATACACCCCAATTAACTTTGAAGCATATTTAGATACATCTATTCAAGATTTTTGGTTTGATGATGAGAGTCAGAGTCTAATTTTACTCCAAAGCCCAGGCAAGGGGGATGGTGCAGCTGTAGAAATTTTTTCTAAAGTATCTGGCTCTACACAAAAACGCAGTTACCCACTTGATTACTCAATCCTCTTTGCGAATCAAGTGCTAGAGATATATGCACGATCACGAATCATTGACTATGATCCTGAATCACAACAGTTACTTGTGCTGACAATGGTAGGGGATGCATGCGCTGGTTGGGGTAGCGTATGGAAAGTACTCCCATCTACGGCTACCAAAGTCAATATTTCCCAAGTTAGTTCGGGCTGTCATGACACAAACCCGCGCTTTGCTGGATACCTGAACGGAAAACTGTACATTATAAACGCTGACTCTGAGTTCATTGAACCTGGTGAGTATTACACCCGAGACACAGTCCATGAATTTTTTACCATTGATCCTAAAACACTAGTTCGCGAAACTGTTTCAGTAGATCTAGCATAGTTCAACGGATTGACTGCAGTTTGGCCGTTACAGACGAAACTGCAACATGCAGTAATCACCGATTTACAATCTACAGAACTTTTGTTCGCTAGATACTCAAAAGCCGAAGCTGAATACTATGGATATGATAGCTACTCTGCGACCTTACGGAAGTTGCAGTAACTCTTCTTTTTGAACCGCAGAGAAAGATGTGCTACGTCTCTGCCAAAACAGCACGCTTCTTGTAAGCTTCCTGCCATACACTACAAGTATGGCAGTCACCATCTCTACAATCGGCTACACGGGGTGGCAAACACACAAAGTACTGCTCACGGGGGAGAGCACTAGAGGAAAGCCAGGACTTCAATTGATCGGTTTCCCAAGCCAAGTCTCTACCCAGCTCAAATCCCTCATTCCTACCGCATGCAAAGTCCAAGGCATTTCCTTACCTGCGCGCAAAATTGCAATTACTATCCAGCCATCTATTTCTAAAGTAGCTCATTTGTACTCCCTCAGCTTTCCCGTTGCTGTGCTGCTCCTTGCATTAGCAAACCATATCCCAATACCTAGTTGTAATCGGGTGTTTGTGGGAGAAGTTACACTGGATGGATCGCTGACTGCCCCAATGCCCCTGGAATCATACCTAGCAGCAGCACGAGCACTTGGGTGCACAGATCTCACCATTCCTCAGGCAGTACTTAGTTCATTGTTCTCATATCTAAGTACAAATCTGAAAATCTCCTGCCCAACTACCTTGTTAGACTTCTGCACGCATGAGCGCCTCAATCAGTCACATCCACTGCTAAACATAGCACCCACTATCCTACCGAAGCGAATCGCCGAACCTGGTTTTGAGTCAATTCGCGGTAGGTGGCAAGTAAAGCGAGCACTGACCCTAGCTGTTGCAGGTAGACATCACACGCTGTTGGTTGGACCACCAGGAGTGGGAAAAACACAGATTGCGCTAGTTGCACAAACCTTACAACCAGATCTCACACCTCCTGAACAAGTCACCAACTCAACCCTTTCTGCACTAGCAGGAGAGCCAAAAGCTGCAAGTGTCCAATCACCTTTCCGTACGCCTACTCACCGATCTAGTCTAACCCAACTGCTTGGCAGTGGGATTACTGCCACACCAGGAGAGATAAGCCTAGCAAATGCAGGTATTCTGTTTTTGGATGAGTTATCTGAGTTCTCGAACTCTGTCTTAGCAGGACTTAGGCAACCAATGGAAACTGGCACAGTTCCTGTGCTATCAAACTCAACATACCCCGCAAGTGCCACTATCATTGCGGTCACTAACCCTTGTCGCTGCAATCAAAAGCAACAAGACAAAGACGTTTGCTCATGTGACAAGTCCAACCTAGCTTATCGAAGAAAACTTGGTGGCGCATTACTGGATCGTTTTGGGTTGCACTGCATACTTACGCCAAACAAAGCTACCGAGTTGATCACTTTCCCACCTGATAAATATAGTACCACTGACCTACAATCACACATCCTATCTGCACGACAAAGACAGCACGAACGCTACCATTCGCTCCCCTGGCAAACAAATGGTTGGGCATCAGCACACTACTTGCTTGATCACTGCCTGAAAAATTCAGAAACCAAAGAGTACTACATGCTTGTCACCAAAAAACATAGCGGTTCTGTGCGCTGGCACAGACACTTATTGTCTATAGCTAGGACCATTGCTGATCTGGAATCAAACCCTATCGTACTTCCTGACCATATTGCTGAAGCACTGCAGTACCGTCCTGAGCTAGAATACTAGTATGACTTCTCACCACATGTGGATTGTTGGAATTGTTGCCGTGAGTTTGTTGTTGCTACCTTGGTGGGCAGCAAATAAGTCAAAGCAGCAACTACATAGTCCCTTGGCATCACTATCGCCGAGCAGTGCTCCCTCACCAACAGGCATCTCTGGGTTTACCAATGATGCACTCTACCTGCTCATCAATGCATACCGCTTAGAAAACAAGCTCTCACCACTACACATCAACCCTGAACTCGAACAAAGCGCACAGTACAAACTTCAGGACATGGTCACTAATAAATACTATCGTCATACAGATCGTGCCGACACACTACCCTGGCCGTTTTTCTTACAAGCCAACTACCAATACCAGCGAGCGGGAGAAAATCTTTCATTTGCCATCAATACACCGTGGCAAGTACAAGAGGCTTGGATGCAAAGCCCCAGTCATAATAGACAATTGTTAGAAAAAGAATATCAAGATATGGGACTTGCACACGATTGTAAAACGTTCAAAGAGTATCCAGACGGCGGCTGCATCGTAGTGCTACATTTGGGTAGAGAGTAGCACAGCACCACCCAACAACACACAGTACCACCCAAATATATCTAAGTGACCTTTACGAATAATCAATGCAAAAAGTGAAAGACTAGCAAAGCCTACCAAACCAGCGGTCAAGCCGCCAGCTGCTAACACAGATGGAGGAAATGATCCTAACCCAGCGGTATATAACTCATACCCTTGCAAAAGTGATGCACCAAAAATTGCTGGTAAACCAAGTAAAAACGAAAAACGAAACGCTTCAATGCGTGACATTCCAACAAATGATCCACCTGCTACTGTGCTCCCCGAGCGAGAAACACCAGGTAAAATGGCGATTGATTGCAACACGCCAATTCCTAGAGCATGCACATAAGAAACATCTTTGGGCAAAAAATGATCGCCTTGCTCTGAGTGAGCTCCCGACTGCTTCTTGAACCGAGCATGTGCCATAAAATTGAGCACACCCGTCACAATGAGCGCACCCCCCACAAAGGCAGTAGAAAGTAGTAGTTGTTCAACAGTGTCCTTAAACAACAGACCCACAATAACAGCTGGTACTGTACCAACTGCCAAAACCATGTAATCCTTGACCCGCAATCGAAAAATATCACGAATGAAAAACAATACCACTGCCAAAAATGTAAAGAAGTGTAGAAAAACATCAAAAGTCAATAAATTTTCTGTGAGCCCAAACCACTGCTGTACTAAACTCAAGTGACCGTCACTAGAAATCGGCAAAAACTCCGACACACCCTGCACAGCCCCAAGAATAATCGCTTGTGGAATTGTCATGCAGTACCTACTTTACTTGATTTCTGTATCAATCCGTTTGTACCAATCAAGCAACATTTTCCGCACAACGTCCTGACCACCCAGACCCAGTGCTAATCCAACACCTAGCGCAGTGCTCCCCACAAAACCGATAAATAAAATCAAGATAAACTCACGAGCAATACCTAGCTCTGAGAGAGAGGCTAAAATGGCTACAGTAATTACTCCATAACTGGTAGCTTTGCCAAATGCCCGAGATAAACGGACACTAACTGATCGCATCATAGCTTTTGCTACATTCTCTAAAATTCCAGCAAAAAAGACACCAATAAGGAGCACAACTCCAGCACTTAACAAATGAGGCAGAATTGTGAGCACTTGTTCTAGCAACAGGGCAATTGGCGTGAGCCCTAACATAGAAGCAACGGTCTCAAAAACTACTAGCATAATCAGCCAATAGCAAATAAGCGCAACTCCCTTCTCAAGTTGTTGCTCACGATTCGACTCTTTGACAAAGTGTTCTAATGGGGTTTTCTCAAACGCTTGAGCTAAATGTAGCTTACTTAGCACACGCAGAATCAGCTGTTTCAATGCTCCAGCGACAATCATGCCACCAAATAACACAATGGCCGCCCCAGTTATTCGAGGAAGTGCTGCTAAAAATGCTGCAGCACTATATTCAAATACACGAAGTAACGGAGAATAGGAATCTTGCATGTAACTCCTTGCACAAATGCCAAGTATTCTTGGCTTACCAGAGTATACATGGTTTTGTGTAAAAGCTCCACCCCTCCTATAAGCCAGATTCTGTTCAGAATTTGCCCGAAAGACAGATTCTTTGACCATGATTTGTCTAATGCCTGGAACACTATCACCATCTTTGCGAGCAAGCTCGCAGAGAGCGGAAGCACGTCCAATGTGGTGAAGATCGCCAGTTGCAGCGGGGAGGATTGCCCGTTTCACCCTCCCTCACCTTTTTATCTGGACTACTGTCCAGAACAAAAGGTGAGGGAGACTCGTCTCTGTTGCTCTAACTGTTGTCACACTTGCGCATGACCCCCTCACTTTCGTGAGGCACCCTGTGCTTTGCTGTCCGGACTTTCCTCATCCTGCCAGAGGCAGAACGCCATGATCCAGAGGAATGGAGCTGGTATATTGTAGCATGTAGGCAACTGCTATACTTGCCGCTATGTCTCAAATCCTTTTCCATAGCTATGGAAATGCTCAGAAAGTAATTATTATGCTGCCGGGATGGAAATATCCGCCAGAAATGGAACCAAAGTTTATCAAACTATTGAGTGAAAAGTACCGTTTGGTTACGGTCCAGCTACCGGGTTATTGGGATAATCCAGATGCATCTACATTTCTGGATTTTTCAGAGCTTGCAGAAATGATTTTGCACGAACTCAATACCCAAAAAATTGTGCCTTCTGCTTGGGTTGGATTTTCAATGGGGTGCAAACTTTTTATGGAAATTGAACACTGCAAACCAAACATAGTTCCGAGTATTTTTGTCGGTTGTCCGCAAGGTAAATATCAAGTGCCATCTTGGGGACGAGTCTTGCTTACAAGTAAAAGAATAGTTTTGTTGCTTCGAAAAAACCCTATGAGTAAAAAGTATATCGTGCGTATGGCACTTAAAACGTTGAAAAACCACGATTTAGATCAGGTAACAGTTACAGGTGCTTTTGATTCTTTACTAGGACTCCTTCGCTCAACAGTACGACCCACGCCAAAAACCTTACAGTCTCTATACATCTATGGAAATCGAGACAGGTATTTGAGCATTGCGCAAGAAAAGTGTCTTCCCAACCTCGCAATTATTCCCAATGCAGACCACAATTGTGTCAGAGATCATGAGCCAGAAGTAGTCGCACTTATTGATAAAGCACTTACGTAACTATATATTTCTGAAACACAACTTTATATAGTGTCCGAGTAATTATATAAATCGGTACTGCGAGCAAAGCGCCAATCACTCCGCCAGTTTTTAGACCAATCAAAATCGCCACAATTGTCACCAATGGATTAACCTCGGCATGCTTACTCATGATTTTTGGCACAATGATGTTATTCTCGAGCTGCTGGATCACGATGTACAGCAATAAAGTTATACCAGCCATGAGCGGATTAATTGCAACTAAAGCAATGAGTACGGCTGGAACAGCGGCAACAGTAGGCCCAATGTTGGGAATAATTTCCAACAAACCAGCAATGATTGCCAATGGCAGAGCATAGGGAACTCGCAGAAGGAACAACCCCACATACGTCAATAGACCAATGACAAACATTAGGATGAGCTCGCCTCGAACCCAACCACCAAGCTGACGTTCAATTGAGTTGAAAACTTCCTTAGCCATTTGAATATGTTCGCGCTTTCTGGTGAACCACTGCACTTTGAGGGGTAAGCGAAAACGCTCAACCATCAAGTAAAAAGACAACACAAACAAAGTGAAAATGGTGAAAATGCCACTAAAGGTAGTATTCACAACCGTGAATAAAAATCCAACCGAGTCTCCAATACGATCAGCAAGTGCCCCTAGTTCTTGAACTGAAAAGCTAAAGTCCCGCAATTCCTGTACCAGTGGTAGTTCTGGAACATTAATATTCATGTTTTTGATGAGCTGATAGCCTTCCGAAGCGAGTGGGGGCAACAAGAAAGCAGCTAAGATCAACAAAAATGCTATCAAGGAAATATATGCAAAAAATATACTCACGCCCCGAGGCACTTTTAATCTGCGCTCAAAAAACTCAACCACTGGTGTCAGACCAACCATGATTATGAATGCTAATAGGATAAGCACTAAGATCGAACGAATTTGAAACAAAAAATAACTGCCGGCCACCAAACCAATTGTAGCCAAAATTGATCCTGGAGAAATGGTGACGTCCTGTTTGTTGGAAGTGAAGAGTGCGAGCATAGTTATATTGCTATACAGATACTAAATAAGTATAGCGTATTTTTGACTAATCAGGGAGAAGGAGGATGCTACTGCTTCGCCAAAATTTCGAGAATTGTTCGATCATTCTCTCTATCTGTTTGCGTGACCCAAGTGATGGGCTCACGCTTCAGCCACGTCAACTGTCGCTTGCAGTACTGTTGTTCGGCCAAGGACCAAGCAGCAATCAATTCATTCTCAGTAATTTCTGCTCGCAAAAATTGCTGTATTTGTGGCACCCCCAACGTACTCCATGCAGGTAGCCGCTGATCTGAAAACATGCGAGTCAGGTTTTCTACCTCTAGAATTGCTCCAGATCGTAGACGCTTAACAACTCGATTCTGGATTCGCTCAGCGCGCTTAGTTGGATCATCTTCTAATCCAATCCAAGAAATGTTGTGCGATTGTTGTTGTCGTTTTTCCGGTGAATTACCTACCCGTGCTCGCTCAATCGCCCGTATCAGCCGACGGGGATTTAGTTGGTCCGATTGATTAAGCGCTGAAAACCACTGTGCTGACTCTGCGCGTAAACGACTTTGTAGATCTTCAACAGAAGCTTCAGATAGTTCCTGGCGTAATGCAATATCTGGCTCGACCGGTTGCCATGCCTCATCCTGATATAGCCACCTATGATATAGACCTGTGCCACCTACAATCAGAAATGCAGTGCGAGTACTCTCAAACTGCTTGCGAACGCTTTCAACTAGCTCCTTAAAATGTGCCAAAGACCACTGAGTATTCGGCTCAACGA
Source organism: uncultured Pseudomonadales bacterium (assembly GCA_964607285.1). Classification (GTDB taxonomy): domain Bacteria; phylum Patescibacteriota; class Microgenomatia; order UBA1400; family PJMF01; genus CAZBMX01. Next base: position 30,362 of record CAZSJW010000004.1, read on the forward strand.
TGGATTGTCCGTGTAAGCTAATTGTTTTCTGCGGAGAAACATAATAGGGATACAGAGCAACATCACCAGATTCAACATTCTGCTGCACGTAGCTTTCAGGAATATCTGCACCAGAAATCACCTCCAAACCTTTGTAAACCTGACGAGAATCTGCTGAAATTAATACAACGTGGTCAAACCTTTGTTCGGACAATAGTTGCTCAGCAATATGCAGTGCAAACTCTGTTTTGCCTGAGCCAGTGACACCAACGATGGAGAGCGTATTCTTAAACATGTGTGAAGATCAATTCAGATAACACATCGCTTTATTAGCAATAAAAAATTGTGTGCTATAAAAGCTGCCGTTGGCTACTGTTACTATTGTGTAACGAAGAATTACTGTGTACACCCCAAGCGGCCAAGCGTTTTCCAATAGAACTTCCTCTGCTGGGTTGTTGCGCATATTCCTTAGTCACAAATTCGAATACTTCTCGTGCGCGAATTTCGGAAACTTCCAGCATATCCATCCTTCGTCTCCGCTCATTGAGCGAAGGTGTCAGGAGTGGCACCAAGCCTGCCAACATATTTAGCGGAGTAGATAGTGAAACATGATTTCTCGGATTGCGCCTTTCGGCTTTGTGCAAAATTTCTTTGAAGAATGTAATGAGCATTTGCAGTCGCTTAGCACTGACTTGTTCCTCCCTCTTAAGATGTGAGGCACGCGCAATCTGTTCAACTCGTTTTTTTTCAGAAATGGTTTCTTTATCGGAATAGCCACCCAATCTCACTTCTTTTGCACTCAAAAACAGTGCCCTTTGTAAAGCATCAAAATACTGACCAACCAGCTCTCTGGTCGGAAAAGGTCCGACGGTAAGTCCGCCCGGTCCGTAGAGATTTGGTTCAGCATTCATAAGTGCTTTAACATGATCCTCAACACCGAACAGCTCTCTGTGTAATCTTAAAAAATTTTCTAGTTCAGCTCTATTTTTCTCAGGAAGAATACTCGCTTCTTCAGGCACAACAACCGTATCAGAATATAAGCGCGCTGCAGAATCAATGTTTGAACCCATATCAGTATATTACACCACCACCGGCCGCTCATGCAGCGTGTCTTTATTAATAATCTTGTCCAACACTTCCCAACGTTTCTTCTTGATAACATGTGGAATATCGTCAGGGTAAATCCGCCAACTAGCAGTCCCAGGTCGGGGAGAGTACATAGCTACAAATCCAACTTTCCAGTTCATTTGCTCCGCTAATTCAACTGTTTCCAAAAAGTCATCATGCGTTTCTCCAGGGAAGCCCACAATAATATCAGTACCGATCACAATCTCTGGATCAGCCGCTCGCAACTTTTCTACAACTTCAACATATCGCTCACGAGTATACCCTCGGTTCATACGATACAACACATTGTTGCTACCAGACTGAATGGGAAGATGCACATAGCGATCAATTTTTTTATTGATGCCAATTTCAGCAATCAGTTCATCATGAAAGTCCCATGGATTACTCGTCAAAAACCTAATTTTCTCGATTTGTTCAAACGCAGAAATTGCCTGCAGCAACTTCACAAACGGTGGTGTCTCTTTTGGCTTGAGGTACTGCGTTTGGTTATCAGGCAAGTCTTCACGAGTAAACTTTTTGTTCTCCATCATGAGCTTGCGAAACCCAATGCCAAGTTTTTCTAAACCCCAGGAATTTACGTTCATTCCCAATAACGTCACTTCGGTAAAACCTTCTGAAACCAACTTCTCAACTTCTGTAATGATCGACTCCAACGAGCGAGACTGCTCCCGACCCCGAGAGTAAGGAACGATACAGTAGGTGCAGTACGAATTGCAGCCAGTGGAAATTGGAATCCAGGCGTGCTTGCGATCTCTTCGAACAGCAGCGGTGTTAAAACCCACTTCATTGATCGGCAAAATCTCATCCACAATTGGCAACATTTCCAGCAGTTTTTCATTCCCGTGATGCGTCATACAACCCGTGAGAATTACTTTTGGCCGCTGCTTGCCTATAGTGTTGAAGTGCACAGCGACATTGTGCAGAAATCCTTTTGCGCGATCTTCAGCTCGCTGTCGAATAGCACAGGTGTTGACGATTAGCTCATCACAGCTTCGCCAGTCCTCAGCTTCTGTATATCCACGTGCCGTATAGTCACCAGCAATGCGTTCGGAGTCGCTCTTGTTGGACTGGCAGCCAAAGGTATGAATGAAGTAAGTTTTTGGAGTTGGCACAGGGGTATTATACCTGAGGAAGTTGCGGGGTGGGGGATGGAAGCGGTTGGAGCTGCTGGTTTTGCTTCTGGCGTCGCCAATGTACTAACCATGACACTAACTCAGCTCCTAACAATCCAGCTGTCAGTATTTTCATACTTAGTTCCCCACCTAAAAGCACTATATGTCCGAAAATAAATAACAGTGCAATATAAGTCAATTTGTGCACCAGGCTCCACCAGGATCCAAGTTTTCGCACCGCTAGATCGTTGGATGTTATAAAGAGTGGGAATAGCACAAACTCGGCGATCGTACCAAAAATTTCTCTAGTTGAAAGTTTGATTGGCAATGCACCCGTCAGCGCTAGATTTGGGAACAGCAAGCTATACCCAGAGTGATTGACTGCAAACAAAAACATAAAAATGCCAAACTGCCTGCGAAACAGCATGAGTGTAACTTGTGTGATAGGAAATATTTGCAAGCGTTTTAGGATTCCTGGCAGGAGTGTTAGAGCGTAAAAGAGCAAAGATATAGTGCCAAACTTGTTTCCCAACTCTAGCAGCACAGCGAAATTTTTGGGGAATGCCAAAAATGCTGGCAAACCGACCAAATATACTAATCCCAAGAGTAAAAAACTGGCGAAAGAAAACTTCAAAATAAGTGGTTTTTTTTGAATCAAAAGAATCTGAATTGGTCGAAGAAATGTGTCAGAAAACATGTTTGACCTCACCGCATACTAGTTCAATAGTAACAAAAAACCTGAGGCGCGAGCGGGATTCGAACCCGCGAATCGAAGGTTTTGCAGACCTCGCCATTGACCACTCTGGTATCGCGCCAGTGCCTGCTGATTATAATACAGTATTCAAGAAGTTAGGAGATTAACTTGTTAGTTTATATGCTGGTTTGCTACCCACAGTGCATAGTGGTGTATGGCTTAGCATAACCAGGGATTCTCGTACCTGGTTTACGACTTTCTGCTTGCCTTTTGGCCTTCTTGTACGATCTTCATGCTAGAATAATCGAGCACAAACTTGAGTAAGTTTTAGGGATTATAGCATACATACTCAGCTACAAAAAAAGTGTACTGACCCATTGCAGTAACAAAATTTACGATTTTTTCTTCAAAATATGTGGTGCAACCACATATGCAATAAGTAGAGCGGCAACATACTCCACAAAACTTATGTACTGCGCGATAGGCTGTATTGCTTCGAATATGCCTGCAACACGAGCTTTGAGCAATGCTTCTACCAAAATATCTTCGAGTAATTCAATACCCACATACACTGCCAGCGAAATACAAAAAGTAACAGCGACAGTCACGATCAACTCTTCACTACTTGAATGGTTTTCAGGTTCTGAATTCTCAGCCTTTTCCTCAGCTGTAGATGAGTTTCTTAGTCTCCATCTAGGAAATTTTAGGCGTCTTGTAATTCTTCTATCACGTTCACGATCAAAAGGCATAACTGCGGTTAGTATACAACACTGTTCACTCATTTTTTAAGGTTATATGCTCAGTAATAGATATCACAGTACTATGCAGAGTTGCACAGGCAGATGGATTATAACCTGAGAATCAGTAGTACAAATACTGTTTAGAGGACAACTCAATCATGATAATCTGTTTCTATATATCAAGGCAGCAGAAAGTGCAGTAACAGTTAGTCCTGAAAGAACTAGTGCGCAACCACCGATTAAAAAGTAAAACTGAGGATCAGCACAAGTGACTCTATCTAATACGTCCAAAGTATCACATATTGCACGAGCAGTTGGCTGACCACAGAAAGCGTTTGTCAAAATAAGTATGCATGGAAAAGCTAACACTTAGAAACAGGAAATTTTTTTTCACCTCTTTGCTGTTCAACCTTTGTCGGCAAATAGCACGAGATTATATCAAAGTGCCCTAATGACGAACTTTGTCCCACCGGCAGGATAATCAAATCGCACAGCCGCAGTTTTCTCCCGCAGTTGGTGCACCCGCAAAAACAGCTCGACAAACGGATCTTCGTATCCAGATGACCCAGCATTCACTGCTAGCACTCCACGCTCAACTGTGAATCCACCGGTAGCAATCACCCCAAGCATACTGACACCATTCAAAATCACTTGCACGGACTGCCCCTGTTTGAGTCCCATCTTGTCCAAGTCAGATTTGCGCATAGTGGTCTTGATGTTGCCGAATCCATCTGTCCATGCAATTTCATCATGTGGGATCTCAGGAATATCGTTTACATCAAGTTCGGCAGTCAAAATACTGCGGTCGCCATTTATTAAGCGAGCAACACTTTCAGGAAAGAAGTCTCGAGATCTAAACTGAGAACCTTCGTTCGGACAATCAATATCACGAAACTCAACAATATCTTTTTTGACGAATCCAAACGCATATTCTGACCACACATTTACAATTTCTACCCCATTGGAGAGGCGAGCATACTTAATTCCATGATCTATGTTGTTTTTCTGGGCAGCAGCACTGTCTCGGCGAGGAGCAGCATTGCCATAAATAAACATTTTGCCTTCGCAGGGAGCATAGGAATATTGTGCTGTGACAAAACCAATCGCCATGGTGTCGAGCCCAGGGACAGAAGTAGGGTGAATTCGCACCCCATGTGGATTTTGCAGATGAAACTGGAGTCTATTGGTGATCTCACCAAACTCCATGCCACCAGCTACATAATCGCAAATAACATGTAAAAGGGTAGATTGTTGCATACTGTTTGATTGGTATTGGTGATTCTACATGAACCACAACAGACAATTATACCACTCCACTCCACATATTTTTGAGGTATAATCGAGACCTTATGCCAACTACTAAACCAAAATCCAAAGAGTCTAATGAAAAGCCACTTATCATTGATAACACAGTTATCGAGCTAACCGTGGATGCCAAAACCGCTTCCCATGCCTACGATGAAGCTGTGGAGCACATGGCTAAAAACATCAAAACTGCAGGTTTCCGCAAAGGAAAAGTCCCAACAAAAGCAGCAGAAGCTATGCTCAAGCAAGAAGATATCATTCAGCATGCCCTCGAACACGTTGTTCCTACTATCTATAAAACAGCAATTGAAAAAGCCAAAAAAGAACCTTTGACACAACCAGAGTTCAAAGTCATTTCAGCCATAAAAGGCCAAGAATGGAAACTGGAAGCATACATTGCTGAAGCCCCAAGTATTGACCTAAAAAATCACAAAAAAATTGTTGCTGAAGCAAAGAAACTAGCAGACAAACAACTTGCCGAACAAGAGAAGAAAGCTAAAGCTGACAAAAATACAGAATACAAAGCACCATCAAAAGAACAAAAGGAGGGAGTAGTTGTCCAAAAGATCTATCAGCAGCTACTTTCGGACATCAAACCACAAATTGCTGAGTTATTGGTAAAAGAAGAAATTCGCGCTGATTTCGGAAACTTACGCCGACAACTGGACCAGATGAAAATTCCATTGGAGAAGTTTCTTGAATTGAGAAAAATAACTATTGATGATCTCACAAATCAACTAGCTGCAGAAGCACTTGGCAGATTACAACTGTCTTTCTTAATTGCAGCTATCGCTCGTGAAGCAAAAGTAACTGTGGAGCAAACTGATCTCGAAAAAGCAATGGCAAAAGTCACTGATGCGGAACTTAAAAAGCAACAGACAGCGGATCCAATGTACCGCCAACTACTAGCGCAAACAATTTTACGAAGAAAAGTTGCTGAGTACCTCTTAGGATTGTAGGCCAGCACTCTAGCTATAATTCAGGTCATTCCCACCGTCTCCCCACCATATCTCGGATCATCTGACTGGTTGCAGATAGTGTAGTTTTGTCAAAGATATCATGAAGTAGATATCGCAACTCAGTGTCATTTAGTATTTCCATAAGTCTGAGACTCCGCAACAAGTTAAGGTATTGATATTCGCTGGCTTCGTTTCTTTCTTCAAATATCAATTTAAGCCTGAGCGACATCAGAGTGGGATATCGTTCTGCGAGTGTTTTATTAATGGCGTATACGCTGTTGATTGTGGAACGAACTTTTATACCTAAACTGTCATCTTTAACACTAACTAGAACAGCCTCGAGAAGTCTCACAAACTGCCGCTGCGTGAGCCGTTCTGACACATACATCCTAACCAATTCTGCATGATAGTCCTTAAAACTTTGGAGAGGATTTTCTGACAAACTAAGTAGATTTCTCAATCTATAAGCAATCGCACTGTGATTCAATCGAAAACCAAGCTCGAGTGCCACTTCAATTATTTGTTTTACTTCCACAGTCAGTGCGTATACCTCGGGCTGGTACTGAAGTACGAGGTGAAGCATTTCCGTGGCGATTGGTACAGTCAAAGTCTGATTTGTCAAATGAGTAGTTATACCCACAATATATTTTTGCGCTCCTGCAACCTCCATACCCACATAGGGACCAATATAGAGGAGTAGTCTTGCCGCTGGCGATACCCGTGAAATTCGATGCGCATTCATGAACTGTAATGCTATGTACAGCCTTCCCGCAGCTCTGGACTCCGAAACGTCTGCCGTGTATAAACTAGGCCTCACCAGTTCAAGTGCACCAGCTGTATCTAACCGACCTGAGAGAACTCCAGTAATTATGCTGTTGACAGGCCACTGCCACTCTGTGCGTTCGTGAGGAACAACGGTAGGCGGCATACCCGACTGAGTTTGATCGGCAAATCTTACCGCAGTGGTTGAAGTCGGATCATCTGCAAGATCAGCATGTGTTAGTACCAAATGATTAGGTGTGGTAGGAGCAACTGTGGGTTGCGGAACAGGAACTGAGAGCAGGTGCAGCAAACTATCAATATCTGGTGAGATTGCTAAGTAATTGATCACGCGCACGGCATCCTGAGCAACGTCATACCTGAGTAAATCTAGCAGTGTTCTTGAGTGGTCCGAAAGCCTAAATGAAGCCGAGTCTAACTCGAACAGTAAATCTTTCTCAAACAAGTTGAAGAGTAGTATCCCTATGGTCACAGAGTCAGGAGCCTCATTTGTACTGCATTCCCGCACCAACTCTTGCCATTCAGACTCAGCAATGCCAAGTTGCTGTCCTGATTCACGCAGTAGCCTAGTTCTCGCGGGTTCACCCATAGCCAACACAATGTGTTTCCAAGCATTTTCATCAGTGTGATCAAAAAGCGATTCTCCTATAACTATCTCGTCCTGAAGAGCTAAGGGTGCTGTGGGTCGTACACTAGAGGGTCGTAGTCTGCGAATAATCTGGCCAAGCTCATGCACAAATCTGCTTGATACACTTGACACATGATCTCCTAGAGACAAATCACGTCCATATCTAATTCTCAGCTGATCAGGGATTGAAATCTCGGCAATATTGACCATTTATGCAGAGTATTATACGGTACAGACCCACCGTACAGCTACCTCAAAAAGTACTTGACTTCCTCATAAAACAGCCTATAATTATTAGGTTAGGTTAGTACCTTCTTACTTGACAGTGCTATACTACATTTCAAATATGAAGGTACCTAGTAATTACAGATATGTTCACGACCGTTTCGGGTCAAAAACCAGCGACTAATTCTAGCCCGCAATCAAACCAGGCGGTCAATCCTTTTGCGCGTGCTCTAGCAGAAACTGAAAAACACTCACCAGATAGCAATTCTCCACACTCAGCCATCAATCCATTTAGTGAAGCGTTAGCCCGAACGGGTGGGGGATACGCGGACTCACCAGTTACCCAGTTTGATCCCAAATTTATCGAGAAGCAAAAAAAAGAAGCAGAAGATACAGCCAGACTGGAAGCATTACGCAAAAAAAGACATGATGAAATCAATCCTGTAGACAGAACACAACTGTTTGACGCTCGCAGAAAACAAGAACTCAAAGAAATTGAAAAAATCCGCCAAGAGCTTAAAATGCTCTCCCACGATATTGTGAAGTTCAATAAAGAAGTAGACATCACTTTGTTTGGTTCTGTAGCAGATGCTGGTCAAGAAGGTAGCTATCACAAAAACTTTTTCCAGCAACTACGAGCGATCATTTTGCTACTACGCCAACGCGTGAAAAGTGCTCAAACATGGGCAACTCAAATGCAACAAAAACAAGCCAAGAAAAAAAGACGCAAAGGTTCTGCTGGAATAATGATTGATGGTGCAAGTCACGAGCAAACAAAATCAGTGTATGACATGATGCACCACGAGCGATCAAATGCATATGGTGGGTAAGCTTTTTGCGCTTTGATTTATTCATTCACCATGTGGGAATCTTTCAAACCTGCTTCACAAGTAGAACAAGGCAAACTACCTTGGGCATGTTTGTTGACACGCATTTAGTCTGTCATTGGTACAAGTCGAATCCTGGATCGCTGCTTTATAAACCTGTGTTGAGAAAAAAACTGATTGATTTGTATGGAAAAGAAAACATCTGAATTACTGAGAAAACTCAGAAGAACTTTCCAAAACAACTGGCAACTGTGTAGGCTCAGGACTTGGGCTAACCTCAGGCACAGTTTCAATCTTTTTTGGCAACACTTCTAAATCAGAAGCATTAGTAACTATTAACACACGAGTCGCATCATTGTACTTACCAGTTGCAAAAATTCTCCTAGATATCAGTCCGCTGAGATCAACCGTCTCTGGAACTTCCAAAGTAATCGCCTCCGAAGCCGAAGTAGTCATATAATACAAATTGTCGACTACGGAAAAGTGCAGATTGCCAGAAAAAGCTGTGTTTCTCCATGGATCAGGGGTTGGTAGCACCATCGGCAGGGGAGTCACGACTGGAACATACTGGATAAATGGTTTCTGTGTAGTAAAGGAAAATCGACCCACCCCGAACCCAACAGTTGCAATAATGAACGTGATAGCAATTGCAGTTAGTGGCTTAATTTTGAAATGCAGGTCAACGCCTTCGCCGCTCATCACCCGTTTCCACCAACTTTTCAGGTATGTGACAGGATTAGACACCTGCAAATTCACCAACGGCGGCTCTTTTTTTCGCAAGTCAGTTTTGATCTCCTCTACAGAAATAAGTGGGATCTCAGGTGTTTTTTCTTCACTCATTGTTTGAGCATAAAACAAAATGGGGGTGGAATGCAATGGGTGGCAAAAATTATGCCAGCGTCACTGTCTTCAGCTGCGCAAACTCCCTGAGTCCTACCAACCCATATTCCCGACCCATACCACTTAACTTGTACCCACCAAATGGACATTCAGGTTTAAAGAAATCGCTAGTATTTACCGCCACAACCCCAGCCTGGATTTGGCGAGCAACTCGTTGTGCCTTGGTTGCGTCGGTGGTGTACACTTCAGCACTCAATCCATACTCTGTGTCATTTGCCATCTTGATTGCTTCCTCTTCAGTGCTGAAAGGCAGAATTGGCAGGACTGGACCAAATACTTCATCGGTCAATACTTGCATGTCCGCCGTTACTTTAATCAGCAGTGTTGGTTCAAAGTATGCACCGTTTGCGAGTGCGGCATCCTCTGGTCGCTTACCACCAATCACCACTGTTGCACCTTTTTCTACAGCGTCAGCTACCTGAGCTTCCAATATTTCCCGCTGTTTGAGTGTCACCAATGGTCCAATGTCTGAGTTTTCCAGAGGATTGCCAAGCTTCAAATCCGTCAGCCGTTGCTTCATTTTCTCCACGAATGCATCATACACACTGGCTTCAACCAACAAACGCTTTACCGCAGTGCATACTTGTCCGCAATTTAAAAACCGTGACCAATACACATTTTCCACAGCTGCATCCATGTCAGCATCGGCAAATACAATTGCGGGACTACTGCCACCCATTTCCAGCAGCGACTTGACAAACTTTTTACTGGCTTGCTCGATAAGCATGCGGCCAGTCCGTGTGCTACCCGTGAACCATAACAAATTAATATCTTGTTTCATGAGTTCTGCGCCAACATCACCTGCACCAACAGCTACTTGCACCACACCTTCTGGCAAACCAGCTTCGTTGAGCAGATCAATTACCATTTTTTGGCTGAGTGTTGTGTACTCCGAAGGTTTCAGAATCACCGTGTTACCTGCCAAAAGTGCGGGCAAGACTCCAGAGTTTGCCATGGAAAGTGGGAAGTTCCAGGGTGCGATGCACAAGCACACACCGTATGGCTCATGGAAAACGGTGAAAGTTGCCCCATTCTTTTCTAGGACAACTTCTGGTTTAAATGCGGTAGGCGACTGAGCAATGTAGTAGTCGACAAACTCTAGTTCTGATTGTATTTCATCCTGGGATTGTTGTAGGGGCTTACCCATTTCTTGGGAGATAATTTTCGCCATTTTCTCACTGTTTTTCTCGAGCAAATCTCGAAACTTTTGGATGTACTTCGCTCGCTCCTCCACTGTTGTGAACTGCCAATTTTGGTATGCTTTTTTTGATGCCTTGACCATGGTCTGCACTTCTGTGGGTGTGGTAGTGGGTAGTTCTGCGAGTAAGCTTTGATCGTGAGGGTTGATGATTTGGAGTTGCATGGGCTTATTTTAGCACTGATATACTACCTGCATGGAACACATAGACCAAATCAAAGAAGTTCTCAACCGAGTACACTACGCCAGCATGGCCACAGTCAATGAGGATGGCTCACCACATAATTCCCCATTAGTATTTTTGTATGATCAAAGCCTAAAATACTGCTATTGGGGTTCACATCCCAATTCGCAACATTCCCAAAATATCGTGCGAACAGGTCAAGCCTTTTTTACAGTCTTTGATAGCATTGCGGGAAGTGTGGGTGTCTACATTCAAGCAGTTGATGCCAAAGTGGCAGTGGGAAAAGAATTACCTGAAGCCCTCCAGATTCACAATCGTTTCAGAGAAAAAGCTAACAAGAAAGCTTTAGACATTTCCTACTACCAGGGCACGAATCCACAAAGAATGTGGCGGGCGAAAACAGAAACTGTTTGGATAAATGCCTATGAGCGCGATGAAAAGGGGAGGCTACTGAGCGATTACAAAATTCAGATTGACCTTGAAACGCTAGATGGTCTTTGGAATTGATGGGGTACCACAGCTAAGGTAGCATACCAACCTCTTGCACGTATATATCCGACAACATCTCGGGAATGTATTGCAGCACACGACCCTGTCCATCTAAGGTCTGGTCCATTACTTTGACTAGTTTCATGCCTCTAGGTAGGATCGGATGTCTACCCGACTGGTGGTTTTCCACTGCACCATATCGGCTAATTCATACAAAGCTTTTACTTTCGCTTCACCATACTTTTCGACTAGCTTAGCTTGTTGCTCCGCAGATAAAGGTTGTCTAGAATGGAAAGCTGGAAATACCACTCTAATTTCTAGAGGAATACTGGCACCTGTAGAATAATTACGAGTAGTGTTATAGCCACCAACACTCACACCCTTTGCCGTCAATTCATCCAACTCTTTCTGTCTCTCATCCTGTTCAGCCTTATCAACTGTAGATAACCCTAGGCCTTTGACCTCCAGAACATCGGCGTCTAGTTGTAGGCTGCCAGAATCTTGCCATTCAGATTTGTCTAGGTTTGAACCATGCACAAGGAACGTCCAATGTTTAGGCAAGGGTACCTCTTGAATTTTATATTTTTCAGCTTCTCTGAGTAACTGCAAACTTAGTTCCCTTGCGGGTGTAAGTACTGAAGAAATTGGGTACCTATTTCCCCCAATTGTTGTATAGGCAACGGGGTTGCGATCAACTTCATCTTCCCACTCAGAAATTCGTTGCGTTAAAATGGCCTCTTGCTGTAAGGCACTGGCATATACAATTTTCTTTCTGACTTCTTCGCGAGTGTCAACCGATCCCGCTTGTTGCGATAATTCACGATTCATTGCTTCATCTAATTCCTGCAGTAAAGAATGTTTCAGCCTAAAACTACCTATCAGCTCAGCAGCTCTTGTATTGTTTGGATCTTTTTCTAGTGCTTCTTCCTGCAACAGACGAGCATTGCGGATCTCATACCACACTTTTTGAGCAGTACCGGGCTGAGCGTCTTTTGGAATAGCATACTTTCGTTCTCTATCCGCTCTGCGTTTCAGCTCAACTGTTTGCGCAACTATCGCCATAGATCCATCATGGTCTTGAACTCTTACGGCACTAGAATAGTCCCATGTACCATCAGATTTCTTCTTCGCTCCAAAAATTAATCCTGATTCACTACCTGACATAAACTGAGTATATCAGAAGTTACTTTGAGCTTACATATTGTTTGTTTTGCTTGTTGTACAAATGAGACTTAGTGCAACAACAAGCTCATTTTCTAAATATGTTTTTGTGCACTGTCTTGGTGAGAATGAAGGTAGCTAATAGCTACAACACCGGCTTTATGTAAATAACTCTTATAAACCACTTCAAATCTAGTAAAAATAGCATACATTGAATAAAGCTTGCTAAATCTTTAAATACGAAAAGAGCCCCAGTTTTTTAGGCTGAGGCTCAGTTCTGTCACTCGGTTTTTTTGCGAGGCTTACACCTCGCGGAAGTTTAGAAAGGAGTCGCGGTCGTACCACGCCCCCTTAAAAAACATATTAATGCGTTCGTTTCCGTCCGCATCACAAACTATTGTCCAGTAACCCTGTGTGGTCTTCGTCCAACCCAGGGGTGGGGTGACACTGTAGAACAGGTCATCATTGGATGCGCTGACGGTGAAGCCAAGCGTTTCCAGTTGTGCACGGGTGTCATTCGTGTCAAGATAACGACCATTGACCTTGCGAGCCAACAGCCACTGTTCGCTTTCGGCGACAGAGCGTTGCGCTCTTTCTTCTATGTTAATGTTTTGGCTTGGTGACAATCCACTGATGTTCGGAACTTGTGACTCAAGTAATGAAAATCTTCCAAAACCTCAAACGTGTGAAGAAAAAACTAAAACCACTTAAGTGATTCAATATCTGTGAACCTTGCTGGACTCGAACCAGCGACCTCTTCAATGTCAATGAAGCGCTCTAACCAACTGAGCTAAAGGTTCGCAACTCTGTAAGACAGATTGGTATTATATCAAGCGAACTGCTCCAACACAATTGGACCAAGCCATCCTGCAACTGTGACAATCTACTTCTGCATAAGTGGCAAAATCCCAAACTCTGCCATAATTTTGTCTACCTGCTCAAAAGTTGCGGCCTGCTGATCATCTTGATTAAGTACCGTGTGCGTAGCTTTCTTCCTGGCTGCCTCTATTCCCGCGCTTTCCCGCTCATCTAGTTGCCTAAACCTCTCAAACTCCTCTGGAGTGTCCTGCTTGGGATCTTTATCACCACCCCGTATGAGTGCACGCTGGAAACGAATCCTAAGATCCTCATCTGCATGTTCGCTCGCCACCACGCTTATGCAAATCGTAGGAGTATTCTGATTTCGCACGGTAGCGATAAAACAGTTTTGCGCCCTCTGAGTCTCAGTACTTTTCTGACTTTCAAGATGTCGGGCCGCCATTGATAGAGCAGAGAAGAGTTGAAATTGTGAAATTATTGCAGGTACTGGCTCTTTTTCCCAATCTGCCCGTATAGAGAATAACTCCAAAAATCTTGATGCTTTCCCAACAGCATGAAAGTGTAAAAAAACCCTTCTTAGGGTGATGGCAGCTTGTAGCGATAGCTCCTGGAGCTCTAGATGCTAGACTTCCTCCTTTGTACTGTTCGCAAGTACCTTCTGTGCCTCCCGAAATAAATGGGCTGCCCCGATCGCCGAGTCAATGTTGTACTGCAAGTATGAATTCTTTGGATTCTCTTGAGGTATTTCAAGTGCACTTCTGATGTGTAGTAAGATTTGCATTTTGGCTTCATCATCTACGTGATCAAATGCCAGCAGTGACAACTCATCATCAGTAAGCGCTTGCTCAGTACCCAACTCCCGGATCAGTACGATGCTTTGCCCACTTTTCACAAAGCTTCTCAGGACTAATAGAAAATTTGGGTGACTGCGAAGTGACTCGTTCAACTCGACAACTAAAGGCCATCCGAAAAAAACTCAGTGCCCTTATTTCTCCACACCGGCTTGCCTACCTCATCGGGAAACTCCACAAGATGCCGTTCTCTAAAGATGGAGGGGGAATCACTCATAGTCGTACATATAGCATATGCTATCAATACTAGTGTATATAGCTCAGTTCTAGAACTTGATTCAACATACGATTTAAGTAGTCGTTTTGAGATGCAAGCGCTTCACTTACAGGTGAAGAATCAAACCTACTAGTCTCACAGCTCGCAGCAAGATATGACGTTCCCGTTACGAAGCTTTTATCAACACTAATCAGTGCAGGTGCCCCACAACGAGCAATAGACTTTGTGCGGGGGTATGAAGCAATCAACGGCGCGAGCTGATTATTGGATAGTAAGTAGATCTGATCTATCTTTTCTTGAGGGCACGAATGCCTTCAGTTACCAACGAGGGCTGGGCGACAATAGTGCGTATCATAGCTTTAGCAAGCTTCAGCTGATGAACAGCAGGGTAAAAAAGTACTGAGTATACCAGAGGTGGCAAAGTCGACCGAGTGCCTAGCAATCTTGAGAAATTTCTGTAAAGTGGATATGGATACGAAGAATCATAACTGATTAGTGCCAGGTTTATATAGTTGATTATTTCAGTATTACCTAAATCAGGCAAAAGAGTAATACCTTGTCTACGTAGCTCCCTGATACACTCAATAGCATACCTCCAAGCATCACGTTCTAAATGCACATTGTTTTGGTTTCTGTTGAGTTGCAGTCGATCAGGCTGAGTACCATGTGCACGTTTCATTACCTGGAAAACATTTTGCTTGCAATGCGCTACTTCATGAAAAATAATTAACGGCTCAATCCTTTTATAATAGTGTCGAATAAACTTGAGAAGTAGGTTTTGCTTATACAATATCTCTCCGGGGGGAACTAGCTCAATCTGCTCATCCAGGGTGTTCGACCAAGCTGCTACTAAACTATTGTCAACAACTATGTTTCCTGTATGTAAATTCTTCAGACTAAATGTCTTTCCAGTATCTTTTGAGATGAATAACAGATCTAGAATTTCAACTTGATCATTAGAGTCGTCAATATTTTGGTCGGTTCTTGCCTCAGTAATTTGCAAAACATCAACACCTTCTCGAAAAACAGATTTTACAAATAAGAATCCTTTTTTTTCGGCAGACGCTATTCGTGTTTCGACAGTTGTTGGCAAAAGACCCAGCTTATTGAGTAACTTTGAGTAATTTCTAGCATGGACATGTTCTGCATTCTGATAGGAAATACCTAGAGGTGACAGTGCTGCATCTATTGAGTCGAATGTTACAATTTCTGGAGTGGACGAAAAGAATTCCTCCTCAGCACCAGTAAGAATTTTTTCTGACATTGAAAAAATTATATCCTAC
Organism: uncultured Pseudomonadales bacterium; assembly: GCA_964607285.1. Lineage (GTDB taxonomy): Bacteria > Patescibacteriota > Microgenomatia > UBA1400 > PJMF01 > CAZBMX01. Next base: position 45,841 of record CAZSJW010000004.1, read on the forward strand.
CCTGGAGGCACTTGGTGAGCAAGCAGAACGCACCTTGCGTCCTGAGAGTTCTCACTCGACAAAAAAAGTGGTATAATTGCCATCTCGTAAAAAACGAGCCTGTACGGTACAATACCCTGCAGTGCCTTCAGAAATTGAAGACTAGTACAAATAGTTAGAAAAGCGTGAGAAAGAAACCCACAAAAAGTTTCAAAGCCAAACAGCCCTTCATAGTTGCGAATCACAACATTCGCGCCAGTGAAGTCAGGGTGTTATCGGCAACCGGCGAAATGATCGGCGTCATGTCGACTTCAGACGCCCTCATGCAAGCCAGACAGGCAGAAAAAGACTTGGTGTTGGTGACAGCCTCCGCTAACCCACCAGTTGCCAAGATCATTGAGCTAGCTAAGTACAAGTACCAGATACAGCAGCGGGAATCCGAGAATCGCAAGCGATCAAAAGCCCAGGATTTGAAAGAAGTCCGCTTCACACCATTTTTGAGCCAAGGAGACTTTGACTCAAAAATGAAAAAAGTACTGCAGTTTTTAAAAGGCGGTGATAAAGTTCGGCTATCTTTACAATTTAAAGGTCGGGCCATCACCAAAAAAGAGTTCGGCTTTGATGTGTTTGCTCGAGTGTTTGCAGCAACGAGCGATATAGCAGTAGTCGAAGTCACACCAAAATTGATGGGCAAAAAACTGCTCGCGCAGCTGATGCCAATGAAAAAAAGTAAACCAACACAGGATTCGGAGCAACCACAAGGAAGCCAGGAATGAAAAAAATTAAACAAAAAACCAGATCAGGTGTAGCAAAACGCTTCAAAGTAACTGCTACCGGTAAGGTGTTGCGCCGTTCACAAAACATGCGTCACATCCGCCGCCGCAAGAGTAAAAAAGCAATTCGCGCATATGGCGTTCCAAAACAAGTAATGGGAAAGTGGGCACGCAAAATCAAGCGAATGCTCGGTTTAGCATAACTGAACGCAACACAAGAAAGTACCTATGCCAAGAGTAAAAACAGGAATCACCCGCCGAAAACGCCACAAGAAAGTTCTCAAACTTGCTAAAGGTTTCCGCGGAGCAAACAGCAGACTCTACAAACGTGCTCATGAAGCCGTCATGCACTCAGGCATGTACGCCTACATCGGCCGCCGCTTGCGCAAACGCGACATGCGCTCACTTTGGATTGTCCGTATCTCTGCAGCTCTCAAAGAAGCTGGTAGTGAACTAAACTACTCCAGATTCATCAACGCCCTCAAAAAAGCTGACATCGCCCTCGACCGAAAAGTCTTGGCTGAGTTGGCAGTAAATCACTTTGAGTCGTTTAAAACCGTTTTAAACCAGGCGCGGGGCTAACGAATCACCAAGTACTTATAGAAATAGATAACCCCCGCCTAAGACGGGGGTTTTTAGTTTTGGAAAAAACAAGATACAATACGGAAATTAGGGAGTTTATATGAATGAAGTATCACAGAATTCTGATGCGATCCTATTTGCTATCATTGAGCGTTCCTTACAACAACAACTAACAAACGATGAGCTGCGCAATCTAGCTGAACAACTGTTTATTGGTGACCTTACCACTGAGCAAATACTGGCAAACATACAAACTACCACTGAGTACTACCAAAAGTTACGCAATGTATTTGAAAGCACAACTAGCCCGCATCAAATGATTGTACGACTTAAGGAGTATTTCTTGCATAAAGCAGCAACCCAACTTATTGTTGCTGAAACAAATGAAGAGTCGCATATGGCTAAAATGCCTAGCATTTACGCTAGTATCCCTATACAACCAGTGATGCAAGCAGAGCAAAGAAAAAAAACTGAGAATCTAAGAACATTAAACGTTATAAACCTGTTTACTAAGTTAGTATCACTAATAAGACCAGATATGAACGAATTGGCTGATCTTCTCAACTCAGATGAAGCTCATCAGAGTGATCCAACTTGGTTCAGAAAAGCGGTAGAACACCATCCGCAGTTATCACCAATCCTTTGGCTACTTCCCACTGACCTAACGTACGCAGACTTAAACAAACTCTGTGAAGCAACTGAGTACAGTTCTACAGGCAAAAAAATCAGGAGATTTGGTGATCGTCAAGTTGCATTTACTACCCCGAGTTTACAAACTATTAATCTCTCCGGGCCACTGCCCAAAGTGGAGCCCAGTCATGATGAGGAAGAAGTGAGATTTTGGGAAAAATCAGTACCTGAATTGCTCGGTGAGGAGAAGACGCTCACAACCCTAACACTTAACCTGGAAGAAACTGAACTCGATGAGCTTTACAATAGTATTCTACTTCCATTTTTACAGAAAAGAATGTTGGCTCAGGTAGCAATGACTGCGATATATAGCAGCAAATATTACCATAAAATCTCAGAATTGATTGACCCCGATCCGATAAAGGCAGAGCGCGCAATTAGATTTATAGGATTAGTACTTACACAGAAAGTCCTAGGAACTCAACAACATGAAAACTAACCTCATTTACCTCTCAGAGTCATATACTAAACATACAACAGCAAAAATAGTGACAGTCGATACCTCGGGAAACCAACCATTCATCATCCTCAACCAAACAGTTTTCTACGCCCAGGGCGGGGGACAACCAGCTGACAACGGAACCATCACCGGGAAAAATGGTGTCATGGCTGTAACCCATGTGTCATACAACGGAGGAGAGCTGCAACACAAAGGCACAATCACTGGAACACTGGCAGCAGGAGACACTGTTGAACTAGAAATTGACTGGGAGCGCAGATATCGCCACATGCAACTACACACTGCAGGTCATATCTTAGATCAGGCAGTAAAAAATGCAGTGCCAAACTGTAAGGGTGTGGACGGCAATCATGGGTTGAGCAAAAAACCGTATGTTGAGTTTGACGCTGCTATTCAAGCATCGGACATCCCTGCAATTCAAGAGCAACTAGATGCAATCAGAGTAGCTAATCTGCCTATCACTGCTGAGATGGTTACATATGACCAATTGGTGGCTCGTAATATTACGCTCCCTTTTGATTTGCCGAAGAACAAAGAACTCCGCATTGTCCAAATTGGCGAGTATCCAACCATGCCTGACGGCGGTACTCAACTCAAGACTACTAGCGAATGCTTGCCTATTACAGCAACAGGCGTGGAAGCAGTACAAACAGAAACTGGCGACCGTTGGCGCGTCTACTACTCAGTTGGAGAGACAACTGCGGTGCAAGCCTCCAAACCACAATCCAGTGACAACACAGTGCCTGAGGAATTTCAAACAGCCGTCCAAGCATTCATCACACAAAGCGCAACAGATACCACCCCCGCAGCAATTACCAAAGCTTTCAAGGCACTGACAACGCAACTCAAATCAGTCCCCAAAGACCAAAAACCTGCCGCAGGCAAACTCCTAAACCAAGCCAAAGAAGCCATGGAAGCCCGCATCGCCGCCCTCGCCAGTAACCCAACAACCACCCAAACCTGGCAAGACCTAACCATGCCAGGCATCGCCCCAGCAATTGGCCACATCCACCCTGTCTCACAGGCCATGGAAGAAATCACCCATATCTTCGAGCAAATCGGCTTCACCAGAGTTCGCTATCCAGAGGTAGATTGGGATTGGTATGTGTTCGAGAGTCTCAACATGCCACCCAGCCACCCTGCTCGTGATGAGTGGGAGACGTTTTGGGTAGACTTGCCACCAAACAACGAAAAGGGGACAGTAGTTTTGACAACCCACACCTCCAATGGCCAAGTACGGGAGATGGAGAGACTGAACAGCAAGCCGCCGATCCGCATGATCAACATCGCCCGCTGCTACCGCCGCCAGCAAGATGCCACACACACCCAAATGTTCCACCAATTCGAGGGTTTGGTTGTGGACAAAGGCATCACCATTCAGCACCTCAAGGGAACGTTAGATTATTTCGCCAAAGAATTTTATGGTGAAGGTGTCAAATCCCGTATCCGTCCGTTTCACTTTCAGTTTACTGAGCCGTCATTTGAGGTAGATTTCTCGTGTACCGTTTGCGATGGCACGGGCAAGGTTGGAACCGACAAATGTAAGTTCTGCAAATCGGGTTGGCACGAAGTCGGGGGCGCTGGCATGGTGCACCCTAATGTGCTCAAGGCTGGTGGCATAGACCCAGAGGAGTACACTGGATTTGCTTTCGGATGGGGAATAGAGCGAACATACACGCTCAAACCAGGTTTGCATATCGATGACATTAGACAATTTTATAGCTCAGACCTCAGGTTCCTGCGCCAATTCTAAACTACACCGAAAGAAACTTATGAACATCCTCATCCCACACTCTTGGCTCGCAGAACATCTGGAAACCGACGCCACCCCAGAAGAACTCCAAGCCAACCTCTCCCTCTGCGGCCCATCCGTGGAGCGCATTTACGATCGCCAAGGCGAGCCTGTCTATGACATCGAAGTCACCACCAACCGTGTTGACAGCATGTGCGTGCGTGGCGTTGCTCGTGAAGCAGGGGTTATCCTCAAGCAGTTTGGCAAACAAGCCAAGTTCTTGGAGAGAGCAGACCTCAGCCAAAAACCACAACCAACTGGCGAGACGCTGCCTCTACCAAAAATCGTCAACAACCCCAAACTCTGCAAGCGGGTGTTGTGTGCAGTCCTAGATGGAGTAGAGCGAACACCTACCCCCGCATGGATGGCCAAACGTCTCGAGCAAACAGACCAAAATGTCCACGACAGCGTCATTGACATCACCAACTACATTACGCACGAACTCGGACATCCTTGTCATGCGTTCGACTACGATGCAGTGATGGCATCTGGCGGCGTGATTATCGTCAAGGAAGCCGCACCTGACAAGAAGTTCAAAACCCTGGACGGCCTAGAGTTCACCACCGTGGGTGGGGAAGTAGTGTTCGAGAATGAAGCAGGAGAAATTATTGATTTACCAGCCATAAAGGGCACAGCAAACACCTCGATTTCTGACAAAACCAAGCGAGTGCTGCTCTGGATTGAGAACTTAGACGCCGAAAAAGTTCGGTTTGCCTCCATGACACATGCTATTCGCACGGTGGCGGCTCAGCTATCGGAGAAACATGTGGATCCAGCTTTGGGTGAAATCGTGTTATACCGTGGGATTCAACTCTATCAAGAACTTTGCAATGCCAGACTAGCCAGCCAAATATTTGACGAGTTCCCTGGCAAAGCTTCACCCACCACAGTTGAGCTTTCCCTTGAAAAGGTCAAACAGTACCTCGGACTAGAAATCCCATCCGATCGCATCGAGGAAATCCTAAGAGACCTCGGTTGCCAAGTTCAGCTGAAAGGCAGACAACTTTCGGTCACACCGCCAACCTTTCGTCATGATTTAGCAATTCCTGCAGACATAATCGAGGAAATTGCTCGAGTCTACGGCTATCACATGCTACCAAGCACCTTGATGGATTCAAAAATCCCACTGGAGAAACCTCAGGGCTTTGATAGCTACCTCGAGTCTCGGCTGAAACGCTTCCTAGCAGCCATCGGCATGCAAGAAGTCTACACCTACTCGATGGTAAGTGAGGAAATTGCTCGGCAGTCAGGCTATGCTCTGAATGAGCAACTTAAACTTAAGAATCCGCTCACCGATGATCGGCTCTATTTGCGCCGGTCGCTTATTCCTTCCCTGGAGGAGGTGTTCACCAACAATCCGAATGATCAGCAGACCTCAATCTTCGAGTTTGCGAATGTGTATCATCCTCGCAAGGATGATCTGCCAGATGAGACAACACAGATTGGTATGCTGGGTACGGCAGGATATCGCTCATTGCGTGGGCAGGTGGAAGCATTGCTGGCACAGATGTTCTTGCTTGCAGTTGTCATCACTCCTCACGAGACTGCGCTACCTGACTTTTCGCAATCTGGCAACATCGTTACTACAGATGGCGTAGAGCTGGGTCACATAGGTGTTACTAAGCAGGGGAGAGCAGCTGCATCGTTGTCGCTGTCTGCTTTGACACAACATGCAAAGACGCACCCAACGTATGAACCACTGCCAAAAGCTGCTCCTGTTATTGAAGACTTGACCTTCACTTTGCCAGAAAAAACCCCAGTCGGAACAGTCTTGCAAACTATGCGCTCCGCCGATGCATTAGTGCATTCAGTTGATCTGGGCAGCGTGTACAATCAGAACTACAGTTTTCACATTGTCTATGCCGAACCAGAAGCCACACCAGCACCAGAAAAAATTGAAGCAATCAGAAAAATCTTGGTTACCCAAGTGGCTACAAAGCACCAAGGTACCTTGGTTGGCACAGTCTAGGTCTGTACTTGGAAACCGCCATGTATCGTATAAGGTACTGCTAGCGGCTATAGTGTTTCTTGCTCCTTCCAACTTGTTCTACAAGTTCTGGGAAACTGGATCATACATCCACGGCTTGCAAATTGACTACCTCATTGGCAAGGTATACCTAAGTCAAATTCCTTTGTTGCTGCTGCTCATTTTGTGGTTGAGCGAAAAAATCACCTGGAGCAAGCTAAAAAAATACTGGCAAAGTTCCTATACCAAATATTTTATCATTTTGTTTCTGATACTCGGGTTTCGACAGCTCTTTACTCCTGAACCAATTGTCAGCCTTTGGCAGTGGTTCTCCCTTGGAACAGTAGGTCTATTTGGTTTGTATGTACATGAAAGATATAAAACACTAGGCAAGTCTGTAATTCCCTGGGCACTGGCTGCCACCATCGTGTTTCAATCTATTGTTGGACTTGTCCAGTACACCGTGCAACATGAACTAATCGGCTACCAATTTTTGGGCGAACCAACATTGTCAAGATCTATTGGAATAACTACTGCAACTGTAGCGGGGGCAGAGCGCATCTTGCCGTACGGCACCACTGCACATCCCAATGTGTTAGCAGGCTTTTTAGCCATCTACTCACTGTTGCTACTCCGTACTAGTCACTCAAAACTGCACACCCTCCCAATTATCCTGCTTGGAACAATCACTGTTTTCATCACAACTTCTGTAAGTGGAGTACTCACCCTATGTTTTGGGCTCCTGCTGACTATGCTACCAAACAAAATACTACCTGGTTCACTATCTCAAAAGGTGCTACTTGTACTGCTTCTAGTGGCTGTCCCCATACTAATTGCAAGTGTGGCCACAACAGCACCTAAAAATCTCTCAGTCGTCCGCCGTGCGTATCTACAACAATCTGGGCTGCGTATCTTTGCCCAATACCCAATCTTTGGAACGGGTATACAGACAGTGACCAGATACATTGAGTCTTACTCACCTTCACCAGAGGTAGTAAGATTTACTCAACCACCACATCATGTAGGAGTTTCACTTCTGGCTGAGACGGGCATATTTGGTTTGGGTATACTGGTAGTTCTACTTCACAGCTACAAGCACTCTGCAAAACTACTTGCAGCAGCACCAATTTTAGTTCTTGATCACTATATATGGACTATATTGCCTGGAACGTTCTTGATTTTTTTATTCATGGCAGTAGTCTCCAATGAACAAAAAAACCTCGCAGAGTCAGAAAAACTAACTACTTAGTTTGATCTGGGGGAGCAATACTAACCCGCACTCCTGGGAACTGTGCTCTCAAGTTATTTAGAATTACTTCTCCCTCTGTTGGGGTAATCACAGACTCACCTCGGGCAACAATTTGATCTAAGCTATCATTGCCTCGTATATACGCTAGTAATCTATGCAACAATCCCTTCCTGGGAGGTGTATTCAGTTCATCCAAAGGTATAACCTCAAGTAAATCTACGGTTTTCACACTAGCAATCTGCTCTACAGGAAACTGGACTGATGCGGGTAAATGCAGGTTTACTTTTCCTTCCCAAGAAAGCCTGGCATATCCGTCATCACGTTCGGTGATTGCGGTGGCTTTTACAATTTTTTGCTCTGGGTTTGCTGACTGCATAAACACCGCTAGCTCTGACGAGCTTAGCTTGCTCCTTTTTTGGAAGTCACTCATCACTGGTCCTAACTCCTCTAGAAGTTGATCAATGCTATAAGGATTTGCCTTGCTGAAACTCTCCAACCAAGCAGGAAATAACAGCTCCAGTGCTTCAATTTCACTCGCTGCTGGTTCAATTATTTCAAGTATCTCCTGTAGTTCTGACTGCATCCAGTAGGGAAGGGAGTATCTCTCAGTGATCAGCTGTTTTTTTTCAACAAGACTTACTGACTCTTGCTGAGCGTCATTGCGCAAATACCAATACCCAGAATGAGACAAAAGTTCGCTAATGACACTATTGTTTTCTGCACCGACAGAATTAAATGGAATATGTGCACTGAGCTGCAATGTCTCCATCACGCAAGCAAAAAGGTACAACCTAGCTCTATCTTTATTCATCTCTCCAAGTGGTATACGTAGTTTGTTCTTGTCCAGCATAAGCATATACAACCCTTTTACTTGCTCATGTAGCTGAAGAATAGGACTTTTTTTGCTTCTTCTCAATCCAGCTGGATTATCTGAATCAACTGAGTTTGGTACATCGGGCTTAAAAGCATTCGGCAGGCGCAGTGCAAATAGGTACCGAAGAAAAGTGTCTTCTGCTGTACGTTCTGGAAAAACTGGATGTTCCTGAGTATATTTTTGTGAATACGCTGGCAACGAATTGAAAAAAGCGTTCCAGTTAAGTTTGAGTACTTTGAACTGCTCTAATGACTGATTAGCAAAGTAACCCCCAAATTCTGTGCCACCAATTCCCAGCGTCTGGACTGCGACAAGCGCACGGTCCGATGCACTATACATGACTGGAAAGGCAACTTTTTCACCCAAAGCCACTGAGGCTACTGCAATACACTCATGGAATTTTCGACTCAATTGCTCAAAGCTGGGTCTGAGTGGGTCAGTTACTTCATTAGCTCTCTCTGCTAGTATGAACTCTGCCATTTTTCTAAGTTCAGACACAGAAACAACCTCGCTTTCGGCATTTTCTTGGTGCGCTGCCTCTAAACCCTTATGTATTACGTTGGCCAACTGCGCTACAGGCAAAGAATGCAGTGAAAGTGTCAGACGTTTAGTCAGCACAGCAAAACCCAGTCGAGGCTTCCACCTGGTAGCTTCTGACTCCATTTCGACTCTAGGTCTGAGTGCAACTTCAGCAGTTGTTCCATGCAGAAGTTGCTGAAGTCCTGTACTATCTTCTGGCGACTGCAACTCTAAAAGAGGATCTATGACACCAAGAATGGTTGCCAGTCGTAATCGAGCAGCAATCTCACTTTCTGTCTCTGTGCGAATTATGTAATCGAAAGTCTGTTCGTATGCATCAAGTTCTTTCACCATACCTACCAAGTATACTTCAGAAAGGTCAATACAACTATCTGAGAGTATGTGTATACTGAGTACATGCTACGACTTATCCAATTACTCCTGGTACTGAGCTTCATTGCACTTGCAGGATACTATCTCATCAATGCATTTGGCGTGCAGCTATAAATATTCAGTTTAGGTACTTTCCCACTTGCGAACAACATTCTTGCGTTGTACAGTACATCACTCGTTTAAAAATACATATTAAATACGTATGAATAAAGATAGAGAACCCAAAACTGGATCAACGATACTTCGCCTGTTACTCTCCTGTACCACACTAGCATCTGTGTTTCTGGCAGGATGCAGAGGTGATCAAGAAAGAAATGTTTCACTCAAAGCACTGGAAGTATTCTGCAAGGATCCCCAGAATAGTGAAGTTTGTACCTTTGAAACCTACGGGAGTGTGGGACTACAGGCCTGGCCTCATGCCGCTATTGTGTTATTTACATCAGATCTCACAGTAAATGAATCTCATATATACCTGCCAAATGCAGGGGGTGATTGTGGATTTACAGACACGTACGATCCAAGTAATTACTTGATTAATACAAATGGTGGTCTATATTATCGTGCTGTGCACGATACTAATGGAGATGGTATAGCTGACCCGGCTCTCACGACCATTTCAGAAAATGATTTAACACCTATACCAAGTCCTATACCTCCAAGACCTGGACACAAAGGAACAGATATCTCAGTGCATTTCCTCTGTGCAGAAAACTTAACTACAATTGATCAATAATTCTTTTCTGCGAGAATGGATTCTGAAATAATGCCTCAGGGCAAATCAATAATTGGAGTGGCTTCAGGGGTTGGAGTTGGAGTAGGTGCTATGCTGGGTGTAGGACTCGGATCTGGCTGATTCCACTCCACACCACCAGTACCAATGCGCACCGAACCACTCTCCTTTGATTTTCCTGATCTGGAGTAAGCTTTTGCTTTAAGTTCATACCGACCCGCAGGTAAGTTTAAGGTGCCAGAATACTCACGATTATTGATTGTTTCTCGTAAACTACCGTTGACAAACAGTTCTATCTTCTCGATACCATCGCCAGCATCAGCTACTACCTTAACTTCAATATTTGTACCACCGTGGTTGCTCTCATTGCCTGGTTTATCAACTTTTACAAACACTTCATTTTGCTCACCACAATACTCTGTAGGAATTTTGAAACGACCGTCTTCCTGACCACCAATCCAGGCATCAATTGCCTCTTGCCAGCGATTTTTATCATCCTGACTGACAGGGTCGTTTTCGCGAATCACAACGAACTCTCTCTCATCAAAGTCTCCTGCTGCAATGCGAGCATCATTTGCTAGCTTGTTCTCACCACGACATAGTTTGAGCTTGACATGAATTGGATCGGGTGGAGCAGGGACAGTGCCTTTCAACACATACGTCTCAACTGAAGGAAAATCATCATGGGCACCATACCCAGAGATAGTGTCCAGTGCTATGCTCTCCACTTCACTTGGAGGTTCCCACGCAGGGGTTTTATATCCTGCTTCTTGTGCAGCCAGCAGGATACGTCTCCAAATTGGTGTAGCTCCAGAAACGCCTGATGCTACTTGTTTCATCGCACTATTATCATTATTTCCTACCCAAGCGGCTACCAACACCTCCTGACCCCAACCAACTGCCCAGTTGTCACGCTGATCGTTAGTGGTTCCAGTTTTGACAGATACACCTGCACCCATGTTGAGCAGTGAGTTTGCTCCAAATGCCATGAGCCGAGCATTGTTGTCCGAAAGAATGTGATTGATCAAAAAGGCTTCACCTTCGGTCATCACTTGTTTGCCTTGGACAGGTCTGTGTTCAAAAATTGTCTTACCGTCTTTGTCCTGCACTTTGAGGATAGAAACTGGTTCAACTTTGACACCACCATTAGCAAAAGAGGAGTACGCAGTGGCAGTATCCAGCATGTGTACTTCAGCACCACCGAGCGTCACAGCAAGCCCAAATCTACGCATATTTTCCGCAGTTGGTTCAAACGTGACAAAACCCATGTCATACGCTGTTTGTAGAAACTCATCCACACCAACCATTGCCAAAGCTTTGACGGCTGGAATATTTAAAGAACTACCGAGCGAGTTGCGCACAGAAACGGGCCCTCGGAACTTGCCATCGTAGTTTTTTGGTTCGTATGGCTTATCAACATCATGCCCAGTTGCAAAAGTAGTAAGAACATCCATTATCATGCTCTGCGGGGTATACCCTTTGCGCATGAGTGCTAAATAGGTGACGGGCTTGATCGATGATCCTGGCTGGCGAAGTCCATCCACGACCACATTGAACTGGCCTGAACCAGACGCATCAAAAAAGTCACGACTTCCCACCATACTTAACAACTCACCAGTGCGAGGATCTACCACAACTGCTGCTCCATTGGTAATGTTTAGGTTTAAGACTTTGTTTACTTCTTCACTGACGATTTCTTGTGCTTTTAGATGAAGGTCTAGATCAAGAGAGGTTGTGACACTAAATCCACCTGTCTCTAAAACATCCTCTCCGTACATTTCAGCCAACTGATCACGGATGTAAAACACAAAGTGAGGGGCTTTCATGTCATTGGCTGCACGCTGAAACTGCATAGTTTCCAACTCTGACATTGCTTGATCAAATGACAACTGGGTCAAATAACCATCTTCACGCATGCGAATCAAGACACCTTTTGCACGCACTTTCCAAAGCGGCGTACCGTCATCATCTGTGCCACCTGTATAGGGTGAGTATGCAGATGGCCGCTGTGGCAATCCAGCTAAAATTGCTGACTCAGCAACAGTTAAATCCTTGAGTGGTTTATTAAAATAAATTTCTGTGGCAGTACCAACACCCCAAGCTGTCCCGCCATACGGAGCTTCATTCAGATACATTTCTAGAATCTGGTCTTTGGTAAACGTGCGTTCGATCTGGAGTGCTAAAACAAACTCTTTAAACTTGCGTGTCAGACTGCGTTCATTAGTCAGCAAAGCGTTTTTAACTAACTGCTGAGTGAGAGTAGAGCCACCAACTACCCGCTGCCTAAACACTATGTTGTAGGGAATACGAAGAACTGTCAGGTAATCAAAACCTTGGTGGTTATAGAACTCTTTATCCTCGATAGCCACCACTGCATCTTTGAGGTGCTGAGGAGCTTGATCTATGGTGATAGGATTTCTGCGTTCATCCCCATACAAATCATTGAGCAACTTACCATTCCTATCATAAATTTTGGTACTGAAGCCTGTCCTGCGAACCACTTCTCCAGGTTTTGGTAAATCACGGGAAAACCAGGCAAACAAGACAAAGAAGCCAACCACACCCGCCAAAATACAACCAAGTGCACCTAAGGCCGCCAAGCGGATTAGCTTTATTATTCTCAGTCGCCGCTGCGCTTCAGATACTGTGCTGCCAGCTAACCGAGAGCGAGCTTGTTTTTGGAGTTTACGTTTGAAGATCATAATTGGCTCAACCACCCGCTGTACTCTGGGGTGAGACTCAAGAAATAGCTCAGTGCGAGCAATCAAGGACAGGATGTGTGGCTCAAGAGCAGCCCAAGCACGAGCTAGTTTGTCTCGCATAGACCACTATTGTAGCGGAAATGATGGAAATTGCTACTTCTCAAGCAGTTATGCTATTTTGATTCTTGAAAAAACCTCCTTCATGGATCTGTTTCGTCCAGTCCTGCATTGAAACAGTGTTTGCACTCATTGCTAAGTATGTCCTATCTAGTCCAACTCCTGCCCGACCCAACCCTCCGGAATAACCCGTTCAAGCAATACAACTTCAGGATTATTCACCACTCGCAACCAATGTGGGATAGCTGACAACGTAGCTGAAAATGTGGCAGAGTTCATAAACACATCCTCCAAAAGCTCGCCCTTGCGCAACAACAGATGGGTGACTGTAAGGTCCTGTGCCAGCTCAGCCGATCTTGTGGGGTCCAAAGCAAGCATCCGATCAACAGCAACTTTTCGTGCCGCCGTATCTTGGTTATGGCTATCTAAAATTCCTACACCACCCAAGTACGTTCGCCGACCAGTAAAAAAGTATATGTAGGGAGTAACTTTTTCCAATACATGATTCGGGTGTGTTTGAAGGACCTCGCCAGCATACTGCCGATCAGCCATATATGTCAGTGCTTCCTCATGCGAAGCTGAAATGCTAAATCCATCTGTTCCCCGTAAGTAGTTTTTAAAGTAAAAATACTGCATGAAACCCGTTTGCACCACTGTGACTGCCAACAACACGCCAACCCCAAACTGCACAAATCGCTGACCCCGCAGAGCTCCAAGCACTACAGCTGTAATTGGATTTAATATAGCAATCGCAACCACCATAAAGTTGAAGCTATTTGATCCACCAGAGGTTTGCAAAAAATTACTCCCAATGAGTGTGAAAACCAATGCTGGCACGAGGAGAAAAAGCAGTTCCTGTCCCGCTAGTTTCTGCCTCAATCGCGGAAATACTGCCAAAAAACCAAGTAGACGAAGATGGTAAATTGCAGCCGCAAAAATGCCAGCGGCTAATGAGTACCATACAACTAGCGCACGAGTATTTCCTGCAGCTTGGTACACTTGCAACCTCAACCACCACTCATTCCAGTTGAGTTTTTGCACCCCAAGCAGTAGTTTTGGCCAGGTTAGAAAATCGAAAAACAAGCCACCTGCAGCAGCATTGGCTGGTAAATAAATGGCAGCACCCAAAACAGCAGTCACGACTCCCATAACTAAAAATGGTACAAGTGTCTTGCGCCATACAAATGGTTTTCGTAGTTCCAATGCTGCAGTCATCCCAGCAACTATCACCATCCCCAATCCAGCAGCTAAGCCAAAATACACCTTGAAACCTAACAAACATGCTGTGAGCACGCCGATGCAGAAGGCAGTCATCAAGCTCCGTTTCTGCCAAAACTCGTGCCATAGTAGTAGCACTGAAAAAAACACTAGTTTTGCAAATGCCTGCGGCGGATTGAGAAACTGCAGAACACCGTGATCTACAAATACCTCAAAAGGTTCTGGTGCGTTTCCACCCAGCACAATATCGATGAGCCAGGTCAGCTCGCCAGCGACATAAAAAAGCACAAGCCCAAACACAACTGTGCGAGTATTTTTGCTCCAACCCTGTAGAAGAGCAGTCAGAACAAGCCCCATCCATGTTGCCAAAAAAAGTGGCACAAAGTGAAAATGCACGTGATTAAGTGGCAGTAGCCAAACGCGACTCAACTCCGCCACAACCAAGTTGGACAAATAATGGTAGTTGGTCACTACCATGCCAGCTGCACCTGGCTGATATGGAGGGACACTTTCTACCAAAGACCTACTTAATGAAAGATGGAAAATTCCGTCATAAATATTCACAAAGTAGTAGGTTGGACCAAGAGCTGTTCGCCAACCAGATCCCAACACCGGTACTAACTGCAAAAAAATTCCAAAAAAAAGCACTATCCAAACGACTCTCGGCCATTTTGGCGTCCAACGCAGTGGAAGTATCTCATGTCGCACTTTCCAGGCTAGAAAAGCAAATAGCAACAAAAGTGGGTACGTCATCCACCGCAGCTGCAACCATCCCAGCAAATACCCTTGCAATGCCCAGAAACAAATACCGAACACTGGTGCAAGCAAAAACTGGATTCGTTGGGAAAAACTTGTGTATCGTGCTAGTAACCAGCCAGGAACAAACCAAGAGATGCCGACTGCTACCAAAAACCAGATCAGCGATGCCCACCACTGCCACATCCAAATGCTATAAATCTCCCACATGGATTGATTGTATCATCAGGCTGACACACCTAAACGTACATATGGATCACTATTTGACTCACCTATTGTCTATACCGTATGCAATTTTTGTGCAGTTGTAGTAATCTTCTGCTTTTTCAATTAATTCCGACCAAAAGCTGGTGAAAGCTTTACACAGAGATCGGCTTCTTCGTCTTTTTTATCAGTATCATCGATAGCCTCAGCCACTGCGCCCTCCAGGTTCAAATGTGTCGAAGAATCAATCACTATTCGTGTAGACTGATCAGATCCAATAACCAGTGCTGTTATTCCCTTTTCAGCGAGCAGATCCGTTGTACATTCAGGCATTTGCTCTTTACTAGCAACAGACCACTCATATAAAGCCCCTTCACCCCAACTTGGACTCATACCTGTGCCAATGCGTATACCCATACCTTGCGTATCGTAGAAGATAGGACTAAACAATAAATACGTTATCCCATCCTGATGAATCACCATGCATCGCTCACCGCTTGCCCAACCCTGAGTATTTTGCTCACAAACATCAACAATCGCTTGCAATGTTATCACAGGTGGCAAGTTATCATACACAAAGGCGCTTGAATTCGGTGTGGTATTATATTTTCAACAAGCTCACAGCCTATAAGCGAGAGAGCCAGCAGACTGCGACCAACGAATCTCTTTGTTCTTGTGTATCGTTCATTCGATCTCATAAGATTGTCATATACTTATTACTCCTCGAACTTTGCAAATATCTGCGCACAACTATTGCCCTTACATGCAATACAGGTGTGCGTGTAATTCGGCGATAGTATAGCAGCATGATGTACTCTAGAGCGCAACCACCAGCCAACTGCAGCTTCCTCAGTTCCAAAGTGGATCATGTTCTCCACAGCCTTATACGGTCTCTGACGAGCATAGAATCCAGCATGCATGTTGTTAGTCACAAAGATCTCACTGTACAACTCAGGAGCACGCTCCTCAGCAGCCGAACACACCTTAGCACTAGCCAGCAACGCAGGAAGCTTGCGCTTAGCACGGTATGCATTGATCATTTCAAATAAGCGAGTAGGGTTTAAACCACTAATCAATTGACCAGCATCTGCCTGCTTCAGCTCGTTTGCAGCGTCAGTTTCAGCTGTCAGTGAACCTATGTGCTCATTGAAGAGAGCAGCAGTATTGTCAATAGTTTGGGCACCTGGAGCGGCCTCGGGGGCAACTTCTGGGATATCCATAACAACAACTGGTTGCTTGTCTGTGTTTTTACTGACAGGGACAGCTGAAAAGCTAGCCATCTCAGTTTCAAAGATGTTGGCTGTATCACTTTGCTTACAATCAGTTGAGACTGTGTTTGCGTCGGTGACACATGGCTGTGTAGCCTGTTTGAGATTTGCAACTCCCAAAGAAAGGCTGAGGGGAGCGGCGCTGACCGGTTGAGCGGTCTTGAGCAGTGTGACAGCAGCAATTGCCAAGGTGGCAAGAGTGCGTCGCACTGTGTTTTTTTGTTTCATAACGGTCGTTATTATATCATTATAACGCTGAAATGTCAATGTTATGGGATGTTATTAAACAAATAATCAAACACTCTTTAAAATTCGAAAACACCTATTTTCTCTCTGGTGAAATGAGAATATGTTGAAATGCAAAGTACAACCAGCACCTCACATCTGCGACCAATTTGGGTATTAGTTTTCGATTGCTAGCCAGTTAGCGCCAAATGTTTTTCCATCGTTTGTTACTGCGCGAATCTGAACCCCACTAGATTCCATTAAAAAAATATAGTCATCAGGATCTGGCAAGTTTTGCTTGGTAAAAGATGTATGTACAATGACACGTCTTCCATCAGGTAAATAAACATTGCCTATGTCTACTGCCACCATACAGGTTTCGACATTAGTATCACCTACTTTTTCTCGTGTGACTGTAATGCCTTCTACATCCAGATCGCCTGAAAGAATCAGTATGCATAAGTCTTCTATTCGTTCAAACTCAAACTTTTCTTCTACATTTACCAGACCGTTTCCTTGGATTTCCTGATCAACTGTACTATCAGCTTCCGCATTACCTCCAACGCAACCCACACCGAGCAGCAAAATTAAACACGCCGCCCAAGGTCTTAGTGATGTAAAAATGTCTCTAAGCGAACCGCGAAGCAGCTCTAGCTTGGGAACTCGCAATTGTTTTTTTTCTTGAGAATTTATTTGCATATCTCCTTTTAGGTGATTTTTGCGAATTATAAGCCACTAATATACTGTTGGCAAGTTGCCAATGAAGTCAGCTTTCCCTTGCAAACCAAGCTTTTTCCGCTATACTTGTTTCGAACGAAATGAAAACCAAGCAACAAAACACCAGCTACTATTACACCTACTCCACACTCGTCGAGGCAGGTTTGTAAGTACGCTCCCTATATAGTAAATAACAACCTCCGCCGAGACGGGGGTTTTTTGCATCTCGAAAGTAATTCATACGAAAGCATCTATGTCCAACACAAGTAAACACAACACCAGACTGGCAATTGTCGGCTTCGGTAAGTTTGGGCAACTTCTACATCACCTTTTTAGCCAAATACCATGGCTTGAGTTGGTAGTTGTTTCTGGCCAGAAGCTAAAACAACCGATTCACCAGATCTCCTACTCAGAACTCGGTGCAGTTGACATTATCATACCCTGTGTGCCGATTCGAGCCTTTCGCCCGGTAGTTAAGCAAATTATGCCACACTGCAAACCTGGAGTAACTATCCTTGATGTTTGCTCAGTCAAGGTTTTTCCTACGCAGATTCTCCTAGATCATGCAGCACTAGATACTTACCTTGTTACCTGCCACCCAATGTTCGGTTCGACAACGATTGCAGAACAAGGATCGGCTGAAGGGTTGCCAGTCACTATTTGGAATGTTCGCTCTTCCAAACATGCGTACTCCCAAGTTAAGCGAATTTGGCAAGAACTGGCGGTGCGGCTAGTCGAAATCTCTCCAGAGGAGCACGACCAGCAAGCTGCGCGATCTCAGGCATATGCGCAGCTGATTGGCAAATTGGGAGCACGTATGCAGCTGAACGCTTCACCTCTGGACACAGTTTGGTTTACCCGGCTACTAGAAATTCAGTCTACAGTCGAGCAGAACACCCAAGAGCTATTTATGGATACCCAGGTCTTTAACCCTTACGCCAAGCAGATGCGAGCAGAACTACAAACGAAGCTCGTGCAGCTCGAAACGGACATCCAAGCATTTGCCACCACCCAAGTATCGAGTACAATACAGAAGGAGATCCTATGAAATTCACAATATCCGAGTCAGTTTTTTCCCGTTTATCAAACTATACTGTTGGGGTGCTTATTCTTGATGGGCTGAGTCAAAACGAGCATGATCAGGCTGCATTATCAGATTTGACGGCAAAACTGATCAACGAAGCCAAGCCACATTCATCAAGTGACGAACGCATCACAGACTGGCAAACTGCTTTCAAAGCAGCTGGCGTATCTGGAGATGTCAAACCAGCCCATCAGACTCTACTCGAGCGTCTGCAGAAAACTGGCTCACTACCAAATGTTCTGCCGCTAGTAAATCTAACCAACGCACTTTCAGTCAAACATTTAGTCCCGATCGGAACACACACACTGGATATGCTCGATGGTGACCTAGAGGCTCGACTCACTGAAAATTCGGATTCATTTATCCCCATAAACGCAACTCAAAGAGAGCAAATCCCTGCAGGCGAACTGGCTCTTACCTCCGATAATACCATTTTAACCAGAAATCTAGTTTGGCGCCAAGGTGAGACTTCTAAAATCACCGACCACTCTCGATCTGTTGCTATACTTATTGATGCAGTCGGCTCACAGGCAGAAGAAGTAGTGCAAAAGGTTCTGAATGAGATCAAAACAGCAATTAGTGTTGTTTTTGGTATCACGGAAAGTAAGTCGTCTATTCTTTCCCTGTCAAACCCTGAGTTTTCCTGGACTGATACCAGCAATCCAGAGGAGAAAAAACAAAATCAAAAATTGCATTCCGTTCTCACCAGAGGAGTCTCCGAAGTTCTCCCCAGCAAAGATGGCCTGGCAGCCATCATGCATAAAAAGAAAATCCGAGTTTTCCTAGGCATTGACCCTACTGGCTCACTCCTAACCCTCGGCCACAGCGTAGTTCTGCGTAAACTCCAGCAGTTTGCAGATCTGGGCCAGGAAGTAATCCTCCTCATCGGCAGCGGCACAGTCCGCATCGGTGACCCAACCGGCAAGGACTCCACCAGGCCAGAACTAACCGATGAGCAAATTCAAGCAAACTTCAAGAACTGGAAAGAGCAGGCCAGCAAGATCTTGGATTTCGACAAGATCAAAATAGTCTACAACGGTGACTGGCTTGATGAGCTCACCTACGCTGATCTGGTCAAGCTCATGGCAAAAACTACTGTTCAACAGCTTATCGAGCGAGATATGTTCCAAGATCGCCTCAAAAACGGCAAACCTATCTTTGGTCACGAGATCATGTACCCTTTACTCCAAGGCTACGACTCGGTACACATGGATGTAGACCTGGAAATTGGGGGTACTGACCAGACCTTCAACATGATGATGGGTCGCCACCTGCAAAAAGCCTACAACAACCACGAAAAATGGGTGCTAACTACCCCCATCATCAACGGTACAGACGGCCGCAAGATGAGTAAGTCATACGGCAATTTTGTGGCAATCACAGAAGAGCCCAGGCAAATGTACGGCAAACTGATGTCGATTGCTGATGACATGATCCTAGAGTACTTCACACTTCTGACGGACACCCCAGAGACTGACCTTGCAACCATAGCGGCAAACATGGCTGCGGGGGACAATCCCATGGAGTTTAAAAAGCGCTTAGCCTTTACCATCACCGAGCAGTACCACACCACTGCTGCAGCAACCGACGCGGCTGAGTTTTTCACCAGCACTGTGCAAAATAAATCAGTGCCAGATGATGTTCTAGAAGTACAGCTAGAGTCTTCAGATAAGACCGCTTTGGATGTGCTGAAACGGGCTGTTCCGGAGCGCAGTAATACTGAGTTACGACGGTTGGTAGAGCAGGGGGCTGTTACGATTTTGCCAGGTGATCAAAAAATTACGGACGCAACACAAGAGTTAGACATTGCGGATGGTACAGTCATCAAAATTGGCAAGCGTAGGTTTGTCAAACTGCGTAAGTAAGTTGTACAATGCGCTCAAACACACAAACAAATATATGAAAAAAAGATTTCGCAAAGGATTACTCACTGCATTTGTTATTATTGCTATAGTTGGACTCGTTTTGAGTACTTTCCTTGGCAGCTTACTACTGTTAGTATAATCACTTCGCCTAATACTATGGGCGGTTAGCAGAGCAAAGCTTTGTCTGCTAATTTTACCCCGTTTGATTTTTTCCCGCTATATCGATATATTTTGGTTCTGTTAAATATAGTCTGAATAATATTGATTCCTTTGTGCGTAACAGATATAACTCTTTTTCTGAGTGTGTCCTCGTGCGTCCCTGAAGGCCCACTGAGCATGATCGCAAATGTGGGGACTTCATTCCACGAGGACTCACTCAGAAAAAGAAGCGAGGTATACTAATACACATGTACACGTTCGCCACTCCACTGGAAACCGTCAAAGGCATTGGTCCTAAGTTACAGCAACTACTTGTTGATGCAAGCATTTTCACCGTTGGTGACCTACTTAAAACCGTACCGCTTGGCTACGACGATCGATCACAGTTGCTACCTGTTGCAGAACTCAAAACACAAGAACCAAACGCACCATGCAGCATCAAAGCGCAGGTGTTCAACACCAGTATGGTTCGCAGACCTGGACGCACAATGCAGACTGCTACGGTCAAAGATGAAAGTGGCAGCACCAAGCTGCTGTGGTTTAACAACTCCTTTGTAATCCCATCTCTCAAACGGGGGGAGTGGTACTACTTTGCAGGTAAAATCAGCAAAACTGGCACTCTAATTCAACCAACTTTTGAACGCGCAACTGGAGAGACTCTTCACACAAATCGCCTTGTACCAAGGTACACCGGTACGCTCCTACTCAAACAAGGCTCACTGCGACGAATTCTCAAGCATATTTTGGATGACTTACTCAAGAATGATGTGCCTGAAGATGACGAACTTACTCAAGTAGCAGCAAAACTATCCTATAGCGTTCCTACAATACTACAAAGTCTATCAATCTTGCACTTTCCCGACTCGCAAGAGGCTGTTCCTGCGGCACGAGAACGCTTAGCCCTAGAAGAACTGATCTCACTCATCAAAGAATCGAAACGCCTAAAACTCGAGTGGCAGGAAATGAGTACGCCCAGTGCGCAACTCAAGCAACTACCCGAACGTCACGAATCCGAGCAGAGTATTACAACAATTCTAGGCACTTACAATCTACCGACCTTACCATTTTCCCTGACTGCAGCACAGCAAAAAAGCCTGACAGACATCCTCAACGACCTGAGCAACACGCAACCCATGAATAGACTCCTAGTGGGCGACGTGGGATCTGGTAAAACAATTGTCGCATTCCTCGCACTCGAAGCAATCATTCTATCAGGTTCGCACGCTGTCCTGATTGCGCCTACTCAGATCTTAGCGGAACAACACGCTCGAAAATTTGTCGAGCAGTTTCCCCAGATTCCAAGCATGCTCATAACAGGCAAGTCACTCCGAGAAACCCCAGAAACACCCACCTGCCTGATTGGAACACATGCTATCCTCAGTCGCTGGGAACAACTATCCGAACATGCCTCGGTGGGATTAGTAGTCTTTGACGAGCAACACAGATTCGGGGTAGGACAGCGTTCTGAACTCTTTGCGCATACCAACGAAACAATTCCACATCGCCTAACGATGACTGCTACACCAATCCCCAGAAGCTTGATGCTAACGATTTTTTCACACCTCTCACTCTCTGTGATAGATGAGCTACCAGCTAACCGCTTGCCCACGAAAACATGGCTGCTGCCAGAGAAGAAGCGTGAAAACTTTCACGAGTGGCTTGCAACCGAGATCAAGACAGGAAAGTCCCGTGAAAAATTATTCCAGGCTATAATTGTCTGCCCTTTCATTGATAAATCGGAGCAGGAAAGTCATGAGCATATTCCAGCAGCCACGGATCGCTTTGCCGAGTTGCAATCATGGGCTTCACAAAACCAGATCAAGATTGCACTCCTGCACAGTAGACTGCCCGCCAAACAGAAACAAACAACCATAACAGCTTTGTTTGCCGGTGAAATTGATGTGCTGGTTACCACCCCAATTGTTGAGGTTGGTGTGGATATTCCCCAAGCCAGCGCCATGGTTATAGAAGCTGCCGAACGATTTGGCTTGGCAAGTCTCCATCAGCTTCGGGGTAGAGTAGGAAGAGCAGGACAGCAGGGGTACTGTGCTTTGTTTCGCTCGCCAGATTCACCCAGCACACCCAATAAACGACTCAAGTTATTCACTGAGACAAACTCAGGGCAAGAGTTAGCAGATCTAGACTTACAATTCCGAGGTCCAGGCGATCTTTTTGGCACCCAACAAAGCGGCTTTGATCACCTGCAGTTTGCCAGCTGGACAAACTTTGAGCTAATTGGCAGAGCAAAGCACATCGCCGATCATCTTTCTCCCGATTGGCAATCGTTCTTGACTACGCATAATACAGGACGTGACTTTACGCTGCTCGCAAACTAGGGAAGTCAAGTGCGCTGCTCACCGATCATCTATATAAGTATTTTATGTTGTTGGTTTTTCAAGCCTTTTGTGGTATCATAGCAACTTCTGCTCAGCAGGAATTACATACAGAATACGTACAAACTACTATTACAGGGCACTGAGCCCATGCCACTGCCACCAATCACAATCATTATTCCGGTTAAAAATGAAGAGCGGTCACTGACACCGTTGGTTGCTCGTATTGATGCCGCACTAACTGCTCGAAAAATCAAATACTCAGTCATCGTCATAGACGATCACTCCACTGATGATACAGAAAAAGTTCTCAATCGGCTTGCAAAAAACTTTCCCCTAACCTGGCGTGTCAAACAAGGCAAACCTGGCAAAGCATTTTCCATCCTGGAAGCTGCAGAGATCGCTACCACTCCGTACCTAGCGATGATCGATGCAGACTTGCAGTACCCCCCAGAAGTCATCCCTGACATGCTGGAGTTGACCCAACAGTTTGGAGTCGTGGTGGCCCGACGCAAAATTCAAGAAGAAGGCTTTTTGCGTAAAGTAACTAGTACTGGTTTTCGATTCTTTTTTGGCAGAGTGCTGTATGGTTTAACCGTTGACGTTCAATCTGGACTCAAAGTGTTTCGCCGAGACATCATTCAGCATGTACTTACCGAAGACGTTGGTCCTTGGACAATTGACATTCCATTATTAAATACCGCGCTTGAACTTGGCTACACCATTGGTGAAGTTGAAATTGATTTTGCCGCTAGAGAGTTTGGCGAGTCAAAAATCAAACTGTTCCAAAGCATTCGCGACATTGGTGGACATGCCATAACCTACAAACTTAAACAACGAGCACCGCTTCAAATTCCACCAGAGTCTCCCGATACCATGACTGGTGCAGGTGTGATTCTGAAAAAAACTGAGTTCGTCACCCACACAACGCTGGAACACGAAAACTCAGCAGTGTACACCGTGACACCAAAACAGAAGCTGACGGTATTGGCGTTGCTCGCCATAATTATTTTGGGAGTATCATTTAATGCGCTCGAGACTGCCAAAGTCCTCGTTGCCATCCTAAGCTTCATTTACTTTATAGATGTATTGTTTAATCTATTCCTTATTGTCCGCAGTCTACGCAACCCACCCGAGCTGGTAGTTTCAGATGCCGAACTAGCCAAACTTCGTGACAAAGACTTACCAACCTACACAATTCTTTGCCCACTATATAAAGAAGCGCACATCCTGCCAATGTTCTTGGAATCAATCAGCAAAATGGATTGGCCAAAAAATAAACTCGAAGTGTTGCTGCTCTTAGAAAAAGACGATCGAACAACTGTTGAAGCTGCATACGCAATGAACTTGCCAAAGTATGTCAAAGTTCTCGTCGTCCCTGACTCACAACCAAAGACCAAACCAAAAGCATGCAACTATGGACTCAACCATGCGCATGGTGAGTACCTTGTAATCTACGACGCAGAGGACATTCCTGATCCACAGCAGCTCAAGAAAGTCTACGCAGCATTCCAAAGTGTGCCAAGCAACATTCGTTGTATTCAAGCTAAACTCAACTACTTTAATCCTAATCAAAACTTGTTAACTCGTTTCTTCACTTCAGAGTACTCGCTGTGGTTTGACGTGATCTTAACTGGTTTGCAGTCCATCAATACAACAATTCCCCTTGGTGGCACCAGCAATCACTTCCGCACCCAAGACTTATTAGAACTCAAAGGCTGGGATCCGTTCAATGTTACGGAAGATGCAGACCTTGGTATTCGTTTGTTCAAGCTCGGTGCCAAAACCGCCATCATTGACTCCATAACCCTCGAAGAAGCAAATAGTAGTTGGACCAACTGGCTGCGCCAGCGCTCCCGCTGGATCAAGGGATACATGCAGACGTACTTGGTACACATGCGCCACCCAATCACCTTCATGCGCGAGAACGGTATTCATGCTCTGGTGTTCCACCTGACCATGGGTGGCAAAATTGCCTTTTTGTTCATCAATCCACTTATGTGGTTTTTGACTATTGGGTACTTTGCGGCATACGCTTGGGTTGGACCCACGATCGAAGAATTGTATCCATCTATTGTTTTCTACATGGCCGGTAGCTCACTGGTCTTCGGCAACTTCATGTTCATGTACTACTACATGATTGGCGTTGCCAAAAGAGAGCAGTGGCAACTAATGAAATTTGTGTTATGTATTCCTTTTTATTGGTTGATGGTTAGTGCTGCCGCATGTATTGCTTTACAGCAGTTAATTTTCAAACCACATTATTGGGAAAAAACTATTCATGGGCTGCACCTCAAAAAAGAAAAACTAGAAGAAGAATTGCAGGAGCAGCAGGAAGCGGTGATTCCAGCGTTGGCGGCCACGCATATTCCGACTGAAAAACCATCTCGGTGGTGGAGTCCAGGACGCTTAACCAATCTCATGAAGCAGCGCAAAGTCTATGTTAGCGGAACAATTTTAGTGGGAGCTTCGTTGGTTGCAAGTTTGATGAACTTAGCACTTAGTGCCTATTTGGGTCGCACGCTTCCATTAGCAACTTTTGGACTTTTGAACCTAGTCAATAGTTTCGTGTACCTGGCTGGAAGCGTCTTCCAAGCAGTTGGCACCACTATCAGCGAAAGAATTGGCTACATTAGTGGTCGCACCGGCAACCGCCAAGCGCTAGTTGCCTGGCAGACCTACCGCCGCAGAGTTAACCGCTGGGCGCTCGCACTCAGTGTTGCTTGGATCCTACTAACTCCAATCCTCATGTGGTTCTTTGACATGACTGATCCATGGCCGTTCTTACTAATTGCACCTACTTGGATTTTTGGTTTGTTGCTTACCTTGGATCGTAGCTACTTCACCAGTGATTTGCAGTTTGGACTCGTTGCCGTTATAACAGTGGTAGAAGCTATCACCAAGCTAGCCTTGGGTATTGGACTGGCAAACTCAGGATTGCAACCGTTCATATATATCCTCTTGCCTCTATCTTTATATACGCCATTCTTGTTGAGCCGAATTATTCTCCGTCGCAAGCTACAGAACAGCGATATTCCCAGACATGAAATCGAGCCTTCCGCACGATTCTCACTGCCGTTCTTTACGGTTTCTGGACTTTCTGGTTTTTCAACTATGGCTTTCCTTACTTTAGATACAGTATGGATTGCACACTTGCTGACTCCTACCGAAATTGGACAGTACGCACTAGTGGCGCTCATTGGAAAACTTATATTCTTCCTCGGTAGTTTAGGACATCAACTCTTAGTTCCGCTCGTCAGTTATGCCAATGGTGCTAAACAAAATACTGAGAAGATGCTTTGGTATATGTTAGGTGGAACAGCACTCTTGCACGTTGGTGGATTGTTCGGATTCGAACTCATTGGTCGCAGACTTATTCCACTCGTCCTGAATAAGGATCTCTCCAGTGTTGATCAATATTTACTCATGTATATAGTTGGTATTTCATTCTTCTCATTGTCACGAGTGTTTGTGCAGTACCATCTGACCAAACGCGTCTATGGTTTATCTATCGCTAGCGCCATCTTGGTCGGATTTGAACTCATTGCAATGAGTTTATTCGTCAGAACGGTTGCAGATGCAGTCGTTGTTGTTTCAATCATGGGCGTGGCTCAGTTTGTGATGGCATTTGGTCTGCACTTGGTACTCAGATGGGTGGTTGCACTTCAGAATAACTTTAGAGCATTCATTAGCTTGCTGACCGAGAAACAGCGTCGTCGTCCACAGCCAAAAACCGGCTTGAGAATTTTAATACTCAACTGGCGAGACACTAAACATGTCTGGGCTGGCGGCGCAGAAATTTATGTACATGAGTTGGCAAAAGAGCTAGTACAGATGGGCAACCAAGTCACGGTGTTCTGTGGCAGCGATGGACACAGCAGCGAGTACGACAAAATCGACGGAGTTGAAATCTACCGTAGAGGTGGATTCTTCACGGTGTACATTTGGGCGGCTATTTACTATGTGTTGCGCTTCCGCAAACGCTACGACGTAATCGTTGACTGCGAAAATGGCGTACCATTTTTTGCCCCGCTCTTTAGCAGCTTGCCAGTGTTTTTACTCATTCATCACATTCATCAGGAAGTGTTCCGTCAGCATTTGCGATTCCCACTTTCGACCATTGCCAGATTTTTGGAAGCCAAAGTCATGCCAATGGTCTATCGCGATAAACCAATTATCACTGTTTCTGAATCCTCAAAGCGTGCGATTCAAAGACTGGGATGGAGCGAGCAAGAAATCCAAGTTATAAATCCCGGAGTCAGCATTTCGCATCAGCCTAAGGTCCACAAAGCAGCGCAGCCGCTTATCACTTACGTAGGCAGACTTATGCCGTACAAAAATGTTGATATTTTGCTCAAAGCATTTGCTCAATTGTTGGAGAATATGCCAAAAGCCAAGCTCGTGATTGCTGGAACAGGCGAGTCAAGAAGTTCGCTCGAGCGATTGTCACAACAGCTGGGTATCACAGAATCAGTAACATTCACAGGTCGTATTTCAGATCATGATAAAGAACAGTTGCTAGCCAGAGCGTGGGTAGCAGTTCAGCCCTCAATGGTTGAAGGATGGGGCATCACAGTATTGGAAGCCAACATGTGTGGCACACCCGTCATTGCTTCAAACGTTCCTGGACTTCGCGACTCTGTTGTAGCTGATGAAACAGGCTTGCTGGTCCCAGCCAAATCAATTGCCGTACTCAAAGATGCAATGGAGAAAGTCATAGCTAACACCAAACTGCGCACTAAACTAACCCTGGCTGCAACCAACTGGGCAAGGACTTTTAATTGGCACAATGCCGCAAACCAATGGTCAGCACAATTTGCCAAACAAGTCGTTTCATGGAACCCAAACACAACAGAATCGCACCCTGCAGGGCACGACTTAGCAACAGCGAAGAGTAAATAACATGCCAAAACAAAAACTTAAAACGCTAACAATCGCAATTCCTGCACACAACGAGTCTGCCAACATTCGCCAGGTGTTACGCTCAATTGCAAAACAAAAAACTAATACCTTCATATTGCGCTCTATTATTGTTGCCTGTGATGGCTGCACGGATGACACCGCAGCTAAAGCTCGCGCTTTCAAACGCAAGTTGCCCCAACTCAAAGTACTCGATGACGGCAAACGATTGGGCAAGGCTGGTCGACTCAACCAATTTTTGAAACTTGCTTCCTCAGATTTTTTATTTCTGCTCGATGCAGATTTACTGCTCGGCACCAGTACTGAACTTGAAAAATTACTTGCACCTTTTTCCAACCCAGCAGTTGAGTTAGTGGGCGCACGATTCCAGCCAGTTGCACAAAAAAATATATTCGGTAAAGCCAGTGTAATTTCATTTTCTGCATTCATGGACGCGGCACTGCGCTGGAATAACGGATGCAACTTTTATACACTTGTCGGTGGAGCACAGGTACTGCGAAAATCATTAGCCAAAAATCTATACTACCCACAGGGGTTAATATCTGACCAATCATTCCTTTTTGCCTTTGCCACACAGAGAGGTCTACATACGTACGAAGTAGCACATGCAAGTACAATTTTGACTAGAACAGTCAACACATTCCACGACTGGCGACTACTTGGGACTCGCTCGATTGGAAAAAATAAATCAGACGCTGTGCAGTATTTCGGCAGTGAAATCCTGGCGGACTACACCATTCCTAAAAAATTACTTCTACAGTCTATTCTAGACTGGATGATCCGTGAACCGATAGCAACTATAGCCGCTATTGCCCTAAATATCTTCATTCGCGTATTGCCAATGCAAGTAGCGATGCAAAACGGTGTTTGGGAACATACAGAGTCATCCAAAGAAGCTATTACTAACTAACTTATGTTTACCGTAACAGTCATACTACCAGCTCGCAACGAAGCAAAAAACTTGCCTGACTTGTTGCAAGACATTAGACAGCAGTCTTTTGGTCGTGGTGTCGAGCTCATCCAGATTCTAGTGTTGTCTGATGGAAGCACTGATACAACCGTTTCGGTAGTAAAACAGGCAGCAATCGAGGATTCACGCATCACTGTCAGAGCATTCCGCACGAGCAAAGGAAAAGCAGTACGGCTAAACCAAGCATTTAGACAAAGTACAACTGACGCAGTTTTGATATTGGATGCAGACATTAGACTACCAAGCAAAACAGCACTGCGCACGCTGCTAGCTCCAGTCAAAAAAGGTACTGCAGATTTAACCTCAGCAACCGTCATCGCCAGCAACAATCAAACTTGGGTGCAAAAAATGCTCACGGTTAGTATGGAGTTTAAGCAAGCAGCCTATGCAGCTTGGAAACAAGGCAACAACATCTACACCTGTCACGGTCGCGCTCGGGCACTTTCGCAGAGATTTTACCAACACCTGTTACTGCAACATAGCTACAACGAAGATTCATTCTCGTACCTAGCATGTGTGTCCAAAGACTTACGCTATCAGTTTGTACAAGCTGTTCAAATTCACTACACCTTGCCAAAAATTTTCTCGGATCATGTACTACAAAGTGAGCGATTTTTTATCTCTACCGATCTACTCAGCCGATCGTTCCCAGATGAGTTAGTCCACAATGAGTTAGCAATTCCCAAACTGATTTTGGTACGACATTTTATACATGCAGTTGCCCAACATCCAGTGTGGATGACGCTCTACGTGTGCACTACTTTCTATACCTACATCCATTCCAAGCTATTCCGAGAAATTCGTCATAGCTGGCAGATGGCTACTACTTCTAAATAATCACATGCAAACACCAACCAAAAAACTTACCGTTTGTTTCTTCGGCACATACGACAAAACGTATACCTCTAATGTTATGTTCAAAAAAGCATTAGAGCTAAATGATGTTGAAGTACTGGAGGTTAACGCCCACATTCAAGTCACTCGTTTAGACAAACAGGCCGACATGAGTTGGAAGCACCTCCTGCGCAGACTCGTTGCAAAGTATCGCATCATTCCCACTGCCATTAAACAATGGGCAGACATCAAAAAATCTGATGTGATCTATGTTGGGTATCCTGGACACTTCGACGTTTTCTTTGCATGGATAGTAGCCAAATTAGCAAACAAAAAACTGATCTTCAACCCACTCCTCATCATCTACACCGGCTTTTCCGAAGAGCAGGGGATTCTCAAAAAATCTTCACTCATGGGCTGGGGCATGAAGACAGCAGAGAGTTTAGTGTATAGACTCTGTGACCGGGTCTTTGCTGATACTCCATTACAAGAAAGCTACTTCAAAAAAGTCTTCAACATTCCCGCTGAAAAACTGAGAGTTCTTGCAATCGGCGCTGACGACGAGTACTACGCCTACACACCATATACCAACACATCAGAAAAAATTGAAGTTACCTACTATGGCTTATATAGTCCTATTCACGGTGTAGAACACATCATTGAAGCTGCACATATTCTCAAAAACGACACAGACATCAAGTTCACCATGGTCGGCAATAAAGGGAACACGTACCAAGAAAACTTTGACCGCGCACAGAGCTTAGGACTCAAAAACATCACCTTCTACGATGATCTGCCACTTTCCGAGCATCCTGCTATTATTAAAAGAGCAGATTTATTTTTCGGTTTCTTGACCCACACGCCTACAGTAGATCGGGTCATCCCGAACAAAATTTATCAGGGGCTAGCACTGGGAAAGATTGTCGTGACCAGCGATGCAGCTGTTACTCGCAGCGTTTTCTCACATGGCAAGAACATAATTCTAATCAAACCTAATGATCCAAAAGCACTCGCGCAAGAAATCCTCGCACTCAAAAACAACCCAACGAAAAGAAAAAAGATTGCAGATGCAGGATACAAACTATTTATCGAGCACTACGCACCAAAAGCAGTGGGTGCAGAACTTAAACGATACATTGAGGAATTACTGACTAAGTAACCGGAAATAGACTATGGCACTTAAATCACGACCAAAACTAGTGTTACCAAAGTTTCCCCAACCAGAATGGTTGAGACTTCCTGCAGTACGTGTGCCCACATTCTTGCTGTCCAAGTGGTCGAGCAGAATCGGTATAGGAATCAGTGTGCTCGCATTCTTTTTGTTCTCGCTGGCTGTCCTGGTGGTAACATATAAAGGTGATGCTGGTAGTTATGACCAAGCAAGTCGGAGTAGCGCTATTGGCTCACCGTTCGAAGCTACCAATACAAGTTCTCGGTATGCTCTCACTGAGGCTATAGTTGAGAACGGCAGCCTCGAACTAAACGAGAAGCAAGCTCGCTTCTCTGCACCCGACTTAATTTACGTCAACAACAAATTCTATAGCATCTTTACGCCTGGTGTTTCATTCCTAGCTGTACCGTTTTATCAGCTTGGCAAACACTGGATGACACCTGAGTTCACTACGTTTGGACTCAACTTGGTGTTTGCGCTACTCAATGTATTGCTAATTATTCGATTGACCCACAAACTCACAGGGTCTGTAACGGCAAGTTTATTTGCTGGACTCACCTTTTTGTTTGCCTCCAACGCCCATGCATATGCCTTAACACTCACCCAACATCATGGTGCGATCTTTATCATGTTGCTCGGTATCTTTGCTGCCCTGCGAAAACCAGGTTGGTTAAATGGTTTTTGGTTTGGGTTGTTGTGTGGACTAGGACTGCTATTCGATTTCCCCAACCTCTTTATAATGTTGCCAATTGGCATCTTCATGCTCGGACAATACTTCACAGTCAGTAGAGAAGGAGAAAAGACCAAACTTACCCTCAAACTATCACTGATCAGCATTCTGCTTGGCATCATTCCGCTCGTGGGCTTGTATGGTTGGTACAACACACAAACAGTGGGTTCTCCCACCGGGGTTGCACAGTTCGTCGGTCGCACTAATTACTTTGACACTGCAGAACAAAAAGCTGAGTTAGCCCTCAAGAAAGAAACTGTTGATGTCTGGCAATCCCAGCTTCCATTCTCAACACGCTTACAGCTACAGGGAGCTCATATTCTGTTTGTTAGCAATGAAAGAAGTTGGCTCCATTACAGTCCTATTTTATTGACTTCACTCTTTGGAGTTTGGTATGCCACAAGAACTAAGGAACTGCAAAATGCAAATATGCTGTTCGTCTTCATCTTCATCATGAACGTCCTAGTCTACATTTCCGTCGGTGATCCGTGGGGTGGTTGGTCATTTGGTCCACGGTACTTGTTGCCTGGTGCAGCCATCGCAGCTGTCTATGTTGGTATGGTCGTTGCACGCTGGCAGCGGTTCTTGCCAGGACTCATCTTTATTGGTTATCTCCTTTGGACAAGTGTATGGATCAACAGCATGGGCGCACTTACGTCTGCACATATCCCACCAAAACAAGAAACCATTGCACTGGGAAATGACTTGCCATACACCTGGGAACTAAACAAGCGTATGGTCGATAAAAATCAGTCTAGCTCGTTTGTCTACAATGTGTGGCTCAAAGACAGCATGACGGTTGCAACATTTCACAATCAACTCGCTACTGTGATCGCAAGTGTTGGTTGGGTGCTACTCGCAGTCGTCTTCCTCAATGGCGTATTGAGCAACAGAAAATCAGGAGTCAAATAATGCGCATGCCCAAACTTGAACTATCACTTTCACTGAACTCAACACTTGTTCGTCGCATTCAGGCGGCAGCAATTGTTTGGGCTGAGCCGATCCTATTTTTGGTGCTAACTCTGCTATCTGCATGGTTGTTTACCTACTTTTTAAACATCAATCTGGGGCTGGCATACAACGACGCCCGATCACATTTAGACATCGGACGTAGAGTTGTGGAAGGTCTCAAACCAGGTCTGGCACAGCTGGGTAGTGTATGGCTGCCATTACCCCACTTACTCATGGTGCCCACAATTTGGAATGACTTTTTCTGGCACACCGGTTTGTCGGGTGCGATTCAATCGATGGCTGCATTTGTCCTGACTAGTATTGTCATCTTCCGCACACTTAAAGTCCTGGGGTACGGCGTTGGTTCAAGAATTTTTGCAGTGGCGGTGTTTGTGCTCAACATGAACGTACTCTATTTGCAAAGCACTGCCATGACAGAGTTATTGCTGCTTGGAACTATGACCACCGCCGTCTATGAATTACTGAAGTGGCACAAAACTCGCAGCATGATTTATTTGGTAAAAACTGCGTTTTGGATCATGCTTGCCACACTGGTTCGCTATGATGGATGGTTTCTGTTCATCTGGACAATTGGTCTAGTAGGCCTCCAAGGATTCCAGCAAGAGAACTGGAAGTTTTGGCAGGGTTTGCGCAAGGCTGAGGGTTTAGCGATCTTTTACTGCACACTTGCCGGACTTGGAATCATCCTCTGGGTGCTGTGGAACTACTTAATTTTCGGTGATCCATTGTTCTTTATCTTTGGTCCATACTCCGCACATGCGCAACAGTCACAACTGGAAACAGCTGGGGTGTTGATCTCCAAACATGATATTTTCGTGTCACTCAAAACCTACTGGTACGCCATGATTTACAACATCGGTATCGTACCGGTACTGCTTGGACTGTTTGGAGCAATCTCATTTTTCTTAGCAAAAAATCAAAAACTAGAAATTAAGTTAGCAATGACGGCACTGCTTGCACCACTTGCATTTAACATCGTGGCATTGTTCCTCGGCCACTCTGTTCTGTTCGTCCAAGGCATCAACGGAGACACATGGTTCAACGTCCGCTATGGCATCATGATGATTCCCTCTGTCGCAGTCTTTAGTGGTATTTTATTTGCCCGCGCTAAGCAGTTCCGTGTGCCTATCGTAGTGGCGTTCATCTTCTTTTCCATCTTCCATATTGGCGGTTGGGACGCAGTTACCATCGATGATGGCCGTGTCGGGTCAAGCCAAAAGAACGTTTCGCAGGTCAGTGGCTGGCTCAAAAATAATGTGACCAATGAGGAAGGTTTTGTCCTAATCTCCGCAGCTTCTCATGACGCAATCATATTTAGTTCGGGTTTGCCTATGGTACGATTTATACACGAAGGAACTGGTACATACTGGGACAGTGCTACCACCACCCCAGATCGTTGGGCTAAGTGGATAGTGATGCGCACGAACGATACCAACGACTCCACATTCCGCTTATTGCAACAAACTCCTTGGCAAGAGTACTATCAACTAGTCGATAGTTACCCGTTTGCTGATATCTATGAGCTGAAACCCGAGTATTGGGATCAACTCAATACTGAGGCAACATTGCCGAAACAGCGATAGTTTTTGCTAAAAGCAGCCAGTTTTTAAAAAGATCATCACTTGACCGGTACTTGCTTGTGCCCTGACCGCATACTTATGCCGACACAAACAAACATACTGATCTCGACCTACGACTCTCTCGATAATCCCTACTTTGGGGGCGGGGGAGCTCAGGCTATTCATGCGGTAGCCAAAAGGCTAGCCAAACAATACTCAGTCACCATTCTGCACGGCAACTTTTCGGGTGCGCAGCACATCATTCGGGATGGGGTGCAGTACCGTCCATTTGGACCAATTGTGCCGCATCCACAGCTCGGGCAATTAGTATTCCAGCTATTACTACCACTGGCTATGCTTCGGTCTGAGTTCGCAGTTTGGATAGAAAGTTTCACCCCACCATTTTCGACTGCATTTTTGCCAATTTTCACCCGTAAACCAGTCATTGGTTTGGTGCATTTATTGAGTGCAGAGGCTATGGCAGCTAAGTACAAGTTGCCATTTTTACCGTGGATTGAGAAGCTCGGAGTTACGACGTATACGCATCTTATAGCACTCACTGAAACAAGCAGAAAAACACTGCAAACACTGGCGCCGAAAGCAAAGATTTCGGTCATTCCCAACGGAGTGATTATTCCAAATCGCGAAGGCACACAAAGCAAACGTGACAAATTGGTATTCATCGGCCGCATTGATCCACGGCAAAAGGGTTTGGATATTCTCATTTCTGCGTTTGATCGGTGCGCCACCGAAACGCAGTTTGATCTCTATATTGCCGGAGGGGGAAGACCGGCAAGTATTGCCAAACTCAATCGATTGATACAAAAAAGTGCGTTCGCAAATCGGATTCACTACCTTGGCCCTGTGCATGGTGCTGCGAAAGCCAAGCTATTTAACCAAGCTGCCGCGCTGATACTACCATCACGGTATGAGACGCAGCCGCTCGTTTTATTTGAGGGGTATGCAGCGCAGTGTCCAGTTGTTACCAGCGAGATTCCTGATCTAGCGTGGATCTCTACTAGGTACTGCCAAAAAGCGAAATTAAACGCAGATTCTTTTTCAGAAAAAATAATTTGGACTTTGTCCAATACTGAAGAAATTAAACTACAGGTTGAGCAGGCATATCAATATGTACAGCAATTTGGTTGGGACAAAACGTCAGATAAATATTTTAGCCTAATTACACAGCTAACTTGAAATTGGAAGTATCCACCCAATAACGCATTGCAAGTTCATATTGCTGGGCTTTTTTGATAGGAATATCTGTACCACTTAATAATGTTAAGGTAGAGTAGAGTGCGATTGCCTGATACTGTACTCCTGATGAAGGTTTATTGAGTGAAATCAGACTCAACTGATTTAGTAACATGGTTCGCAGCTCCACATGTTCCCAATGCAATATTATAGTACACAACAAATCATAGCCTTCAGGTGCATAGGCTGCGAACCCAAAATCAATAAGATGCGCCTTACTATTAGATAATATAAAATTATGACCCTGCACATCCCGGTGCGCTAAAACAACAGCTTTTGCTTGTATGAGCGACGGAGATAACAAAATGAATTGCCAAGCTGCGTGAAGCAGAAGACCAATTTTCTTAGGATATGCCCGAACTGCCAGCAGCCAAACCACGGGAAACAGAAGAAACATGCTTAGACCAGAACGATTGGGTACTGCAGCTCGCTCCGATTTAGTCAACTGAGTAGAGTAGAACCTTAATTGCTTCAGTGTTTCCATGCATAGATCCGTTTGTTCTTTCGTAGAGAGTGCATCAAAACTCTGTGTTGCTGGTAGGTACTCAAAAACAACAGCCAGAACCTCATATGTTTCAATCACGTGCAGCAGAGTAGGAACTCTGACGAGAATCGTGGATGTATCGTCTTTTCTCCTAGCTTGCACTCTTTTTTCTACTTTGTTCAGCACCTTAAGGCAAGCAATTTCTGTACGCAACCACTTCGTGGCAAGTGCATTTGATTTTTTTGAAAACTTGATTACCACCTGCTGTTTGTCGTGTTTGTATACACCCAGCGCGTATCGTTCGTTCTGCTGTAACGATTGAACCAGAATATATTTCTGGAATGTTTTGGGGAGTGCAACTGGCATGAGAATGCAGTTTATCTACCAATACCCTTATATACCAACCCTGCATCCTGTACTGCTTGCTTGTCCAACATATTTCGACCATCAACTACAACCTTTGCACCATACTGCACCAGCTGTGAGGGAGTCAGTTTTTTGAACTCATCATGTGCGGTGATAAAAAGTACTGCTGCTGCACCTTGCAGCGCCTCATCTAATGTTCCAACTGATGACTTCTTGAGCAAATGAGGATCGTAAATACGCAACTTGATTCCCCACCGATGTAGCTCTTCAATGATTTCGTATGATGGGCTTTCTCGATCATCATCGATATTGCCTTTGTACGCTAAGCCCAAGACAGCAACTTCAATTTCACTGACTTGTAACTTAGCTTCACGTGCACCTGTAAGCAGTTGTTCAACGGCGAAGTGGGGCATGTCATTGTTAATTTCTCGTGCCAAAGATAAAAACTTGTGGGTAAAACCATTTGCCCGAGCGTATTCAATTAAATAGTAGGGGTCAACGGAAATGCAATGGCCACCAACACCACAGCCTGGATAGTGAGCCATGAACGCAAACGGCTTGGTAGCAGCGCCATTTATTACATTGACTACATCGATGCCCAGCACAGAGAAAGATCTTGCTAGCTCATTCACAAATGCAATGTTGATATCTCGGAATGAGTTCTCTACAACCTTAACCGCTTCAGCTTCTTTCAGTGAGTTCATTTCTTTGATTTCCCCAGCGATGATTGTGCGATAAAAATCTGCAGCTCGTTTTTTGCCGGATGGAGTAAATCCGCCAACAACTCTAGAAATGTTAGATACATTCCATTTTGGATCACCTGGATTGATACGCTCAGGGCAGTGAGCAAGGTCGAAATCGATTCCACAGCGCAATCCTGACAACCGCTCCAAAATTGGCTTCACCACCGTGTCGCAGACACCAGGATTAACGGTTGATTCTAGAATCACCAGCTGACCTCTTTGCAAATGTTCGGCAATTGATTCAGTAGCGGTAATAACCGGTTCCAAGTCTGGCAAGTTATTTTCATGCACGGGAGTAGGGACACAGATGATGATGGTGCTGGCAGTTCTAATGGCAGCGTAGTCTATGGTTGCGTTGATGAGGTTGGGGGTTAAGTTGTCGCTGATGTACTCCTCCTCGATAGGGGATTTGCCACCATTGATGAGGTCCATTTTTGTGGTGTCTCGCAACACACCAACAACAGAATACCCTTTTTTAGCTGCCAAAACGGCAAGGGGGAGACCCACGTAGCCTAGACCTATAATTGCGACTGTGTCTTTCATGCGAAGTAATAATTATAGGTAATTTTCAATAATTTGCAAGATGCTTACTATGTGAATTTTTCTCCAGTATTATGATTCATACAGCAGTTATGGGTTCAAGTTTCTATTAGAAACATGTATAATCAGCAATTTGATATTCCAGAGCTTATAATGAAAAAAATCTTCTCAAGATTGAAAAGTTTACACATAAACTCAATTGTTTTGTTATTCTTCGCGATTTACCTCGTACTTATAATAAAATTAAGTACAATTTCACAAATAAGTGACAATCTACTGTTTGGCCTGTATAGCAGTTTGGTCTCGTTCTACATACTTTCAAGATTCATCATCTCTCATTTCCATTTACATCATCCCGAAAAGTTTGATAAAAATTATGAGCCAACGCTGTCATTCGGAATACCATGTAAAAATGAAGAAGATAACATTTGTGAAACTATCACCAGAATAGCAAAAATCGATTATCCCAAACATAAGTTTGATATTATTGTGGTGAACGACGGCTCCACAGACAACACATTAGAAGAAATGCGTAGGGGAGAAAAGCTAGCTGAGGGTCTTGGTGTTCGAGTCAGGGTGATTGATTGGAAAGTGAATCAAGGGAAGAGAGAAGGCATGGCTGAGTGCATCCGTAAATCAAGCAATGAAATAATAATATTTATTGACTCAGACAGTTTTATTGAGCCACAAGCACCGATGAACCTTATCAAACACTTTATTGATAGTAAAGTTGGAGCAACGGCTGGGCACGCATATGTGGCAAATGCAGATCAAAATATAGTTACAAAAATGCAAGCTGTACGATACTACGTGGCATTTAAAGCATATAAAGGAACTGAGTCGGTGTATGAGAGCGTTACTTGTTGTTCAGGTTGTTGTTCTGCGTACCGCAGATCTGCACTCATGAAGTTTATCGACAAATGGCAAAATCAAACATTTCTTGGCACAAAATGTACTTATGGAGATGATCGAAGCATGACAAATTTTATACTTAAATTAGGGTATAAAACAATTTACGCTGAGGACGCAATCTCATATACCTTCGTACCGGACACATTTTCAAAGTTTATGACACAGCAGCTCAGATGGAAAAAATCTTGGGTCCGAGAAAGCCTAATTGCAGGATTATTTATGTGGCGCAAACACCCCATAATGAGCATTGGTTTCTATTTAGGTATCATACTACCTTTACTTGCGCCCATCATTGTATTTAGGGCACTAGTTTGGTATCCACTTACTACACACCAAATTCCTGTGTTCTATATCTCAGGTCTACTGTTGATGTCGATTATTTACGGACTTTACTACAATATTTTCATGAATGATAAGAAGTGGGTTTATGGATCAATTTTTGCAGTAATCTATACGTTAGTACTTATATGGCAGTTACCATATGCGATTCTGACTTTGCGTGATACTCGATGGGGAACTCGATAATGACAAAAGCCAAAATAGCGTATATTCTTTTAGTTCTTTCTACTATCTTATTGATAGCTCTCTTTAGACAATCCATTAGCTCATTATTTCTAGCAAAGAATTTCAATCAGACTGAATTTTTTAAGTACCACAGTAAATCACAACAGCAAACTGGCTTAATAGTTAAAAATAATAATAATGTAATTCAATATTTGTACGATGATTTTTCTAGTTATACTGATTCGCTGAAGGTATTAGAAGACTTTGAATCATCATCCCAACTCACAAGTAACTCAACGATAAGTTTAAACAATGACAATGTGATTACAGGCAATTCATCGTTGAAAGTAATGACTTCACAAGACGCAGCAGTCACAACACTCAGTATTCCGATTAACGCAGATCTTTCAAATTGGAGCGAAAGAGGAGTCATTTCATTTTGGCTTAATCTTTCGAACCGTACGGATGTGTCACAGGCTGAACTTACCTTATTTGATAAAAAGGGCAATCAGATAGTCCTCGCTCCTCTGGAAAATAAGATTGCTGATTTTCCCAATAACTTCAATAAAGATGATATTTATCCTGACATCAAATTACCTGATGAAATCTCATCGGGAGAATGGACCGACTTCTGGTTTGAAAAAGGATGGAATTATAGTTTTTTCCAAATTCAGCATGCAGTAAACAACAGCAATGAGTTTGACTTCAAGTATGTTGATCGGATCGAAGTGAGTCTCCATAAATCCATAAATGAATCGCCAGAAATTTTTATTGATAACTTGCAAATACAGACGGGAATACAAAAAGAAAACAACTCGCTGAAAGCAAACTGGTACCCGCCACTTGGACTACCACAATATGGCATCTATTCACGTGACAGCTCACAAAAGAATGGGCTCTACTTACTTAATGTGAGAAATTCGCAATATCCAAGTAATGGAGATCATGGACGTATTTTATCTCAATATTCAACCCCTATGAATTTTGCGCTCAGAACAAGGTTTAAAGTTCATAACCTGGATGCTGAGAACAAAAAAAATACATTTATACGCTTTTTTTATGATTTCGACCCTGAATACGACCCTGGACATGACTGGTTCGGGGTGAATATTTCGTTAGAATACAATAAGTTTAGTCTACTCACAGTAATTCCAATTGAAAGATTTTCTCGACAGGAGCAAGAACCAGAAAATGCACAGAGCGATACTGATTGGCAAAAAACTATTACCGAACTTGAAAATAACCAAATTTATGAATTTCAACTATTTGCAGTTGGTCAATTTGCCAAAGCATTTCTTTACAAGGTGGAAGATGAGAAATTTATTCCTCTTTCAAGTTTGAAATATACATTTGACAGGGATCGATTAACCGAACGAAAGTATCCTCTTGGAATGGAAGTAACAGGTAACACTCAAGCACAAATACTAAATTTTGAAGTAACGGAAATTGCACAATGAAAACTGCAAAACGCAAAGATCATCTCTATCTTCCAACCCTGTTTATCGCATTATTTATCATCTTACAAGCGATATTACTTTTGCTCTATATTAAAGCAAAGAACTCAACAGAAAATATTACATGGCACACGTTTAGACAGAGTATTATTCCCTCTGTAATAACTTCAGTTAACAACTGGGCTGAGCAAGAGTTAGTTAGCCCAGTAGGTACTACCGCATCTGGTATACCTATTCTCCTATATCATGGTGTAACAGAAAAGAGTGATGGCTCAAATGTGACTGTTGAACAATTTCGTGAGCAGATGTTTGCGCTTAAAGAAAACGGGTACTCTGCAATCTCACTTGATGATTTTCTGTTATTCATGGATAAAAAGAAAAACCTGCCTGAAAAGTCATTTTTACTAACATTCGACGACGGTAGAAAAGACAGTTATTATCCAGTTGATCCAATACTAGTTGCTCTAAACTATAAGGCAACAATTTTTGTTATAACTGGAAACTCAGAATATAACAAAGGAAGCACATATTACTTATCAGATGCTGAGCTTAAAAAAATGATTAGTTCTGGTAGATGGAGCGTACAACCGCATACAAAGAACGGTCATGAGCTGATTAATCTAGGGGAAGACAGGCAGGGACACTATTATAGCAATCTGCTCTGGCTTGAAGATCAACTTAGACTGGAATCAGATGATGAATTTAGAATTCGGGTTGAAAACGACTTAAAATATGCCAAAGAAGACGTTGAGAAACTAGGTGCAATTGTACGTACATTCGCCTTCCCATTTGGTGATTTTGGACAAGAAACTATAAATAATCCCAACGCTACTACCACGCTAAAAGATGCAATAAAACACTACTACACATTTGCATTTAGACAGGAAAGGATTGATACAGATTTTTCCCAAAACTATCAAGGCGCAGATATTCAATATCTTACGAGGTTAGAAGTTAACAGTAATTGGAATGCAAAAAACTTAATAGCAGTGCTTGAAGCTGGCAAAATTAAGCCACTACCATTTAGTGACAATTTTAGTACCTATAAAGGTTGGCGGAAAAAGGTCGGTGATGTTTCAATTCAGAATGATTCCTTAACAATTGATAGTGATGGTAATTCCACTGCTATTGCTGTTTTAGATGGCTCACAACTTTGGAACAACTATAAAGTAGATGTTGAATTAGATTGGATAAAGGGCTCGAATATTCTCATCTCACCAAAATATTTATCTGAGAGTGAACTGGCTTTTTGCAATTTTGGCAAAGAGAGAACTCGGATAGAACAGGAAGTTGACGGTAAAATAGAAATAGTGGTAGAGCAAATGCACCCCATCAATGCAACTTTTTCAGGCACTCTTTCTGCAAGTATTTTCTCAGATACAATTACTTGCAGTATTAATAACAAAGCAATCCTCAAGGGAAGAATAAAGAAAACGAAACCAAATGGTGGTTTGGCTATTGAAATCTGGGACAAAGTTAAGGGGAATTCATTGATTCACGTTAAAAATGTCAAGGTGAATCCAATTGTAACGAGCATTATTGGCGATTTTAACAACATTGAGCCAGCATTGATTAAGAGAGCTGATGTATTGTTTTTTGCAGGATTTGAAGGACAACCCAATTGGACTGATACTGTTCCTATAACAGATAACAAAAACCTTTCAAATTCGAAAGTTGTTACTGATGAGTCAAACAATAGGGCTCTTGAAGTCTTCTACCAAAAAGGTTCATATGCAAGCCCCAACAGCCAAGTTGGTACGAGCTCAACAATCTTTCACATAGATTTCTCCCCAAAGGGGATCGGGATTGGCAAACATGAGGATCTTTATTTTCGTTACATGGTTAAATTTGAAGACAAATTTGAGTTCCAAAAATCTGGTAAGCTCCCAGGTCTTGCGGGAGGAAACAGTAATTCGGGAGGCAACCCACCCGATGGATATGATGGGTGGAGTGGACGACTTTCCTGGACAAAAAATGGAGGAATAATTAACTATATGTACATTCCAGGAATTGAAAAATATGGAAAACAATTCCCTTGGAGCCTAAATGGTCGGACAACCTTACTGACCCCAGGAAAATGGCAATGTCTTGAAATGCACTATAGCCTCAATGATCCAGGAAAAAACAATGGGGTTATCCAAGGTTGGATTGATGAACAGCTTGCCTTAGAAAGGCATGATATAAATTTCAGGAATACTGATTCACTAAAAATTGACAACATAATGTTTGATACGTTTTTCGGAGGTGATACACCAGATTTTGCCTCACCCAAAGATCAAACAGCTCAGTTTGATAATTTCGTAGTTGCCACTGAATATATAGGCTGTCCAGATACGCCTTGATAGCTTCGTCTGACAAATTTCAAAAGCACACGCATCTTTGCTCTCACAAACCTTTGTGTCATAAGCACTTTTAGTCTGCCTTCCTCCTACTCCTTCCAAAAGACATATCATCACTTTTTCCATTGCCAAACCATATCAAAAGAGATGATATGCATTTGAAATGAGTCTTATTGAACCAATATCTAATCTAGTCCAACAGCTGTACACCAGATACGTCAACTTACGCCTTGCCTCATTCGGCTCAGACTGCCTATTTATCACCTTCTCAAAATTCTTCGTCCCCAAAAATATTCATGTTGGCAACAGCGTTTTCATCAACCAGCAATGCATTTTTGTAGCAGACGAAAAAATCACCATCGGCAACAACGTTGCAATTGGCTTCCGCTGCATGCTTATTACTTCGAATAATGAAGTATATTTGAGCCCTGATACCCACAAGCGAGTGCACTACAACGAACCTATCATAATTGAGGACGACGTGTGGATTGGATCTGGTGCGGTAATTTTACCAGGGGTCACGGTGGGTAAGGGGAGTGTTGTTGCTGCTGGGGCTGTTGTCACCAAAGATGTGCCACCGCTGTCATTGGTCGGAGAAGTTCCCGCTAGAATTATTAAAAAAATTGACGTCAAAGATACCATGGAAACATTGAGACCATTCATGCATGAAAGGGTTGGGATGCCCACACTTGTAGGGTAAACGTGTCTTCACTTGTCTGGGGTGGGAAGCGAGAGCTCAACACTTGGTTTAGTGCGCACCCTTTGCATATTCATGGAATTCAATGGCTGCCACTCACACCCGCGTCTGAATATGGGTTAGCACAGTTACCGCTAGCCGAAGCCACCGCGGAGTTAGAACGACTAGAACCTAATCCTGCAGGACATGAATGGGGTGATTTATACCTGAGTGCGTTGTCTTTTGTTGATGCTGAAAGAGCACGATCGCTTGTGCCTGCAGTTACGTCGTTTGCTGGTACAAAAAGTGAGGCAGTGTTTTTGCAGTTTGTGTTGCAACAGTGACTCAGATCACCTCTGCACTACTAGATATAGTAGCCCTATTTACGGTACTTTTAAGCCATGGTACCACTCACTTCCTCTGCCTGGCTGGGGAGGGTATTATTGTTTTCGTGTCTTACCCTTGTAGTTACGGTGGGTGGTGTTGTGGTTGTTGGAAGGCAGTGGCTTGGGGAAACGCTTGATTCTTCTTCTGAGAGCGTTGGTTTGGCAGACAGTGGCAGGGGTGGAAAATGAAGCTACACCGAGCGGTACACAAGTTGCTGCACCCTAGCTCACAACCT
This sequence comes from uncultured Pseudomonadales bacterium, assembly GCA_964607285.1. GTDB lineage: Bacteria > Patescibacteriota > Microgenomatia > UBA1400 > PJMF01 > CAZBMX01. The sequence continues at coordinate 89,546 of CAZSJW010000004.1, forward strand.
TAGTCTTTCCCCAGAAATTTTGATAGTATCTGTTCAGTAATTCGCTGTACATCATCCATGTCCAAAATGTCCCCATCTGTCTCATCCTGAAAAAGTCTGAGACGAGAGGGATAGAGATCTGCAAATACACTGTCAATTTGCCCAAGTAACTCACTATAATCTATAGCTTTACCATTGACCACAAATGGATCAAGCCAAGAATCAAGTCGAAGTGATAGGAAGCTAAACTGTATGAGTACTTCTTTAAGCATGGATAATTCTTTTAAACTCCGTGAAGTTATATCTTGAGAAAAACCCTCAGACAGATACTCTTGGATTTTTGTATGGAATTCATCTTGGACTATACTGAGCTGTGCGTACGATAACTTTTTAAGTGCCTTATTCTGCTCATCCAAAATAGTGGTGCTAAAAAGATACAATGACTCAATGCTGGACACTGTGCAATGTTTTAGAACTTGCAGTAATTCATTAGTTATTACCTTATTTTTGGCAGTTTGATGCTTTTTAATGCTTACAATGTGTCGTAAACGATTTGTAGCGATCATCAGGTGAGCTTTATATTCAAGCTCTTTGACTCGTAACTCAGGTTCTTCACTCTCACGAATGAGCAATAACAGTTCCTGTACCAGCTCACCACGTTTCTCTTGTAGATCAAGTCGTCTCGATTTTTTATCCAAGTAAATCATACCCTCATATGAGCCAACCCACACCACAATCCCTGCCACAATCACTGAGGCAGCCTGTGCGAGATCAATGTTAGGATTACCTGAATTTCTCGCCTGAAGTGATACTGCAAGTAGTTGAACCAAATAGGCAAATGGACCACTCAAACCAACAGTCATCTTCTCATCATCAGAAAGCTTAGAGTAATTCCCCTTAATTGCATCCTCAAGATCAATTGAATCTTTCTGTAATAGCTCATCAACAGATAGATCTATGGAAGCAACTTCGTTAGGCAACATTTTAGCACTTTGAGCTGGATCACTTTGTGGGTGATTTTCTAAGTAATACTTAAACAGTGCCAAGTCATACAAGGTTTCAAGCGATTGAAAAAGAGGCCGCTGAGCACCACTCTTTGCAAAGTCTCCACGCTTGTCCATTTCAGCGTACACCGCTTTCGCGAGCTGCAGAGTAAAGGCATCAGCCAAAGCAGATGGTGAGTAATTTGCTTCTTCAGTCCAAGGAAACTGTATACGTATTTCTTCGTAAGTCATTGATACAGAATGGGGTACACTTTCTCCCTCCATGAGTTCTCCAAATGAAACTGCATCTATCTCATCGCTAACGTCCGTTTCCATTTTCAGTAAAAAATCTACTGCATCAACATAGGTTATGGGCTCATCACTTGCATACTTTGTTCGCTCGGTGAAAAAAAACAGGAGAATTTGATCTCTTTTGTTCCTACCAACTAGGAAAACTGGTAGACCATCATAAAACTCAATTCTTTTTTCTTTTGGCTGATTCTCAAAAAACTCAACACTAACCAAATTTTCTTTTTGCATAAGTGTTTTATATAAGATAACTTATAAAACATGCATTGTACATCATTTCTCAAGTAATTTGCTCCCAAAACAAAGTAGAATGTAGTTAAAATACCACTTTTACATACTTATTGTGCTATAATACACCGTTCCAACCAGATGTCAGCCAAATCGGAATGAGCGTGCATTCCCGCAACATCAACCTTGG
>CAZSJW010000005.1:0-82323 GCA_964607285.1 uncultured Pseudomonadales bacterium
ACCTTCCTACAAAGGGCCACGCGGCAGAGCCGCGGGGAATGCTAGTTAAATTCAAGAGGCATATTGATGCTGCCACCCTCAAAAAGTTTCGCAAAAAGTGCTTCGATCTCCTCTTTGCTGCTACAAATGATTGTGTTGTACACTCCTTCTCCCATTTCAGCAGTTTGCCCTGGCAGCATAGTGTCTGATGCCATCAAAATGAGTTGAGTGTCTTTCATAATTGCAGCATGCATACTAGCATCCTGTTTTTCAGGGGGCATGTTCGCAGCATTAGGTGAGTCACTAACTTCCATGATATTGAGCTCACCTGCAAAGCACTCATTATAAAAGTCATTACCTCTTTGCAGTTACCTTCAAAAAAAACAAGGGGTAATTTGTTTCATGTGTCACTCCTTCACTAAAAAGTTGAACTAGTACTTACACATCTACATGTGTTTTTTTGGAACGTTTACTAAGAATTCCCTGAACTGAGGGGCTGATAGATTTATCCGTTCGGTGAATGCAGCCTATCCAGCAACAAGGTCTGCGCTTGCCTTCCTTCAATTCAACAATGGTGCGAACTAGGTGATTATTTCTCGTCTCTTCCTTTTTGAAGTAAGTGACCCAGCATATCCATTCGTTGCGTGCGAGCGGAGTTAGATTCTCCCATACCTCAGATGCAATAGGGTCCGCTGCTAAAGCTTTTTGCAGGTCATCAGGAAGTTTGTGTGCTACACCCCCTGATATTTTTTTTGCCGTCATGATGGTATTGTAACAAATCGTGCTGCTGTATCCAATCAAGGTTACATGCTCTAGCAAATCAGCTGTGTTTGTAGTTTAATCACAGCATGCACGTAGGTGAACAATTTAGTCATGCTCAGCTGTTCAACATTCCTGATAAACCAACTTTTCTCAGTAAACCCATAGCACCACCCATACCAGAAGCTCTAATCAATGACGCAAAGGAAAGTGGCCTTGCTGGTCAGTGGGAAGGATCTGTTTCTGGCAATCTGCTGGAAGTCATCATGCCGAATGCTCTTGGTGACATATGGGGCAGCCGAGAGCAGCAAGAAGAAGGCACAATAAAAATTAGTTTCATACGTGTAAAAAAAGAAGCTAGTAGCAATGGATTAGGTTCTCTCCTTCTAAAAATATTTGCAGCAACCGCAAAGGAAGAGCTGCATTTGAAAAAGATTGTGGGCAGTGTGGCTAGCCCTGGAGCAGTACAGATTTTCTTGAAGGTTTTTGGTGAGAATGCTATTACTTTTACCGATGGGTCAGGGAAGAAAGTATCTAGTTCTGAAGCATTGCAAATCAAGCTCTCATCTGGCGATCAAAAAGTAAACGTTGCGGTAGACCTAAACCAGTTCGATACTGCAAATATCCCCAAAGCAAATATCAGTAATGCAAAGTAAAGAATCTGAATGGGTAAAATCAGAGTTTAGTGCTTACTTTGATCCACTGAAAATTTCCATCAAAAACAAAATTCTACTAAACCAAGTTTCACTAGCACAAGAAATTCATGCGCCAAGTGGCATCACCTATGCTGTGCTTTTTTCAGAATTCTGGACCTACAAGAAAGAAATGTCAGATGCACTGATCATAGTTGGTATAAAAGATCACACAGTTATATCTGCTGCGTTCACGAAATTGATATATACCAATTCCAGCAGCTGTATTACAACCTCAGATTGGATATCTGTGGCAGAACCTGGTGTTGGTTACGGTAGTGAAATCAAACACATTAGAGATCAGTTGCTCCAAAGAATCTCTGATTATTTGCAAAAACAAATTTTTTATACGGTAAATGATCGAAATAATACCCAGTTACAGAAATCAGATTTGGACGAAGAACAAAAAGAGATACAAAGAATAAAATGGAACAAACTGTTTAAAAATACTGTTGCTGTATTTACTCCTCTACACACCACACCTTCTACAAATACCTCGATAACTGCTTTCCTTTGGGAACAAGCAGAACATCATCCGCATACTTTAGATCTAGAGACCTTTTTGAAACTAGTTAGCGAGTAATTTCGGTTTTTCCCTTCTGATCTAGTTTTGGTTGGGAGGTATCGGACCATACTCTACACGTAACATATCATTCGGTGCAATCACCTGATCCAAGGCATCAGGAGTGTCCAAACCGTTGAGGTAAAAATACAATTTTTTCTCGTCAGTAGTACAAAAAGTTTGCTGCGTTCCTGTAACCAGGCAGTCCTTCTTCACTGAAAATGGAAGTGTGCCAAAGAAATCATTCCAGGTTACATCTGACTTTTTGATAAAGATGACGTGAGGATCGAGTTTCTCAATATACACATCAGTAGACTGGTTATGATATTTTTCATCTGAAAAAATACGTTTAGTCCCATTGGTATAAATCTCAAAGCGTGCAATGAAATCTACTGGAAGCGGTGAAGAAGTTACTTGAGACACTGGAGCTGGAACAGTAGCATTGGGTAGCGTATCAGACACCACCTCTTTGTCTCCTGCTATTGAGCAACCAGAGAGAACAACACTGCATACACACACCAGTAACAACACTCTCACTTCACTTAGCAATTTATTCATTTGATTTTTATTTTCTTCATGTTTTCTCACTCAACTTCAGTTGCCATCTACTGACTGTACCATTTCGCCTACTGGCAGTAAAGAGAACAGCCTATGATCAAATCAGACACACTCTGTACTGCAAAGAAGCAGCTTCCTGAATTAATTACAAATACAGTATCTTCAAACTACCCTTGACATTACTGCTACTGGAATGTTTATACTACGCCTACGATGAAATCGTATACAATTGGCCAAGTTTCCAAGATTGTGCAACTACCTACAAAAACTATACGCTTCTACGAGGAAGAAGGTGTCCTTTCCCCTGCCCAAAGAGCGGACAATGGCTACAGAATGTATCTAGAGACAGCCATAGAGGAACTGACGCTTATCAAAAGAGCTCGGGATCTAGGCCTACCAGTCAGCGAAATAAAAAAACTTATGAAAGGCTGCGAGTCGGGAACATGCCATCACACCATGAATGAGGTGAGTACATCTATTGATGCGTACACCCAGCTACTCACTGATAAAATTAATCAATTTACCCTGCTGCGCACAAAATTACAAACGTTGCGAGATAACATTTGCTTAAATACTGAAGATTGTAAGCAGAACTCCTATTGCTGCAACATACTACGCCAATTAGTTGAATAAACTTACTGGAGAAAGGAGGATACACACATGACCAAACTGAACAATGTTTGCTGTGGAGAAGGTGATTGTGGCGGTGGCTGTAGCTGCTAAGTCATCAATAACGAGCATCATGAGGTAACTTGTGATGCTCGTTTTATTTTAAATGGATCGTACTAAAGAAAGAAACATGATCGATAACAGCCTCTCAAAACGCACTAGGGGTTCACATCCAAATCATCTGCATGTTCGTCTTCTTCTTGGTGTTCTGCCTCGTCCACATGCCCATCCTCTTCTGCACCCTCCTGATGCCCCTCACTTTCCTCCGCGTGCAACTCATCAGCTGAGTGACCATACTCATGACCATGGGGAACGGCCATCAAGCTGAATGTCATGATTACTGCACCTAACAGCACAGCACTAGCACCTGCTAACTTAGATACAAAACTAGGATTATGCTCTGCGTCAAACGCATGGGGCAAAAAGTCAATTACTCCAAGATAAAAAAATATGCCAGCTGTCATGGCTAGCAAATTTCCAATTACAAACTCACTTGGAGAAACATAACTTACTAAGACAGCACCAAGTACAGTTGTGAGTGCTGATAACACGTTGATGACAAGCACTCTGCTTTTAGAAAAACCTGCCTTGAGCAATATACTGAAGTCGCCTATTTCATGTGGCACTTCGTGTAAAAATGTAGAAAGTGCAGTAAATGCTGCCAACCCTGGATTAATTGCGTACGCAACCGCAATTGCAACTCCATCTATAAAGTTGTGGATAGTGTCACCAAAAAGAACTATGGGAACGGTACTACGGACAAACTTTTTCGTATGACCGTGCTCAGGATGATTGTGATGATGCAGTTGCAGCAGTAACTTCTCGATGACAAACACAGCTAAAAACGAAAACGTGAAAACTACTAAACTTGCATTGCCCACTGCGTGCATTGCCTCAGGCAACAGACCGAGCAATGCCGTCACAATCATTGTACCAGCTGCAAAAGGAACACCGTATGTATCCAACACAGCTGATAATCGCTTCGTGTACAGAAAAAGCACGCCTCCAAATAATGCAATAAAACTAGCAAAAATCGTCAAAGCAAGTAATTCTAAAGGAATAATATTTGTCATAGTGAGTGGATTTTAACAGTAAATTTTAAATAATGCAAATGAGTTGCGTTATATGATTAAGTTATAAATGTCATATTTTCAAAACTCTTACCTGCTGCTTATACAAAACTCACGGCTGATTTGTATCCTTAGGCAATGCATATTCGTACTCTACTACTCATGGCTGCTCTACACTTTGTAGCTATGTATTTCATAATGATTGCTATGGTACACACTACTCAAGATGTGTATCTGAATCTTAACACTGCATACATGGCCGCACTCATGACAGCTCCAATGATACTTATGGAAGGAATGTTAATGGGCGACATGTACAAACCCAAGAATTTGCTCATCGGGACTATGCTATTGAGCGCCTTGGTAGCACTGGCTGCATTCGTATAAATTCGCCAACAAATAAGCATCACCGATCAAGCATTTTGCGCTCCATGATACCCCACCAATCGGGAGTTATTTTAATGTGCGAGGAAGCTGAATTGAGCAACAATGAATTACAAGCACTCTGTAATTCGATAATCAAATCTCAAAAAGAAGAAATTGTGCAAATGAAAGCACTTTTAGAATAAAAAAGCATGAGCTATTCTATTCCTGGCAAAGCACTTTCGTATTGGCTGGACACCTCAACGACAACCACTTTTCCCTCACTAGAAATAAATACTTCCTGTGACGTTGTGATTGTTGGCGGCGGCATAGTTGGTATAACCACAGCTTATTTATTATAAAAATCTGGCCTCTCTGTAGTTCTGTTGGAAGCAGATAGAATTTTGCAAGGCGTCACTGGTCACACAACTGCAAAACTTGCCGTATAACATACCCTCATCTATCAATACCTCATACAAGATATTGGCATAGAAAAGGCCACCCAATATGCCCAAGCGCAACAAAATGCACTCAAGTTTGTTTCAGAAATGGTCGCTAGACATGCAATCGATTGTGAATTCAGCACTGCTTCCACCTACACGTATACTACATTGCCGCGGGACATCTTTTGCACGACATGATTCATGGACATGAATCACCGTGGGAACCTGTATTTAATCCATTCAGATTAGCGCAATTACAGCATGCGGTCACATTTATTAGCCAGGGAGCAAAAGCTGCAAAAAGTTTTATTACCGATAAACTTTCAAGTCCACCAAAAAAATCGTTTGCTTCTATCGGCAAAGGCCAAGCAGTGATCATCAAGCACAAAGGCAAAAAAATAGCAGTTTACAGAGACATCCAATCGGTCCTGCAACAAATATTGCCCCCAATCCAGGTATGGTAATGATACCCAAACCCACTAGCAAGCCTGCAACGCCCGCCAACACGCCACCAGTAACTGCCCCCGACACTGCGCCTTTGGCAACTGATGCTCCAGTGTTTTCTTCAATTTCTTCTACCTTGCGAACATCTCGCATGACAACTGAAAATCCGGTGGGATCATAATTGAGGTTTTTCAACTCATTGATTGCGTTTTCGACGCCCTCTTGATACTTGAAAATACTTACTACAGTCTGTGCCATATAAACCTTTCAATGTACCTACCTGTCTACGATGTATATAACCAAGAATACTCTGTAGTTATGACAAAGTAATAAGAGGCATGCAAAGATTATGTAAATAATTTCACAAAAAATATAAAAGTGAACTTTTTTTATTTCAGTTAAAACCATCGATATGAACTGCTGCGACCTGAAACTGGATGGCCAGCTTTCAACCAATTCGACCAGTTTCCGACTGCACACCCATTCACGGGTGCTACTTCAAACCAGTACTCCTGCCTGGGATCTAAATCACTAATTGTTATACACTGCACTCCCTGATTTGATTCTCTCGAAATATCGGAATTAATTTGTCCAAATCGCTGATCACCTGCTGAGTGACCAAAAATCACATCGTATTTCCCCACGTTGTCATTGACTGGTGTGAAGTACAGTGTCGCACTTTTTCCAGAACGATCAATCTGAAATAAGTCGGGCAAACCAACTGGTCGCCAATCTTGATCTATAGCTCCACCCAGTTCCTCATCTGTCCAGGTATCACCCCCGTCTATAGTGAGTGATTGTTAACGCAACTAATACTCGGCAATGACTATCTTTTTCTGCTGCATCATCACCTCAAAAGCACCAGGCTTTTTCATCAATTCTTCCACATTCTCAGGTACAATTTGCCAGCTTAGGCCATATTTGTCTTTGCACCAGCCACATTGCTCAGAACTGGGTACAGCTGAAAGTTTGCTCCAATAGTAATCAATTTCTGCTTGATCCATGCAAGCGACCGCAAATGACACTGCTTCATTGAGCTTGAATTCATTGCCGGCATTGATGGCAACAAATCGTTGACCAAGCAACTCGAACTCAATAGTTAACACCTTACCCGCAAAGTCTTTCTGGAAATCTGCCAATCCCTCTTCAGGGTAGTATGTGGTACTGATTGTTTTACTATCTTTGAACACTGACAAATAATACTCAACAGCTTCACTAGCATTTCCGGAAAACCAAAGATTTGGGGTGATTTTTTGCATGTTCTTAGTATATCAGAGCGCATGTTTCAACTAGGCGATGCAATTTAATCATAATAGTAGAAGACATTGTAAATATTGGTCATGAAAATAAATTCATTAAGTTGATCAATCGTTGGAAAGATGAGGAAGTATTTACTGGTTGGAGCGAAAATCAGCTCAGAATATTCAAAGCGGACTTAAATCAAAACAGTAACGGACTAAGGATACGATTAAGATTAGATTTGATGCATATGTACCTTGTATCGACAAATACTCAAGAAGCACTGGTGTTAGTCTAAAAGGGCCAGATTATGGATGGCTTATTCCCTACGATCCTGACTATACATTACCTGACGGCGAACCAGCTGCTCAGCTAACTGATTAGTTTTTGACACAACAATTGCTACCTGCCTAAGAACTTGCTTGAGCCATTAACATGTTGACTTATGCTGTTGATTTTTGACCCCGCAAGATTGCTTGCCTGGGTATGTATTGTGCCCACTTAACTATAGAAACAAAAGCAATAACCCAGCCGTCACACCAATTATGCCAATCATCTTTTTCATTGTTAACTCATCTTTAAAAATGAATGCAGACACTAAAGTTAACAATGAAATCGATGCAGCATTAGCAGCATTTACAAACCCAACATTTGGAGCGAGATTGAATGCAACTTGCATATAGTAGTTAAAGGTTGCGCCAAATATCCCAATGAATAGCAAGGTAACTAGTTGCGGTTTGGTAATTTTAAGGACGTTTATCTTCTTAACCAGTATTTCTCCAACAACAATTATGGTTACAACCAGCATTGTCAAAATGAGCCGAGTAAGAATAGGCACACCCATATTCAATAAGTATTTAGAACTTAACGCTAAAAACCCCCAGCAGAAGAATGCGCCCATTGTATAGGGGAGCCATAGTTTGTTAGAAGTAGTTCTGTCTTTATCTTTGTCGATAGTTATTAAAGCTGAGAACAGCAGGATAAGCATGATAGCGATCGCAGACTGCAGTATTAGTGGTGCTGAGAAAACAAATATAGATGCTATTGCAGTAAAAACAACGTAACTTTTTGAAATAATTAAACTATACCCAGGGTTTGGGGAGTACTCAATTCCTTTTAAGGAAAAGACATTTCCCAGATAACTAAAGAAAATACCTTGAATTACAATAAGTATGTATTGAAACGGTGTAAGCGCAAAACTAGTTGGGTTTCTGACCACTAAAACCAGATATAGAAGCACGGGCACTAGGAACATTGCGAGATTATTTAGTTGTTGTGGTGTTTTGAGTGCATTACTCTTTCGTACACAAAGGTACAACGCTACGGAGCTAACAAACATTAATAAGCTGGCTAGTATCCAATTCATATTCCTTTACAATAAGACCTGAAGAAAACTATGGAACTCATCGGTCCGCATCGCAATAGTATACACTCAAAAGTTTTACAGTTATAGCCGCCGCATCACCAAATTAATCGCTTTTTTTAGTTCATATTGACTGATAGTTGTATCCAATGGCTCCCTATCGGGTATGACGCCAGTATAGTACTGTTCCAACGCCGGTATTGCACGACCATCAGCCAATCTTCCTAGTGCCCAAATGGCGTGGTTTCGATTGCGAAAACCCTGTGCTTCGTCGTGCAACTGACTAGTTAGTGCCTCTGTGCAGTCGCCCCCATACTGCCACTGTGCTGTTAGACAAAGTCTGCTAGATTCATGATTGATCCAGACCGAAATAATACATGCAAAGAGTAAGAAAATGCTCAAGGCCACAGCTAACAAAAAGTATAATTGTTCAACACGTCTTTTATTTTTCATTTCAATCTTCCACGTTCTTGCGTCATTGCATGTGCAATCCGTTGCTGCTTTACTTTATTCTTCATCACTCCCACCCCCATATCGTCTGTCTAAGAAATGATGAGAAAGGGCATACACTGTTATAATGAATAAAGTAAGGTATGCAAAAATCATTCCAAGTGATTCTAAATAAAGCCACTCCCCTTTGTTAAACAGTGGGATACCCGCTTTTGATGGCAAAAGCAACAAAAGTGCTGTAATTCCAATTGTCGGTGCAAAAATTGCATACGTTACATACGCAGCTTTTTCTTGAATTGAATGATCACGCTCATCTGGCTTAATGGTAGCCTGGACCCGCACGAGCAATATGAACACCATTCCAGTCACGATAGAAGCAACAGCTAACTGAACATTGTCTTTGGTTACCGCTATAGCTAGCAGTAAACCCACAAAAAAAGCAACTGCCTTGCGAACAAATTGATACGTTTTTGAGTTCATGCAAGTAATGTAAAATTTACTTTACATTTTGTCAAGTTGCGAGCGCTTTGCGATTAGAGCGCCACTTATTTTTGCACAACAATATTGAACTGAGCTGAAAAGTAGTAACTCAATAGAAAGGGATTAAACTACTTACATCGCTCAAAAGCAGATAGATGCTTTTGTTGTGAAGCATTCATCAATTTGGTAAACACTGCCGTTATGTCCTCATATTCAGTTACTGCAGGCAGTAACTTTTCTCTGTACAATGCCGCGTTAGCAATCTCAGCATCAGCACCAATCTGACATGCTTGCTTCACTGAGATAGGAACTGTAACTGAGTTGCGCCAAGTGTTGGTGGGGACGTTCAAGCCATATTTATCAAAGAGAGCTTTGAGTGATGCAATGTGTTGTTCTTCTGCACCTTTGATGATCGAAAATGGCCGCACCTGTCCATACTTTGCCAACACTGCTTCGTAAGTAGAAAGTGCTTTGTACTCATCTTCAATAGCCATATTCAGTGCCTGCTGCATCTCCTCTGGCAAGTCATCAACCGGATACGCCAAATCTTCTACCGCCAGACAATCATCAGCCAAACAATTTGCTCTTGTAACCTGGGTATCTATCTGACTACCCTTTTTCTCAGAGCGAATAGTACGCATCGGCAAATTTGAAGTAAACGCAACATATATGGCTGTCACCGCCAATAAGGCGGCTCCAAAATACAGCAAAGTTTTATTAGAAACAGGTGGAAAAGGTTTAGATTTGGGCATATATCTATAGTATTCCTATTCGTCAATGACATGAAAGTTTAGAACTTGCATTTTCACCACAGCTAAGTTCTCGATAGATTAGGCTACAGTTCACCTGAACGGAATTTACGCACTTCTATTGACTCTTGAAAAGTAACTGAAATTTTTAAACTCTATCTCAGAAAGACTATTGATAATTGAAACACCAGGAGGCAACTCTCCCCTCTGACTAGGGAGCAAATTAGAGTGTCGTTGAATTAAGAATCCTATTGCACCTGCAGGGAGTCCGGAAAAAGCTATGGGTTTGTCGTCAATTAGGCAAACAGATTGTGCTTTAACCGTAGTTCCATCTGGTTGTTGCAAATGGTACAAGCTGTCTGGAGATTGCCAAGAGGTGATAATTGCACCTTTGCTTGTAGTATTCACTATCTTGTATGGACCGGTGTATCCTGAAGCCTGAATTTTCAACTCTTGCCAATCTCTGCTGACGCCATACGTAAGTACACAATGTGGCAGAAACTTGATTACTTCAAGAAATGTTTGTGCATCTTCATATAAAATAGTTTCCCTACCCAACTGGATGAATGTTTTTTTAAAAATGCTTCTTTCGGACTCTGACAATAATCTATAAATATGACTCAATGGCTCAAATGAACCACCATCATCTTCAGTTTGTTTCTGAGCCACCTTTATTTGTTGGGTAGTAATGCCAACTACGTCTGAAGCAGCATACAAACATTGCATACTTGCGTCTACGTCACCCAAAGTTCGATCAAAATCAATTATAAGTAGTTGTTTGAAAGGGACTTCTTTATCTGTGTCGATCTCAGGATTTCTGATCATTTGCTTACATCCAGTTTTCAATATTCATACATTGTATGTGTGTATTATATAGTCTCTGCACGACCACTCATCATAAAAAGTTTAGATGCATTGTTTGACGTTGTAAATGTCAATCTGTTGAGAATTGGACAAATAAAACAGGGGATTGTTAATCAAAAGACGGGATTAGAAGCAAAGAGAACAAAGCTTGAATTGACATGGATTCATTAGAAGAAGTACTAGCTTTCACTAGAGATATATTCCAAACTTACAAAGATACGCCAGACTTTATTAAGTGTCATTACTTAAAGTTTTTACACAAGAAGATTATCATCGAAAATAAGGGGATTTTGGAAACTGTACCAACACCGATTTTCTTGGTTTTGCAATCTAATCAGCAGTTTTAATAACAAACTGTGTGCTCCCCGACTAGGACTCGAACCTAGAACCCTCTCGTTAACAGCGAGATGCTCTGCCATTGAGCTATCGGGGATTGGCACAGATGTATCTGCTGCAGGCGCACTACAACAAACAAATCTGACGAGTTATTGTAACAAGAGGCATCACAGAACGCAATGACTCTAGCTCCATATCCAAACATCTGCAAAAGACAAACCGTAAAGGTATCTACTCACGCCTAAAAATCACCTGCTCCACAGATGCAACCATGTCATTTCTTGTATCACATTTGATGCAGTTCCAATCAATCAGCACAGGACCAGAGGTAATGCCGTGAGGCAAAGACTGTCGATGTATCACACCACACACCCTACAAGCAGACACAGCCTCATACATGACTGGGAATGTAAATTCTATGCTTTTTTGAACAACTGGTTTCCCAACTCTGCCTGGTGACCGCAAATCAGTCACTGACTCTCCAGCAACATCAACAGTTGGAGGTGTTACCGGTGCATCCTCTTCAGTGACTGCAGGTTTGGATAAATATTTTTGTAAGTTAGCCCATGCTTCATCTAGGCTTTTTCTGGTGTTCCAGTCATAGCTACCCCTTGAGTGATTAATATACTCTTACTCCAAAAAGTCCTGCAACTTCTTCCGTCTACTAGGATGCTTCAACTTCCGCAACGCCTTGGCTTCAATCTGCCGAATGCGCTCACGCGTCACGCCAAACTTGCGCCCAACTTCTTCCAAAGTCATCATTTTGTTGCCACTGAGTCCAAACCGCATCTTCAACACCTTTGCTTCTCGGTCCGACAGTGCTGCCAAAACCTCATCTACATTCTCGCGCAACATTTGCTGACTAGTTGCCTCGTACGGTGAAACCTGGCGGTCATCGGAAATGAAGTCTCCCAACACACTGTCGTCATCACCGTCACCAACTGGTGACTCAAGGGAAGTGGTGTTTTGGGAAATTTTCAGAATCTCGCGAACCTTGTCTGGTTCCATCTCCATAGCCTGACCAATTTCCTCGGGGGTAGGCTCGCGACCCAAGTCTTGCATCAGGCGGCGGGAAGTGCGCATCAGTTTATTGATGGTCTCCACCATGTGCACCGGAATACGAATCGTTCGGGCTTGGTCTGCAATCGAACGGGTTATTGCCTGGCGAATCCACCATGTGGCGTAAGTAGAGAACTTGAAACCTTTTGTCCAGTCGAACTTCTCGACTGCACGAATCAGTCCTTTGTTGCCTTCTTGGATCAAGTCCAGGAACGTCATGCCGCGACCAATGTATTTTTTGGCTATCGAGACAACCAAGCGCAAGTTAGCGTCAGTTAAGCCTTTTTTAGCCTTCAGATCCCCAGCTTCCACCTGCTGAGCTAGGCGAATTTCTTCCTCGCGATTAAGCAAAGGAATGCGCCCAATTTCCTTGAGGTACATGCGGACAGGATCGGCCACACTTTTATCACCAAGGGTTGAAAGTGACTCCAATTCCTGTGCTAGAACATCTTCCTCAACAACATCTTTTTGCTCGGAAACGGACTCAAAAATATCTATACTTTTATGGATAATCTCATCATAAAAATCATCGAGTTGTACTATGTACTGCTCAGGCTCCACAAACACTTCTAAAATTTCATCTTGGGTGATGTACCCTTGTTTCTTGGCCTTTGTTAGGAGCTTCCGTACATCATCGACTAGAGCTGCTGGTACTTTTTTTGCCTGGCCAGTTAGACCCAAGGTAAAATCTTGATCAGTAGGCTCTGTAGCCTCAGCTACTGCAATCTCCAAGGCTGGCTCTGCAACAACATTTGATGTGTCTTCTGGAACAGTTTTGGGGGCTTTTACTTTGGGAGAGGAAACTTTTTTAGGCATAACAACAAAACATAGAACCACCCGCGCCAGCCCTCTAATCGGCCAGCTGTCAATACCTATCGAGCGTGAGTACCATGACGTACACCAGGTGTACTCACTGCGGGGGTCATAAGTTTTATAATTATACACTTGAAAGTCTAAAAAGAAAGAGGGGGGATTGCTAGACATTTCAACTGCACTCGTGCACGATGGAACATGCTATGGCCGAACAAATTTCAACAAGTCCTCCAGTTACTCTAGAGCAAGCCCGCCAGCTACTGAAACCAGCTGTAATGTATCAGCGCACCGTAGATACGCTGGTCATGGCCTATCAGCAACTGGTTGCAAGAAACCCCACACATCTGGACTCACTATCCGAGAAACACCTCCTAACGCTAAGTACCAACCCCAAACTAGAACGGAACAACCCACACAACCTCCCACAGCTCGCCAGCGAGAGTCAGAAGCTAGGGACCGAAATCGAAATGAGCAACTGCAATACTGGAAAGATCGCATGGATGCGCTGACATCATTTAGCGAGCTGCCAGCATTTGCAAAAGAATTTAGCAGTATTGTTGTGAACGATATGTTCTTCAGCTTTAGATTTTTCTAAATAGCCAGGAGACTAATTATTGAAGCAATAGACCAGTCACAAGATATAAATGAAATCCTCCAAGTTATACAAACACTCTACGACAATAACATCATCATTGAATTGCAAAAGGACACACTTATAGAAAAACTGGAAAAAACTGGCGACATGGTTCGAGAACTGACTGACAGGCTTGCAAAATTAAAGCAAACTACTCTTGAAACACCTCTTGAAGCGTTTCTTCAAAAAACTCTTTCAATACTTCGGACAGCTGAACACCCAAAAACAAGTACGACACAGTACACATTGTATTTGCAAGACCTCTCTGAAAAAATTGCTACTATTGTGCCTGATAATATTCGTATGTACAGTTCTGCCCTAGAAGATGCTCTCCAATGTTATGACCTGCAAAAAGGTGTAGATACCCTCTTTAGTGAAGAACTTATTTCCACAAGTTTTTACTACTCGATTTCAAAAAGAATTGGACACGCTCGCCTCAAAATAAAAACTGGACAAAATACAGAAAACATGAATCGCGCCTTTGATCTAGAAATCCGAAACATTGAAGATAGCCCACTAGATACTCATCCTAACTCTGTCTTCACAAATATTGTCATCATCGCCACACAAATACTTGAAACCCCAATGTCTGAACAGAAGTACGCAGAGCTGAGAGGAGTATTGCTTGCAGTAGCTGCAGCAAAACTCAATGTATACGCACAACATAGAACACGCACAATGACAGAATGCAGCAAACTGAAAGATGCAGTACAAACGCTCAACACTGGAGGTATCATTACCTCTGAAGCATTGCAGTACTACAAACAAAAGATACATCAAAAAGAACTTTCACTACGCAGATAGTTAGTGTTCCTCACTAAAATAATAGCTAGACAATAACAACACATTACTGCACAATTACCTATAAATATGCTTGAACATGTATCATTAGACCTTTCAGACACGCAAAAGCTACTGAAATCTCCTGTCACCCCAAAGGAAGTAGTAGATGCACTCGTCATGGCGTTTTTACAACTGAGTGCCGCTAACCATGCTCTACCAGATGACAAACAGTCAGAACACTTAAAACGATTGAGTCTCAACCACAATGATACCCAATCCCGCCGTTGGCTAAGCAGCCAGCTGGAGAGACTTCTAAAGCAAACCAGAGAGTCAGGCTCGAGCACCAAAGAAACAAAAATAGTTGATTTTCTCAACACATTTGAACAAAGAGTACAGGGTATTAGGTCATATCGATACGTCAGAGAGATTGATCTCTCGGGCACGGTGCAAAGAAGCTCTGTCTCACAAGAAGACTGCTATCAAGTACTTGGAGTAGACAGAAATGCTGACGTGAAAGCAATTAAGCAAGCCTATATAGCGTGTGCCGAAGTGCTCAGGCCTATCATCGAACAGCAAGATGGTGAGCTCAGTGCAGATGTAAAAAAACGAGCAAATGATGCACTCAAACGTATCAACAATGCCTGGGGGGTGCTCAGAGACCCCAGACAAAAATCTGACTTTGACAGTGAACTAACATTTTCTGGTGGTACAAGCTATCAGTGGAATCAAACTACAACCCAACGCCCTCCTGAACCTGCACCCACTAGAGAAAGACCAAGGCCCACAGAACGAACAGATGGCTGGCAATCATTCACTGTGCAGGATTGGATGAACTATATCGATAGGCTGGTTTCGTTTCGTGAGCTAACTACAGTTGTAAACCAACTTGAAAAAGCCACATACTCAACACTCTCAATGGTGGATGCAGATAGAGTAGCGAAAATATTTAAACAAAAAGCAATCAAACTCATTGAAACAGCAGCAGACATAGCTAGTACCACGGAAGATAGGGATGAAATAAGAAAAGTGGTTTTCCATCTTCACATCAGGTCTATTTTTACCAATGAGGAAAGAGATCGTTTATATGCACTTAGCGCAATTGCCTCCTATAGGAGGGATATTCTCATTGAATTAAAAGATATTCAAGACCTTTCTGAAGATACACCATTCACTGAGGTGGTAGAAAAAATTCTTTCTCTCAATAGAGTGTTTGCATTTATTGATGCTATCAATAGCAAAACAGCTGAGAAGCTATCTGATCTAAAAGAAATGCTTGCTAATCTTACACGAAGCATGGTAAAAAAGTACGGTTCAGGGCTTCAGAATGCAAAAGAGTGTTCTGACTTGCAGGTGGGAATTGCCGTGCTCTTGCAGGAAGAGCTTATATCAGAACGGTTGTATACCTCGACTGTGTCTCAAATCAATGAGTTCTTGGAAAGGCAGGAATTAAGTCACACAGGGAATGAAGAAATTAGCAAATGGTTTGAACTTGCCATCGACCAAATTTTCAATATGTGGGTCAATACAGACCCAAAAATTATGTTTGAAAACGTCAGTCATGCACATAAGCAGCTAGAAAAAGCAAGGCGAATAAAGAAGATAACAAACAAAGCATATGAGGATCATCTCGATGCATTACGAAGTGGCCTTGATGCAAAAATCAAATTGTATATACGAGCAAACACTAACACACTTGATGAGCTTGCTTCATTAGCAATAGACATAGACCAACTGTTTACTGATCAAGTAATTGACAATATAAACTATAGAGAGTACATAACTCTGATAGACAAAAAACGAAAAAAGGACTTCTCTTGGTGGAAAAAAGGGTTTCTTTAGGCAGTTGTGGAGATCTACCAGACTCAACAGCAGAAGCCCTACACCGTCCCCCGCACCATCATAGCATCCACTACCGCCCTGACTGCTCCAGAATAGGTAGCCATACGGGCACTCACTCCTGTTTTTTCCTTCAGTTGCCACATTTGATCAAATGAGTGCTCCATCAGGGGCTGCAGTTTTGCAAGAACCTCATCCTTAGTCCAATAATACCCTGCTAAGTTCTGCACCCACTCAAAGTAAGAAGTTGTTACTCCACCAGCATTTGCCAGAACATCAGGAATTGAGATTACTCCTGCCTTTTCTAGAATTGCATCTGCCTCAGGCGTGACGGGACCATTAGCCATCTCAATAATTGCTTTAGCCTTGATTCGATTAGCATTTTCAGCTGTTATCACGTTTTCTAGTGCAGCTGGCACAAGGATATCTACATCAAGTTCAAGTAATTCTGAGTTAGTAATTTTCTGACCAAGTGAAATGTGGCACTGCTCATCGGTACACATACACTCCTGAATGTTTCCAAACTTCTGTTTGCACTCCAAAGTTTTTTCAGGGTGCATACTTTGCTCAGCCATGTATACGCCACCACTTGAGTCAGACAACGCCACTATCTGGTACCCACGCTGGTAGGCATGCCAAGCAAACCAGTAGCCCACATTACCAAAGCCTTGTATAGCAATACGTGCATCCTGCTTGCGCTCAAAGCCCATTTTCTCTACTAATTTATCTAAGATGTACACCCCACCCAACCCCGTTGCTTCCTCCCGACCCTGCGAGCCACCCAACCCGAGTGGTTTGCCCGTAAAGCTAGCTAAGGGATTCTCTGAGGTCTTTCCCTGTTCTTTTTGCCATTTTGCATACTCATCCACCATCCAAGCCATTATCTGAGGGGTAGTGTTTACGTCTGGCGCAGGCACATCCACCCAAGGGCCAATTGCCTCTGCCACAAACCTTGAGTATGCCCGACTTAGTCGTTGCAGTTCACCTTCACTGAGCTTGCGGGGATCTACTACTACGCCCCCTTTACCACCACCATACGGAATGCCTGTGACAGCACACTTCCACGTCATCCAAGTAGATAGAGCCATCACTTCTTCTTTAGTCACGTCCTGGTGAAACCTGATACCACCCTTGTACGGCCCGCGGGCCGCATTGTGCTGCGCACGAAATGCTTTAAATGTTTGTTGTGCTCCTGAATCCATCTCAATACTCAGATCAGCTTCCAACACACGCTCGGGCTGCTGCAACTGGGTAATTGCCGCATCAAATCGTTTGCGCTCAGCCTCAGGATATTGATCTCGCAGCAACGCCGCTACCTGCTCGAGTTGCTTGATCGCACTTTGGTGTGGATTGGTCATGTCTCTCTTTCACTTTCTGGTTTTTATAACCCGATTACGAACTTACTGTCGTTCTAGCCACCGTTCCACATCGAGTGCTGCGCTACAGCCCTGTCCAGCAGCTGTGATTGCTTGCTTGTAGCGCACATCGACATTGTCACCTGCGGCAAAAACACCTTCAACTGAAGTCATAGTGGGATAGGCAATAAGACCTTCTTCAGTCAGAGCAGCTTGTGCTGCATCCAACCCAATTTTGGTAGCACTCTGGCGAGTCACCAAGTAGTCATGACCATCCAACTGCACTTGATCTGCAAAAACTTGGGTGGTGGGTTTATGGCCAATCGCCATAAACACGCCCTCTGCTGGCAGCTCTTTTTCCACCCCATTTTCGTTTATCTTGATTTTTTCTACCTTTTCTGCACCAAGTATCTCTAGCACCTGTGTGTTCCATAGTACCTTGATTTTAGGATTGGCTAACACGCGCTCTTGCATAATCTTACTAGCTTTAAACGAGTCTCGGCGGTGTAGGATAGTCACGCTTTTGGCAAACTTGCTTAATGCCGTGGCATCTTCCATAGCACTGTCTCCACCACCTACTACAAACACAGTTTTCTCTTTAAAAAACGCAGCATCACACACAGCGCAAGTGCTCACGCCTTTTGAGAGCAACTCTTTCTCACCAGGCACTCCTAGCATAATCGAGGAAGCACCAGTGGAAAGTACCACCGCATCTGCCGTCCATTGTGGTTCTGTCTTCCGTAGTGTGGTCATGACTTCATGTAACTCTTCAGGTTTACCCATTTTGTACAGTTCATAGGGCGTGCCGTCAGGTAGCTCAGTCCAGATCTTAAACGGTCTTTGACTAAAATCTACAGCGGTAACCAACTCATCTCGCATCACCGCCCCAAATCGCTCAGATTGTGCACGCATGGCAAACATTAGTTCAGGCCCCTGAATTCCCTCAGCAAACCCTGCAAAGTTCTCAACCTCAGTGGTGTACATGAGCTGACCACCACTTTCAGGCCCGGTGAAGACTGTGGGAGCAAGCAAGGCTCGGGCTGTATAGACAGCTGCTGAGTACCCAGCTGGTCCTGATCCAATAATTGCAACTTTTGTATGTGCCATACGTGCTTTCTGAGAAACGGTATTGTTAGTCGTTTGAAACAACTACTTTGTCTAGTAACTTTCTGTAACCTGGTTCTCCAGGAAAACCGATGACTTTATCAACGGGCTTGCCATCTTTGAATGCAATGACTGTTGGAATACTCATTACCCCAAACTTACCAGGTGTTTGCGTGTTTTCATCTACGTCCATTTTAACTATGATGGCTTTATCTGCGTACTCGTCAGATAATTTATCAATAATAGGTGCGGCCAAGCGGCAGGGGCCACACCAAGTTGCGAAAAAGTCCACGATAACGGGCTTTTTTTCATCGGCAGCTTTTTTTAGCAGCGTGTCAAAGTCTGCATCAGTCCAATGTGCTGCACCTTTGTGTTGTGTGTTTTGTTGATCGTTCATACACTCCTTCTTATACCGAGCTGTGCTCGTATATGTTAATACCGAAATACTTCTTTAAGAACATCTTCAAGTTCATCTGTTTTACGCTCCTGGGTACACCGAGAAGCTTCACTAGTCAGTAAGTCTCGGGCTACTCTGCCCAGGCTACTGCGAGCGGCTATCACCTGGCGGACAATATCCACGCAATTGCGCTCGTCCTCATACATCTTAACGAGTCCATCAAGCTGACCGCGTATTCGCTTCAGCTGGGTAATTACTTTGTCTGATGGTTGTGCCGACATGGAATCAATATACCCCTAGGGGGTATGTGGTGTCAAGCGGGAAAAGGTGTTTTGGTAATCACTAACTGTACTTGATCTCAACGCCAGCGACCCAGATCTATACCTTGTTGTCCGTACAGTGCTACCTCAGGATATTGGCGTTCCAACGACTGATTTTGTAGTGCAGAAAGCAGTCTATTTCGTAGAGACGCTATAATTGCTCCAACCTCTTTGTTTGCTTGATTGAGAGTATCAGTGACTGCAGTATAGGTTGACTGCAATCTCTGCAATTTTCCTTCAGCTAACAAACGCCTTTCAGACATTGGTTCCAAATGCAAGTATTTTTCAGCGAACGCATACCCTTGCAATTCTGTCAGCAAACTATCACTCTCCAGTGGGATCCTATTGAGGGGTGGCAAGTACTTTTGTCTCCAAAAGAAACCGAGTCCTTTTTGCCTGCCTGGATCAGTAGGTGCCTCTGATTTTGTGTACAAAGGAACTGAAGAAATGCGATCTGCCTCTGCTGATGGATCTGTGCTCACAGGAGCAAGTTCAGTTGCTTGCGGATTAACGGCAATAAGCCAATCACTGACTGCCTGACTAATCTTGTCAGTGTCATACGAAAGTCTGAGACCTGCAGCAAACGCCAAGACACAAGCAACTTGTGCAGACCCTTCTGGAATCTGCTTGGATGTAAACAGTTCTTCAAGTTTGACCGCTCCCACAAAGGACAAATCTAGGACGACAAACAGTTTATTCCTCCAAGGAAAACCAGATTCGCTACTCCAAAGTTGGGCATGCTTAAACTCCAACTCTTCTATGGTGTCCCCAGGTTTTCTACCCGTTTTGAAACAGTCAATGATACTGTCATACAAATGAGCACCCTCAGTCTGAAAAGACTCTAGCGTTTCAGTTGGCAGCTCAGCACCCTTCTGTTCTGAATACAGCTTAGAAAACTCCAGTTGTGTGTGTGCTGCAACCACTGTAGCCTTAGCACGCTCTACGACAGCTTCACTGCGATGTTTGATATCGAACTTATCTTTTATTGATAGTCGATCTATAGTAAGGGAAAGTGGTGCAACATTGACTCCTGAATCCTTCAATAACTCCCAAGCGTATGCTGATACTCCATCCTGTTTTTGTGATTTTAGTTCAAACAAACTAGACCATACTGGTCGGTCACCATCAATTACTCTCTTATACATCTCTTGAGCGCCTTGTATCTTCTGCATCAAAAGATACTCTTCCATGCTTGGATTCTCTATGGTGATCCCAATTTCTCTCTGGAGTGCACTACTGCTTTTTCGGTCCATCTGGCGCAAGCTATCTGTAAGCGTTGATGGTGTCTCTGGTACATTGGCCTGTGGTGCATTGCGGTCAGTCCTGACTGTATTGCGAGACCAATTCTGTTGAAGTGCCTCTTGATGTCTAGGGTTTGCCAGTCTCTCATAGTACTCCCGAACCGAAGCTTCCTTTTTTTCCTGAACTTCCCGCCATAACTTTTCATTACTCTTAAAACTATCCAACTTCACTCCATCATCAAGCAAAGTGTCGGATAGATTGTACAGTTTCCTCTCATTTTCCCGAACATTAATCGGCTCTACTCGGGGAATAGAAAAAAGATTAAACCTTTTGCCAAAGTTGGCAAACATGTTTTGAACTCTGGCTAATAACTTTGAGCGATGCTGTAGCTTACTTGCTTCCCACTCCTGATTCTCGCGTTCTTCCCGTAGCTGCAAGCCTGTCTCAAACTTTTTATGTGATAGAAGTCTACGCTTAAAGTCAATTGCAGGACCTGCCTCAGCTAGCTCTCTCAATTTTTGCTCAGCCCACTGTTGCTCTGGTGAAAAACTCCCAGAAGCTGATGTGCGAATTGGTCTAGAGGCTTGGTGCTTTTCTTGTGGATCAGAAATCATTGCCAGGGGCTGTTCACCATCAGAACTGTACCGTTTTTTGTCTCTATCAAATACTGATGTATCGAACTCTTTGTCTATCATATCCTCAGTACCTTTATGGAGTTAGTTCCTACCTTGCTTGTCATCCACTAAGCAGATGACACATACGTATTTGCCTCCAACTTTTTCGAACCATATCGTACATGTCTGAGCATCATATGGATACGGTAGCGTAATCAGCAATGAGTTTTCATTCGCCTTGACGCGCGATAGGGTATTGATAGCCGACTCCCCTGACACAAAGTCAACTTTGCAGTCTAACCCCAAACCAGCCGTCCCTTGAGCCAAAATGTTGATTAAAGTATCTATCCCAACTTCCTCAAGTGCAATTTCATTCACTAAAAATAATTCCATACCAAACAGAAACTCACTGAGCACTTTATGAGCCATTCCAGTAATTGGCTCAATGTTCACGCCAAACTCACGAGCTCGAATACGGCTGGCTTCTACACCCTTTTGCACTAAACTAGCTATGCGTTTTTCCAATGTTTGTCTGCTTCCCAATTTTTCGAGATCTTTAATCAACACCATCGGGTCTAACAAAGTATCACCTTCACCATCCTTTATTAAGCTCAAGTACTGTTCTGGTTCAATCTTCAGATGTGCTGTGTGGCCAATTCTCTGTTCAACAGCTCCAAGGAAGACACCCTGATCAATGGCAGATAAACGCATTGAGCCTGCACTAATCTCTACTGTTTCGTCTGCAAGCATTGTATAGAATTCAAATTGACGTCCGTCATACCGAGCAAGGCTTTTCTGAAGCTCTGGCTTACTCTGGAATGCAGGGATGAGTGTGGCAGGAAAAACACTGTAGCGTTCATCTCGAATCAAATAATTTACAACAAACTGCCACTCGGGATTTTGTTGTGAAAATACCTTCATCTGCCCAAGCTACCAGGTAGTCAGCTCTTGTTTTCGAGGATGCTCCAACAATTGCTCAAAATCTACTTCGGGTCGTACTTCAAATGAAGGTCTCTCAGATTGCTGCATACTACAATACTCCTTTAATGGGTATTATCCATTGTAGCAGCACTACTAACCCAACTACAATCACTTATTTCAGCGATAGACACAAGGATATAAGCATTGCTATCATGTTGCTAGAAAATCAAAAAATTATATGCAAGAAGAAAAAGAAAAAATGGTCGGAACCTCAGGTGAATCACCAGAAGTGGAACAAGCCAAGCAAATCGGTGATCAACTTGCCGCCAGGTTTAAACGACTGGAGGACCCATATAGTCCCGATCCTGCAGCGAACCCCACACCAGAAACCATACAGCACCCAATTGAAGACTACCTTGGTGAAATTCACCTGTCGGGTGGCAGATGCCTACAAGTTGCAATCGATGAAAAAGGCGATTTAGTAGTTTCTGACTCCTTCCAAAACCTGCAAATCCCTGATGACATTCTGCACCTACGCAGAGGCAACATGACAGGATCGAACGAAGTCGATTTATCAAATTCAGGTTATACAAACATCATCCCAGTAGTCATGCCCATGGACAAAGCAAGTGTGGATTGGCAACATCTCACAGAAAGCACCCGAGTCATCATCAACTTTGATGTCCAAATGCCACTGATGATACAGGATGGTACCAAGCGCAAACCATTTAGTGGGAGACCACTTCCCCTGCAATACACACCCGAACAGTTCCTACAAATTTTTGCTGAAAACAAGTCACCATTCTTTGAGCTGGCCCGACACAACAGACGTGACGCATCTGTTTTTATGTTGCTCCCTGTTCCCCCAGAATTCTCACTTGGTGATGACGCGACAGCTCTAGCCATATGCTTTGAAGATATCATCAATCCAGATATAAGATTGACTGGGATGCAAGGGAGTGAATCACTAATTACCTTAGCTAAATTTATCTCATCAGTGATTGACGGATTAAACGAGCACTACAACGGAAAGTACACCGAGCTCCTGCAAATGGTTGATGAGCAAATGATTGAGAATAAGCCAGGTCTGCTTGCCCGCATACTAGAAAAAATAGTCGATCATACCGATGGCAAAGTAAAAAAACTGCTGCGACTCATGCGCAATGAAGTGTCAGCTCCAAAGCATCCATTTAAAACGTTACTGCGCCAAATTCAAGCTATGGCTCAATTTGACAAAATTTTGGAGTTACCTGCGCCGATTGGCCAAAGAATTTCCTACAAAACTCGAGCTAGGCTTTTAGGTAGAGATCCTAGCCAAACCCTAACACCAAAACAAGTGTCTATATGGCTAAATGAGCATAAACCCCAACCGCTGCAACTGCATAATGAGCCGCTGCCAGCTCTCGCTGCTGGTGCAGAACAACCGCAGCAGATTGAAGCTCATGCTATACAACAGCACGGTTTTTACTTTGAAAGCAACCCCGTACTGTTTCCAAAACTAGCAGTGATCGATAGCAAACATCTTAGGATGGAAAAAACTCCAAACGTTCCTTGGGGACACGAGGCACACAAACCAAAGGATTTGATTTCCTGGGCTACACAACTGACAGAAGCTGTCAAAGCTTCAGGTTCGCCAATTCCTGTGGGAATAGAAGTTTTACGAAAATTTTCTGTATACCTAAAGAGTGGTCATCATAAAGACGCGGAGTTTGAGCTGACTATTGATAACATCAGTAAGTTGCAGAGTATCAGACAAGCATTTCAGTTTGAAGCAACAAAAATTTTAAATCACATACTTGATTTTAGTCAGGACGATTTAGATTTACATAACGTCTATACTTCAAGCTTTATTACAGTTGCTGGTCAATTTTTAGTAGCAGACATGTTCAAAAGTAAGGTAAATGCTGAATACTCGAGACTATCCGATTGGTTGTATCGTGGATTTCGTATAATAAATGGTTTACACACACCATACCAGAAAGCTGACAAGGAGATTTTAGAATCTCTTCTAGAAGCAACTGATGAGTTACTAGAAAAGTATGATAATCAGATCCAAATGAATCACCCTAACTTTGCATTAATTCGCCAGATGATTATTGCCCTGAAATCTACAGTGAAAATACGAATACTCACTTATAGTTCAAAGGTGTTTCCCAATTACGTTACTGACATTGCTCTTGATAAAAAACTCTTTACACTAAATAACTTCACCGCGAGAAAAAACTCTTGGATAATCGAGTACCAGCAGTTCTCCCCAACTACAAAGGAGTACGAGGCATGGCTGAAAGAACTTCCAGCTCTTGTTGAAAAATCTCAATCGCTACAGCTCCGCAGAAGCATGCTGGAGAAACTTGAAAACTTTAGGGTTAATAAAATGAGCTACACTTCTTCTGTTCCCCTCAGTTATCTGATGAGTAATAACCGAACACTAGAACAAATGATACTTGATACTCAGATCGAAATTCGCAGCATGGACATTCCAGAGCACACTATGGCAGACACGGAGGAAATTAAGGAAGCTGAGTATCTCCTTGAGATGCTCTATGGGTATAACCACAATAATAATGAGGTTGTGAATCGGCACTCGATACCAATTGAAATTTACGCCCGTTTCATCAGTGAAAGTTATCATTTGCTAAACGGCATTAATTCAAAAACCGATCTTTTTAACTTTATTTCTACAGATCACCGCGCGCAAGAGATGATAAAAAAGTTACTTGAAGCAATAAGTTCCGTAATCAGCTATTTCGGAACCATGCAAAGACATTCGCTGTTAGCTCCAACTTCAAAAAGAGAAATCATATTACTAGAAACAGTAACTAAAAACATCAAAAAAAGCCTTGAATCAGCAGCCAAAGTTGCAGAATGATTTTTTACATATGAATTCTGAAGAACCAACAAAAATCAAACGAAATATATTTCGAACACTCGAGGCTAAATCACTTAGGCAAAGACCCTTTACAACTCGAATGGCTGATGAACTCACACAGTTGACTAGTACACCTACCTTCCTCTTTCTAAACGCTATCTTTTTTATACTCTGGATTCTAGTAAACACCGGAGTCATTCCCTTGTTCACACCGTTTGATCCCTATCCTTTTGGTTTTCTCACTATGGCTGTTTCTTTAGAAGCGATCTTTCTTTCCATCTTTGTGCTGGTCTCACAGAATAGAGCAGCGCAAATAGCTACGCTCCGTGATGAGCTGAACTTACGGGTAAACCTCATAGCTGAACAGGAAATTACCAAGTTACTGCAGTTAGAGGTAGAATTACTTAAAAAATTGAATTCAGCTGATATCGTGGATAAAAAGGATACTGAACTGCAATTAATGCTCCAAGACCTCAGTGCCAGCTCACTGGAGCAATCCATTATCGATCAGTTGGAGCGAGCTGATCAGCCTTTGTTTCACGCCATCACCAAAAAAGAGTTTCCCGAAATTATCCAGGCACTCACAGGTATCAGAAAAAAGAAACAAGCCTAACCCTGCTGCAACTGGACAATCTTTCGTAACAGTTCTTCCTGTCGGGCCTCCTGTTCAGGTGTTTTTTGAGAATTTGTATCCAGTTCAGTCAGCTCCCGAGTGAGTTCTTGTACTTCAATTTTACGAATCTCTTGTTGCAACTCTGCAAAACTGGATGCTAATTCAGGCTCAGGATGAAATCCTTTGGGTGCTTCTTTCAGAACAATGTGTTGTGGATCAGTGGTAATTTCAAACAACAGTAGCTGCTGATCATCAGCCAGTGATCGATTAAACGCAGCTAAGTCAAAATCGCTTGAATTCTGTTTCAACTGCTTTACTAAATCTGCAATACCTGGTGTAGAAAACTGTACCGTAGAAAGTTTCGCACTCCAGGTGGCAAATGAAGTGCCTGACAGGTGCAAAAGAAGGAATACACACAGTTGCTCAAGAACCTGCCTTCTCGTTGCTTTAGAAATTGGCTTGGACTCTGGCTCTGCAATTTTCTGGTTGGTACTTTGCCCAAACTGTTTACCATGCTTAAACTTCTCCATATCAGCGCGAACACTGTCTTGTTTGACACCCAGCAGCTCTGCCACCTCACGTATGTAGTGCTCCTGCTCCACAGCGTGTGGAATGCCAGAGAGCAGTGGCGCAAGCTCAGCCATAATTTTTCTCTTGCCATCACCTGTTTTTTGATCAAACTGTTTACACGTAGCCCTAATCACAAATTCATACGCTGGTATAGCGGAGTTGACACTCTCTCTCCACAACTTAGGATCTGAGCGTGCTAAATCATCGGGATCTTTACCTTTTGGTAATACCACTACTTTTAGATCTAAAGTTGTCTCACGTAAAGTGATAATTGCTTTCTTTGTCGCTGCCACACCTGCTGCATCAGTATCTAGTGCCAACAGTACCGTTTGGACAGTCCTTCCCAGCAACTTAGCATGATCTGTAGTGAGAGCTGAACCTTTGATTGCTGCTACGGTATCTACATGAGCCTGAGCGGATGAGATCACATCAAACTCACCCTCAACAATCACAATATGCCCAGCCTTCCTGATCTGCTGATACAACTCACTCAAACCGTACAGCATTTTGCTTTTGTGGTACACCATCGTTTCTGGGGAGTTTATATACTTTGCTTCTTTCTCAGATTTCTCCAAAACTCTACCCGAAAAACCAACTATTTGTCCACGATGATTGCGCAGCGGAAACATAATCCGACCTCTGAACCGATCGTAGTACCGTCCAGAATTTCCTTTAAGTATCAGTCCTGCCTTTTCTAAAACTACCATGGAGTACTTTTTTTTGCCGTTCATGAACGTGAGCAATCCATCCCAAGCAGGCAGAGCATACCCAAGCTGAAAAAGCTTAATAGAATCTTTTGAAATGCCCCGCCCTTTTAGTACTACACGACCTGGTTCACCAGCTTTGTGTTCAGTTAATAGAAAATGGTAATACTCTTTTGCTAAGCTTAATGCAGCTAAGATCTCATCTCGCTCTGAGTCATCTGAGGTTTTATGAAACGTCTCCAGCTGCACCCCTTGCTCGTCAGCAAGGTACTTGAGTGCTTCATAGAAGCTCATGCCATCATATTTTTCAAGAAAGGTGTACACATCACCAGTTTCTCCACACCCAAAACATTTATACCGTTGCATGGTTTGGTTGACGAAAAATGACGGACTGCGTTCTGAATGGAACGGACACAAGCCCCGATAGTATGCTCCAGAGCGCGACAAGTTCAGCCGTTCGCCAATAACGGCCACAATATCTGCTGCTTCTTTGATCTGACGGATTTGGGACATCTATGGGTAATTGTACCCTATTGAAACAAATAATTGGAATTACTTCCTACCGAAGGTTAAACCAAAACCCAGAGGGAACATCTTGGCTTGGGTAGGTCAAACGGTTCGCTATTTTTATAGCATCTGGGCCGAACTGTCTCTTAAGAGTAGCGGCACATTCACTTCCAAGTGTCTGAGAGCGTGCCCTTGCCCCGAAATCGTCCATCTCCGCAATTTCTTCCAGCAGCCGCTGTAAATAACCCTCTACCACTTCATAAATTGCAGTTTCGTCCAACGATTCTTTGTTCTCGCTCATATGCTGTGTATACTACACATATATGCAGCAACCAAAAAAACAAACAAAACAAGCCTATCACACCACACCTTTCAGTAAGTACTTCAATGCCCTCTCTGACATAGATAAAAACAGACGCTACTCCCCTGAGTATGGTTCTATTCTTATTCTCAGTTTGGTGGAAGAGGTTGGCGAGATGGCTCGTGCGTATTTGGCAGAACATGGGCGAAAGAAACTAAACAAGGCTGCGCAGATGGACGAAACCTACGTGGAAGAATTGGGCGACTTGCTACTTACAATTTTGAGATTTGCACGAATCAAAAAGATTAATTTAGACAAACAGTTGACACGATCCCTGGAAAAAGTTAAAAAACGCTTGACTCAGCCGAAAGAGTAGCATGCCTGCACTCCCATCCCAGCGCGTGCTAGGGCACATTGCCTTATGGGCACTCATAGGGTACACCTGTCTTTTTTTTCTACAACAAACAAATTTGGTAACATCGGATTTAGGTAGACATATCACTAACGGCCGTGTGGCGACTGCAGCAATACAAACAGGTAACTGGCAGCAATTTACCCAACTGCTCACCACAAACTTCTATTCCTACACCGAACCAAACTTTTCTACGCAAATGCACCATTGGCTGTTTGGGGTGCTGGCATCTGGAGTAGAACATACCTTCGGCTTTGCTGGTTTGACATTGCTCAACATGAGTGTGGTTGGGACAGCATTTGGACTGGTAGTGTGGCTGACTGCTAAACAGTTTGGCATACGAATTGCGGCAGCAGCTGGGTTGCTAGTACTCCCACTACTTGCCAGTCGAACCGAGGTCCGCCCTGAATCCTTCAGCTTACTTTTCTTAGCTCTGAGCATTTGGCTTATCGATCATGCTACTCAGGGAAAAAGCTTCATGCGACTTGCAGTACTGGGTGGAGGAACACTACTTATGCAAGCGCTGTGGGTCAACATACATATTTTTTTTGCCCTTGGTTTAGGCGTTTTTTTCCTCAGCTGGCTAGAGCACTGGTGGCTCAAGCGAGCTCCAAACCCTGGACTCACTGCACTAGTACTCGGCAGTATCCTTGGCACTTTTTTCACCCCCTTAGGACTAGCTGGTGTATTTGCTCCTTTCACTTTATTTCGCAACTATGGCTATCAGATAGCTGAGAATATGCCTCTGTGGTTCATGCTGGAGCGAATTGGCTCTCCGTTGTATTGGTACATTGCCAACCTGTTTATAGCAGTGCTACTAGCGTTAGTGGTTTTACACCAAAAAATATTGAGTACTAAACCTAAAATAGTGGTTTTAGCACTGATTGGTATATTGGGCACGACTGTGCTCAACCGCTTTGCAAATGTTGGCGCTCTGCTGCTTGTACCCGCTCTTAGCCTGCTACTTGCAGAGATACCTGTACACAGGATTTGGCACAAACTTACCAACTCAACCTCAGGCTTGCTGCTCACTTCAACAGTAGCAACTAGCACGGTAATTGCTGCCATTTCTACACAGTTGTTCATACCCCAACTCGCAACAGTTGGTGTAGGGTTGCAACCTGATTCCCTACTAGCAGCTGAGTTTATTCGCACCCAACAATTACCTGGACCAATGTTTAATAACTACGATATCGGTAGTTACCTAATTTATGCCCTCCCTCCAAACGAAAAAGTATTTGTAGATAATCGACCTGAAGCCTACTCAACAGAATTTCTACAAAAAAGGCTAGTAGCAGCCCAAGAAGATGAAGAAGTATGGAAGGAACAACTATCACAGTACCAGTTCAACTCGATTATGTTTTATCGTCATGATCAGACTCCTTGGGCGCAGCCATTCTTGATTCGCCGCATACAGGATGAGGACTGGGAACCAGTGCACGTAGATGCATATACTTTAGTGCTAGTGCGCAACACGCCAGAAACAGCCGAATTCATCCAACAGCACAAACTTCCTAAGAGTATGTTCAACACAGTGCCACAGTAAAGCGAACACTACCTCCTGTGGAACAAAGTCTCTAGCTGCTCTACTCTGAGCAGCACTTGCGTTGGTCTTCCATGTGGGCAGGTGAGTGCACCAGTTTCTCTGATTTTTTCCACCAACTCGCGCTTTTGCTCTTGGGTTAAGACCTCACCTGCTTTAATAGCAGTACGACACGCCAAATAGGAAAGTGTACGGTGCGTGGTTTGATCCAGCTGCGGTACACCCGTCTCTGCCGCTTCTGCTAGTTCTATGAAATAGTCATGCAAAGGGTACCCTTCAAGGAGTATCGGTATTTGTTTGACAACTACTGAATGCGTCTCAGGAACAAACTGTACGGAAAATCCCATGGCTTCTAAATCTGGCAATAATTCTTGAAGCACTTGCCAATGGAACAGTGAGAGTTGTATTGTTTCTGGAGGATGGCAGGTTTGTGACTCACTGTTCTCTCGTTCTAACTCTGTTTGTGCTTTCATCTGCGCATACAATATAGACTCATGAGCAGCGTGTTGATCTATTAGCAGCATTCCCTCCGAAGTTGGCACTACCAAATACGTTTTTGCAATCTGCTGAATGGATGAAAGATCAAGTTCTGCATGTACAGCAGGCATCCAAGGCTCTACTGTTTGTCTAAACTGTGCTGCAAGCTCCTCGTTTATACCATATTTTTTCAGCACCCCAAAAGGCGTCTGGTGTATACCTGCACTGGCAGCACGCACCACCTCTTCGGCTGCTTGGCGAACTGCTTGTAATACAGCGTCAGTATGCATAAACCGTACTGTAGACTTAGTTGGATCAACATTTACATCAACTAATCCAGGATCAAGCTGAATATCGAGTAAAAACACAGGGACCGCTTTGGGTTCAAGCAGCGTAGCGTAAGCAGCTTTGATAGTTTGCACGAGCTGTGGAAACTGCACGGGTCTTTTATTCACAAAAATAAATTGATTGCGATACGCGCGCTCTGCGTGCTCAGGTGGTGCTAAATGCAATGTTGCCCGCAAATGCGGCTCTGCAATTTCCTGTGCTACGATCACAGCCTTTTCTGGCAAGCCTATACATTCACGGAAGCGCAGTAATACATCTTGGTTCGGTGACACTGTTAGCGTGCGCTGCCCATTGTGTGTCACGCTAAAACTCACCTCGGGGTGCGCCAAACTCAAGTTCACAATAATCGCTATAATTGCGCGATACTCTGATTGGGCTTTTTTTAGAAATTTTTTCCGAGCTGGCACGGTAGCGAATAGATCCTCGACCACTAGTTGAGTGCCAACTGGCATACCCAGTGGGCGCGCTGGTGTAGTAACACTACCATCTTGCACTGTCAGCTGAAACCCATGCGCTGAGCCTGCAGCTCTGCTTGCAATTGTGACCCTAGCAACTGCAGCCATACTAGCCAAAGCCTCCCCGCGAAACCCAAAACTGTGTATTGCTTGCAAATCATCGACTGTAGCTATCTTGCTAGTGGTATGGGGTAGAAAACTTTGTTCTAAGTCTGCCAGCTCCATGCCGTGACCGTCATCCAATACTACAATTTTTTCAATACCTCCAGCTTGCAATGAGATATCAATGGTTCTGGCTCCAGCGTCGAGGGCGTTTTCAATCAGTTCCTTAACCATCGCTGATGGACGGTCTACTACTTGGCCAGCTGCGATGCGTTGGATGACTTTATTGGAGAGTTGTTTGATTATTCCCATAGAAACTACTACCGTTAGAAACTTGCTTCGTGTAACTCTAGTTTAATTACTTTTAAGTTGGTATCAAAAGTAAACATACCTATAATTTTGTGCCCATTCAAAATGGCTGGCAACCAAAATTGAGCATCATCCCACATGTGCTGCAACGGCAACTCACTGATACTAAACCATTCGGGCCTGATTTCCTCAGTTTCCTGTGGAATATTCTGCCATTTTTTAGTTAGATACACATGAACCTGTTGACTCCATGTTGGCTTTTCGGGAAAGTAAAAATTCAGATCTGCCACTTTTTCTAATTCTAAATCCTCTACCACTATTTCCTCTTTTACTTCTCTGGTCGCTGCTTGCTCAATTGTTTCATTTTCTTCGACTTTCCCACCAATTCCCAAGTACTTTCCACTGCCAAACCCTGTCTTTTTGTACCCTAGCAGAACTTGCCGACCATCAATAAGGAATGTCACTGTGCTCTGACTAAGATTTTGCATATCAAGCCCATTGTAACAAAAATTCAAACCTTCACGTTCCGTGTCTCCATCTCCCGCAGCAGCTCTTCCGCCCGCTCCGTCACGCCCTTTGGCACTCCCGCCAACCGCGCCACTGCTACCCCATAACTATGTGATGCAGCACCCTCAGTCAGAGTATGCAAAAACACAGGCTCACCGTTATGCTCTGCTACAGCCAGGTGGTAATTGCGAATCGCTTTGGGAAACTCACTTTCCAACTGCTGCAGCTCATGGTAGTGGGTAGCAAACAAAGTTTTACTATGCCGCTGAGTCAAATGTTCTGCCACAGCCCAAGCAATGCTAATGCCATCGTATGTACTTGTACCTCGACCGATCTCATCTAAAATAACCAAACTGCGCTCAGTAGCATGCTGCAAAATAAACGCGGTTTCCACCATCTCCACCATAAATGTAGAAAGTCCACCTGCAATTGCATCAGACGCACCACTACGGACAAATATTCTATCTACTAAACTGATCTCAGCTGTCTGCGCAGGCACAAAACACCCAATGTGTGCCAACAACACTACCACAGCCACTTGCCGCATATACACCGATTTGCCAGCCATGTTTGGACCCGTCAGTACAAGCAGTTGATGATCAGATTGATTGAGGAGGGTATCATTTGGCACAAAAAGCGTATCGCCCAACGCTTGTTCCACCACTGGGTGCCGCCCTGCCTTGATGCCAATACTACCATCTGTTGTAAACTGCGGTCGCACTAGCCGCTGCTCCACAGCCAGGTGCGCAAACGCCGCAATGCAGTCTAGCCAACTGAGGGCTGCAGCCAACTGCAACAGTGGTTGGCGATGAGCGAGCACCTGTTCAACAAGCTCAACAAATAGTTGGTACTCTAACTCCTGAGCTTTTTCTTGGGCAGTAAGAATGATTACTTCTTTCTCTTTTAATTCTGGGGTGATGAAACGTTCAGCGTTTACTAATGTCTGCTTCCGCTCATACTCGGGTGGTACTGCTGCCAACTGTCCACGACTGATTTCAATATAGTAACCAAACACCTTGTTGTATCTTACTTTTAATGTCCCTATGCCTGTTCGTTCACGCTCCTGAGTTTCTAGGTTCTTCACCCAAGCTTTGCTGCCGCCAAGCATAGAGCGCAGTTCGTCTAGCTCAGCTGAATAGCCATCTGAAAACATCTTCCCACCCCGAATGTCCGCTGATGGGTCTGGTAGTAGCTGTTCATCAATCACTGTAGCAATCACAGAACAATCACGCAGTAGTGCTGAAAAATTTACAAGAAACTCACTTTGTTCAGCTGCTGCCAATAGCTCATCAATACGCTGGGCTGCAACTACTGACTGTGACATCGCCACTAAGTCTCGTGCCGTGCCCAACCCAACTGAAAGCCGAGAAACAATACGCTCAATATCACCAACACTCCGAAGATCTTCTCTTAGTCTGATGCGCAAACTTTTTTCTTGCACTAACCGCTCTACAGCTGCCAGTCGCTCCTCAATTGGCAGTAACTCAGCCAATGGCTGCCGTAGCCAGGTACGCAGTAATCTACCCCCACCAGCAGTTTTAGTGTGCGCCAAAAACTGCAACAACGTACCGTCCTGCCCACGGCCACGTACACTCTGGAACACTTCTAAGTTCGCAACAGTTGCCTGATCTAGAGCCACAAACGCCTCGGGAGCATACGTCCGCAACTCCCAACACTGTGGAACTTCCGCTTGCTGCGTATACTTGAGGTATCCAAGCAATGCACTTGCGGCCTTGTGTGCCACAGAGCCAGTAGTTATCCCAAATCCTGCCAAGGCTTGCACC
The DNA here is from genome assembly GCA_964607285.1 of uncultured Pseudomonadales bacterium. GTDB lineage: Bacteria > Patescibacteriota > Microgenomatia > UBA1400 > PJMF01 > CAZBMX01. The sequence goes on from CAZSJW010000005.1 coordinate 33,600, forward strand.
CCGAACTGCCGCTCCACATGCTTAGCACTTGGTCTTGCATCACGATCCCAATCTGGATAGTGATACACCATAAGTCCAGTATGCCTGCGCAATACTGCCAGTAATTCTGGTCTCTCATAATGAGCCGTGTTTACTATACACTCAGCGGGATTAAACCTTAGTAGCTCAGGCTCCAATGCTACCGCTAGAGACTCCCCGAGTGGTAACTCAGCAACTTGAAAGTCTCCAGTAGAGATGTCTGCCCAGGCAACCCCCACCCTGTTCTTGTGTTCAAACAGGCTCAGCACATATCGGTTTTCTGTAGCACGCACTGCTTGTTCTGAAAGTTGTGTTCCTGGTGTGATAATCCGCACCACTGCCCGATCCACTAAACCTTTGGCGGAAGGATCACTAACTTGTTCACAAATAGCCACTTTATGGCCAGCACGCACCAGTTTAGCAATGTACCCGTCAGCTGCATGAAACGGCACACCTGCCATTGGAATGTCCCCATCCCCCCCTCTTGGGCGAGCCGTAAGAGTTATGTTCAGAATTTCTGCCCCTAACAGGGCATCATCCAGAAACAATTCGTAAAAATCTCCTAAGCGAAAGAATAGTAAACAGTCAGGATACTCAGCCTTGATACGCAAGTACTGTTGCATCATGGGGGTAGAAAACTCGCGCTCTGATCCACTAGACATAGGTATTCACTATAGCAAACTGGTTAAAGTTGTCACGATCAAACTGCACTGCTCAATTCGGCACTGAGACCCTTTGTTTGGATTCAACAATATCTCGCCTGGCACGAAATAAATTGAGTGCAAATAAATGGAACAAGAGTCCTTTGTAAGATGCTTGAACATCAGAAGCTGTCTCTTCTTGATCTAAAACAGCACCTTCATATCCTGTTAGGGTAAAGAAATTGTCAACTGAAATTTTTAGCAACGTAACTCCACCTCGAGCAGTTGCTGTTGCCGTTCTCACCCCAAGTCCTAACAAAGCTGCGTCCCCAAAACACCATCTTTTTCCAACTCCACGCTTGCAAATGGATTTCCAGTAAAAGAGTCGAGCACAACTGGTGGGCCTTCCCCAATACTATCAAGCACAATATATACACTATTGTTCTTATCGCCCACTGCAAAAAGAACTGTTTGCTCGGTTACTTCAATCCGCTCATAGGGAATAGACTTACTATCCAACGCCTGAAGGACAGTGTTTCCATCGTCGGGCACGAACCACTGATGCATGGAATTTTTTCTGGATTAGCTATCTCTGCCGCAATCTCTTTACTAACTCTTGCTTGCCCACTTTTTCCTGGGCTTCTATCTCTGACAGTCGCTATAAACTCAAATGGAAAGTATCGCAGGAAGTACTCAGCCAGATACTGCAAAAGGGTAGCTGTATCTGTAGCCGTTTTAAGCTCAAGGAGAAAATTGTTTTGAGAATTGGATTTTGCAACACACTGCGAATACCTTCCCCACTGAGCTTGTACACGGTAACATCATCTATCGCACTTACGTCTGCAGTGCGAGGAATACCTAGTAAAACTAGGATCTCTCCTACACTCAGAGAGTATGGTCGTACTAACTTTTTTTGCGATCCCCCTTCCTCTGTAAACCTAATTTCCAGCAGACCTTGCTTAGAATGTCCAGGCTCTGAAGGCGGAATGATCTACAGAGCATCTTCAGAATCATCACCTTGCGAAATTAGTGTAGTGCCAGCCAAGATATGCTCTTTTGTTATACCTAAGGCCTTACTTAACCGAAGCAGTACATCCATCAGTGCACGCCCCGTAGCATTACTGTCATAAATATCTTCAGCAGAACGTCGGTACTCTATACCAGCTGAGCTTGCCCAGTTAAAAATTAACAGCTCACACTTAGCGCAATACTTACCCCAAACAGAAGGGTTAAAACGTAGTGACTCAGATTGATCTGGATACGTAAGCAGTGAGGTAGTGCTAGGGGAATCTAGTGTGTACAGGGGATCTGTGCGAAGTCGTTCTGCTTGCTGCAAGAGTGCGAGCACGCTGACAGAAATTGATTCTTCACCGTACTTTCTGATAAAAGACATAAAGATCGTTTCTGGTGGATAACTAGCGTGCAGCAACAAATGGGTCAAGTGTTGTTGTGCTTCTCTTTGATTTCTTTCTGGTATGCCTGCAAACGCTTTTGCTAAACCTATACGTATAGCAGTTTTTGACACCCGTTTTGCTCTAGAAACCCAGTCTTCTTTACCTCGCGTCTCAGCATTATATGTATCTGATCGAACAAAAGAAGAAAAAACAAGTGCATCCAATCTATAGAATCACCACGCTCTAAAACAATTCTCTCAGCAATCTCAGTCGGACACACCTGAACCTGTGTCCATTCTCTCAACCACAATGTTTTTCTGACCAATTTTTCTACTTCCCTAACTGAATGAGAGAGCATTCGCATACTCATGTATGTATACAGAGCAACTAGCCCAGAATGTTCTATCCTTTGTGAGGATACCTCCAAAGTTGGGTCTATAGACTCCATGACAGTTATAGCACCATCCTCACCGACAACACCGTTTAAATACTCATACAATCGCTGGAAGTGTACCTCAATCGGCCTATGCTGATTTACGCGCTCATCGATGGTCTTTAAAAGATGCTTAGAAATTGCTTTCTATCTCCGTTTGAGAGTGTTCCCACATAGATACAACGCATATCAAAATCAGATATTGTATCACCTGGGGTGGGTGATTGATTACCATACTCAGTAAAAAAAAGTACTTGGGGAAATTGCTGTGAATCACACAACTCACGTGTGATACTTGCCATTGCCTGGCGTTCAGAACTCACAAAAGGATCCATAGGACGTTCACCTATTGCTTGCTTGTTGGATCGAACAATAAATCCTGGATCATCAGGATCTGAAATGTTTCTCCCCTCACGCTGTATCGCTTGTTTAAAATGGTGTATCTCTTGATCGACTAATCTAGATGTTGATCTTCGATTAACTGATCGCAATGGATCTGCGAACGACTTTTGTCCATCATACTGAGCAACAAACTTTTTTTTCGCCCCCTGGGGGGGGCCTCTTTCCATTTCCTGAGTACTGCAATCAGCTCTTGCTCTGTCAATTGCGCCGCAGGTAATTCAGTATCAGGTAGTTGTGATTTTTCAATGGCATTAACTATCAATACAGATCACTGCTGGTTTCTGAAGTTGGCTTAGATAGCCAGAGCTAAAATCTGTCTAGCAAGTATAATAAAGATTAGACTCCGTGCACGACACCCACTGAGTATGTACTTTTACTCTTGCCCCTGATTGACATTTACGTCAACTTCATCTGGAATATCGATGTTTGGATCGGGTACATTAATCTCTTGTGTAGCATTTCCACCTTCACCACCAATTGGTGCATCAGTTTCATCCATACTTGGCCCTGTAGACTGACCATTTGGCTTTGTAACGGGAGTGGTTACTCTGTCAATCTCTCCCATTCCAACCACTACTAGTGCTACAAGCACTACAACTACTACCAGAATACCAACTACCATACCTGTTCCCATTCCAGACTGTGACTCATCTTTCATAAAGACTCCTTACAATGTAATACTACGAGAAGTTAAGCAAATTACTTTGTCTAGATGTTGAAAGCTAGGTAAGAGTTGCGTGAGAAGTTGTTCAGTATGTCGCTATCAAGTCAGGTATTAAACTTCAGCAGTTTTTCAGAATCGCTAAGCTATACTATCTGAGTATGCGCATCCTGGTTGTCGAAGACGAACATCGCATCGCGGCCGCACTCAAAAAAGGTTTTGAACTTGAACAGTTCGCAGTCGATGTAGCTCACACTGGTGCTGAAGGCTATGATTTAGCAACTTCGGAAAATTATGATGCTATATTGCTAGACCTGATGCTTCCAGAAATGGATGGCGTCACCATTTGCAAAAAACTGAGAGAAAAACGCATTCATACTCCTATACTCATTTTAACAGCTAGAGGACAGCTGGAAGACAAAATCTTAGGTTTAAACACTGGTGCTGACGATTACGTAACTAAACCATTTTCATTTGAAGAGTTACTTGCCCGAGTACGAGCACTGCTACGAAGACCACCGCAAACCCAAACTACTGTACTTAGCTTAGCAGATTTAGTCCTAAATCCTCAAGATTTTACGGTAAGCAGAGGTGACACAGCTATTAGCTTGTCCAGTAAGGAATTTGCTTTACTTGAATACCTGCTACGGCACAAAAACACTATACTCAGCAAGCAGCAACTCATAGACCATGTTTGGGACTACGATGCTGATATTTTGCCAAATACTGTAGAGGTCTATATCAAAAATTTACGTACCAAGATTGATGCGCCGTTCCCAAATTCACCTTCACTACTACAGACAGTACGTGGTTTTGGCTACAAGTTAGCGAAGGAGAAAGTCTAGGAACCTATGTTTCGCTCAGCTCGATTTCAACTAATGATCTGGTATGCATTCACTATCATGATGGTAAGCGTGCTGTTTAGCCTGATCATTTACCGTGGAGCATCACAAGAAATTGACCGCTTCTCACAGTCTCAAAGAACTCGTATCCAACGCCAGCTACGGGAAAGCGAGCTACTACCTGCAGAAATTCGCAAAAATATTGTAATCCCTGTTCCGCTACTGGCTGACCCAGATTTAGCTGAAGAGACGAAAGTGCGTTTCGCTGTGCTGCTGATAATTTTAAACAGCAGCATTGTTTTTTTGGCAACCATATTTGGGTATTTGTTGGCAGGGAAAACGTTGGGTCCAATCCAAACCATGATGTCAGAACAGCATAGATTTATTTCAGACGCCTCGCATGAGCTACGCACGCCACTCACTGCACTCAAAGCCTCACTAGAAGTAGGATTACGAGATGCCAAGCTAAGTGCATCTGAGGCAAGAACACTGTTGGAAGAAAGTCTAACAGACGTACACAAATTACAAAAACTTTCCGATAATCTTCTACACTTAGCTCAGTACCGAAAACCCACTACTATAGAACAGTTTAGCGCAGTTTCAATTGAATCACTCATCAAGCAGGCTGTTAAAGCAGTTTCAGGGTTAGCCAAGAAAAAACATATTTCTATTGAACGCATGGTCGACCCAGGCACAATCTGGGGACAAGCTGAGAGTTTGCATGAACTGCTAGTTATTATTTTAGACAATGCTATCAAGTACAGTCCCGCCGAAACGAAGATAACTTGCTCTACCAAATCAAGCCGCAGCAAACTTATAATTACCATTTCAGACCAAGGTGAAGGGATTGCCCAGGTAGACCTTCCGCATGTCTTTGATAGATTCTATCGTGCTGATGCTGCTCGTCAGCATGATACAGCTGATGGGTACGGACTGGGTTTAGCCATCGCGAAAGAAATTGTGAGCAGACATGGCGGTACAATTACAGCTGAAAGCAACCTTGGTACAGGAACTAGTATTCGCATTACACTGCCTGGTTATAAACTAGTAAAGTCACATGCCTAGTCAACACCTCTTTGGGAATCATATGAATGTGTCCACCATTAAGCTAAATTTCAGCTTTGACTCGTACAGTACACACTAAGAAAGGATGAGTTTATGAACAGACACCTCATCATACCAGTACTCGCAGTTACAATCGCAGGAGCCACCGCTTTCGCGGCGAGCCAAGCATCCGCCCAAACAGCGGATGACACGCCAACTCGTTTGGTACAGCGAATCGCGCAACGCTTTAACCTCAGTGAATCTGATGTTCAAGTAGTGTTCAATGAAGCTCGGGCCGATCATAGAATCGAGATGCAAGCTCGATTCGAAGAACGACTCAACGCTGCGGTAACTAATGGGAGTATTACACAAGAACAAAAACAAGCCATCATCACCAAACACACGGAACTCATGGCTGAACACGAAGCTGAGTATGAAGCTTTGAGGGATATGACCCCAGAGGAACGCAGGGCGCACCATGCATCTGAGCGCGCTGAGCTTGAAGCCTGGGCTGAGTCACAAAATATAGACCTTCAATTCTTTATGCCAATGGGCAGAAAAGGTGGCAACCATATGCGAGGCGCCTACGGCGCACCTGCTGAATTTAATAAGCAGTAAAAATAACCCGCCTCCCACAAGAGGTGGGAGAAGCTGGACAGACACTAAACCTCCTCATCGTACGTGGGGAGGTTTTTTTATGAATGACAAAACATTCGTGCTTGCCAAAACATACTGTATGCGTATATACTCACGTCCTAGTGCCAACCACTAGATTTTTTTTTGCCAGTTTGACCAAAAAGCTTCTCCAAGACAAAATCGGAGACGCACAGTCGTTTAATTTCATTCCCCGCCAAAAGGCGGGATTTTTTTTGCAATTTTTGATTCACCCTTTTCCACCTGTACAAACCCCTCTCGGCTCCCAAAGGAAGCCACTGCATGCAAACACTTCCCTACACTAAGGTATCCAACTACGAAGGCCGCAAGGGCGAAGTCAAGAAAGTAGTCCTTTTATATTCCGGTGGGCTAGACACGTCAGTCATGCTCAAATGGATACAAGATGAGTACAACGCAGAGGTAGTTGCATTGACTATAGATATCGGCCAGCAAGCCGATGACTTGGAAGCAATTCGCCAAAAAGCCATCAAGCTGGGTGCAGTCAAAGCAATGGTCATAGACGCTAAAAACGACTTTGCCTACAACTACATCGCCAAAGGTATCAAGGCCAACGCAAGTTATCAAGGTCGCTATCACCTGAGCACCCCTCTCGGCCGTCCGCTGCTCGCTAAACTGGCAGTCCAAGTCGCCCGCGAAGAGAACTGTGACTGTATCGCCCATGGCTGTACGGGTAAAGGCAACGATCAAGTTCGCATTGAGGGTTCTGTGCTGACATTAGCACCAGAGATGAAAATTATTGCCCCAGTTCGAGAGTGGAGTATGGGACGTGATGAAGAACTGGTATATGCAAAAAAACACAACATCCCCGTCAAACAAACCGTCGACTCGCCCTACTCCTACGATGACAATATGTGGGGAGTGACTGGTGAGAGTGGTGAAATTGAGAATCCCACACTCATTCCTCCACTCGAAAAAATCTTGCAAGTTTGTAGCATTGTAGAAAAAACGCCCAACAAACCTGAGTATGTAAAAATTCAATTCATCAAAGGATTACCTGTTTCGGTCAACGACGAAGCCATGAATTTAACAGATCTGATTTTGCACCTCAATCTGGTAGGTGCCAAACACGGCGTGGGTGTCACCCATCACATTGAGGATCGCGTAGTCGGCCTCAAAGTCCGCGGTCTCTATGAAGCACCAGCTGCCGAAATCATCATCAATGCTCACTTCAACCTAGAAAAATACGTTTGTACCCGGGTTGAAAATGAGTTTAAATCAGAAGTGGACACCAAGTGGGCGTATCTCTGTTACGGCGCACTCTGGTATGAGCCGCTACTTGATGATCTGAATGCTCTGATTGATCATGTCAACGAAAAAGTCAGTGGTTTGGTTACAGTCAAACTGTTCAAGGGCGTTGCCGAAGTTGTGGCTGTGGAAACTGCCAACACAATTTTTGACGAAAAGCTGGCAACATTCATGAAAAACTCAGCCTTCAATCAAAACGCTTCACCAGGATTTATCGAAATTTACACTTTGCAAATGCGCATGGCACAGCACAAGGAACGGTTTGCACTCCTCACCATTGGCGAAGAGAAAAATAAAAAGGCCTTCCTGCCTGTAGTAGAAGAACTCGTGAAACTTGGGTTCAAGTTTTATGCCACCGAGAACTCACATGCTTTTTACAAGCAGCATGGCATCGAGTCCGTGCTCCTGCACAAAATGTATGCCAAACAGGCGCCCAAACTTGAGGACGCGATGAAGCAGAATTTGTTTGATTTGGTGATAAACCTGCCATATGCCAAGCAAACTGACGAGTCTAAAAAAGACGAGGCTACTATTCGAAAATGGGCAGTGGCAAATGAAATTCCACTTATCACCGATTTACAGACAGCGCAAACGCTGGTTAGTAAGTTGCAGCAGCATATGATTGTGCGGTAAGGAACCATATGCAAAACTGGGATTTGATAACACCTATTCTTGAGAACATCGAAAAAAAGGGCGGTTGGGTGAACACACACACTCACTTAGATCGAGCCTACACGATCACACCAGAAACACTTAAACATGCCAATGCGCCGCTAAAAGCTAAATGGGACTTGGTTGATGATTTAAAAAAACGTTCTAGTGTTGACCAAATTTATGATCGTATGGCGTATTCCTTAGAGCGTCAACTAGAGCAAGGGGTAACTGCACTCGGAACCTTTATAGATGTCGACGAAGTCATTCAGGATAAAGCCATTCTAGCGGCTGATCGTTTACGGGAAAAGTACAAGGATGTTATTCAACTGAAGTTTTTAAACCAAACACTCAAGGGAGTGCTTACCCCTGATGCTCGCGAATGGTTTGATCGTGGTGCAGAGTTTGTAGATATCATAGGTGGATTACCTGGCAAAGACCAAGGACATGAGGCGGAGCACTTTGATGTATTGCTTGGTACTGCAAAACGAATGGGAAAAATGGTACATGTGCACACAGATCAATTCAACGACCAAACTGAAACTGAAACTGAGCTGTTAGCGCTAAAAACAATCGAACATGGTATGGAGGGAAAAACTTGTGTCATACATGGCGTTTCAGTTGCCGCCCACCCAATACAGTATCGTCAAAAAGTATATACGTTGCTGAAAAAAGCCAAAGTTCAGTGGATTTGCTGCCCAACTGCCTACATTGATGCTCGTCGCAACGAAACTCTGACAGTGACCCACAATTCTATTTCGCCTGTTGATGAGCTAGTGCCTGCTGGCATTAGTGTTGGCATAGGAACCGACAACATTGCAGATATCTATTTACCTTTTGGCACAGGGAGTATGCTAGAAGAACTTTTACAATTGATTCGTTGTACTCGCATCTTTGATCCTGAATTGTTAGCAGCAATTGCAACGACAAATGGTAGAAAAATTTTGGGAATTTCCGCATGAACCGACCCACACCGTTCTACGACCCAAGCAAGTCATACCAAGAAAACTACGATCAAGGTCCCTTTGGATTATTTGCAGAAGAAGCTTCTCCGTTCAAACGCCAAGGCAAACCCGAACACACGTTTCTTGGACACGCAGTCTTTCTGCCATTCGGTATCCCAGCAGGTCCGCTACTCAATGCAAAGTTTGTAACTGCAGCGTTCAAACAAGGGTTTGACATCTGTACCTACAAAACTGTTCGTACTCGCCCCCATCCCTGTCACCCCTGGCCGAATGTGTTGGCGGTGCATCCAGAGGGTAAACTCGTGGCGGATCGCCCTGAGCCACTAATTGCTGATCAAATATACGATGCCCCCGTTTCAATTACTAACTCATTTGGCGTACCTTCAGCCAACCCCGATATCTGGCAAGCAGACATGCAACTCGCCCTCAAATCTGCTGGCAAAGGTCAAGTGATGATCGGCAGTTTCCAAGCAACAAGCGATGGTTCGGGGTCTGTCAAACAGTATATCGATGACTTCGTAAATGCAGCCAAGCTCGTTACCGAAACGGGTGCCAAAATCCTGGAAGCAAACTTAAGTTGCCCCAACGAAGGATCTGCACACTTGCTTTGTTTTGATATCGAGCGAACCACACAAATCGCAGCCAACATCAAAGAAGCAATTGGCAACATTCCATTGATCCTGAAAATTGCATACTTTGCCGAAGACAAACAGCTAGAAACCCTCGTCAAAAATCTCGCCCCAATAGTCGATGGATTCGCTGCAATCAACACCATTCCCGCAGCAATTGTTGATGCTACTGGCGAACAAGCCCTCCCTGGCCAAGGCCGTCTGCGCAGCGGAGTCTGTGGTTCGGCAATTCAGTGGGCAGGCTTGGAAATGACCGAGCGACTCGTGGCGATGCGAGAAAATCTCAACTTGCAGTACACTGTAATAGGAGTGGGCGGGGTCACCACAGCTGAGGACTTTACTAGATACCGAGCAGCTGGAGCAGACGCAGTGCAAAGTGCCACTGGCGCTATGTGGAATCCTGATTTAGCACAAAATATTTGGAAAAAACAGAAAGAATCAGTATGAACACACAGTCAGTCATTGCCCAAGCACTTGTCGACATCGGTGCAGTCGGATTTGCCGTTGAGTCGCCAATAACTTTCAAATCTGGCATAGTGTCCCCTATTTACATTGATAACCGTACATTCCCTGCACATCCCACCGAGTGGAAACTAGTTGTGCAAGGTTTTTCAAAGTTAATCACTGACAAGAAACTCAAGTACGACATGATTGCAGGCATTGAAACAGCAGGTATTCCCCACAGTGCAGCTCTTGGATTAACCCTTATGAAGCCTTCAGTGTTTGTGCGAAAAACTGCCAAAGATCATGGAACAAAAAAATTGGTTGAAGGTGGTTCGGTTGTAAGCAAAACAGTACTGCTTGTAGAAGATCACGTTTCTACTGGGCTTTCCAGCCTAGCAGGAGTTGCAGCACTCCGTGACTCTGGCGCAGTAGTTACTGACTGCCTATCTATCACAAGCTTCGAAATGCAAGAGGCCACTGAACAATTTGCTACTGCAAATGTAGAACTGCATACATTGACAACAATTACCCATATAGTCCAGGCAGCAGTAACTTCCAAAGTGATTTCCTTATCAGATGCTACAATAATCAAAGAGTGGCTAGCAGATCCACATGGCTGGTTTGCCAAACGCTCAAAAAAGTCAGGCAATCTATGATGCAACCGAACGACGTATATACAGCTGTATACAAAAACAACAATCTGTTCGGCCTCGAAAAAGCATCTAAAACTGATCTCTTCCATCCCAAACATCGCCGACAGAACTCAATCGCAGTGGTGGGTGGCGCACTAGGCGATGAAGGCAAGGGACGCCTAACTGACGAGCTTACCGCTCAATTTCTAAAAAAACATAAAAAAGTCATCCACTATCGTGATAACGGTGGATCGAACGCTGGACATACGGTTTCAGTCGGGAAAACCAAAATTGCGTTACACCAACTGGGATCGGGCATTCTACAACCAGGCTGTGTGGTGATACTCGGGAAAGAAATGGTGTTACACCCCACTGATCTTGTTTCTGAGATCGAAGCAGTTGCAGCAGTTTCTCCTAAAAAAAACTTGCCCTCTGAACTACAAATAGATGAACAGGCATTCCTTTGCTTGGATGTACATCGTGCATTTGAACAAGTACTTAAACAACACTCAACTGGCAGCTCTGGGGCAACAGGACGAGGCATAGCACCAGCGTATGCTGACGTACTATATCGGCATCCTCTTCGAGTGAGAGATTTGTTCGCTCGAAACTGGCAAGATCTGCTGCGCACCCATTACGAACTGTACAATCGGCTTGTGCAAGGCTTTGGCCAGAACCTTGCAGACATTTCAGTCCCACAGTTTATTGGGCAATCAATTGTAGTGGGAACAATAGAGAACCAAATTCAGCGACTGAAAACAGCAAAACTAATACTAAAACCATACGTACAGAATGTGCGCATTTCACTCGATCAACTTTGGCGTTCAGACTGCCCCTTTGTCTTCGAGAAAGCACAAGCACTTGGTCTGGATAAACGATGGGGAGTATACCCAGATGTAACAGCGTCTAATTGTGGATTTGATGGCATTTTCTCTTCTACTGAAGGCGTGGTAGACCATCAAGACATTGCTGTCAGGGCGGCTGCTATCAAAGCTACTTATACCTCCAGTGTTGGTTCTCGCAAACTGCCCTCAATCATGGACGAAGCACTTGCGCATCGAATTCGCGAGGACGCTAATGAATACGGTGCTACAACTAAACGGCCCCGAGATATCGTCCACATCGATATCCCCATGCTTTCCTACCTACTTGAAACTGGACGTGTTGAGTACCTGCTGCTCACACACCTTGATATTGCTTACCCAGACGTTCCAATACGCGTGTGCACAGAGTATAAAATCGGGACTCTCACGGTTCCATATCGCCCAGATCAAGCTTATCTGTCGCTAGTTGAACCTGTGTATATTGAAGTGCCTTCTTGGGACGGTGTAGCTGCACAGAACGCAACATCTCCCGCCGAACTTCCCCTGGCTGCCATACAGTATGTCGCTTTCCTCACCCAGTGTCTGGGAGTACCACCACTGTGGGCAACTACTGGTCCAAAACGTCACCAGACAGTGCGATGGTTTTAAGAGAAGTTGTATGCAAACTGACACCGTAGAAGAAGTCGACATCCTTATCCCGCCACTTTTTGTAAAAAGTGGCATAGTCAAATCTAGAACAGAGGCATTCAATGCAGGTGACTGGATTGGTACGTTTAACCTTTGGATTATTCAGTCACAACCAATTCCAGCAATTTTGTACCAACAGCGCAGTTCAAACTCAACTTGGGAGCCCAACAAGCTTGACGTTTCAGCAGGTGGGCACTTCACAGCAGGTGAGTCAATTTACGATGGATTACGGGAAGTACGAGAAGAGCTAGGGCGTGACTATCAAACTGAGTCGTTGACCAGTGTAGGCAGGAAATTGTATGTTGGTCCAGATGCCAGAGGAAAGGAGAGAAGAAACATTGTAGATATCTTTTTTGTGACGGACAACTCACCAATCGAGTCTTTCCTGCTTGAAAAGAATGAAGTGTTTGCCCTCTTCTCTTGCCCAATCGCTCAGCTCATTGCTGTGCATGAAGCCAATATGCCATTTACTGCACATGGGTGTACAAACGCTGGAGACACAATTAGTTTAAATGTGACCAAAGATTCTTTTCCCATAAACTGGGATAACTACCACTACAAAATTGCTTTACTTGCCAAACGGTACCTAAATGGAGAACTACATCTAGTATACTGATCACTATGACTACTCTCTCCCAAAAACACTGCGCCGCTTGTGAAGGTGAAGCTGATCGACTCAATTCAGCGAAAGCTATTCAGCTCCAATCTAAAATCAATCCCAAGTGGTTTCTAGATGTACAACAACAAACCATTAGCCGTAACTGCAAGTTCACTGACTTTGGGGCGGCAGTGCGGCTTTTCAATCAAGTGGCTGAGCTAGCTGAGTCTGAAGGTCATCATCCAGACATATATCTGCATAATTACAGGTATGTGAAGATAACACTCACCACCCATGCAGTAAATGGACTTTCTGAAAATGATTTCATTCTTGCAAGCAAAATAGACCAACTGTTGCCTTCTAAATAAGAAACCTACTGTAAAGGAACAGTGATTGTATGATAGCCATGGTATTTTTTTGCTTCAAGGTAAGCAAGACTCGTGTGCAACGTGTATGCAGCTGCATTCAGTTCTGAAGGCTGCTGGGTGAAACTATCTGTAAATATTAAAAACTTAATCTTTCCTTCTTTTGGTGTTATATAGAGTCGGATGCTATTTCCAATATTCACGGTTATTTTCTCAAGAAGACTATCCTTTTTTTCTTTGTATGCTAACTCAAAAGTCATGTAATCACTTAATACTGAAAAATCCATAACACCCATATTCTTAAACCTTTTGGTTACACCATCCTGCTTAAAGCCAGTAATCATTGAAAAAACGCCAGCAATTTTGCTATACACAGTTTCACTTAAAATAGTGTCACTGACCTCGGCAAAAGGGTTATCGAACTGACTAGGCTGCAGTATGTCTTCGTGCGTTCCCTCACTTGGGTGTCGCCACGGCCAATGTTCATACACATCTGCCAGAGTCAGAGGCATGCGAAGCACGGGTGAAATGGGTAGCCCAAAAGTGTTGATTGTTAAGGTAAGATAAATGACGCCATTTTCTGTAACCTGAACACTGCATCTTTCATGATTATAGCTTTCTGCTTCAAGATCTACGCCTTTAATTTTTTCCCGAAGCTGGATGTACATTTCTTCGAGAGATAGAGGTCTGTCTAGGGATTTCGGGACTGTAGCCATACTGTCACGCAGCATTTGCATTCCTGCCTCTTTGGCATTTGAACGGGAACCGATTACACCTGCCATTGCGTATCGCACCATCGCTTTCTCATCTGAATTCCTCAGGTTATTCTTAACTTTACTGAGTACATCATCAATATAATTTGAACCAAACACATGATCCTTAATAATTTCTGTTATACGTGGAATATCCAATCGAGGAAAAACACTATCAGAGTACAACTCAAAATCGTATATGGCACAAAACTCGGGAAAGTTTTTTCTCATGCCTTCAAAAAACCAACTATCTCCAAGCGTAAACATGAAATTTACTGGATCTTTACTCAAGTAATCCATACTTTCATAATCTGTAAAAATGACATCACCATTCCGATTTTTAAACGCATTATGTCCGTCAATTTCAAAAAATGCATGTGAAAACATATATGCATCAGTTAAAAACGGTAAAATTTTTTTTATTTGCTTTAGCAACTCTTTTCTTGATACATTTCTCTTACCATCATCTCTTATGACTGCGGAACACTCTGCCACATCATACCGATATTCCATCCATGGCTGATACTGTAGAATCTTATAAATTCTGGCAAACTGGGGCTGGCCAAAGTGTAAGTATGATTGGGTCCACAATCTTTCTGCATAGTGCTTTTGCAGATCTACACTCGTGCTGTCTACACCCCCACCTATATCAATGGCACCTGAGTTTCTCACAAATGGTCCATCAACACCAAACCCACGCTGTTCTCTTCCCTCGTAGTGCACTAAACCAGTGCCTTGCACACTGTACTGCCCAAACAAGTATGCACGAGCGGCATTGTTAGTTAATTGTGAAGTCCTCCAACCATAGCCAAAAATCCCACCCGAATATTGCGTCGTCTCACCTCCAACACTCAAATGAGGGACTCCATCAGTTTCACCAACTAAGTTCAACTCCTGCATAACATCCAGTAATCCAAACTCTCTGCCATCGCACTCAAATGAAGCAGTCTGGAACTGGGATTCCTCAAAAGGAATGCCCAACATAGCAGCAACAGGCCCTTCACTTCCTCCTGGTGAAAAAAATCTAGCAATTTTCAGCTTAGAATCCAGTGGTTCTGTTTCAAGTGCTCTCGTTCTTTCACTTCTGAAACTATGATCAACGCTGCCTTCATTCATGTTTATATTCTAGAAAGTGTAGCTATACTACTGAGACCCTCAACGGTAAGTTTAGCATAATTTTTCTCAGCTTTTTATCAACGAAAATTAAAAAGAAGCCGTAGCAGCAAGGTATGTGAGAGATAGATGTGATACGACCAAACTCCAAGCCACTCTACTATTGTAGGCACTCTTTTTATGGACTGAACTGCCGTAAGCAGCGTTGTCACTGCTAGTGTGGCATACAAAACAACTTCGTATCGAGTAAACTTGAGTGCCAGCAGCGGATCAATGCCACTGTTGATTGCACTCACCGCACCTACTACCATGCCAACCCAAACAACTGAACTGAGCAGCATTAAAACTGTAAATACCTGTCTCTGCCGTAGATACGAAATAACACTAGGCAGCTGCATACCAAGCACAAAGTACCAAATCCAGTTCGGTGACCACAGGTATTGTTCACTATCACCCATGAAAAACACAAGATCCAACGGCACATGCATGCCGTAACTATAGTACGCATACCAAGCGAGTTGCACTGCTAGTGCACCAACAAGCAGCACCATAGGCCACCGCCACTGCACCCATGCCAACAAGGGAAATAACAGGTACAACTGCAAAATCATTGGCACAAAGTATAGGTGATAATCAGCTCTACCCCATACCAACTGCCATGGAAAACTTGGCAGAGTTTCTCTGGTCGTCCATGTTGGAAAAATAGTAAAAACCAATGCAAACACAATGCTCCACGCTACATAAGTGGGCAGCAATTTACGTAAACGTCTATACAAAAACCCTGGAAAATCTTGGAATTTCATACTCTGCCCATACCCCAGCCACAACCCATAGCCTGAAAGTGCCACAAATAATGGAACACTAACTCTTGAGGCCTGATCCAAACCAACCGCTACCCATTGCCACACACCAGAGTCTGCATAAAATGGTGATGGCTTAATACTGGAAAGCACATGGATTAGCACAACAGCAACTATGGCAACTGCACGTAGTACAGTGTCCGCACTTCGCTCTGTCTGCACTGCTGCTTTACTTGGTTTTGTCATAGTAGGCCCAGAGTGCAAACGCGCCAAAACTTCTATGCGGCGCCCAAGCAGCCGTCACAGTTGGCAACTGGGTACGCGCTGCAGCTTCATCAGCTATACCATACAACTTCTGGAATCCACGCAGCAACCCCAAATCACCAAACGAAAACACATCTGGTCTTCCTAGGGTAAACATGAGGAACATTTCGCTAGTCCAACGCCCAATACCTTTGACTTTGGTAAGTTCGATGACAACATCTTCATCCGATAGCTCATTGAGACGCTCGAACTGCACAGTACCTGCTACTGTTTGTGCAGCTAAATCCCGCACATACCGAACTTTTGCCCAAGATAAACCCACATCACGCAGTTGCTGTTCTGGTATTTTCAGTAGTGTTTCAGGGTTTACTCGTCCACCAGGAAACAATCCAATCACTCGCGCCCAGATTGCATCAGCAGCTTTGATAGCTAGCTGTTGCGAAACAATTGAGTCAAAGAGCTTAGTAAAAAACTGTGTATGGTCGAGCATGGGCTCAATTTGACGACAGAGTAAGTTCTGCTCAGTGATAGCTTGGTATAAGTGTGGATCTGCCACCTTGAAGTGTTTTAGAACAGGCTCTGGAAACTGCATAGCTGAATTGTATCAAGATGAGCCAGATGTGCACAGGTGAGTATTGTATAGTCAACTGTATGAATTCAATACCTTGGCACGTCTACATAGTCCGCTGTGCTGACGGTACATACTACACAGGGGTCACGAATGATGTAACCCGAAGAACGGCACAACACTCAGAAGGGACTGGCGCGCGGTATACACGAGGTAGAGGACCAGTAGAGTTAGTGTATGCAGAGCAAGTTATTGACCGTTCAACTGCGCTAACTAGAGAAGTAGCAATCAAGAGGCTTACTCATAAACAAAAAGTTGCATTAATCCAGACAAGTGCTACTCAGATGAGTAACCAGTGAAACTGCTTATTTTTCAAGTGAGATGTGCCCCACAACAGTTTTTTTCTGTCCTCTAACTCCCACTACCACCGCAACCACACTGCAAATAATACCAATACCCGCAATCAAAAGTGGAGTGAACAAACTGGCCCCCTCCTCAACACTAGGTGCTGCTGCGACTTGCCGCACTACTCGAACCTCATACTCCAGCGTAAACTCATCAAACCAATCATTTGTGACAGGCTTACCAATCAGCTGAACTTTGTATACTCCGATCTCCGGGAAAACCACAGTAGAGTACAACGTCTTGGCACCATCAGCTAAATCATACCCACTAATTCTGGCAGAAGTAATGACAGTGTCGTTTTGCAACACTTGTACGCTGCAGTAACACTGCGCGGGATCAAAAGCACCAGCCTTATCAGTTAACTCAAAAACTAAATCTGTGTTTGTTCCAGCGATGGGATCATCGTTGGGCACTACATGTAGGACTGCACCAATTGGTTCATTAGTCTCAAGTACATGTGCGAAACTTGGCACTACAGCTGCCATGAACAAAATTAGTATTGTAATTGCTGAAACTACTTTCATTCAGTGTGATGTGTCCCTTGCGTACCTACTACATTCTCGTACTCATAATGCCCATCATGGCCACTAAGCGAGTATGGGTTGACTGGATTATGTATCATATACCAGCCAGTTGCCAGAACCAATATGCTGCCCGCCACCTCAACCAGATGCCATTGCCGCAGTTTTGGCTGCAAGTTGCCCAACCAAACGTCAGCTCTATTACACTCTAGCAAGCATAAAAATGAAACAGCGAGATAACTTAGCACTGCTACCCAACCATGCAAATCTGCAAATCTACTCCCTAACAAGACCATATGAAACAGCACTAACACCCCAACCAGATACACCAAGCGATGAATTACCTTCCACATACTCCTCCCAAGCCAGAGCACTACTCTATTTGGAGATGTGGCTGTCAGCAAAACTAATAGCAGTGCTGCATTCAAGCCTAGTGCCAATGCAAATAAGTATCGAGTAGATAAGAACTGTAAACCAGCAATCCCACCAAGCTGAAACAAAAACGCCGTACCACTATGCAACAAACCAAACAGCAAAACACAGATACCAACTGACTGTCGAGCTTTCAGAGCAACAGCTGACCATAGATTACTTTTTGTCCAGTATGTCAAGGGACCAATCAACAGTGTGAGGTATAAATAAATACCAGCTGTATCAGCAAAAATTCGTGATAGCTGAATGTACCTAGATGAACTTGGAGGGACTGTAGCAACTAAAAAACTAAGTACTAATGCTATCCAAAAAAAACTTGTTATCCAAATCATTTTTCGAATGTGCAAAAGAAACCATGTGATTCTAGCCATCTAAGCAGTATACCGATAATAGTCAACTTGAGCAAAGATGATAAAATCGACGCAAGTTAAACCCAGAAAATGAAGTGATTGTGTGCGATACGGATGGTGTCTTGGTAGAGTCGCATGTACCTATGACTGATGCCATAAATAACAAGCTCATACACTATTTTCTCCATGGAAAGCTCCTCCACTAACATGAATGGATCACTGATAAAGACTGGAAATCATTTGAGGCACCGATAGAAATTTGTGAAAAGTTTCTTGGGCAAGCACCAACAGAAATTGCTGCATGGTTATTTGCAAATGAAGTCCTCTGCGCAGGACAAGGAGTTTCTGCCGCACAGCACTACCTAGCTGCAATGGCAAGCAAGGGTGCAAAAGTACATGTTGTTACAAGTAGAGCTCCAGACCAACTCCAGGCTACAAAGGAATCTATACAAAAATGGTACCCATTCATTCCGCAATCTAACATACATTTGCGCACTGACTCAACACAATCTGGCCGAGAGTTTAAACTGGAATAAGCTATTGAACTAGGAGCGACTCAATACTTTGATGATGATGTCTCAGTCATTCGCTTAGCAGAAAAACTCCTGCCTCCTTGGATTGCACTCCATATGATCCGTCAAAGATGGAACGAGCAGCATGTAGATTTCCAAAAATACCTTGTTACATGGCAACAACTAGTATCACGCCTCAAATAAAAACTTTTCCTTCATGCTACAATTCCTGATATGGAATTCAAAATAGCTGTACCATCAGGCTGGCAAGACTATGAACTGCTCGATAGCGGCGATGGAGAGAAACTAGAGCGATACGGTGCCTACACCATCCGCAGACCAGACCCCCAAATTTTGTGGAAAAGGACACTACCTGAGTCCGAGTGGCGTTCTGCCGATGCTTCATTCCTGCGTACCATTGGTGACAAAGGCGACTGGAGAACAACTAGCAAACTCCCAGAGTCCTGGGAAGTGCACTGGCAAAATATAACACTGCACGCACGGCTCTCACCGTTTAAGCATACGGGGATCTTTCCAGAACAAAGTGCGCATTGGCAGTGGATTCGCGATATTTTAGCAGCTGATCACACACAAAGACCTGACTATCAACCCAACATCTTGAACCTGTTTGCGTATACTGGAGGCGCCAGCGTTGTCTGCGCTGCAGCAGGTGCCAAAATCACACACGTGGATGCGTCTCGCTCTAGCATAGGATGGGCAAAACAAAACCAGCTAGCATCAGGCTTAGATGAGCGTTCAATTCGCTGGATACTCGATGACGTGATGAAGTTCGTTCGCCGTGAAGCTACACGTGGTGTGCAGTACGACGGCATCATTATGGATCCACCTGTGTACGGCCACGGACCAGCGGGTGAGCGATGGGAATTCAAGGAGTCTTTACCTCAGTTATTAGAAGTCTGCCAAAACATCCTGAGTCCTCAGCCACTCTTCTTCGTGATAAATGCTTATGCAGTGAGTACCTCAGCCGTTACATTAGGCAACTTGGTCGATGACCTACTTGGTAAGCTCGGGGGTAAAACTGAGATGGGCGAACTAGCACTCACACAAAAAAGCGGTAGGATGATCTCAACCGGAATTTTTGCACGGTGGCAGACAGAATCTGGGAAATCAAAAACTTAATGCGCACTAACTCCCGCTAACCCCGGTGACTGCTCCGCTAATTGCAAAACTTTCGCCAGTACTGGCAACTGCACATCTGCCAATTTTTTAAACCGAATGCAACTCTTCCCTACGCTCACTTTCCCAAGTTCAGCAGCATAGTTTTCAGCTAAATACTTGCCATCCGTCACGGCACAAACATAGATGCTGACATAGTTTTTCTGGTTTGCCAAAGCAATAATCGGCCACTCAATTGATTCTTTTTTGTAGTTTTTATATGGGAAACTGCCATACCCAAGCATGTTGTATGCAAAGTGTGGTTTAAGTGCAGGGACAGTCTTCTGTATAAACGCATGTAGTGTCTCAATTAGTTCCTTGCGTTCTGCAGGCACAGCTGCTAAGTATGACTCGATACTGGTAGCTTTCGTTTTGGCGAACATGTTCATATAGTGCACACAGTATACCGTATCTGTGTTTTGCACAAAAATGAACTTATACTAAATGCATGCATACGCCAGACTCTTTTGATCAAGAACCACCTGTTCAAAACAGTACTAGCGAAGTAAAAAAATACCCTGCATTCTTACTTTTCATCATTCTTACCGTTTTTCTTGGATTTCTAGTTACTCTGTATCTCTGGAAATCAGCAGAACAGCACAGCACAAATACCCTGACTCAACCTGAATTTCTCATATCCAACTCTGCACAGAAGTATGAAGACCCCGCCACAGGATATGCTTTTTCATACCCTGGCTCCTACGTACTGCACGCAAATGCTAGATTGCAAGGCATTAGTCTCGGTCTTGGTACTACCGAAAAAAGTGCACTAGACATAGTTGTTATCAGTGACACTGACGACCTGACAAGCTGGTGGAACTCCGTGGGTGCTGAGTTTTTTTCGTATTACTTCTCAAGAAGCGCGAATGATGAAGATCTGTTCGTGTTTTCAGAAGTACCTGTAAGTACTACAGACAAGCCGAAAACTACAATCTCGGTTGTAAAGAAGATTTACCATGGTGCTCAAGAGACTAATCCAGTTGCATCAATCAGGTTTCTGCCTGTCTCAGATCACTATCTGGCTATAATTTCGTATCCAACAAGTTCTGAAGTTGATGTTCAAGGCATAGTCGAGAGCATACATGAAACTGCAACCAGTGCAGTGCCTGCCCAAAAACGAAGATTTGATCCTAACATTCCTATGATCTCACTTGGTATGTACCAGAACCAGCCTGGGCTTTCGGCCTCTTGGCCAGAAGAGTTGTTATCCATAGAAGAATCAGAACTCGTTGGGGTAACTTGTGCGAAATACTTCATGGCTCACACTGCACTAAGTTTTTCACAGGAAACCCAACAATTCATTGCGCAAAACTATCTGCACCTTACTATTCGTGATATGGTTTCTGAGTACTTGCAAGCCACAGAGCTTGTAGAGCTTGCCATTTGCAGCACTTCTGATGAAATTTCATACATTTCAGTTGGCAGTGGATACTCGGGAAAAGATATAAGTTTTTCATTGATTCCAAAAGCGTATGCTGCAGGTGGCAGTGGAACTGATACGCACTTCTTCACCTACTCAAGTGAGTCAAAACAGCTTCATAAGTTTGGCTATATACCAGTAGGCGAGTTCGCATACTGGAGTTGCCAACGGATACTTCAAATTACTAGCTCTGGGTATCTGTATGTACTGTGCGGGGGTGGTGATGGGGGTGGACCAAGCAATCAAAGCGTATACCGAATTAACTCTATAAACAAATCTGTGCAAAAAATTTACAGTTGCACTATTTCCCAAGTGAATCAGAAACCTCAACTTCATTGTAAGTGAGGTGACTTACTGCTGTAACACTGTCTGCCCATTCGTCTCCAACCTGATAGGGATTTCTCGAAACTGCATAGTGGCATCAGGCAGTATCAGCATCTCGACTAGCCAACCAGCTCGCACTGCTGGCTCAAAATACTGATCAAACACAAAGTTGCCAAGCGAGTAGTAAATCCGTTTTCCACGGTAGTCCTCCACTGACTGTATGACATGCGGATGTGCGCCAATAATTACATGCGCGCCCGCATCAATCAATTGGTGGGCTTGCTGCTGGATTACTGTGTTTGGTTCGGGTGTATACTCTTCCCCCCAATGCGGCATAACAATCACGACATCAGCACTTTTAGTGGCTTCCTTCGTGTCAACCAGTGCTGACTCAAATCCTCTGCTTGTGAACTGATTGAGATTAACAAATGCTACTGTGAGTTGGCCAAACTCCTGATAGTGAGTTCGCTCTGCAGGCACTAGTTCTTGGCCAGTATTGCCAAAAAAAGCTACGCCACCTGCTTGGAGCAACTGTTTTGTCTCCGCAATACCCTCCACGCTAAAGTTAGTGATGTGATTATTGCCAAGATTCACAATGGATAGGTTATTCGCCAAAAGCATAGGAACAATCTCTGGCTGAAACGTGAAGAAAAAGTTATTAGTGGATCCAGGTTCAGAACCAACACTTCGGGACTTGGAGGAAGTAATTGGACCTTCCAAGTTAGCTATTACCGCATCATAGCTACTTAACAAAGGTGTTAGTTGTTCAAGCGGATGGTCTACCCCAAACTCCTGCATACGCAACCGAATATTGCGGTCAAACATCAGATCCCCGCCGAACAACAAACGCACAGGCTGTGTAGTCGGTGATGGCTCAGGCTCAACCAGTTGTTCTTCTGAAATCGGCACAGCCACAGCTGAAACAGATTCTCCGTCTGCCTGACCACGTAACTGCGTGAGAAATACCAGTCCTACAGAAACTACACTGAGTACTATGACAACCACAAACAAAATCCGTGAACCATACCCCATATCTTTCTCCAAGCACTAGCCTATTGTAGCAAATAAGCAATGAGTGGATCGCCTTCACGCAACACAACAATGTTTTGGAAGCCAAACAACTCATGTGTTACAGGGCGATACGGACCAAGTGGAAACAAACCATTTGGTAATAGCCTGAAAAAAACATACCCAGGTATGACCTCAATGAAGTCCTTCAAAAATGTACGGGTGTACACATTCATCTCATTAAACTCAAACTGGATCACTCTAATTTTTTGTTGCTTGAGCAGTCGCTTTGCACCCTGTAGCACCGCGAGCTCAAACCCTTCAGTATCTATTTTCAATACATCAATGTACTCAATCTTCAATTGCTTAGTCAGTCTATCTAGCGTATCAACTTTCACTGAAAAACTTTGCGCTGTTTGACCATGCAGTTCCTCAATAACCTCTTTGCTGAGTGATGATAACGTAGAGGTTGGCTGCAAGTGTTTTTTATCAGCATCAGCTGCAAAATCCCAAAGTTGCATCGTGCCTGCTCGCACTCCAATTGCTAACTCATGCACCTGAACCTGCTTGAAGCCATTTTTTTTCACAATAGCTCTCAGTTTGCGAGCTGTTTTTGGATGTGGTTCTATGGCGTAAATCTTTGCGTTCGGTAGTTCGACTACACCAAATACGTCTGTATTGGCCCCAACATCTACGACAGTGCGTACCTGTCCACTTGCTGCTAACTGACGAATAAACCAAGCTTCACCCGTTGCCACTGGGCCTTCAGAGTTAAGCACACCAAGCCCGCGCAACACAAGTTTAAATACGTGAGTATTCCATACATGCAGCCACGAACGAGCTGTGATCCATCGATACCAAGAAACCAAAAAATACATGTTTTCCTTGGTATGCATTGTACTGTGGTTTCTGTAAATTTCTACTCATGCTTGCTAAGCTTTGTCAGCACGGTATACTCAAGGTGTATCACATGTATCTTCCTACAAGGACCTTATGCCAACTATTTCCAAAATAATCGGTCGAGAAATCTATGACTCGCGTGGCGGGCCAACTGTTGAAGTTGACCTAACCCTCAGTGATGGTTCTTTCGGTCGGGCTTCCGTACCTTCGGGTGCTTCCACAGGTGCCTATGAAGCAGTTGAACTGCGTGATGGAGATACAGGTAGACTAGAAGGAAAAGGTGTTCGTACAGCCGTAGAAAATGTAAGTGTTACGCTGCAAAGCAAACTAGTGGGCACTGAAGCCGAGCAGTCAGTAGTAGACGCCCAAATGATCGAACTGGATGGCACCCCAAACAAGGGCAAACTTGGTGCGAATGCAATTCTTGGCGTTTCAATGGCACTCAGCAAAGCAGTGGCGCAATCTCGCAAACAACCACTGTGGGAGTACTTTAGCAGTCTTTCCCAGACTGCACCAAAGCAGTGGACTATGCCCGTACCCATGATGAACTTGATGAACGGCGGGAGACACGCCACCAAATCTGCTGACTTCCAAGAGTTTATGATTATGCCTGTAGGTGGTACTAGCTTTGCTCACGGATTGGAAATGGGTGCTACTGTTTTCATGAAACTTAAAAAAATCCTCCATGAGGCTGGCCATGCAACAACGGTAGGAGATGAGGGTGGATTTGCACCCAGCCTGGGTACAAACCAAGCAGTGCTCGATATTCTAGTACAAGCTGTCGAGCAATCAGGGTACACACTAGGAACTGACATTGTGTTTGCACTCGATGTAGCAGCCAGTGAGCTTTATAAAGATGGTAAGTATGAACTAGCTAGCGAACACCGTACACTCAGTGCTGTTGAGCTGATTGATGTCTATGCTGATTGGATAAAGAGATACCCAATAGTTTCCATTGAAGATGGACTAGACCAAGATGCATGGAGTGATTATCAGGTATTGACCGAACGCTTAGGGAACACCACCCAAATCATGGGTGATGACTTCTTTGTGACAAACGTAGAGCGTCTGCAGCGTGGTATTACTGAAAAATCTGCCAACTCTATTCTCATAAAACTAAACCAGATTGGTACCGTCACAGAGACTGTGGCGACAATTGACCTTGCACGCCAAAATGGCTTTACCGCGATTGTCTCTCACCGTAGTGGAGAAACTGAGGATACGACAATTGCAGATTTTGTGGTTGGACTTGGAACAGGACAGATAAAGACTGGCTCGCTATCTCGGTCGGAGCGGATGGCTAAGTACAACCAACTTCTACGCATTGAAGAAACCCTGGGTTCTTCTGCAGTATATCTCGGTATGGAGACTTTCCACTCCCGAAAATAACAAGACAGTTACTGTCTTACCTGCCTTGCTGTTTGGGCGGCTTCGGTTTGTCCCGCTTATCTGCTGCCTCCCTGATTCTGTCCGCTGCACGCTTTTCATCTTGCCGTTGTTTAAGCTGCCTCTCAACTGCATCCTGACGTTCTTTTCTATCTGCTTCAGCTACAGCTCTATCCGCTGCCTCTTTCCGCTTTTTCTGCTCGTCTAGTTCCCGTTGTTTTTCTCTCTGTTTTTCCTCCAAAGCCTCACGTACCTTTTGCTTTTTTCTTTCCTCTAGATCTATAGCATCCTGACGTTCCTTTGCTTTGCGCCTCTCTTCCGCAGCCTCTGCTTCACGCCTGGCTTGTTCACGTGCTTCTGCTGCTACAACTATTGCAATGGCTTCTTCTGCTGCCCGTCTAGCTTGGTTTGCCAAACTCTCTGCAGATGCCGCCTTGGTGATGACACTCTCTACGAAACTGACTGCAGCTCCTCGATTAGGCATCGGCGGCAATGCATCTGTCGCTGCATTCATGTATGAATTTCCTGCTCCTTTTGCCCTATGGTCGTTGACTTTATTTTCTGCTTCTCTAATTGCCGATCTTGCCGAACCTATGGCACTATCAGCTCTATCTAATAACTGCTCATACTCTCTTTTATCCTCAGCAAGATACTCCAACACTTGGCGCACTTGCTGTCTTTCTAATCTTTCGTACGCATCAATCGTGTTCTGTAGCTCAGATGCAAGCTGCCTATCTTCAAAACGATTCAGCCGCTGCTCTGAGTTTTGGAGCTCTGTGAGCTGTCCTTTCATTCGCCTATCTGCCTCCATTGTCCGTATAGAAACAATGGCATCCTCTTCTGCTGCAACTTCTCTTGAAGTATTCTGAACTATTCTTACAGCATCTGATTTAGCAGCTTCTAACTCCGAGTACAACGATTTTATTTCAGAAATCTGCTGATTTTTCTCTTGCTTTGCTACTATGGCAATTCGACTTGCCTCGTTGGCTAAGGAGTTTGCTGTAATAAATATTTTGCTTACGCCTTTTTCTCTCGCCTCTGTAAGTAGCCTTCTAGCTTCATCCAGTTGTGCATCTACTTCAGGACCAACCATCCTATTTAGGAACGGATCAGATCCAGCAAGTGTTGCAGATGAAACATCTCGTTCTGCAGAGCTAATAGCAGATGCGTATCCATCACGTGCTGACTCGACAAGCTTATGGTGACTTTGTAGTTGGTCCATCAGTGACTCTGCTGTAACGAAAGATCGCTCCATCTTCTTTATTGTTGCTTCAGCTGTAGTAAATGCTTGCTGCTCCATTGAATTTTCTCTACCTGCTTGGCTGGCAAGATCGTTCTCGGATGCAGGATCGTCAAACACTTCTTGCAGCAGTTTACTGGCATTTGCGAAATGAGATTCAAATCCCCTATAGTTCTCAGTATGGTAGTTCATTTCTAAATCGCTCCACAGTGCCGCAATTGTTGTGGAATGAAGCGATTGCGCCAGAGATACACTCGAGCTTAATCTTTGCAATGCAGCTTCATTTCGCTGCCTGAGCTCTCTAATCGTCTGCATTTCCTGAACACAAGCATCTGCAGTATCCTTGATGATATTGACTGACTCTAGTGCTGTATCCCACTGTCCACTTCTACCGAGCTGCACTGCCTGATTGATGTAGCGTGCAACAGCCTCTTTAGTTTCCGCAATGTGAGACTCACTAAACCCTTGGCCTGTAAACTCAAGTAGTGCAGTAAACTTTGCATCACGGTACTGTAGAGCACGTTCTAACTCTCTGCAGTACTTTTCAGTTGTCTCCAGCTGCTCTGAAGCTCTATCTATCAAAGCACTTACTTCTGAGCTTGGAGCGTGCTGCCTGAGTGCATCTGATATTTCCTCAAGTTGCTTCAGCACAGGTGAAAGAAACGCGGCAGGCTCACTGATGTCCTCAGACCAGTCTTGAAACCTTTGGGGTTGTTCTGTTTGTGCAGCTTGTGCAGCAGTAATCAGGTTGGGAAACTTGGTAAATATACTCTTTTCTTCTTCAAGTTGCTGGATTATTTTTGCGAGTAAATCACTGCCAAGCAGCAATTTTTTATTTTCAGTGCCAAAACATTCTGATGCTTCTTTCAGTTTTTGATAAATGTCTGAGAGCAATTCATCTGCAGGGCCAATATACTCTGGGTGCTTTGTATGTAACCTGCTTACCCAATCCGTTGTAGTTGCTACCATAGATTTTACCAAGTCAAAACGCGCATTTGCTTGATCAATCTGATCCTTAATCACATTAAACTGGCCGATGGTTTTTTCAATCTCATCCAGAATATTTTGCAGGAAATTATAGAGATCTGTCTGCTCAATGCGAACTGCATCAATCGCAGCTCGTTTGCTAAAGTAGCCTACTTTAGTCGTTTCAATATAGCTGTACGCTTTATTGATAATACTGACAATACTCAAGAAGTTTGTATACCTATTTTGTACAGAAACTGCTTCCTTAGGATAGCTTTCCGTATATATTTCCTGTAGTAACCTGTATGCCTTAGAAGGCGTATCCCACTCCATGTGTTTTACAAATTTTTCATAAAGTGGTGCAATTTTTTTATTTAGTTCAGAAATTTGAGCAAAGACGGCCCTTCTGCGGGTAAACTCAGCTTTCCCATACAGTGCCATTGTAACTAGTCCAATAATTCCCAAAGCTCCCCCCACCCACGACACTACTTTCTCTGGTCGTACGCCTGTTTCAGGAACACCCACAGAAGTCTCTAGCTCAGCCTCCGATTCTTGCTCAGCCATGCTCGCTTGTATTTCTTCTGCAAAATACTCCAGCGCAAACCTGACAGCAGCTTGGTTGTTTTCCACACTACCCCTGCCTGCTTGACCATCGATCATCCGCTCTGCCAAATCCAGCTCGTGCTGTTCTAAGGCCGACCCCCAAGTATTACCAGCATCACAGGCAACACCAGTCACGTTCCCCTGATCAAAAGCAATAAGACAGGCAACTACGTCTGGTTTAATATCACCACTGCTGTCTGTAAAACCAGTATCAATAAGTTCTTTTGTAAGAGCAGCTTCTGCTGACAGAATTTGTCCTACATCAGACCTGCTGACTCCGTCTGTAGTGAATACTACAACCTGCACACCAAGATCAGTTAGTTTTTCGATCGGTACTTTGAGTTTAGAGAAAAAATCACTACCTAAAGTTCTTGCATCATCAATCAAGTAAAACTCTCCACCTGGTCTCTGCTGCTCCTGCCCACCCCGCTGAGCAATCATCTGGTTTTCAGATTCGCGTGAACCAAAGAACTCTGTTGCTGGAAGGTTGTCCATAAAACCAAAATAATCTTCAGATGAGTGCATGAGTTTTTCCTATTCAAACAATACGTACTACTCTGTATGAATGTAGTGCTGCATATATCATACCAAAATTCACACTACAAAACGATAGAAATAGGATGAAATATAGGCTGATCGGGGACAATGCTGTACAACAAGCTACTAGTTCTAGTATAGTTGATCTCAACATTCCTAAACACCTCATGCATCTATGGTTTCCGAAGATACTTCATTCATAAACAATCAATCAGATGCAGCATATGAAATACATGTGCATGGCAGGCCTGCTGCTTTCTTAGATCAAGCAAACAATTCAGTACAACACCTGCTTGAAAAGGACTTTAAACGAAGAGAATTTTTAGTACAAGGTTTAGAGCGTTGGCTACAAAAAAAATATGGCAATGAAACGCTAAAGCTCAAACCAATTATGGAGCTGTTTGCAGAACTTCAAAACTACTACAATAGTTACAAAGTACTTCTCTCCCCAGAAAGAATTGTACCTCAGCAGTACCAAGAGTTTCAAGGTTTTCAGACTGGTGTGACGATTCAATCACAAGGAAAATCAAGAAAAGAGAGGAATATAGGAAACGTTGAACTTAATGACCTTCACTTTAGAATCGGAGTCTTAGCAATTGAAATTGGTGAGGATGCCTCAAACAATATTAAACTTGCTAACTGTCAAGTTGATCATACCGTATGGCGATTGTATAACTTACTATACCCTGACAAACTCTATGCTGAACTTGCGTCCCGAGATACGTCTGGTACCAATACAAGTCTTGAGTTAGCCAGACGGTTCTCTCGTGCTGTCTTTCCTCGAGAATTTATTGCTATGCTCAATGCAATTGAACTCGGCAATCATGACTTTACCGTTCATGCACTCTTTGATGACAATCCAAATATTTCATCATCTGCTGGAGATATCAAAAAAGACTACAATTTGAGCGAAATTCCAATCACTGCAGTTATCAACCAGATTGATGGTAAAGCTATCTCTCAGCCACCACTTTCTACAAAACCAGACTCCGATGGCACATTCAGCACGATGAACATCTATGAAGTCCTTGCATTCCATCTCCATGCCATGGCATGGAAAGAGGTTTTTTCCAAACAGCCCGAAGGTCCAAAGATAAAAAAAGCACTACTTAACCAAATCAAATCTCTTCATTATTCGTTGTATGGCAACGAGTCAAACCAGCAATCAGTCTTACAGCGAGCCTTATCTACACCCGCAATTCAAAACGAGTTTACACCCAAACAAACTCAAGACGCTGTGGGATACGTACAGAAAGTACAACTTAACTTCCTGTTTAACATACTTGATCCTCAGGACCCTGAAGTGGCACGAACGCTTGCGGAACTCGGTATTCATCACACCGTAAGTGACAAGCAAAGAATTTTACATCACGAAAATCTACTTGATGAACTGAAACTTGATGTCTCTAAACTACTTATTGATTTTCATGATCGACTCAAAGAGGCCAAGCCTGAACATGCTAAGAAGAAGCTAGTTAAGCAGGCTGAGAAGCTATTGGCTGAATTAGGGAGCGACAAACTGACGATCAGTAAACAACTAGATGAAATGCTACCAACTATTGAAAAACTACTACAAGAATCTTTTTCTATTACAGATAGAAAATTACTTGCCCACATTTTCTTTGCTACAGATCAGTCAGAAAAAGCTCTGAAACTTCTGATAGATACTAGTTTTAACACCGTTGATTTTGGAGCTCCAATCGCTGTGCAAGTTAACCGATGCCTGAATATACTCGTGGAATCTAGCCAAAATCTGCCTGTCGATGTACTTGATTTTGCAAAACGAATTGCTGTAAGAATCAAGCAACTGCCTACTGAAAATAAACCCACCATTGAGGAAGTTGATAGTATCGTCTCGAAAATTACACTAAGATTAGGCATGTTATCACTCGACGGTGAGATACTACCTATCACGAACTCATTACTTGAGTCGCTCGATCTTACTGAAATACAGAAGCTACGCACTATTCTCTCTACCATGGAGTGGTATGCCAAATCAGTTGAACCCAGCCAAGTCTGCTCAATACTGGCAGATGTAACAAAACGGTACTCAGAACTTAACCACCCTGACTTTTTACTAGACACAGATCCAGAAGGAGATCCAGATAATCATCGTGAAGCAAGACTTTTTATGAATATTGCCGAACATTACTTTGACATTGGCCAGTTTGCTGAAGCCAAACAAGTTGCAGATTTTGCCTTACGTGCAGTCAATCCAGCGGTAAAAATTCAAGGCGTGTCTTTTTCTCACCTGATAGCGAAGCTCAACAGGATATCAGCTGAGAGCGAGCAGCGACAGGAAACAAATTAAATCTCGCAGTGGTTACTTCAGAGATACATTACTTATGTTTCCAAGTAGTAATTTTGCAACACTTGCAACTGCTTGCTGGATGTTTCGGATCTTGTCAAAAGAATACACATCTGCACTTACTCTTTCTGACATTGCCAGTAACGTATTTGGATGTTCTAGTTCCATATGTGTGACAATATTTTCTGCTCGCCGCTCTACATCCGGAAACTCATTTCTCATCTCATCCAGAGTACCTGCTGCTCTAGCTTCTGCTAAAAGCCACACACAGTTCGCGTCTCGAGTTTCGCCATAGGCGGTTCTAAAAAATGCTGCCACCTGTTCATACCCTACTGGTGCTACTTTACCCGCATCGATTGCCAGGGCTGCTTCCAAATTCATAACAGTTGAACCATTGATTAGTTCTTCAGCCGTAAGTCGCAAACCCTCGGGTTTTTCTGCATCATTAGAAATTTCTGATGTAGAACTAAATGGCTCTCGATCTGCCATGATGTCAACCACTTTTAAGCGATTTAATCGGTTATCGCGTTCTGGTGCGGCTGCACCAGCAGGAGCTTTCTCTCCTGGTCTATTTGTCATGTCGTTCAGTAACTCAAGAATTTTTTAAGTGGCTTGCCTGTCTGTCCCTTGAAGCGTGTGAACCCATCAATTCTCCAAGAGTGCTTTCACTTTGCATAGTTGTTTCCTTTTTTCATTGAGTACCTAAGCTCAATCGTACCATATTTTCACAGTAAGACCTAAAAGTAATCATCTCTGTCAGTTCATTTACTGTATTAGTAAGTGCAGTTCTGCCACCATATTGCTACACTCAATGTAGCCTATATGGAAACTACCACAGAAGAGTATACACAAAAGATTGCAAGCATAGCGTCAGATGAGCTGTCAAAAAGAACAGTGGGTGTTGCATTTATTGCCTTGGAACAAGGAGGCGTCAAATTAACCGATGAGTCGTTGCAGTTACCACCTGAACTGCAAGCAAGGATCACAAACTTGCTAGGAATTACAGAATTGATTACAGAGCTTCGTCACTCCTTGTTTGAACAAGCCTTAAAAAGCGAAATTACCGATCAAAGTAAGTTATATCCCGATCCTGTAGCAATACCAAATCAAGAAACATTCGTACAAGACCTTTTGGGGAAAAGTCCGAAATTGTTGGAAAAATTGGCTGAAATCACGGCAAAAGCAAGCGTTTGTCTTACGGTATTACAAGATACACCTCAACATCCAAAAGTATCTGCAATCAAAACTCAAATGGCTGCATGGAAAAGCACTATTGATGCAGTTGCAAGCTCCTTATGTGCAAATGAAACAACTGAACAGAACTTCTACACGCTCGTTCAAAATAATATTTCTCTGCTAAGAACTGCATCAGAGAAACAGCTGAATCCCACAAACCCACACGGTAAAAAAAATCGCGGGGAAAGTTATGCTGAGAAATTTACTAGATTACTGCAGATTCCAAGAGCGGTTGATCTCATAGCAGCAGGCACGGATGCTGGGCGTGCTAAAGAATTTTCAGACAAGCTTATTGATGAGTATTTAGAGACTGCATTTACATTGAACGCTGTCAAAGTACTACACAGAATTCAAAGCCCGCTTACGCTAGAGGGCAAAGTTAGTAAGTTATTTTCTTGTTTGCGCCAGCACGAGAGTGACCCTATATACTTAGAAATTATTCAAAATAATGGTATAGCAGTTGAGTTTGCAGCGTTAGGAAATAAGATCAAAAATATCAAGAATGCTGGGTTACTCTACAAAGATGAAAAGCAACAAATTCAAGATCTGAATGCAGCTTTTAAAGAAAAATGTACAACAATTGTCGCGACATACTTTGAAAATAACCCAATAGATGAAGAAGTCATAGATCTTGTCTCCACAAAACAAAAACTCCGCGCATTTTTTTTACAATCTGAAGCACTACGAGCCTCGGGCTCAGATTCTGAAGAGTCAAAAGGCAAGATAACTAAACTTGATGAACAAATGCAAGAGCTGATGATACAAATTGCCAATAAAATTGCCCGCATTTTCCCTCATAAAACCTCAACCAATCTCATTGACGTTATAGAAAATTCTGATGCAATCTGTGCTGGAAAGGTAAACATTTTGCTTGCGGTCTCTAAATACTTAGACCTAAATGCCCGAGCAAACTCGGTGAGAGAAATGATGATTCCAAGCAACAGTGGTCATGTCTGTTTAGAATGCGACCTACCAAGTGGCAAAAAATTAGTGATTGATGCTGATAGCTCTAATAAAAATAGGCTAGAATCTGCATCCACTACAGATCTTATTGCGTTGATTCGCAAAAACTCACCAGGTATCACCGATCAGGAACTAAAGTCTGCATTGCGGTATTATGACTTGGCAATACCAAACGCAAGTTCTATCCCATCCAATGCACGTATCGTGCTGTACACTACTGAAGAAACAGATATTATCGCCGCAGATGCAGACCAAATAAAGAAATTCAAAAATACTCCCTACCACTTCATCAGACAAAATCCTTACTCAGGAATAAAGGAAGTCTGGAAAGCAAGCATTCCTTATCCTCACCATATTACGTTGCCTGATAGAGATGGCTACTTTCACATAAACTCTTCGTTCACAAATAATTCAGGACATTTTCTCGCTAGAGGTTATACAGAACTCGGGTTATATCTGTTTAAAAAACACCTAGCTATGAATCCTTACGATGTTAAAGCATATAAAGGAATTGGGGGACTGTTACCAAAAACAGAGATGCATACTTTCTTTGCCCAGGTAAAAAAAGAGCAGCCATCACTGTATTGGGACGGAATCAGTGTAGAACACGCAGTACTGTGTGCTTATAACGCAATGTTTGATACCGCACTAGAAATCTTTGAACAAACAAAAGCTAAAAGCCCACTCCAATACTACAACAACTTATGGCAACTCTCTCTAGCAATACGAAATACTATGGGAACAGATGAGTATCAAAATATTACTAAACGAAAATCCAAAGTTAGAAGTTTGCTGCAAGAAGCAAAAAATGCAAATCCCACACTTTTTTTCTCAAACTTGTCTAATCCAGAAGAACTTCTTCGTCTGTATGATGCTGAAGCTGATAAAGAGATCGCTATCTTAGAAGAATTGAAAAAAAATAACCCAAATGGTTTTTGGGATGAAGAACACACTATTCAGTTTTTTCAGAAGCTTCTGAAGCTGTATGCACAAAAGGGATCGAAAGACATTTCACAACGTAGTACGGCAGAAAAGATGGCGGAGGAAATAAAAAATAAGCTAAGAGCTTGGTACGATAAAGGTATTTGCAACTATGTTTCTGAACTATACTTACACGGGAGTATAAGAGACCCCGACCAAGCATTGTTAGTTCTTCAAGAGTCGAAAACTCATTCGCCTGCTACTTTTTTTAGCAAACCAGAAAATTGCAATCTTATGATCCGTATCTATGAAGCACAGAAGGACTTTGCAGGTGCGATCGCTTTTTGTAATGAAGTAAAACAGCAAAATCCAAACTTATTTTGGACCTATCAATACACACCAATTCATGAAGTTTTAGCGGGACTACAAGTAAAAACTGGACTGATTGATACAGCGATCCATCTCTTTGAGGAAGCAAAATCAAAGAACAAACATTTCTGGACTGCTTCATACAATGGAGGTTATGCTCAACTTGTAAAGTTATACGCTGCAACTCAGCGAATCCCTGAGGCACTTGCCTTATGTACAGAAGCGCAAACTAAAGATCCCAAGTTTATGAGTTCAGAAAGTGGGTATGGAGGGTATGTTCAGCTAGCAGAACTATTCGATTTGAGTGGTCGCACTAGTGATGCTATCGAACTACTGCTAGAAGCTCAGCACACAGACACTCGGTTCTGGCAAAGAGAATACTTAAACCCAAACGTGTTTAAATTAGTTGAGTATTATACAAAGACAAATCAACTAGCTGAAGCTATAGATTTCCTTGAACAGCTCAAAGTAAAAAATCCTAACTACTTAGGTACCGACTACTATACGCTGTGTGAACTTTACGAAAAAAACGGTCAACACGCTGAAGCAATACAATGTAAAGCAGACTTACTTCGCACATATGAGGCACTCAGCCTATCAAATCCCAATGTATTCAAGCAATATGCGGCAAAAGTTAATAGATTGAAGGCAATTGCCTTATCCTAATGCTTTTTCTTGAACTGGAACACTATATAACTTGGAGTTCCTTTTGCATGAATTTTGTTGGCGATTTCGACAGGAGTATCTGCTGATAATGGGCACTCATCCAAAGCAGTTAGCTGCAAATTAGCACGATGTGCAGCTTTCATGTAGTCGGTGAATGTCCAGTGATAATCAGTGAATACAAAGTCTGAGTCACCTAACTTTCGCATAACCTTGTACTTGCTGCCTGACTGAAAGTATCCTTTGAACTCTGTCTCAATATCCGTTCTTCCAAAAAACTTTTTTCCCATGTATCCATCGAAACAAGGATGACCTGAGCTTACAATCAATGTTCCATCATCTAGCAGTAAATCTGCTCCTGTTTGAAACACAGCGTTGAAGGCAGCTTTCGTTGCAACTGAAGGCAGCAACATATTACATAGTACAACGTCAAACATGTCACTTCGTTTCAATTCTGTAGCATCACCAAGTAAAAACGTTCCGTCAGGATGTCTCCTTTTTGCCTGAGCAAGCATGTCCTCTGAAATATCAATTCCTGTGTACGAGTACCCTTTGTTTCCAACAAAAGAATATAGGTCGCCTGTGCCGCAAGCCAAATCTAACAATGATTGCTTGCCCTTTGCATCTGCTAGTAAGCGATCAAGCGCAGGAAAGAGTGTGTAAAATTTATCCTGAGGTTGCTTGTAGTTTTTTACTGAACTGCCATAATATTCTTCCATACATACCTTTTGATTGATACTCTGCTCCCCAGTGTATTGTATAGTATGCAGTATCTATGCTTAATGCGAACGAGGTAACTGCAGTAAACTGGGATGATGATCCCACGCAATTGTACATAGGCCCTGATGAAGCTTTTAGCAGACTTGCCAGCAGATGTTTAGAGGTCATCAGTAGTGAAAAGCTTGAAGAGCTAATGCAGGGATATAGTAAGTTTAATGAACCAATCTACATTCGGGGCCTTAGTTCTTATCACAAAGATGATAACTTCAAACTCAAAGCATTTTTTAGGGTTATCCCCGAGTATTTTGCAAGTGCACTGCAAGTAGGCTTGTCACAGGATCAGGCGCAAAAGCTAATTCTTACTGTTCTAGAAGCCAGTCCATATGTTTTGATCAACCAGAGAAAACATTTCTACTGATTAGTCGAGCATTTAGAAATGCAAAATCAATGCACCTACCCCTCCCTAAAGAGGATTTTGTTGCACTGTGTGATTTTTTTGCTTCGGCTGCTAAGTATGGAGTTGATGATTCTTCTGCGTATGCGTACTCATTAGCACAACGCATGGGACTATCTACTTCTCAGAGCATACAATTGATCTCCAAACTAATAGACGCTGATGGAGCAATCAGTGGCTATACATTTGGCTCATTTTCTAGAGCATTACGAACACTGGTCCTTTCGGATGTTAAACCAGAAAGTGTTGTCAGAATGTTCGATGTATTAGGTGGTACAAGACCGTACTTGCACCAAGACAAGTTTGATGCTTTCCAGAACATGGTGACGTTTGATTGCCCACTGCATAGAATTTCACCACAAGAACTAATGGATATGCTGCTGAGTGCTGTCGATTCAGGAGAAACCATAGAAGCAGTGTTAACTCGATTTCAAAATAGTGATCAAAAGCAACTATCTGGAACATTGCCTTTTGAAGTATTCAGTAGTCAATCTGAAAAAAACCAATATTTTATACAAAAACCAGGAAAACTTGAACTTGCAGCTTTGCCCTATCAGACAAAGAGGTCACTGCAAAACGGACATCGAGATTTAGAGGAAATAGCTATAGCGTCATCGGCTGAAATGCAAGAAGTTGGAGAGGGTTTTTAGGTATATGATCCTGATACACAGACTTGGTATTCGCTGGGAGGAAAATTAGAGGTCAAACACAGTGGAGTAAGACATACTATGGCGAACTATGATGTGAGTCAACTGAGCGCAAAACCATTGTTATTTCACTGTCACCCAGAAGAGTATGAAATAATGGTCATGCCCCCAAATAAATCAAACATTTGCCCCGAACAATATAGAGATCAAGTTACAAAATTTTTCAGTGCAACACCGAGTGGAGCAGATTATGCCGTGATTGCTGATTTTATAGAGCAAGCTACCAGCCCTATGACCACTCGTTCCTTTATTGTGCATTCTCTGGGTACAACAGAATGTACCTACACACCTGATCTTGAGTTGCTTAATAAAATGTCACTTTTTTCAAGATGGCTGAGAGATCAGGTGCTGTTTGATTTTAACTGGAACGAGCTAGGAGGTAGAGATATAGCACCTATGGAACTAGTAGAGCACTTGGTAAGCAGACTGAACAGGAAACTACCTCCAGGTTTCAGCATTTCACTATACCCACCTGGCCATATTATTGACAACACGGATAAACCTCCAGCCTAACTACTGAAGGAGATCTATATCATTCCTAGCATTCACTGTATTGTTAGGTCTAAACTTATCATAGACTTTTTGTGCAGGTACTTTTAAGACACTAGTATCAACCTGCAAGATTATCGCATTGAACACTAACTTCCAAGCTGATAACGCCAGTGTTACCCCTAACGCATTTTCAATAAATGGCCTGCTTCCACTACCTGCCTGGACCGATAAAACATTTAAAATCTGAACAGGATTTGCCAAAAAAACCTGAGTAAAGTTGATAAGATGACCTGCTGCTGCAATTCCCATTGAATTTCTAATGAAAACTTTGATTGCTGTAGACATAACACTAGCACTGTAAAATTTTTCTTCCAATGCTTTCGTTTCTAATGCCACACTAACAATGTTTGCTATGCCAATCATAGCCACAGCAATCAGTTGCATTTGTTCATTGGATAGATGCTCACCTACTTCATGAACTAGGTACGTTAAAAAAGATTGAAGAGGAACCAATACTGGGAGTGAAATCGTCCCGATCGCACCAGAAATCACCAATTTTTCAGGATGAACTGCTTTTTTGGCAGCTTCATATTTTTCTAAAAAACTTACCATTGGATATTCCCATGCGCAAACAATGACTAAGTATACATTTCTAAATCCAACTCAAATCTGACTCGGCCTGCCTGAACTGTACCTTCACCAAATTGATTTGTAAGATTCTTCTTTGATCCTTCATTCTTTTCAGAAGTTGAGGCCATTACCTTCTTAAAACCAAGCTCTTTTGCATGTTTGAGTATCATATTTCCCACGGTGCTTGCTATGCCTTGTCTCCAGTATTGTTTCTCACCAATTGTAATTGCTCTCTCAAAGATCATATCATCAAGAGCTATACCGTTCATGCTTACATGACCAATAAATCCATATTGTGGATGCTCAATGCGAAAGAAAGCGAACATAGGACTTTCAACCGTGTACCTTATAAACTCGGATACTGCCACTTTGGTATTTCTATCAACTGTGTACGGAGTATTTGTAGCAAGATATCGAAAAACTTCTAAATCTGCAAACCACTTTTCATGCTCAGCAACTTCAGTTCCGTTAAAAGGTACGAGTTGAATTCCTGACACCTCATCCCAAACGGCTATCGTTTTGAGCTTCTGAATTACCAAAGGATATCCCAGGAATTCACCATACTGTGCTACCTCTTTCATATCTTATAATAGTATGCAATAAATGGATACAATTCACTACCTGCAGACAAAAATACAATAACTGACCACATTCTAGCAGTCAGTTACTGTGTAAATACTCTTACCTCAGCTATGTCAATCAGTGGCACGATCCCATAATTCCTCAGCACGATTTTGGAGCATATCTAGCCTGTCTTTTACGCTAACTTTAAACTCAGACCAGGATTGCTCAGCATCTGTTTGCATATCACTTACATCATTCGTGTACGTGTTGATCTTAATCTCTATTTGATCACGGCGGTTGCGAAACTCAGTTTTCCAGTCCTTGCTTCTCATCTCATCATCATTTTTTTTCACCATCCAGTCATCTACTTCGCTCTGGAAATCAGATATTGTTTGCTCAACCTGATCCTTAAAAGTTGGTTTTGCTAACTGTGTATCATTCATCATGACCTTTCTTGTAATTGATACTTACTTTTTCTCTCCCTCTACCCAGTCGCCAGCCTTATTTTTGTGATACTTATGTTTCACAGCTGACCAGGCGACCTTATGGGCAGTTACTTCTTCATCATACTGTTCAAGTGCGCAGTTGAACGCTTCGCGATATATTTCCTGCGCATGATAGGGTAGACTGCCTCGTACTGATTCTGGTAAATCTGTATTTTTTGCAAATGGCATGCAAGTCCTCTAAGCTGTCTCTACAACACCATGACAATTATTCTGTATACAAGGATTATTACTAAAACGCTTATCAAAATGTCGAATACTGCACCCAGTGCTAGAGGACCTCTTCCAACCACAGCGCCTACTATAAGGAGAATTAAAATTAGTTCAAGCAATCCCCTACGTTCCTTTCCTTTGAACCATCGGTTCGAGAGTACTTCAGCATACGGTTGCTGTCTGTATATAAGTTTAAAGTGGCCGTTTGTGAATTTGGCAAGCCTTATGTAACAGTCCCGTAAGTGAGAAATGTCTGGATCTACCTGAATTATAAAGCTGATAATGAAATGTAGATAACGTACACAACGTACATTCCAATTAATAGCAGCCCTGCTCTTCTCCCAATTGTCCATTTTCGGACTACTAGAATGAATAAAATAGCTATTACCGTAGCGAATAGGAGAAAGACACTACTCAGTAAGTTATCAGTACCTACAGCAATTGAGCCACCTCTTGCTAACAGGATTATTAGCCAAGGTAGACCTAAACCAACCAGAATATCAAAAATATTTGACCCAACAGCATTGCTCACTGCCATGTCGCCTCTGCCTTGCTTAGCTACGATGATTGATGAGAGCAAGTCGGGAATTGACGTACCTGCAGCCAAAACTGTCAAGGCAATGATTGTAGGATTTATGTGCAGAATATCTCCAACACCTACTGCAGCCTCCACCAACAAGTAACTAAGTGCAGCTAATCCAAGTATTGAAAATATAAAAGTTGCAATGTACAGATGTGGCTTTTTACCAGGATCAGGAATAAGATACCCGACTAATTCTTTCGAGGTTTTTGCGAGATTGTTTTTTTCTGTCTCTGATTCAATTAGATCAATTGGGTCAATATCTTTATATGGGATCCATTTTTTCCATTGGGTAACAACGAAAATATAAAGACAATACATCACAACAAACAGTAACGCCTCCGATACCACAATTTTGCCATCCCAAAAGGTAGCAAGCAGTAACACTATGGTTACGATGTAAAAAAGCGTGTCTCTAATAACTGGTTGCCAAGTTAGCTTTGCTCGCTTAAATGCTGCAGAGGCACCTATGATAACTAAAATATTAAATATTGCCGAGCCCACAATCGTTCCCGAACCAATGTCCGCATGATCACCAGGCCTCAACACAGCAAATAATGAAGTAAAAAGCTCAGGAGCACTTGAGCCAACTGCCATCAATGTTGCTCCAGCTACATCTGAAGAAAGTTTCAGTTTTTCAGAAATCATATCCAAGGACTTTACAAAAAAATCCTCGCAGATGACAGCTAATAAATAGAAAGAAATGAGAAGTACGAACAAGTAGACTAGCAACATATAGTCAGTAATTTTATCATGATCGATTCAGGAACCCAAGTATATGAATACCATTAGTTAGTTATTGCTTAAAACTTTTGCCTTAACTAAAGTCTTTCTCTACTTTTACCTTTTTTTTATACATATTACCTATGCTGGATTTAGTAATTCATATATAGAAAGGGTCTATGGCAATTTCAACTTTGCAACAACTATTTGAACACGAACTTCAAGATCTGTATTCCGCAGAAACTCAAATTATTGAAGCTTTACCAAAAATGATCGGTAAAGCCTCGCATGAGGAATTGAAAACTGCATTGGATGATCATCTAGAAGTTACTAAGATACAACTTGAAAGACTGAATTCCATTTTCAGAGAGCTAAACTTCAAAAAAACTACAAGAATATGTGAGGGTATGAAAGTAATTCTCACGGAAGGTGAAAAATCCTTGAATGAAATAGTTGACAACCCAACAAGAGATGCAGCTATTATTGCAGCTGCACAGCGAGTAGAGCATTATGAGATCTCTGGATACGGCACAGCTACAGAATATGCGAAACAACTCGACTTGGGAAATATTGCTGATATTCTTGCTGAGACCTTAAATGAAGAAAAAGAAGCGGACGCCAGTCTGAGTACTTTAGCCACAGGAAGTTGGTTTGCCGAGGGCATTAATGAGGTAGCTGCTGACGAGTAGTCTATGTATCTACATGGCTATTCAAACATAGCAGCAAATTCAAGGAGCAACTAGAAAACTGCGGGCAAGGTTGGACACTATTCGAACTTTTTTGAGTGAGGCAGTCAACGAAATAATGTTGCCTTTTTTGCCTCCTATACCTGCTTATCAAACAAGGGTTGCTATCTGATTTGCATCAATTCTCAAAATAGCATCCTCCACAGCTGCGTAAAAATCTTGAGTATGGCTAAAGGGTGATTCATCTTCACGTCTCTTGCCATGTTCCAATTCATGAGCATTAACCAGTATAACTGTGCCCAAGCTTTCAAGATCACCGCCACCTGCTCTTTCAATTGCAGGAGTCATAGTATCGAGATTGAAAGAAATAGTACCTCCAACATGAAAAGCCATATTTCCAAAACCTCTGAAGCTACCTGTATGAGTTCTGACAACGATATCATCAGTACCCTCAACATAGGGTTGAACCACTGCATGAACATTATCAATTACTTCTCTCACAGCTGAAGGAGCGTCTACATATTCAGTAGTATCATTTGCCGTTTGAGTCTCATCTTTCTGAATTCTTTCCTTGCCATTTCTAAATTGATGCAAAATAGGCAGAGAAATATCATTAGCTTGTAATTGTCGTTCAGCTAGTGGCTTATATTGGTCTTCAATAATTTGGGCTATAGACCATCTCTCACCGCTAATTTCAATGAGTGGTTCAATATAGAGGTATGTCCCAACCTCGGTTTTATCAGTCAAAGTTGCCCAGTTCGCTGTAAAACCTTCTTGCAGTCTGCGCTGATAATCTCTTTGAGAACGTTGCCCAAAGAGAGCAGAATCATACCACGAGTCACCAGTTAAAAAGCCACCTCTAGCTAAGTCAACTTTTCCTCTGGAAACAAGCTCAGCAAATAGTTCCTGCCAATTCTCGGATAAGTACTGTTGCAGTACTCTTTGAGCAGCAACTTGGTCTTTGAACTCAAGAGTAGAACGAATAATTGCTATTTGTGGATTGGCTATGTTTAGCGTGAAACCAGAACTAATTAAAAGTTCTTGATAAGGTTCTGGAATCTCCCCAAAGGATCGAATCATGCTAGGATGATCAAATCTGACGGGAACATGATCAATAGTTACTTCAGGGTTATACCAATATCTGGAAGTTCTAATAATGCTAGCAGTGCCAAAACCAGGAATACCAACGGGTTGCAAAACCGTTTCAGCAGAGGTGTTGAGCTTCTTCAACTCGCTTTCAGGATTGCCATCATCAAAAACAATATCTGCTTCTTCTTTTGGAACATTACGAGCAAAATGGTCAATGCTGGTGCGGAAAATTGACGAGTCAGCTTGAGGATACTCGGTCCATTTCACACCTTCGATGATTGTTCCAGGTTGGTGGTGGCTTGCTACGACTTTATGACTTACACGAACGTCAGTAACTTTTTGTTGATGTCTATCAACTACGCGCCGATATTCTATCAAGGCAGTTTTTCCTTGACGGTCAGTAGCTCTGACTCTAACAACATCATATTCTTTGAGCAGTGTTAAAAAGTGTACGCTGTGTAAACCTTCACCTTTACCTGGTGTTGTGAGCACTCTTAGAGCTTCCTCAGCATTATCCCAACCTGCTTCGTCGCTCAGTCTAAAGCCAAAGCCATATTTTCCTTGATCCTGGTCAGTACTAACTTCCATAAAATCAGAAATGACAACACGGCTAGAAACGTCAACCCCACGACCTCTTGCTCTATTTATAGCTTGAACGGCATTCTTTATAGCCTCATGGACACTTCCGCCAAGACCAGGTTCGACTGAATTTACATTTTGCAGTATTCGTCTAAGAGCCAACTCACTTGCATTTGAGTCAACTACTTCGCCAACTGATTGGTCAGCACCCATACTCTGAGATGAAATTTCATCTGTTAGCATACCATCATTAATCATTAGCTGAGTTTTTTCATCCAAAAATATTGCAAGTGCTTTTTGACCATCTGATTGCTCACTGAATCGGTACATATCTGGTCGCATGAGGTTCTTTATTTCTTCAGGGCTCAAGTTATGTTCTCCCGCTATCCAGAGTGCAGCTCTTAGTCTGTTTATATCTTGATTGCAACTAGAGAATAGTATTTTCAAAACGATTGGATCAAACCCTCTTCCTTCAGTGATAAAAAAGTAAAACAAGTCATACATTTGTTCCACTCTTCCTGAGAGATAAGAATCTCCTAATCTTGTATCAATTCTCGTTTCACTTTCAAATAAAAGATCTATGAGTTCAATCGGCACATCACCAATAAAATCTCTTAGTTTTGAGTCATCTTTAGCTATAGAAAGTAGTATTTGTCTTGCTAAGTATTCAACTGCCTCTTCAGCACGATAATCCACACCACCCTCAAGCTCAACTACTTTATTAATCTCATCTTCAGCAAGCTTAAAAAAGTGATCAAAAAAGAGCCTTGAATTCGTGATCATTCTTCTAGCAATCCAGTGTCCACCAAGCAATTGATACATTTCTAGCACCTCTGCCCAGCTTACTTCTGGTGATTTACTGACCCGACCTAATCTGATATTAAAAAGGGATTCTATTGTTTGCTGTACGTCACCGTTTTTATGAAGACTCATCATTTCAAATTCATGAACATGATGTGTTTTACTTAATGAGCTTTTTATCTGATCTAAGAAGATAGGAAAAAACGCATCAATTTCTTCTTGGCTAGTTAAACCAAGCTTAGTGATGAAATTGGTGTCGTCTGGTGTGACATAATCCTTACCAATAAACTGTAAAACAAAACTTTGTTTTTCTT
Organism: uncultured Pseudomonadales bacterium; assembly: GCA_964607285.1. Classification (GTDB taxonomy): domain Bacteria; phylum Patescibacteriota; class Microgenomatia; order UBA1400; family PJMF01; genus CAZBMX01. The sequence continues at coordinate 77,542 of CAZSJW010000005.1, forward strand.
CCAAACTCCAGCTTGGCCACAGTGATTCAGCATTCTCAATCTGCTGTCTAAGATCGGTAATAACCACTCTTACCTCAGCTGCAAGCTCATTTGATACGCCCATTTCACGATCATAGTCATCCACTGATCCTCTACGATCTACTTGTTCCTGGGGCTTTTCAACTCTCAAAGAGATTCTCATAGGCATCTTGGCATCAGAGCTCATTTCTGCATCACGCAGGTTATGTTGTATGGCAAAGATTATAACTATGTCAGCTTTCTGTAACTTTTGATCTTCTGAAAGCAAATGAGGGAATAGTCGTTCGTTGATGACTAGTGTTTGTTCAGTCCACAAGAACGGCCTTCTGTCACCATCGGGGAATGGATATGTGTAGATGCCACCTTTATCAGATTGGAGAGTATCAACTCTTCTAAAGCCTAATGCTTCGTAGTCAAAAACATATTCGCCAACCACCTTTGGTGGAATGACAACTGCAGTAGCGTCTTGTGTTAAAGATCCGAACTCACCTGGCCACAAATTTGACGTATCAGCTGATCTGGCTAATGAGCTAATTGTTTGCTCTAATTTCCTTGTCAAATTGAGGTCATAGCGAAGCTTGTTCGGTGAGAGCTTATCTAGATCACCACAAAAACCAGTCAAAGCGATGGTTATTTTTAGTCGTACTTCCAGAGGAATATCTTCTCTTTGCTCAAGTGAGCCAATAAGGGCAGCCAAGCGTAAGTAATCAAATTCAGTGAGGCGAATTTCACTTCTACTCTCAGAGATCTGACCAATTCTGTAGTCCAAATTGATATCAATTGTTGCTGGAATGTCGTTGCCTTGAATAACTAAGGGTTCTCCAAAGCGTACACCAAGCACACTCAGGTAGACTAGTAAAGTGTCACCTCTTTCCCTTGAAACTTGTAGAACAGCGGTTTTATATCGCTCAGCTCTGTCTTGAACCAAGTAATCATCGGCTAGATCTGCCTCATGAATAAAATGTGTTTCGTCACTTACTTCTTGAGTCAGTTGATATACGAGCTCAGCTCGATTATCTGTACTACTTTCTGTTTTTTGTAGTCTGTCAACGCTAATTTGCAATGCACGAGCATATTCTTCATCAGGAGTTAAGCGTTCGTAGTCATCTCTTTTTGACACTTGTTCAACATCTTTAGTTCTCCCAACTACTCGTACAGATAAATCAGCTTGTTGGTAACTGCCAAAGCGATCAGCTAGGTAGCCGAGTAGGTTATTAGGAGTAAAACCAATTTCTTGAGCTGTTTCTCTAGAGAGACTAATACGGGTGAGCGTGCCCTGTTTATCTAAGCCTTGCTGTACTTGTGTTTGAGGTACTGTCCCTGCAGCTAATGTGGCTTGCAAACTATCATCTTTTAGGCGAACTCCCATGAGAGTAGCGTGGCCTGTCTCATCAGTTGTAGTGACTAGGATTTCATCACCTTCCCTCATGAGCAAACTGTATTGCTGATTAGCGCCAACACCCATTTGGCCAATAGATGAACTCCAGAACTGACCTTTAGTACTTGCACTTGGGGGAAGGTATTTTTGAACAAATACTTCACTAGACATTCCTGAGCCGATACCTTTATCAGAAATTTCAATTACGTAGCTACCATCTGGTTTTATCTTAATGACTAGCTCCAACTTAGGTTTTTCAACACCATATTCAGTACAGGCATCAATTGAGTTGCTCAAGATTTCAACAAATGGGCGTAATTTTTCAGCTGATTGTTCATGGATAATACCTCTGATGAATTTATTTTCCTCAGTAGGTCCTAAATCTATTTGAGTTGCTTTTAGATCCCTCCACTTAGTAATAGACTCACCAAATTCTTCTGAGGGGTTTTCTTTACCTGAAAGCTTTCCTAATAGTGACTGTAAATCATAAGTTCCTGGTTCGAAATTAGGCATGATTCTAGTTTATCAAAAATCAGATGATCTTTGGTTTGAAATATCGATTATTGATTGAGTGCACCAGGGCGGCCATTTAAGAATTACTATGTCAAAATACAAATACAGGCAATACGCTCGAAAATCACAAGAAGCTAAAGAACGCCAGGCGCTCTCTATTCCCGACCAGAAGAAGGAGTTTGATCGAGCCATTTCCAGATATGGTTTGCGAGTTACCAAAAAGTATGAAGAAAGCAAATCAGCCTTTAAGCCCAACAACAGACCAGAATTTGACCGCATGCTTGATGCTATCAGGTCTGGTCAAATAGATGCGCTGTTAGTCTGGCACTTGAATAGACTTTGTAGAAATCCCAAAGAAGGTGGTGAACTGCTCCAGATGCTCCAAGACGGTATCATCAAAGAAATCAGAACCACCTCAGGAGATGTCCATAACCAGGATAGCGACCATTTTGTCCTACAAGTCCATTTTGGTATGGCCAACCAATACTCACGCAACATCAGCAGAAATGTCAAACGTGGTAACAGGGGTAAAATTAGCCGAGGGCATATTCCAGGAGGCAGGCTTCCTGATGGCTTGATGCATGGAGTTGCAGCTGATGGCTCTACCAAAATTAACATCATTGACCCTAAGCGCTTCCCCAAACTCAAGAAAGCCATGCACAAGATTATCTATGAGCAATTCACGCCAATGAAAGCTTTGTCGCATCTGAATGACGAGCTGGAGTACTTAACCAAGCGCTCAAAGAAACAAGGTGGCAAAGGACTATCAAAGTCAGCTTGGTACCGATGTCTGACTAACCCCATCTATATGGGTGATCTGAGTGAGTATCATCAACATCACCATGCTGATGACATCGACTATGTAGCTGAGTTCCCCCATATGCTTACCCTAGATGAGTTCAACAAGTTACAACTTATTCTTGGTAAAAAAGGTAAAAGACGCTCTACTACAAACAACTGGCCATATAACGGTTCGATGTGTTGTGGCACTTGTGGTTCTGCAATCGTGACTGAGGAGCGCTGGCAAATGGTCTGCATTGGATGCAAACACAAGTTCGCACTCACCAAAAACCGAGATGAATGTCCTAAGTGTAAATTCAAAATTGAAGAGATGAAGTCTGAGCCAATTCACTACATGTGGGTCAAATGTGGTAAGTCTAAAAAATTGCCTGATGGCAAGAGGTGTCCTGAGCGCTCGCTACCGATTGATGACTTCGAAGGACAAGTTGACGAGGCATTGCAGTGTATTGAGATTCCAGAAGAGTTCAAAGACTGGGCGATTGATTGCCTGCGAGATTTACACCAAGACGACTCAAAGCAACACGCTGTGAACTTACATAAGGTTCAAGTCAAATATAACCAAGTCGATTCACAGCTCCGCAACTTAATACTAATGAGAACTACTGGTGAAATCGATGAAGACGCGTTCCAAATGATGAAGCCAACTCTTAAAGAGTAAAAGAAAAAGTGTGAGGATTCACTACAGCAATTGCAAGAACACACTGACAACTGGATTGACAAAATGGAGCAGATTTTTGACTTTGCTACCTATGCAAGACACTGGTTTGAGCACGGTACTGTAGAACAGCAGCGAAGCATTCTCCTAGCCCTAGGTTCGAACATTTTCTTGCATGACAAAAAAGTATGGGTAGACCAGCTAAAGCCGTTTATGGCCTTAAAAGAACTAAAAAATTCTGAGGAATACAAGAAAATAACATTCGAACTTAAAGAAAAGAGCCTTGAATCAGTCAAAAAGGATAATCATTTATCTGACTATCCCACGTTGCGGAGCACTTGGGTCTGGAACCAGTGTGTCGTTATAACTGCCCCATTCAAGAATCATGCTTCCAGGGTAATTCTAGCTAAATCGGGGCAAGTAGTACACTATAAAAAATAGAGTGTCTCACGCAATGATAATACTATTTGATATTGTTTCGAAACTAGAGATTAGCTACTGGTTGCCTTAGAAGCTGAAACTTTATTATCAGTTCTGGCTTCAATCAATACAATTGATACCTCATTCTCAATCTTTAGTTCTTTTAAAATACTATGGACTCTAGCTAATTCTTTAGCAGAAGAATATTCTTATCTTTTTCGACACATTTTGACTATGCAATAAACTCATTCTTTTACATTTGTAAATCAGGAAGCTGCATACATGGAAAGTCAAATTTATCTTATAATGAAAGCATGAATAAAAAGAGTGTCTTTCTTCTTCTTACGTTTCTTGGACTCGTGCTTCCGTATTCTCAATTTATTCCATTTATTATAGATAATGGACTAAATCTGCAACTTTTGTATAGCCAGATGATGATAAATCACATCAGCAGATTCTTTGTATTTGATGTGGTCATTTCAGCACTAGCATTGTTTGCATTTATGAGGTACGACCAACAAAAAATCAAAGTACGGTTTTGGCAATTTACAGTATTGGGAACTCTAACGGTTGGCGTTTCGTTTGGATTACCTTTGTATTTATACCTACGCGAGACTTCTCTGGAAGACCAGAAATAAAGAGGTATCAAATACTCTCCAGGCTGTTAAAATGAAAAAAGTTCAACTCAAGGAAATTTAGCAAGCACCACCAATCCATTCATGTGTATTAGAAGGGTCTATCAGAACTTTTCTATTGTTGCGGAGGTGTGTGTACCAAGTTAGAACCTGGCTTATATCCTCTCAAATACAACAAGTTTTATCATTAACCTAAATTTCCGCACTCATTTTCAAGTAATTCTCTAACTTCTTCGAGCTTTCCATCTTCTTTCAAAATAAATTCAACAGATTTTGCCAATAAAAATGTCTCAGTAGGATATTTCTGAATGAATTTCCCCGCGGCAGAGCCAGCGGGGTATCAAGAGGAATGAGTCCTTGGG